>CBJLMA010000015.1:0-58497 GCA_966424035.1 uncultured Sphingomonas sp. | reverse complement strand
GTAGGGGCCCCCCCCCCTGACTTCTGGGGGGGGGGTGCGGTCCCCCACCCCCCCCCGCTCCGCGTTCCTCAAGCTCAGTCGCACATGATGGCGTTCGAACGCTTCGCGTCCGATCGGGAATGTCGGAAAAGTCGACAAAATTGACCGCCACTGCGCGTCTCCAGCAGGATCAAGACACGTTCGCTGACGCAGCGGCTTGTTGCGCTGTGGCGGGGTTCAACGATGTAATGACTTTGTAAATTCGCCTAGCGAATTCTCATGGACCTTCTGACATTACGCCGCCCCCTGTCCAACTAAGCCGATCAGGTCGGATCGCTTGGGGGCCGGGGATGACATGGGCAAAAGCCTCTTGTCCTCGCCGCAGGTCCGAAAGTGGGCGGCCTGTACGCCACGCAACGACCGGTCAGGGCTCAGGCCCCGATGCTCGCATAAATGCGCTTCTCAAAGTTGTTTGTAAAGTGTTAATTAGTTGTGGATAGTCCGAAATTAACTTTCGTTATTAGATACTTGCTGCGCATTCGTCAGTCCATCCGAAACGTGGCGTCGAGGCCATCCCACGGATTCGTCCGCACAGTGGATAAGTGATACAAATGGGCTGCCGGGCCGGGGGTGGAGCATTGGATTACTATCGCCTCTATTTTATCGATCGCTTCAGCGGCCATATCGATCACTTCCGCGAATTTGAGGCGGAGGATGACGAAACTGCGCTCGCCGTCGCCGAGCGCTGGCGCGAGGATGGGCCGATGGAGCTGTGGAGCCGCGAGCGAAAGCTGAAAAGCTGGGACGAGGTTCGGCTGCCCGACTGAATAGCTGAACGAAAGCAAACCGGCGGTTCAGGGCCGGTGCAACTGCGTAACGATAGACCGGCATTCACATCGCTGGCTTTGTGTGCCGGCGACTTGGCAAGTTAGGGAGACCAGGGCCATGATGGCTATCACGAAGTTGCTGGCGGGGGGCGCTGCGCTCGCCGCGCTCGCCGGCGCAGCGCCAGCCGCGGCGCAATTTTATCCGGGCTACGGCTACGGCTACGGCGGTGGCTACGGCGGCGGTGGCTACGGTTACGGAATCAACAGTCAGGCCATTGTCAATCAATGCGTCAGCGCAGTCCAGGCACGGCTCGGCGGCTATGGTTACGGCTACGGCGCTGGCGGGCGAGTGCTCGGCATCAGCTCGGTTTCACCGCGCAACGATGGCGGCATTGCGGTCCGCGGAGTCGCAGCCAGTGGCCGTTATGGCGGTTACGGCTATGGTGCGCAGAGCCCTGACCTGACATTTCGCTGTCGGAGCGATTTCCGCGGTTTCATCAGAGAAGTGAGCATCTACCGCGCCCAGCCCAGTTACGGCTACGGTTACACGCCATATGGCGACAATGATTATTCGCAATACGGCTACCGACGCTACTGAACGTCGCTGACCGGAAAGCGGCTGTGAACCATGCGCCGGAGCTTGAAGGGCTCCGGCGCATTTTCGCTCTGGGCAAAGCTGGAATCACGCCCGAAGCGATGCAGGCTTCGCAGCATGGGGTCCTCGAGCAATGGATCCGCCAACTTCGACACAGGGGCGATCAGCGGCGAACTTTACTCTTGGCCGCTCCGTCCGTATCGGCCCGCCATGACGGTCCAGCCCACCGAATCCATTCTCATCGTCGATTTCGGCAGTCAGGTGACGCAGCTTATCGCCCGCCGGATCCGCGAGGCCGGAGTCTATTCCGAAATCGCGCCTTTCAATGCCGCCGAAGATGCGTTTCACCGCCTTCAGCCCAAGGGGGTCATCTTCTCCGGAGGGCCCGCATCCGTCACCGAGGCCGAAAGTCCGCGCGCACCGAAAGTGATGTTCGAGAGCGGGGTGCCGCTACTCGGCATCTGCTACGGCCAGCAGACCCTGCATCAGCAACTGGGCGGCAGGGTGGTCGCCTCCGACCAGCGCGAATTCGGTCGCGCGTTCATCGAGATCGTCTCGCCCTCGGCGCTTTTCGACGGCCTGTGGAACGTGGGCGAGCGGCACCAGGTCTGGATGAGCCATGGCGACCGGGTCGAGACTCTTGCGCCGGGTTTCAAGGTGGTCGCGCGCTCCGAAGGCGCCCCTTTCGCAATCGCCACAAATGAGGAAGCCAGGCGCTACAGCCTGATGTTCCACCCCGAGGTCGTGCACACGCCCGACGGCGGAAAGCTGCTCGCCAACTTCGTGCGTCACGTCTGCGGCTGTGCCGGCGACTGGACGATGGCCAGCTTCCGGGATGCGAAGATCGCTGAAATCCGCACGCAGGTGGGCGCCGGGCGCGTGATTTGCGGCCTGTCAGGGGGGGTCGACAGTGCGGTTGCCGCGGTTTTGATTCACGAGGCCATCGGCGACCAACTGACCTGCGTCTTCGTCGACCATGGGCTGATGCGTGCAGGCGAAGCCGAGCAGGTGGTGAGCCTGTTCAGGAACAGCTACAACATTCCACTGGTGCATGTGGACGCGAGCGCCGATTTCCTCGCCGGACTCGAAACCGTCACTGACCCCGAAAAGAAGCGCAAGTTCATCGGTTCCGAATTCATCAATGTGTTCGAGGCCGAAGCGAAGAAAATCGGCGGCGCAGAGTTTCTGGCACAGGGCACGCTCTATCCGGACGTCATCGAAAGCGTGAGCTTCACCGGCGGTCCGTCGGTGACGATCAAGAGCCACCACAATGTCGGCGGCTTGCCCGAGCGCATGAACATGAAGCTGGTCGAACCCTTGCGCGAGCTGTTCAAGGACGAGGTGCGGGAGCTCGGTCGCGAGCTCGGCCTGCCGGAGGCGTTCGTCGGCCGGCACCCGTTCCCAGGTCCCGGGCTTGCGATCCGCATTCCAGGGGAAGTCACCCGCGACAAGTGCGACATATTGCGCAAGGCCGACGCAATCTATCTCGAAGAGATCCGCAATGCCGGCCTTTACGATGCGATCTGGCAAGCCTTTGTCGTGCTCCTGCCGGTGCGTACCGTCGGGGTCATGGGCGACTATCGCACCTATGATTATGTCTGCGGCCTTCGCGCGGTCACCTCGCTCGACGGAATGACCGCCGACATCTACCCGTTCGACGCGGCCTTCCTCAGCCGCGTGGCGACGCGCATCGTGAACGAGGTCCAGGGCATCAACCGGGTGGTTTACGATTATACCTCGAAGCCCCCCGGAACTATCGAGTGGGAGTGATCCTCGCCCTCTTCCATTGGTGGATTGTGGGCCTCTGGGTCGTCTTCCTCTTCTACTGGGCAATTGCCGCGATGTTCGTAAAGCCGGGCACGGATCGCACTGCTTTTCGCAGGGGGATGATGATGCGTCTGGGGCTGTTCCTCATGATCGTGGTCCTAATCAGCCTGGCGCGCCGCTCGCCCGACCTTCGCGCGCTCCAGATCGCTGAGTTCCGAAGCGTCAACTTGGCCATAGCCGGAGCCGTGATCGCCACTGCCGGCGCAATCCTCGCCTTCACCGCAAGAGCCGCTATCGGCCGTAACTGGGGTTCGCCCGGGATGCGGAAAACCGACACGGACCTTGTCACCAGCGGCCCTTACAGCCTCGTCCGCCACCCAATTTATTCAGGCGTCCTTCTGATGATGATCGGCACTGCAGTCGGGATCACTCCCGTGTGGTGGCTCGTCGCGGCCGCCGCCGGATTCTATTTTGTCTACAGCGCGCGCGCAGAGGAGCGGCACATGTCGGAGCGGTTCCCCGATACTTATCCGGCCTATCGCGCCCGGACCAAGATGCTCCTGCCTTTCCTCCTGTAGAACCGCGCAAGACGTGCGGGGCCAAACGAGGGCAGGCTCTGTTATTGGCGGGTCCGGAGCGGTTCGTTCGCCAATCGGCTCTTCAAAAGTCGAAGAAATCTGCCGATTAACAGCAACTTATCATTTACCGACGGCTTGACTCTCGTGCAGCTGTCAGGCTGTGCAAACGCGAAACGACTTTCAGCTCAGGACGTTCGATCGCGTCGATGAAGTACGAAAATCTGGCCGCGATCGCGGCTGCAATTCTCCTGGTCTGTTCAGCCTCCGCCGAAGCCAGGGGAATCCACCTGTTCGGCGGCAATCACAAGCAGCAGACCCGTCCGGTTCTTCGGCAGCCCCTTCCGGTTCCCTACCATTGGACTCAGGGCGCCGCGCCGCAGGCCCACAAGGACATGGTCGCCGAGTTCCGCAAGGTAGGCCTGAAGCCCGGCGAATATGTCTGGGCTGCCTCCGCTCCTGCCGAGGGCGAGACGCGGATCGTCGTCGATCTCCTGACCCAGATGGCCTACGTCTACCGAGGCGACAAGCTCCTCGGCGCTTCCACCATGTCGAGCGCCAAGACAGGCCATGTCACACCCTATGGGTTCTGGACCATCCTCGAGAAGCGGCCCTTCTACCGATCCAAGAAATACGACAATGCGCCAATGCCGTGGATGCAGCGCATCGACGATTATGGAATTGCTTTCCACGGCGGGGTGAACCCCGGCTACCCGGCGAGCCACGGCTGCATGCGGCTGCCCATGAAATTCGCGGAGAAGCTCTACGCCGTCACCAAGGTCGGAACGAAGGTCGTGATCGAAGGCTAGGATCCGCGGCCCCTCGACGTGCCCAGCGTCGCTGTCGCCGTCGGATCCGGTCCACGCGCCGGCTCGATCGCTTCGTCCTCGGTCAGTTGAAGCTCGCCGCTCGGGTCGCTCGAAAGCCCCGTCTGGGTCATGCCCGTCTGGAGCGGCGGAACATTTTCATGCCGCTGTCGCCGCCATGCGTCGAAATCCTGCTGGAACTGCTGCTCGCGCTCGCGGCGATATTCGGCATAGTCGCGGTCGAGCTCCTGCATCTGTTTCTCGCGCCAGCTCAAATAATATTGATCGGAGCTCGACCCTCGATCACCGAACATGAACCGGCGGTCTCGATCGCGATCCCTCGGCTCACTCTCGCGCCAGCTGCGCTCGCGATCCTGATCCCGCCGCCAATCTTCATCATATTCACGAAGATATCCGTGCTGGGCCATGCCACGCCTCCATCTCATCAACCGTGCATCGCGACCCAAACGAACGAGCCCCGGCTCTGGATGCGTTGCGCTCGTTTCCGGTCGCAGGCTCAGGCCGCGTTGGCCTGCTTCGAATGGACCGGAAGCTCGAGCACGGTGCGCAGTCCCGGACGATTGTCCTCGAGCGTAAGCTCGCCCTCGTGGAGATGAGCGATCGCCTCGGCAAGCGCGAGCCCCAGGCCTGCGCCTTCGTCCGAGCGGCTCGAATCGAGCCGTCCAAATCGGCGCCGCGCCTCCTGACGTCGATCGGCGGGGATCCCCGGTCCGCGGTCGGCAATTTCGACCCGGATCTGGCGTTCACCGGGTTGGACCCGGACGCGAATTTCGCCGCCCGCCGAGCCATAGCGGATCGCATTCTCGACAAGGTTGCTGATCGCCTGCGCAAGCAGCTGTCGATGTCCGAACAATGGGACCGGACGGGCGGGCCGGTCATATCCCAGCGTCGCGCCGCCTTCTTCGGCCAGGGGATCGTACATTTCCGTTAGTTCGGCGGCGAGCTCGCCAATGTCGAACCAGTGGAATTGGTCGCGGCCGGTGAGCGCCTCGGAGCGGCTGATCTCGAGCACTGCAGTGAGAATTCGCATCAGCGCATCGGCTTGGCGGATAACGCTTCCGAGCAGCTCTTCCTGTTCCTTGGGATCGCTCACTTCAGCAGCGGCGAAGGCCGCCGAGCGAAGCCTGCTGACCGGAGAGCGCAGGTCATGCGCCAGGCTGTCGGTCAATAGGCGAAGCTCGTCCATGAGGGCGCTGATTCGATCGAGCATTGCATTGATCTGCCCGCCCAGGCGATCGAATGCGTCGCCCGCGCGCGACACCGGGACACGCTGCGAAAGATCGCGCGCGCTGATCCGGTTGGCGACCCTTGCGATGTCGTTGATTCGGCGACCCACGTAATGAGCAGTGGTGAGCCCCGACAGAAGCCCGAGCAGGCATGCGACGACCAGCGCGATCAGGAGCGACCGTTCGAGAGTGTCGCGAATCGCGAGCCCCTCTCCGGCAATCCGGCCACTGACCAGCCATTGGCCCGAGGGCAATCGCTGGACCACCAGCGCCGCCTGCCGCGGCGTTGTCTGGCCGGTCAGCCGGATGAGCGCATGTCGATAGCCTTCGCGAAGCGCGAATGCGGGCAGGGACTGGAGATTGCCCATGACCTCGCGGCCGTCGGGTCTGAGCAGACCGACCGCACTCTGCGGGTCAGCGTAATTGATCGTATCCTGGATTGCATCGTTGAGCGCCGCCTGGCCGCCCGAGCGATAGACATCCGCAAGCACCTTGCCCTGCTCGGCGACCTGCCGGCGGACGGTCGAAACCGCTTCGTCGTGCGTGCGGTAATAGATGAAGCCGATAACGACGAGGTTCGAAACCAGTGCGAGCAGGCCGGCAAGCAGCGCGATGCGTAAGGTCGTTGGCACGGGAATGCTTGTACCGCTCTATGCGGCGAGCATGTAGCCCGCGCCTCTTACGGTATGCAGCAGCGGCTTTTCAAAGCCTTCGTCGAGTTTGCGGCGAAGCCGGCTGACATGGACGTCGATGACGTTCGTGCCGGGATCGAAATGATAATCCCACACCTGCTCCAGAAGCATGGTCCGGGTGACGACGCGCCCTTCGTTGCGGGCAAAATATTCGAGCAGCAGATATTCCCGGGGCTTGAGCTCGAGTTTCTTTCCAGCGCGCTTTACGGTGCGCGACAGGGGATCGATCTCCAGATCGCCGACGGTCAGCCGGTGTTCCGCGGGATCGACCCGGGATTCGCGGCGCCGCAACAGCGCGTTCACGCGCGCAAGCAGCTCGGCGAAGGAGAAGGGCTTCACCAGATAGTCGTCCGATCCGCACTCCAGCCCTTCGATTCGGTCGCCGACGGAAGCGAGTGCGGAGAGGATCAGGACCGGCGTATCGATCCGTGCAGCGCGCAATGCCTTCAGCACCGACAGGCCGTCGAGCACCGGTAGCATCCGGTCGAGGATGATCAGGTCGAAACTGCCATCGGTGGCGCGGAACAGGCCGTCCTGTCCGTTCGTCGCCTGTTCGACGCTGTGTCCTTCCTGGTTGAGCCCCTTTGCGAGATATGCCGCAGTCTCGCGATCGTCCTCGACCAAAAGAATTTTGCGGCCCATGCTTGCTCGAAACTCCACCTCGGAAGAAGCAGCCGTACGGCGCCGCGCGGGAGTCGGCGAAGCAGCGCCGTACGGCCCTTACTTAGCTCTTGGTTGTGCTTGTGGTCGTCTTTTTCGTGACGGTCATTTTGTGATGCCTCTTGTGCATCTTCTTGTGATGCCGCTTTCCGTGGTGGGCTGCCTTCTGCTCCTTGGCCTCCTGCTTCACTGACTCACCCTCGGCCTTCGCCTCCTTGGCAACGGAGCTCGTGGGTTTCGCGGTGCTCTTGGTCGTCTTGGTGGTCTTGGTCGTGTTGGTGCTCGTGTTCGACATTTGAGCAAGCACCGGCGTGGCGACCAGCGCCACTGCGGCAATGGATGCAAGCAGAGTTCTCATTGCTTCCTCCTCCTTGTGTGCAGCCAGCGAAGCGTCGCATAAATTCGCCCGTTTCTCACCGCCGTGGCGGCAAGGTTAAATGGCGTTCATTGACTTCGCTCAAGAGGGGTTTTCGCTTGTCTTGCCGGGCGCTAGGCATTGGTAAAGCATGATCACGCAAAAGACCCGCTATGCATTGCGTTCCCTGCTCTTCCTTGCCGAAGAGCAGGCTGGAGCGCCGGTCCAGCTCAGCCGAATCGCAGAGACCCAGCGGGTCCCCCCAAAATATCTCGAGCTGATCATGCTCGACCTGAAAAAGGCCGGGCTCGTCAAAAGCGCGCGGGGTCCCAAAGGTGGCTATCGCCTCTCGCGTCCTTCCGACCAGATTTCGTTCGGCGAGGTCGTCCGGTCGATGGAAGGCCCGATCGCATTGGTGTCGTGCGCAAGCGTCAATTTCTATGCTCCATGCGGCGACTGCCACGATGAAGCGACCTGTGCCATTCGCCGTGCCTTCGCCATTTTGCGCGACCAGAGCACTGCAGTACTCGACTCCATTTCACTCGCGCAGGGCGCGCGCTGGGAAGAGCGGCTCGGCGACGGCGAATAGCCGAAAGTCCATGGCATGAACGCGGGCGCAGCGGTCGGCTGCGCCCGCTTATCGCGTTATTTCTTCTTGTTCTTCTTCAATTTCTGGTTCGGCTGAGCCGCTGCCGTCGTTTCGGTCGTGTCATTGGTCGGTTGCGACGACGGTTCGGCTGATGTTGCAGGGTCGGCAGGGCTCGCCGGAGTCGCTGGAGTTGCCGAAGCGCCGGTCGACGGGTCCGCCGGCGTTGCCGGCTGGGTCGGCGTTGGTGGCGTAGCGGGAGTTGCGCCGCCCGGTGTCGTCGCGGGCGGAGCAGCCATCGCAGCACTCGTTCCAAGCGCGATTCCAGCGGCAATGAGGATTATCCTCCCAGTCATTCACATGTCCTTTCCTTGGGGATGATTGCCCAAGGCACAAATGCGCAGCGACGAAACTGTGCCGATTAACCGCGCCGTTCGCGACGAGCCGTTGCGCCGGGGGGATCGCCGGGGGAAACCGGCCCCGATTCGCCCAATTGAGCCGGGCTGCCCGCTGGTTCCCATGTCGTTCGGCAGTCTGCGAACAACGGTCCCCGCGCGCGGGACTGGCTGTTGCAGTGCAGCGCCGCTAGAAGCCGCGGCCATGTCGACCTTCACTATCGACACTTCAACCAGCCGCGCGACGCCCTCGCCAGTTCCGGGAAAGCGGATGACTGCGCCGGCGATCCGCGGCCGAAAGACCGGCGGCAGAACCCAGCAGCCGATCGTCGTCCTGACCGCCTACACGATGCGGATGGCTCAGCTGCTCGATCCCCATTGCGACATGCTGCTGGTCGGCGACAGCCTGGGGCAGGTCATCTACGGCCTCCCGTCGACAATTCCGGTGACGATGGAGATGATGTGCGCGCACGGGGCCGCGGTGGTTCGCGGCAGCTGGCACGCACTCGTCGCGGTCGACATGCCCTTCGGCAGTTACGAGTCGTCGCCCGAACAGGCGTTCGCGTGCGCCTCGCGGATCATGAAGGAAACGGGCTGCGCCGCAGTGAAGCTCGAAGGCGGCGAGGCAATGGCCCCAACGATCGAGTTTCTGACCCGGCGCGGCATTCCGGTGATCGGCCATGTCGGACTTACGCCGCAGGCCGTGAACGTCCTTGGCGGATACGGCGCGCGCGGTCGCGGCGATGAGGAAGCGGCGAAAATCATCAGCGACGCCGAAGCGATCGACGCGGCCGGTGCATTCTGCATCGTCGTCGAGGGTGTGCTCGAGCATATCGCCTGCGATGTCGCTGCGCGAGTGGCCGCGCCGGTGATCGGCATCGGCGCTTCGGCCCTGTGCGACGGGCAGGTGCTGGTTACCGAGGACATGCTGGGGATGTTTGAACGAACGCCGCGCTTCGTGAAGCGGTACGACGACCTTGCAACGCGGATCGGCGAGGCGGCGCGCACCTATGCCGAGGAGGTGCGTGCACGAACCTTCCCCACCGATGACCAGACCTACCGGCCGAAGGAGTAGATCGCGTCCCAGTTTTCGGACGGGCTTCTTCCGCATGCCCGTTTCCAATAGGCGAAGGATCTCTGGACCGGCCGCCTCCGGGAAACAATCTCTTCTTAGACCGGATCCGGCATGCTTTTGGCCGAGTGAGGCCAGGTTCGACGTGATCGCGAAGTGCGAATCACCGAGCAGGACCATGGACGATCGCCCGGTCCTGTGTTGGGCATGATGGCTCAGGACTGCCGCCTTCATGTGAATGGGCGCGCAGCTTGGACGCGACACAGGGCGCCCGTGCAGGGAAGCCCGTTCGGATCGATCCTCGCGCCTCTTTGCCTTTGCCGCGGCAGCCGCTAGACGAGGCGCCGCCAGCTTCCGTTCAGGGTGGGGAAGGGAAGCGATCGGCATGTGGATCCCAACCGTTTCAATCGAGGCAGTTTTTGGCGCAGCCCCCTGATGTCACTGAAACATTCGTACGTGAGGTCGACGAGAACCTCCGGCGCGATCAGTTGCGCGATTTCTTCAAGGCTTATGGCGGTTGGCTGATTGCCGCAGTCCTGTTGCTCCTTGCTGCGAGCGGCGGCTTCATTTGGTGGAAGCAACACCAACTGCAGCGTTCCGAATCACAGGTCGAAGAGCTCGCCAAGATCTACAAGGACATCGGCAGCGGCAGTATAGGCCAGGCACCGCAGCAGCTGGATCAACTGGCGACGAGCGGCAGCAAGGCGGTCCGTGCATCCGCTTTGTTCACGCGCGCGGCGCTGGCGCTTCAGCAAAATGATCTGAAGCTCGCGACCATGACCTACAAGACCATAGCCAGCGATGACAGCCTGCCCGATCCCTATCGCGACGCTGCACTGATCCGCCAGACTGCCCTCGAATTTGACCAGCTGCAGCCGCAGCAGGTCATTGCACGGCTTCAGCCACTCACCAAGCCCGGTGAGCCCTGGTTCGGCACGGCCGGCGAAATGTCCGCACTTGCAATGATCAGGCAGGGCAGGAATCAGGAAGCGGGGCAGCTTTACGCAGCCATTGCGAAGGATACGGGCGTCCCGCAGAGCATCCGCGCCCGCGCCGTTCAAATCGCGGGTTCACTCGGCGTCGACGTCGGCGCGCTTCCCCAGACCCAGGCCCAATAGGACCTTGAGAATGACCAAAAAGACGTACTTCCGCGCCGCAATCCTCATTGCCGCTGCTTTGGCAGCAAGCGGCTGCGGCGTGTTCAAGAAAGGCAAGCACACGAACACCCCGGTTCTGGGACAGCGGATCTCAGTCCTCACCGGAGAGGGCGATGTGACGGTCGATCCCGCCACTGCGGCGCTGCCGATGAGCCTGCCCCAGGCAGTCGTGAACAGCGACTGGACTCAGTCGGGGGGCAATCCGACCAAGTCGATGGGCCAACTGGCGCTCGGCAATGCTCTCGCCAATGCCTTTACCGTGCAGGCGGGCCGCGGAACGTCGCTGACGGCGCGCCTTGCCGCAGCGCCGGTCGTTGCGGGCGGCCGCATCTATACGATCGACACGCTTGGGACGGTTCGCGCCTTCGATGCGCGCACCGGCGCCTCCATCTGGTCGAGCCAGACTCCGACCGAAAAGGGCGGCCAAAAATCCCTCTACGGCGGCGGCGTTGCTTACGATCAGGGCCGCATCTACGCGACGAACGGCCTTGGCTTCGTTGCTGCGCTTGACGAGCGCAACGGCGGAATCCTCTGGAAAGTACGTCCGGGCGGACCGCTTCGCGGTGCTCCGACGGTCGCCAATGGCTCACTCTATGTGATGAGCGAGGACAATCAGATCTACTCGCTAAAGGAGCAGGACGGTTCGACCAACTGGTCGCAGGCCGCGTCGCTCGAAATCGCCGGCGTGTTCGGCTCTGCCTCGCCCGCGGTCGGCCAGGGCACGGTGGTTGCCGGTTTCTCCTCGGGTGAGCTCAACGCCTATCGCTACGAGAATGGCCGCATGGTGTGGCAGGATGCGTTGCAGCGGACCAGCATCCGTACCAGCGTATCGTCACTCAACGACATTGACGCCGACCCGGTCATCGACAGTGGCCAGGTCATCGCGGTCGGCCAAGGCGGCCGAATGGTTGCCCTCGACCTCATCACCGGCCAGCGCCAGTGGGAGCTCAACATCGCCGGCATCGACACGCCATGGGTCGCCGGAGACTGGATCTTCGTCGTCACCGACCAGGCGAAAATCATCTGCGTCTATCGCTCCAACGGGCATATTCGCTGGATCAGCCAGCTCCCGCAATTCGTGAAGGCCAAGTCGAAGAAGGGCGAAATCGATTATTCGGGACCGGTGCTTGCAGGCGGCCGGCTGATTGTCACCGGCTCCAATGGAGCAATTATTTTCGTCGATCCGACGACCGGCGCAGTGCAGGGGCAGACGAGTGTTCGAACGGGCATCAGTTTGTCGCCTGTTGTCGCCAATTCGACGCTCTACATTTACGACGATCTCGCCCGGCTGCACGCCTTCAGATAATGCTCCTCGCGAAAGCAGGAGCCCAGATTCCGTCTTTAGCACTGGACCCCCGCCCGAGCGGGGGTAGATGAGCTCATGCCCGTTCCGACCGTCGCAATCATCGGCCGACCCAATGTCGGCAAATCGACGCTCTTCAATCGGCTCGTCGGCAAGCGCCTGGCGCTCGTCGACGACCGCCCGGGCGTGACCCGCGACCGTCGGGAGGGCGATGCGAAGCTGGTCGGTCTCGAATTTCGGGTGATCGACACCGCCGGTTTCGAGGATGAAGATCCGCACACGCTCCCGGGGCGGATGCGGGCACAGACCGAAGCTGCGGTTCGCGAAGCCGACGCCGCCTTGTTCCTGGTCGATGCTCGCGAAGGCCTAACTCCGCTCGATGAAGAGATCGGCCGCTGGCTGCGGGTCGAGACCACGCCGGTCATCCTCGTTGCAAACAAGGCCGAGGGCGGAGCCGGCGAGAGCGGGACTCTCGATGCCTATCGCCTTGGGCTCGGCGACCCGATTCCGATCAGCGCCGAGCATGGCGAGGGGGTGGTCGACCTGTTCGAGGCGCTTCGGCCGCATGTCGAGCATGACCATTTCGACGCGCAGGATGATGAGGAGGGCCGCGAGCATCCATTGAAACTCGCAATCGTCGGACGCCCGAACGCCGGCAAATCGACGCTCGTCAACCTGATGATCGGCGAGGAGCGGATGATCACCGGCCCTGAAGCCGGAATCACGCGTGATTCGATCAGCCTCGATTGGCAGTGGGAGGGCCGGCCGGTGCTGCTCGTCGACACTGCGGGATTGAGAAAGCGCGCCAAGGTCGACGACAAGCTCGAGCGCCTCTCCGCAGCTGATACCAAGCGAGCCATCGATTATGCCGAAGTGGTCGTGCTTCTGCTCGACGCAACCCGCGGCCTTGAAGCCCAGGATCTGAAGATCGCTTCCCAGGTTATCGAAGAGGGTCGCGCTTTGATCATTGCGCTCAATAAATGGGATGTCGCGGAACATGCCTCCGCGCTGTTCAATGGCGTCAAGGCCGCGCTTGGCGAGGGGCTTGCGCAGCTGCGCGATGTCCCGCTGCTCACCGTTTCGGCAAAGACCGGCAAGGGCGCCGACACCATCCTCAAGGTCGCCTTCGAGCTTCGCGAGGCATGGGGACGCCGAATTCCCACCGGCGAGCTCAACCGCTGGTTCGAGGATGCAGTCGCAGCCAACCCGCCGCCGGCGCCGAAAGGCCAAAGGATCAAACTGCGCTATATCACTCAGGTGAAGAGCCGCCCGCCGAGCTTCGTGGTGTTCGGCAACCGCACTGACGAGCTTCCGGAAAGCTACCGACGCTACCTGCTCAATGCGATGCGGCGAGACCTCAAACTCGGACCCGTACCAGTCCGCCTTGACTTCCGCGGACGGACAAACCCGTTCGACAGGTCCAGGCGCTAAGGCAAATTTTACCCTTTCCCGGCTATTCCCAAGCCCGTGGGACTACCGCCGGAAGTGACCGGCAGTTGAGGAGCGTAGGGTGGCCGACGAAGCTCGGGACATCATCGACTGGGTGCATTTCGAGAAATGCCGGACCGAAATGGGCCCAGGGTTCATTCGCATCTTGAGCTATTTCAAGGAAGATGGCGTCAAGTCCATCAGCCAGATCGAGCTTGCGATGCGCGAGCAGAACACGACCGCACTCGTCCTTCCGGCGCACACCATCAAGGGCGAATCGCGCCAGCTCGGCGCCGAGCCGCTGGCCAAGATCGCCGAGCTGATCGAGACGACCGCGCGGCTGTGCGTCGAAACTCACCGGTTTCCCGACGAGCTCGTCCCCGAAGTGGTGCAGCTACGGGCGCTGTTCGACCAGACGGTGGAGCAGTTTGAGAAAGCCACCAATCCGCTCGTGCAGCGGACCGCACCGACCGGTTTTGGGCGCAAGGTCAGCAATCAGGGCTTCGGACGAATTTAGGATTTGCTCGGTTCCGACTGGAGCTGGATGTAGTTCTGCAAGCCCATCCGAGCGATCATTTCGAACTGGGTTTCCAGCGTGTCGATATGCTCCTCCTCATTCTCGAGTATGTCCGAGAAGAGGTCGCGGCTGACATAGTCGTGCACTGATTCGCAGTGCGCGATGGCGCCGTTCAGCTGATCGAGCGCGTCCATTTCAAGCTCCAGATCAGCCTTCAGAATCTCTTCGACATTCTCCCCGATATGCAGCCGCCCGAGTGCCTGGAAATTGGGCAGTCCGTCGAGGAACAGGATGCGCTCCGCGAGCCGGTCGGCATGCTTCATCTCGTCGATGGATTCTGACCGCTCGAATTCAGCGAGCTTCTTGACGCCCCAATTGTCGAGCAGCCGATAGTGCAGCCAGTATTGGTTGGTCGCAGTGAGCTCATTCTTGAGCGCCTCATTGAGAAGCTCGATGACCTTGGGGTCGCCCTTCATGGCCTGTTCTCCCGTCGCGTCGCGAGAGAGCGGATGCGCTGCGGTGTCTAAGGCGTCAAGTCAGGCGACGGCGCAGAGACGAGGGCGCTTGGACAGCTGCTCGTCGATGATCTCCTGAGCATAATCGAGGCAGCACCCGCACTGGGGTTCGCAGCCGAGCTTCGCATATGCGGCTTCCGGCGTCCGGGCGTCGGCTCCAGCGACTTCTCGCAGCTCGTGCTCGGTGATGGCATTGCAGACGCAGACGATCATGGCAGCCATATAACGCTATTGCGACGCGTTCGCAACTAACTCCGTCCATAAAGGTAATGGCGCGCAATCAGGGCCATTGGCCAGCCGACCAGAACAATATGTGCGAACAGCTGCGTACCGATGGCGAACGGCTTTGGCGGCCAGGCGGCGGGGAAGCGCAGTGGTAGGATCATGAGGTTCATGACCGCATAGGTGATGGCGCCGTAAGCCACGCCGGCGCGCCAGGGCGTGTGGATCAGCTGACGCTGCGAGCCGGCTGTCGCAACGAAGAACACGAAGAAGGCGGCCATCATCGCCATCAACCCAAAGTGGACAAGCAGGCCGAGCAGGGATCCGGCGGTTCCCATTCCGGTGGCCGCCGGCAATGGCCCCGAGGCAACGAAGCGCAACATTGCGGCCGGGTCCTTGCCGCGAGTCATCGTCAGGATCACTGCGAAGACTATGTCGAGACTTCCGCACACCAGAGTTGCGACGATAATCGGCTTTGCAACGGAGCGGCGGTGCATTGGATGTCCCCCTTCAGCGATACGCCCGTCTGATCGCCAGCTTCATCCCTGGCCATATTTCGTCGACCGAACAGACCTTCACGTCGATGAGATGCGTGGGGCCAGCTCCCCAAAACGATTGTCGGCGGCCGACCAGCGTCAGGAGCGCGTGGAGCTTCGCTTCCAGTTCGTCGCGAGGACCGTCCGGAGTGGCCGGGAGCCCATCAAAACTCGGGAGCGAGTTCGCTGCCCATCAGCCTGGGGAAGAAGCCCTCATGCGCGGCGCGGAGGTCGGCGAGGGAGACTTCGCCCGAGACCAGCTGAAGTGAGTCCCCTCCAACCGTGCCAGCGAGATAGACCCCGTCGATTCCGTCTAGCGAACCAGCTGGCGCAGTGACGACATACACGCCCTGGTCTTCTGAAAAGGCGCGTGCAGCATTCTGGCAGACGTTCAACAAGAGGCGAGCGCCGATGCCGCCTGCAAGAGCCATTTCGGCAATCGCGACGAGCCGACCTCCGTCCGAAACGTCATGCACTGCAGTGACCTTGCGATCAGCAACGAGCTGCCGGATCAATTCACCTCTTCGGCGTTGCTCTGCTAGGTCGACCCGCGGTGGAGGACCACCGGTCTTGCCGCATAGTTCCCGAAGCCAAAGGGACTGTTCAAGGTGATAACCGCCTTCACCGACAATATAGATGCTGTCTCCCTCATTCTTGAACCCGATCGCCGCGCTCTTCTCCCAATCTTCGAGCAGACCAACGCCGCCGATCGCGGGGGTCGGAAGGATTGCGAGGCTCGACCCGTCCTCGTTCTTCGTTTCATTATAGAGCGAGACATTGCCGCTCACGACCGGGAAGTCGAGGACCCGGCACGCCTCGGCCATGCCCTCGACGCAGCCGACGAACTGGCCCATGATCTCGGGCCGCTGCGGATTGCCGAAATTGAGGCAGTTTGTGATCGCCAGCGGCTTTGCGCCGACCGCGCAAAGGTTGCGATAGGCTTCGGCCACGGCCTGCTTTCCGCCCTCGACCGGATCCGCATAGCAATAGCGCGGAGTCACGTCGGTGGTGATCGCCAGCGCCTTCCTCGACCCATGCACCCGCACCACCGCGGCGTCGCCGCCGGGCCGCTGCACCGTATCGGCGCCGACTGATTGGTCATACTGCTCCCAGACCCAGCGCCGGCTCGCAAGATTGGGTGAGGCCATCAGCTTCAAGAGGTCCGCGGCGATGTCGGTGGTCTCCGGGATGTCGGTCAGCGGCTCGGGCGGTTTCGGGACCGCATAGGGCCGCTCATAGCAGGGCGCCTCATCGGCCAGCGGGCCGAGCGGGATGTCGGCGACGGTCTCGCGATTCCACACCAGCTCCATATGCCCGGTGTCGGTCACCTCGCCGATCACGGCAAAGTCCAACTCCCATTTCTTGAAGATCGCCTCGGCTTCGGATTCGCGGCCGGGCTTCAGCACCATCAACATACGTTCCTGGCTCTCGGAGAGCATCATTTCATAGGGCGTCATGCCGGTTTCGCGGCACGGCACCTTATCCATGTCGAGCCGGATTCCGACGCCGCCCTTGCTCGCCATTTCGACCGACGAAGAGGTGAGGCCGGCAGCGCCCATGTCCTGGATTGCGACAATCGCGTCCGATGCCATCAGTTCGAGGCAGGCTTCGATCAGCAGCTTTTCGGTGAAGGGGTCGCCGACCTGGACGGTCGGGCGCTTTTCTTCGCTGTCTTCGGAGAAATCGGCGCTGGCCATGGTCGCGCCGTGGATTCCGTCGCGTCCGGTCTTCGAACCGACATAGACCACCGGATTCCCGACGCCGGCAGCTGCCGAATAGAAGATCTTGTCGGTCCTGGCGACGCCGACGGTCATCGCATTGACGAGGATGTTGCCGTCATAGGCTGAATCGAAATTGACTTCTCCGCCCACGGTCGGGACTCCGACGCAATTGCCATAGCCGCCAATGCCCGCGACCACGCCAGCGACGAGGTGCCGGGTCTTGGGGTGGTCGGGCCGGCCGAAGCGCAGCGCGTTCATGTTCGCGACCGGCCGAGCGCCCATGGTAAAGACGTCGCGCAGGATCCCGCCGACGCCCGTCGCAGCGCCCTGATAGGGCTCGATGTAGGACGGGTGGTTATGGCTCTCCATCTTGAAGATCGCCGCGTCGCCGTCGCCAATGTCGATCACTCCGGCATTCTCTCCCGGGCCGCAGATCACCCAGGGGGCAGAGACCGGAAGCTTCTTCAGATGGATGCGCGAGCTCTTGTAGCTGCAATGCTCCGACCACATGACCGAGAAGATGCCGAGCTCGACCAGGTTCGGTTCACGGCCGAGTGCGTTGAGGATGCGGTCATATTCTTCGGTGCTGAGCCCGTGCTCGGCGACGACTTGCGGTGTGATCTGGGGAGCTTCGAGGACGTCCATGCGCGGCCCCTTAGCGGCCTCGGCGAACCGCGGCTAGGACTCGACGAGCGGGTTTGGAGCGACTCCGATAACTGCAGTATTGGAGCCGTGCCGGGGGATCTCTCTCAAGGAGCACGGCAATGGTGAACCCAATTCCTCAAGGGTATCGCAGCGTGAACGTCATTCTGACGGTCGACGACGCCGCGCGGGCGATCGATTTTTACAAGCAGGCATTTGGAGCAAAGGAAATTTCGCGTCTGCCAATGGGCGACAAGGTCGGTCACGCCGAGCTGCAGATCGGCGACACGCGGATCATGCTCAATGACGAATTTCCGGACTTCGACAATCTTAGCCCCAAGTCGCGCGGCGGAACGACCTTCGGCCTTGTCGTCTACACCGATGATGTCGATTCAGCCTTCAGGCGCGCGGTCGATGCGGGCGGTAAGGAACTGAGGGCCGTCGAGGATCAGTTCTGGGGCGACCGCATGGGTACCCTGACCGATCCGTTCGGCCATCGCTGGAGCATCGCGACGCATGTCGAGGATGTTCCGCCGGAGGAAATCCCCGCGCGCATGGCGGCGTCGCAGTCGCAAAGGCACCCCGAGACGGTTTGACGCCGCCCGGTCAAATTTCGTGACGGAGGAACTTCTCGCCTGAGAGAATGAAGGTCTGCGGGCGTCCGTCGATGAAATTCGCGAAGGACGCCCGCTCGGGCGACCAGCTCTCCTTGCCGACGCGCCACAGATTGTCGCCAATCTTGGCCATCGGCATTTCGGTGCCGAGCCAAAGACGGCCGCCGCGCTCGACTACCGGCGCAGCGCCGTACCAGGGATTATCGTCGATGTAGCGGCCGGCGAGCTTTGCCAGCTCCGGATCGGATTTGGGCAAGGTTTCACCGCTGCCTTCGCGCGCATAGGAGTTTGGACCCCAGTTCGCGAGGTTGACCGTTCCGGCCTTGCGCTCGAACAACAGGCTAAATTGTCTGAAAAGCGGGTGCGTGGTGCGGAACAGGTCGTCGTCGACTTGCTGCAAGGCGGCGGACTGACCCCCGGCGACGATATTCAGCGATCCGCCGAGCCGCACCTCGAACGTCCCGTTCGATCCTGAGTAGCGGCCCACATATGAAGTCGCCTTTGCAATCGGCGCCTCCAAGGGCGGCGGCGTGGGCAAGGGCCGGCCGGCGAGCGCGTCGGTCAGGGCATCGACCGCGAAACGGGTGAGCAGTCGCGGTCGATATTCCGCGAAAGCGTTGAGGGTCGAGCTTGCAAAGGCGCAGACGCCGCTCGCGATATCGACGTGGAATGAAGAGGAGAAACTCAGCATCCCGCCGGTGTGATGGAGATAGGCGCGCCCGGCATGGGCGACATGCATCAGACCGTTTCCGTAGCCCATGCCCGCAGTGTCACTCGGGACCGCATGGGCGGCGAAGGCTCGCGCCTGCTCGGGACTGAGCCCCAGCGCACCCCTCCCCTGGACCGCGTCGGCGAGCGCCCGAAGGAAAAGCAGCATGTCGTCCGCTGTCGAGGCAACGCTGCCTGCTCCGAAAGTGACGTCGACCCAGGGAGCGGGTCTTAAGGGAACCCCGCGAGCATAAGCTGCGACCTGGTCGGCAGGCTCATAGCCTTGTGCATAAAGGGTGCGGTCGGCGCCGAGGATAGCCCCGTGCGAACGGCTCATTCCGAGCGGCGCGAAGATATGCTCGTGCAGCAGCTGGGCGAGCGACTTGTGCCCCAGATGCTCGGCGAGCTTGCCGAGGATCTCATAGGCGGTGTTCGAATAGTGCCAGTGCGCGCCGGGGGGATAAGCGGTCCACAGGCCGCCGTCGGGGAACATCGGCGAATCTCCGGGAAGGCCCGCCACATGGTCGAGCATGTGCTGGACCTGTATGGTGTTTCCTGCAGGCAATGGGATCGCCGGCAGAAGGTCGCTCACGCGATCAGTCAAGCGCAAGCGGCCTTCGCCAGCAAACCGGTGCAGAATGGCAGCGACCATCACCTTGCTGATCGAGCCGATCTGGAACAGCGTGTCGGGCGTGATTGGAGCGCGCGCGTCGGCATTGGCGTAGCCGAAATCGAGGACTGTGCGGGTGCCGTCCGGCATCGCCACCCCGAGCGTCATCCCCGGCAGTCCATTGTAGCTGAGGTGCGCCTCGCCGTATGCGCGGATCGCGGACAGCGCTGCAGCGGGCAAGGGTCGCCCCTGGCCAAGAGCGGGACCGGCGAGCCGACAGCTGACGACAATCCCCACGGCTCCGCGGGTGAATGTCCGCCTGTCGATGTCCATCAAAGCCTCCCGCTCCGCAGCCGTTCATGACTGCAGAGAGCGGGGTCCTCCAGCACTTTGCGTCTTAAGCCTTGCAGCTCTCGCCTTTGTAGGTGATGGACGAGCCCTTGGGATCGCCCTTGAGCTCAGTACCCGGCGTGACCGCGGTCCCGGGCTCGTCGCGTGTCTTCTTCACGCGCGCGCTGCCGTCCGACATCCAGTCGACATACACCAGCTTGTTGTCGGCGCAGCGATAGGCCTTGCTTGCGGTGATCGACGGCGGCAGCACGACTGGGCCATTGCTCGCGACATTGGTCGTGTTATTGCCTTCGTCGGGGCCGCCGGCGACTATGGTATGGTTCTCGTTGCAACCGGCTAGCGCGGCGGCGGCAGCAAGCGTGAGGAGCAGGGGAATTCGAGTCATGACTCGCGCCCCTTCACCACGCGAGAGGCAATCGTCAAGGTCATCGGCTTGCATATTGTCGAACCGGGACATACGGTTCGTCGATTGTAATGCCCTATCAGACCGGCAGCAGCGCTCAGCGCATCCGCATCGGGATGATCGGCCTCGCGATCGCCTTTTTGCTCGTTCTTCTGGGGTCGGTGATCAGCCGCTCGAGCCGCGACGACGTGAGCAATGCCACGCAGCAGGCTGCTGCCAACGAACCCAGTGAGCCGCTTGCCGAGCTGGGCGTTGCGCCCGGCGCGTCGGACAATGGCAACGCCGCGAACAATAGCAGCTCCAGGAAATGAGGAGCGCGCGGGGACGCGCTCTCTTTTTGATCGTTGCTGCGCTTGCTGCGAGCGCTTTTGCGATCGCAACAATAAGGCGGGAACAGGCGCCGTTGCAGCCCCGCAAGCCCGGCGAGCGGCCGACTTTATTGCTCGTCACCAGCCTGCCACTCTTGTTCGGCGAAGACTTCTCGCTCCACAGTGCCGGCTCACCGGCGCTCAAGCGGCTCGAGACCCGCTACCGGGTCACTCCGATCAGCGTCACCGACCCTGCCGAACTTGCCAAGGGCCGAATGCTGCTGATGGCGCATCCGTTGCCTCAGACTGCCGAAAACCTTGTTGCGCTTGATGACTGGGTACGCCGCGGTGGTCACCTCTTGCTATTTGCTGACCCGATGCTCGAATGGCCAAGCAAGCTGCCGCTCGGCGATCCGCTTCGGCCTCCCCCGATGTTCATGGACACCGGCTTGCTCGCGCATTGGGGGCTTCGGCTGGATGCGCCCGAGAAGCGCGGTTTGGTCCAGCGCAAGCTTGGGGATTTTGAAATTGTCGCAGTCTCGCCCGGACGACTGGTCGGCGGCTGCGAAATCAGCACGGACGCGCTGGTCGCCCGTTGCCGAATAGGCAAGGGCGAAGCGACGATCGTCGCCGATGCCGATGTTCTGAATGCCGACCAACTCGGACCGAAAGCCAGCCATAATCTCGACGGCTTGCTTCAAGAGCTTGCCAGGCTCGAGCAGAAGTGATTCCTTCAGTCACAGACTTATCCACAGGCAGAGGAAAGGAGAACGAGCAGAGAACGAAAGTTTAACGCGCCCGCAAAAAGCCGCAGAAATCCGCGTTTGACCATGAAATCCCACACAATCCCACGAAAACCCATTGTGTCCCGTGCCTTGTTGAGTTACCAACATGTCTGGAGCGCGGGGGCTAACCCTTTGATTCGAACCTGAACGCGGCGCGCACGACGGTGCGCATCCGCGATGGACGTCCCGTGCGCTCGAACGGGGAGTAGTTTGGGCGTGGCGCTAGAGCATCTGTTTCAGGGCAGCGCTTTGAACGCGGTTGACGCGAAGGGCCGCGTTTCCATCCCTGCATTCCTGCGCGGAGTGATCGAGCGTCGGGGCGATGCCCGCACCATCGTCCTTGCCAAGCACGAGGCCTTCCCCTGCCTCAGCGCCTACGATCCCGCTTACGCTGCGCTAAAGCACGCCAAGCTGGAGCGTCTTCTCGAGAAAGAGGAGACCAGCCCCGACGCGCAGCTCGAATATCAGCAGCGCAACCTCATGGCTTTCGCCGCGACCGAGGAAGTTCCCTACGATAGCTCGGGCCGAATCCTGTTCCCGCCGATGATGCGCCGCAAAGGCCAGATCGGCGAGCTCGCACTGTTCCTCGGCACCGGCGAGACTTTTCAGATCTGGAACCCCGAGCTGCTCCTCAAGGATGCCCGAATCCCCGAGGATCTCAAGGATATCGCTCGTTTTCGCCTCGAAGAGCGAGGCGCTTCATGACCAGCACCGGTGCAAACACGGCCCCACATGTGCCGGTGCTGGTCAGCGAGGTCGTCGCTGCGCTCCGCCTCGAGGGCGGCGAGACCATCGTCGACGGCACATTCGGAGCGGGCGGCTACACGCGCGCCATGCTCTCGGCGGGGGCGGGACGGGTGATCGGCTTCGATCGCGACCCCGACGCGATCGAGGCGGGACGGTCGCTCGTCCCGGACCCCCGACTGACGCTCATCGAGGAGCGCTTCAGCCAAATGGACCGCGTGCTCGCCGAACGCGGCATCGGTCTCGTCGATGCAATCGCGCTCGATATCGGCGTCAGCTCGATGCAGCTCGACCGCGCTGAGCGCGGCTTTTCCTTTCAGGCGGACGGTCCACTCGACATGCGGATGAGCCGCTCGGGTCTGACCGCCGCAGAATATCTGAATTCGGCCGATGAGGCCGAGATCGCCCGGGTCCTGCGCGACTATGGGGAGGAGCCGCGCGCCCGGGCGATTGCCCGCGCAATTGTCGCTGCACGCCCGGTCGAGCGTACCGCCGAACTGGCCGCGGTCGTTCGCCGTGCCGCCGGGTTCCGCCAAGGCCAGAAAAGCGACCCCGCGACCCGCACGTTTCAGGCGATCCGCATCCATCTGAATTCCGAGCTCGATGAGCTCGAGCAAGGTCTCGAAGCTGCGGAGCGTTCGCTCAAGCCCGGCGGCCGGCTCGCCGTGGTCACCTTCCACAGCCTCGAGGATCGGATCGTAAAGCGCTTCTTCCGCGAGCGCAGCGGCGCAGCACCGGCCGGATCGCGTCACCGCCCGGCGGTGATCGACCCCAACCGGCCAACGTTCGAGCAAGTCGCCAAACCCGTTTCCCCATCGGAGCCCGAGCTGGCCGCCAATCCTCGGGCTCGATCAGCCCGTCTTCGTTCGGCGATCCGCACTTCAGCTCCAGTCCGCAAAGGATGCCTGCAATGAGTAACCGCAGCTTCCGCTCAGTCTTCATGGTTGCCAGCTGCGCTTGCGCTGCGCTCGGCTGCTATCTGGTATCGCTCCGGGTCGCATCCGAGCGTGCTCAGCTCGAGGATGTCGAAACGAAGATCGTGCTCGCCCAGCGTGACATGCGCGTGCTTCAGACCGAGATCGGAACGCGCGGGCGCCTGTCGCAGCTCGAGCGGTGGAATGCCGGCGCTTTCGCGCTCTCGGCGCCCGTGGCGGACCAGTTCCTCAAAGGGAGCTTCGAGCTGGCAAGGCTCGCCCAACCGGAGCGCAAGGTCGACTTCCAGGCTCCCGTGGTGCTTGCCTCGGCTCCCGCGCCGACACCTCCGAAGCCGCCGATCGGACAGCCCGAGACGGACGATTCCGGAGCCCAGGCAGCGCCGGCACAGCCCGCCTTGCTTCATCAAGCCAGTCTGAAAACCGAGACGCGCGAGGTCCCGGTGCGGAGGGTCGTCGCATTGCCCCGCACGACCGCCAAACCTGCGGACAAGCCGGTAACGGCGGCTAAGCCGGCACCAAAGAAGTCCGCTGAGAAGCCGGGCCTCGCGGCCGCCCAATCGAACAGAAAGGCGGCCGAAAAGCGTTCCATAAAGAATGCAGTGGCTTCCAAGACTGGGCCAAAGAAATCCGTGGATAATCCGGCGATTGCATCGGCCAAACGGGTGACAAAACCGGTGCGGCTTGCGAAGGTCGACCCGCTTGCGCCGCTTCCGGTCAGGCGCTCCGGTCATTCCAAGGACACCACCGCCGACTAATGAACGCTCCGTCGCCCGCTCTCGTCGCGCCACGGCCCGAGCGGCTCCGACTCGTCGGTCAGCGACGCCAGCTGCTCGCAGTCATGCACCAGCGGCTGATGTTCGGAATGCTGGTCTATGCCGGCATCGTCATACTGATCGTCCTGCGCATCCTTTATCTGGCAGCCTTTGGCGACCATGCTGGTCGCAAGGAGGGCCTGACAGCGCTCATTCCCGACCGGGGCGATATCGTCGACCGCAACGGTGACCCGCTCGCACGGACGATCGACGCCTGGACCATCGCAGTCCACCCCGGCAAGGTCATTGGCGACAAGCTGGCGCTTGCGCGTCGTCTTGCTCAACTGATGCCCGAACAAAGCGAGGAGCAGTATTTCGCAATGCTGCGCTCGCCCAAGCCCTTCTTCTACCTGCGTCGCCGCGCCTCGCCCGCGCTCGTCGAGGCCGTCAACGCCATCGGGGAGCCGGGTCTCGCGATCGAGCGCGAGCCGGATCGTCTCTACCCCCAGACTTCGCTTGCCGCTCACGTGCTCGGCTATACCGACATCGACGGGCATGGCGTTGCCGGAATGGAGCGTGCATTCGACAAAGAGCTGTCGGACGCCGCAACCCGCGGTCAGCCGCTGACGCTCTCGATCGACAGCCGAGTCCAGCAGGCCCTCGAACATGAGCTTTCCGACGCAATGAACCATTTCTCCGCGATCGGCGCGGCCGGCGTGGTGATGGACGTCCATACGGGCGAAGTGCTCGCGATGACCTCGCTTCCCGAGATCAACCCCAACGCGCCCGGTGCTGCAACGCCGGAAGCGCGCTTCAACCGAGCAACCCAGGGCGTCTACGAGCTCGGTTCGACCTTCAAGCCGTTCACAGTAGCGATGGCCATGGAGAGCGGCGTCATCAAGGGCTTTGGCCAGCAATATAATTGCCCGCAGGTCCTTCCGGCGTACGGCCACCTCGTTCACGACACGCACCCGTTCGGGCGGATTTGCACGGTCGCCGAAATCATGGAGGAAAGCTCCAACATCGGCACTGCGCAGATCGCCGATCAGCTGGGGACGCAGCGGCAGAAATATTGGCTCGGCAAGATGGGCTTCCTGGGGCCGGTGCCGATCGAGCTCAAGGAGCGGGGCCGAGCGCTCACTCCCGGCGTCCGTTGGGGCCCGTTCGAGACCATGACTGTGGGCTTCGGCCAGGGTATCGCAGTTGCGCCGCTGCAGCTTGCAATGGGCTATGCGACTTTATTCGACGGCGGCGTCTATCATCCGCCGACCTTGCTCAAGATCGGTCCCGGTCACCCCCTGCAGCCAGGCAAGCGCGTCTTCAGCGAAGACACGAGCTACCGCATGCGCGGATTGCTCCGCCTCGTCGTGATGAAGGGCACCGGCAAGAAGGCCGAGGCCCCTGGCTATCGGGTCGGCGGCAAAACCGGAACTGCCCAGAAATTGATCAACGGCCGCTACAGTCAGACAATCAACATCACGAGCTTCGCGGGTGTGTTCCCGATGGATGACCCGCGCTATGTGATCGTCGCGATGCTTGATGAACCCAAGGCGACGCCCGAGACATTCGGCTTTACCACTGCCGGCTGGAACGTCGCTCCGGTGGTCAGTGGAACGATCAGCCGCATTGCGCCCATGCTCGGGATTCAGCCGGACAAGAATCGAGAGCCGGACATGAGCCAGGTGCTGCCGTTCGTTCAGGACGCGAAACAAGACACCAAGAAGGACTGACCGGCGTGAAATTGCGGGAAATCGCCGAAGTCGATTCCGATTCCGAAGTGACCGGCTTCGCGATCGATCACCGAAAGGTCGCGCCGGGCAGCGTGTTTGGTGCGTTCCCGGGCGCAGTGTTCAACGGCGAGGATTTCATCGACCAAGCCGTGGATCGCGGCGCTGTCGCAGTGGTCGCTCGGGTGGGAGCGAGTGTCGATCGAGTACCGCTCCTGTCGGATTCGGAGCCGCGCGAGCTCTTCGCGAAGCTTGCTGCCAAATTCTACGCCCCATTTCCCGAAACCGTCGTCGCGGTGACCGGGACCAACGGCAAGACCTCGACCGTCGAGATGACGCGCCAGATGTGGCGGATGTCGGGACATCGATCTGCGTCGATCGGGACCCTTGGAGTTACGACGTCCGACGACCAGGTCTCGACCGGCCTGACCACGCCCGATATCGTCACTTTCCTCAACAACATGGCCGGGCTCAGGCGCATGGGGATCAGCCATGTCGCCTATGAGGCATCGAGCCACGGGATCGATCAACACCGCGCTGAAGGCGTTCCCTTGGCAGCGGCCGCGTTCACCAACTTCAGCCGCGACCATCTCGACTACCACCAGACGATGGAAGCCTATTTCGAAACCAAGATGCGGCTGTTCGACGAATTGCTTCCGTCGGGTAAGCCGGCGGTGGTTTGGACCGACGATCCCAAGTCCAGGGAGGTGATCGATCGCGCGCGGCGGTCCGGGCACGAAATTCTGACGGTCGGCCGCGGCGGCGAAACGATCCGGCTGGTCGACCAGAAGCCGACCGCGCTGGGTCAGTCGCTGATCGTCGAGCATGCCGGCAATCCCCAGCGCCTCGCGCTGCCGTTGATCGGGGCCTACCAGGCCGCCAACGTCCTCACCGCTGCTGGACTGGTGCTTGCGACGGGCGGCGATTGGGCGAGGACCTTCACTGCAATGCAGCGTGTGGCGCCGGTGCGCGGAAGGCTCGAACGTGCAGTGATCAGTCGCTCGGGCGTGCCTGTTTACATCGATTATGCCCACACGCCCGATGCGCTCGAGGCGGCGATCGCGGCACTTCGTCCTCATGTCGAAGGTCGGCTGATTACCGTCTTTGGCGCGGGCGGCGACCGTGATCAGGGCAAGAGGCCTCAGATGGGGGCAGTGGCCACCGCGCTTTCGGACCTGGTGATCGTCACCGACGACAATCCGCGCAGCGAAGACCCGGCCAGGATCCGGTCCGCCATCATGGCGGCGGCTCCAGGCGCGACCGAAGTTCCTGGCCGTCGTGAGGCGATAGCCGAAGCCATCCGGCAAGCACGCGAAGGAGACATCGTCCTTGTCGCCGGCAAGGGCCATGAGACTGGACAGATCATCGGCGACAAGGTGCTGCCGTTCGACGATGCCTTGGTAGCGAGGGAGTGCGCGGCATGAGCCTCTGGACTTCCGACGAGATCGTCGCGGCGACCGGCGGAACGGCGAGCGAGCCATTTGAAGTTCGCGGAGTCACCTTCGATAGCCGCGAGGTCGAGGCAGGCGATCTGTTTGTCGCAATGCCGGGAACGGTCCATGATGGTCATCGCTTTGTCGACGGAGCCTTCGCCGCTGGCGCCGCGGGGGCGATCGTTTCACACCGGGTGAACGGTCCGCATGTTCTCGTCGATGACACATTTGCCGCGCTCCAGGCGCTCGGTCGTGCTTCGCGCGAGCGCAGCCGGGCGACGATCTTCGGAGTGACTGGTTCGGTAGGAAAAACCAGCACCAAGGAGGCGCTTTACGCCGCGCTCGACCGCAACCGGCCGGGCAAGGTTCATCGCTCGGTGAAGAGCTATAACAACCATACCGGAGTTCCGCTGAGCCTTGCCCGGATGCCACGCGATGCGGAATTCGCAGTTTTTGAAATGGGCATGAACAACAAAGGCGAGATTGCCGCCCTGACGCGCCAGGTCCGCCCCCATGTCGCGCTGATCACCGCGATTGCTCCGGCGCACATCGAAAACCTGGGCTCGGAAGAGGCTATCGCCGACGCCAAAGCGGAGATTTTCGAGGGCCTTGAACCTGAGGGCATCGCAATTGTGCCGAATGACACCGTCCATCGCGACCGGCTCGTCAAAGCGGCGCGCCGCCGTGCCGATCGGATCATCACGTTCGGCGGTGGTGACGCCGATGTCCACGCGGTGCACGCGGTCGGAGCGAATGGCGGAGGAAGCCTGATCAGCGCTGCTTTGCTCGAGCGCGAGCTGACCTTCACCATCTCCCAGCGCGGCGAACATTGGGTGTCGAACGCGCTCGCCGTCCTTGCCGCAGTCGAGGCTGCGGGTGCGGATGTCGCGCGGGCCGGACTTGCTCTTGCTGACCTCGGGGGGCTCAAGGGCCGTGGGGCTCGGCACCTGATCGAGGCCGATGGTGGCGAGATCCTGCTGATCGATGAAAGTTACAATGCCAATCCGGCGTCAATGGCGGCAACGCTGAAAAGCCTCGGTGCAGAGAAGGATGTTAGTCGCCGCATCGCGGTTCTCGGGCCGATGCGCGAACTTGGCGAGCATAGCGAGGCTCTCCACGCCGGCCTTGCGCCGGCGGTGCTGTCGGCAAAGATCGATCGTTTAATCCTGATCGGCAGTGAAATGGCGCCGCTCGCACGGGCGGTGAACGGGCAGATTGGCGTCGATCGCGTCGATAGCGTCGACGAAGCGACGGACGCGCTCAGGCGGCTGGTGCGCCCTGGCGACGCAGTGCTCGTCAAAGCAAGCAATTCGGTTGGACTGGCGAAGCTCGTCGAGAGCATGGCAAAGGAGCTGGCATGCTCTACGTGATCGCCGAGCAGCTCGGTTTTCCAGGCGTCCTCAACCTCATCCGCTACATCAGCTTTCGCGCCGGCGCCGCGAGCGCGACCGCGCTTCTGATCGGCCTGTTGATCGGGCCCAAGTTCATCAGCTGGCTGCGCGCCAAGCAGGGCAAGGGCCAGCCGATCCGCGCCGACGGCCCGCAGAGCCATCTTGCCAAGCGCGGCACGCCGACAATGGGCGGCCTCCTCATCCTGACGTCAATGTCGATCTCGGTCGTCTTATGGATGAACCTGTTCAATATCTACGTCTGGGCATGCCTGCTGGTGACTGCCGGTTTCGGGTTGATCGGGTGGCTCGACGATTACGACAAAGTGAAGAAGGCGCATCACGCGGGGTTGTCGGGCAAGACAAGGCTCGCGCTCGAATTCCTGATCGCAGGCGTTGCGACCTGGCTCATGGTCCGCACTGGCGGCACCGGTTTGCACCTGCCGTTCATCAAGGAGACCGTCGCGGATCTCGGCTGGTTTTACATATTCTTCGGTGCGTTCGTGATCGTCGCCTTCGGCAATGCGGTGAACCTGACCGACGGCCTCGATGGCCTTGCGACCATGCCGGTGATCATCGCCAGTATCGCCTTTCTTTTGATCACCTATCTCGTCGGCAACGTCAGGTTTGCCAATTATCTCGGCATTCCGCACGTGCCCGGCGCGGGCGATCTGACGGTGCTTCTCATGGCGGTGATCGGAGCGGGCCTGGCGTTCCTGTGGTTCAACGCACCGCCGGCGGCGGTGTTCATGGGCGACACCGGCAGCCTGGCCCTCGGCGGAGCTCTTGGCGCCGTTGCGGTCGCGACGCATCATGAATTCGTCCTGGTGATCATCGGCGGCCTGTTCGTGGTCGAGGCGCTCAGCGTCGTCATCCAGGTCGCGGTTTACAAGCGCACTGGAAGGCGCGTCTTTCTGATGGCCCCGATCCACCATCATTTCGAGCATCTCGGCTGGTCCGAGCCAACGGTCGTGATCCGCTTCTGGATCATCAGCTTCGTGCTCGCCCTGGCGGGCCTTGCGACTCTCAAGCTGAGGTGATCACGGCCCGCGCCTTTGCCGGGAAGAAATATGCAGTCTACGGCCTGGCGCGGTCGGGACTGGCGACGGTGCGCGCGCTGGTTGCAAGCGGTGCCGCCGTAACCGCATGGGACCGGAATGAAGGAGCTCGTGAGAGTGCCGTCGATGAGGTGATGGAGCTCTCGCCCGAACTCGAGCGTGCAGAGCTAAACATCGCCAACCTCGACGAAGCCGACCTCACCCAGTTCGACTCCCTCGTCGTCACCCCGGGTCTTCCGCTCAACCGCCATCCGATCGCACGGCGTGCACGCGACGTCGGCATCGAGATCATCGGCGACATCGAATTGTTCGCCCGCGCCCGGCCCGAGCTTCCGCCGCACAAGGTGGTCGGAATAACCGGCACCAATGGCAAGTCGACCACGACCGCGCTCGTCCACCACATCCTCAGGACCGCAGGCGTGCCCACCGAAATGGGCGGCAATATCGGCCTGCCGATCCTCGCCCAGGACCCGCTGCCCGAAGGCGGCGTCTACGTGCTCGAATTATCGAGCTATCAGATCGACCTGACGCAGAGCCTCGACTGCGACGTTGCAGTGCTGCTCAACATCACGCCCGATCATCTCGACCGCTATGAGAGCTTTGAGGCTTATTCGGCGTCGAAGGAACGGCTGTTCCACATGCAGTCTGTGGGCCAAGCGGCTGTAATTGCCACAAATGATCGGCCCACCCTGCAAATCGCCGAGCGCTTGGAAGGACGCGCAACGTTCGTCGAGGGGACGGCAGCGTCGAGGCAATTTGCGCACCCCAGCGACATGCTCCTGTCCCATGCCGCAGAAATTCGTTCGGGCGTCTTTCGAGTTTCGAAGAACGCAGGGCTCGATCAATCTCACTGGCCCGCACTTCAGGGACCGCACAACGCCCAAAATGCAGCGGCTGCCATCGACGTGTGTCGCATCCTGGAATTGGGCGAGGGCGACATTGAAGAGGGACTCCGAACTTATCCGGGCCTGCCGCATCGCACGGAGCAGGTGCGCAAAAGGCATGGCGTTCTTTACGTCAACGACAGCAAGGCGACCAACCCGACCGCCACAGCACCCGCGCTGGCCGCATTCGACAGGATCCGCTGGATCTGCGGCGGCCAGGCCAAGACCGACAATCTCGACGAATGCTCATCCTATTTTGCCCATGTTCGCACAGCTTATACTATCGGCGATGCAGCCGGGCTGTTCGAGAAGCTGCTAAGCCCTCACATCCATGTGAAAAATTGTGGAAAACTGGAACTTGCAGTGCGCGAAGCGGCTGCAGACGCGCAAGCGGGTGATACAGTGCTCCTGTCGCCGGCCTGCGCGAGTTTCGACCAGTTCCGTGACTTCGAGGACCGGGGGGACCAGTTCAGGCGGCTGGTGGAGGGGTTATGATCAAGAGCATCTCGGGCCAGATCAAGGCCAAGGCGGCGCTGATCGATCCGGAGCGCTACGGTCGCTCGGACACGAGCGCGATCGGGCGCTGGTTCTGGGAGATCGACAAGATATTGCTGCTGCTGATCACCGTGCTGATCGCAATCGGTTTGATCGCGGTCGCAGCAGCGTCTCCCGCCGCCGCGCAACGCTACTCGGGCGGCAACATCCGCTTCAACGAGCTTTATTACTTCTGGCGTCAGCTCGCCTGGATCGCGCTCGGCGTGCCGGTGATGATCGCCATCTCGATGATGCCCAAGGACCGCGCACGCCGCCTGTCACTGTTCGGCGCTGCCTTCTTCTTCATGCTCTTGATCTTCGTTCCAATCATGGGCCCAGAGGTGAACGGCGCAAGACGCTGGATCAACGTCGGATTCGGCCAAGTGCAGCCTTCCGAATTCCTGAAACCCTTCTTCGTCGTCTCCCTTGCCTGGCTTTTGAGCCTCAAGGACAGCGACAAGTCGCTTCCGGTTTATCCGATATCGGCGGTGATCACCGGCGCGGTCGCCTTCCTGCTGATGAAGCAGCCCGATTTCGGAAGCACCATCATCTTCTGCGCCGTCTGGGTGGCGATGCTTGCGCTTGCCGGCGTCAGCCTGCGTATTCTCGGCATTCTTGCGGGCGCTGGCATCATCGGGATCATTCTCGCTTATTTCTTCTATCCCGTTGCGACCACGCGCATCGATGAGTTTCTGTTCGGCACCGGCGACAATTTCCAGGTCGAGAATGCGCTTCGGACACTCACGGCCGGCGGGCTTTTCGGAATGGGTCCGGGCGGGGGCACGCGCAAGTTCGGCCTGCCGGAACCGCACACCGATTATATCTTCTCGGTCATTGGCGAGGAGTTCGGCCTGATCGCCTGTTTCGCAATAGCCTGCCTTTACCTGTTCATCGTTGCCCGGGTGCTGGTCAAGCTCCTCGACGAGGATAACAGCTTCTCGATCCTCGCCGCAGCGGGTCTCGCGATCGAGTTCGGGCTGCAGGCGCTGATCAACATGATGGTCAACGTCCAGCTCGCTCCGTCCAAGGGCATGACCCTGCCGTTCATCAGCTACGGCGGTTCTTCCATGCTGGCATTGTCGATCGGCATGGGCTTGCTGCTCGCTTTCACGCGGCGGAACCCGTATCTCACGCGTTCGCCCTATGTTGTGAAGTGGAGCGGGGAGAGCCTGACCGCATGAATTTCGTCCTCGCTGCCGGAGGGACTGGCGGCCATATGGTTCCGGCGCATGCGCTGGCTGCGGAGCTCAAGAGCCGCGGCCATGGCGTTCTGCTCATCACCGATGATCGCGGCGCGCGCTTTCCCGGTCTGTTCGAAGGGGTGCCGGTGCACATCCTGCCTGCCGGTCGGCTGGGCGGTGGGCCGATCGGCTGGCTCAAGGCCGCAAGCGCCGTCGTGAAGGGCAGGGGCGAAGCGAAGCGCCTGTACCGCGAGCATCGACCCGACGCGGTCGTCGGATTCGGCGGTTATCCGGCATTTCCGTCGCTGCTTGCAGCGAGCGCAATGCGGGTCCCGACCGTGCTCCATGAGCAAAATGCCGTGCTTGGCCGCGTGAACCGGCTGCTCGCGGGCGAAGCCGAGGCGATCGGCGTCGCCTACGACGAGATCAACCGGCTGAAGCCACGGTACAAAGCCAAGGCTGTGCTCGTCGGCAACCCGGTGCGGGCGGAGATTGCGCGGCTTGGAGAGCTGCCCTTTCCGGCGTTCGACGAGTTCGCGCCGTTAAAGATACTGATTACCGGTGGAAGCCAGGGAGCAACGATTCTCAGCCAGGTCGTTCCAGAGGGCCTCGGCATGCTGGAGCCTTCGCTGCGCCGCCGCCTCCAGATAGTCCAGCAATGCCGGCCCGACGATATCGAGCGCGTGCGCAAACAATATGCGGAACTCGGCATCCCCGCGGAGCTCACCACATATATCGAGGACATGCCGGCCAAGATCGCCGACGCGCACCTCGTGATCGGTCGCGCCGGAGCATCGAGCATTGCCGAGCTGAGCGCTGCCGGCCGCCCCGCAATTCTCGTTCCTTTTGCCGCTGCGACCGACGATCACCAGACAGCCAATGCGCGCGAAATGGTCAAGGCGGGCGGCGCACGAGCGATCCAACAGGAGAATTTCACCCCAGCTGTTCTGGCGCGTCAGATCGAAGCGCTGGCGATGGACCCCGTTGCGCTCAACAATGCCGCCGCGCGCGCACTGTCGGTCGGCCGGCCGCACGCTGCGCGAGATCTTGCCGATCTCGTCGAACGCGTCGGCAATGGCGTCGCTCCGGTCGCGGTCGGGCCGGCACTGGCGCCGCGCGTCGCTGCCACTGCTCCTGACGGGGCGATACCGGCATGATGAAGGCTTTGGGCACCGACATCGGCACGATCCACTTCGTCGGCATCGGCGGCATCGGCATGTCCGGAATCGCCGAGGTCATGCACCAGCTTGGCTACCAAGTGCAGGGATCGGATGTCGCCGACAGCTATGTGGTCGAGAAGTTGCGGAAGGAAGGCATTCCAGTCGCGATCGGCCATTCGCCCGACAATCTCGGCGATGCCGCCGTTGTCGTCTGCTCGAGCGCAATCAAGGACAGCAACCCCGAAATCCAGGCTGCTGCAGAGCGCCGAATCCCGCGCGTCCGCCGCGCCGAAATGCTCGCTGAGCTCATGCGCATGCAGAAGACCGTCGCAGTCGCTGGAACCCATGGAAAAACGACCACGACCTCAATGGTCGCTGCATTGCTCGACGGCGGTGGGCTCGATCCGACGGTGATCAACGGCGGGATCATCAACCGCTACGGCTCCAATGCCCGACTGGGCAAAAGCGAGTGGTGGGTGATTGAGGCCGACGAAAGCGACGGCAGTTTCCTTCGTCTTGACGGCACGATCGCGGTCGTGACCAATATCGATCCCGAGCATCTCGAACATTATGGCAGCTTCGATCGGGTGAAAGATGCGTTCGTCGAATTCGTCGAGAACGTCCCCTTCTATGGTCTTGCAGTATTGTGCGTCGATCATCCCGAAGTGCAGAGCATCATCGGCCGGGTCCGCGACCGTCGGATTGTGACCTACGGATTTTCGGCGCTCGCCGATGTCCGGGCAGACAATGTTACTCCGGTTTCCGGCGGGACAAAATTCGACGCGGTGATCCTCGACCGCGACGGCGAGCGGCGGACCATCGCCGTGCACGTGCCGATCCCCGGCCGGCACAATGTGCAGAATGCACTTGCCGCAATCGCAGTCGCTCAGGAGCTCGGGATTTCCGACGAGGCAATTGTTGCCGGATTCGAACGTTTCGAGGGCGTCAAGCGACGCTTTACAAAGGTCGGTGAGGCGGACGGCGCGATCATCATCGATGATTATGCGCACCATCCGACCGAGATCCGCGCAGTACTCGCAGCCGCGCGAGAGGGTGCCGGAGGCCGCGTGATCGCAGTGATGCAGCCGCACCGCTACACGCGGCTGCAGTCGCTGATGGACGAGTTCCAGAACGCCTTCAACGACGCCGATGTGGTGTTCGTCACTCCAGTCTATCCAGCGGGAGAGGAGCCCATCGAGGGCGTCGATTCGAACGCGTTGGCAGAGGGTCTGCGCGCTCACGGCCACCGCATGGTGCGGGCTGTCGCCGACCAGATGGAGCTTTCCCAGGAGCTCCGCGACCTCGCCGCCGACGGCGACATGGTCATCTGCATGGGCGCCGGCGATATTACCAAATGGGCAGCGGCCCTCCCCGGCGGGATAAGGCAGGCGAGGGCAAGCAAATGAGCGCGGCTGCAGCCAAGGCCGCGGTGCGCGGAAAGCTGACTGCTAACGCACCACTCGCGCCGCTCGTCTGGTTCAAGAGCGGCGGCAGCGCCGAATGGCTATTCGAGCCGAAGGACGAAGCGGACCTGGTCGGTTTCCTGCGCGAGCTCGATCCGGCCGTGCCGGTGATGGCTCTAGGTCTGGGTTCCAACCTGATCGTACGCGACGGCGGCGTTCGGGGCGTGGTGGTCCGCCTTGGCAAGCCGTTCGGCAAGGTCGAGCGGCTGGATGAAACGACCCTGCGCTGCGGTGGCGGTGCGAGCGGGATCCTGGTCTCGTCAACTGCGCGCGACGCTGGCATCGCCGGCCTGGAATTTCTCCGCGGCATCCCCGGCACCGTGGGAGGCTTCGTTCGAATGAACGGCGGCGCTTACGGGCGTGAAGTGAAGGACATACTCGTTTCGGCACGCCTCGGTCTGCGTTCGGGCGAAGTGGTCGAATGGCCGCTCGAGAAGCTCGGCTACAGCTATCGGCACAGCGAAGTGCCGGCCGACGCAGTCGTGATTGAGGCCGTGCTGCGCGGAACGCCGGGCGACCCGGAGGCGATCGGCGCTGAAATGGATGCAATTGCTCGGGCGCGCGAGGAATCGCAGCCCTTGCGCAGTCGTACCGGCGGTTCGACGTTCAAGAACCCGCCGGGCCACAAAGCCTGGGCTTTGATCGATGCAGCCGGTTGCCGCGGCCTCAAGAGCGGTGATGCCCAGGTATCGGAAAAGCATTGCAACTTCCTGCTCAATCTCGGTAGCGCGACGAGCACCGAGATCGAGGCGCTGGGCGAGGAAGTGCGGCGCCGGGTCAAGGCGAAAACCCACATCAACCTCGAATGGGAAATCCAGCGGGTCGGCCAGCCATGAACAAGCACATTCACGTAGTCGTACTAATGGGCGGCTGGTCGTCGGAGCGAGAGGTCTCGCTCACGAGCGGCAAGGGTGTTGCTGCTGCGCTGCGCGATCGGGGCTGGTCGAACGTTACCGAGCTCGACATGGACCGCGACGTTGCCGCGCGCCTGTCCCAGCTGAAACCCGACATCGTCTTCAACGCTTTGCATGGAACTCCGGGCGAGGACGGCACGGTCCAGGGCATGATGGATCTAATGGGGCTCAACTATACCCACAGCGGGCTCGAAACGTCGGTCATCGCGATCGACAAGGAACTGACCAAGATGGTGCTCGTCCCTCACGGCATCCGAATGCCGGCCGGGAAGGTCGTCTCGAGCGAAAGCCTGCATCAGGAAGACCCGCTGCCGCGTCCCTACGTCGTCAAGCCGATCAACGAAGGCTCATCCGTCGGCGTCGCAATCGTGACCGAGGGCGGTAATTACGGCAATCCGATCGGCCGCGAGGTTCCGGGACCCTGGGACGAGTTCAGCGAGCTGCTCGCCGAACCGTTCATCAAGGGCCGCGAACTGACGGTGGCGGTGCTGAGCGGGGAGCCGCTAGCAGTCACCGAATTGAAGCCGAAGGCCGGATTCTATGACTATGCCGCAAAATATACCGATGGACTGACTCAGCACATCTGTCCTGCCGATGTGCCATATGAGATCGCCTCAAGGATGATGGACATGGCGGCGCGAGCCCACGAGTTGCTCGGCTGCAAGGGGGCATCGCGGTCGGACTTTCGCTGGGACGACGAGCTCGGCGAGGCCGGCATCTATCTACTGGAAGTCAATACGCAGCCCGGCATGACTCCGCTCAGCCTTGTGCCCGAGCAGGCGAAGATGAAGGGAATCAGCTACGGCGAGCTGGTTGAACGGCTGATCTCGGAGGCGCTGTCCAAAGGACCGGGACAATGAGCGCCGCCCACGTCCGTCGCGGTGGAGCTGCTCGGGCAAAGGCGAAGAAGCCCGCCAAGGTCGCTGTGCCGAAGAAGATCGCCAAGCGCCTTCCGGTAGATCAGGCGCGGGCAAACAAGATCGCCGGCCTTGCGTTCGGCGCATTCGTGCTCCTGATTGCCATCGTCGTACTCATCGCTCTCGATATTCCGGCCAAGGCGGAACGCGCCGCCGGCGCAGCGGTGGGCGAGGCCGGCTTCAAGATCAGCGGCTATCAGATCACCGGCATCAATCATATGAACCGCGCGGTGATCGACGCGGTCGTGACCGACGAGCTTCGCCGCGCGGCCGACGAATCCGGTTCGGCCAAGGCACCCCAGGCGCTGGTCAACGTCGCCGAGATACGCAGGCGTCTCCTTGCATATGGCTGGGTCAAGGACGCGCGCGTGTCGCGCCGGCTGCCGGATAGCCTGGCGATCGATATCGTCGAGCGCACGCCCGCCGCATTGTGGCAGAATCAGGGTCAGCTCGCCCTCATCGACAGTGACGGCGTGATTCTCGATCATGTGCCTGTCGACAAAATGCCCGATCTCCCGCTGCTGATCGGTTCAGGCGCGAACGGCGAGGAGCAACAGCTCAGCCGTTTGATGGCCGCCGTACCGACGCTCAAGCCCCAGCTGGCTTCGGCAACCTGGGTCGGCGGCAGGCGTTGGGACCTCAATTTCCAAACTGGTGAAACCGTCCTCCTTCCGGAAGGCGAAGAAGCGGCGAAGACGGCGTTGATGAAGTTTGCTCGGCACGACAAAGAGTCGGGTTTGCTTGGGCGTGACTATATCCGGTTCGATCTGCGCATTCCTGGACAGATGACCGTTCGCCTCCGGCGAGCCCCGGGCGAACCCATTGTCCCGAAACCGCAACAGGCGGGCTGATGGCGCAAATTAGCGAGCAGCCCCTCATCGCAGCCCTCGATATCGGCTCGTCCAAGGTCAGTGCGGTCATTGCGCGCCAGGACGAGGAGGGGCGCCTTACAGTTCTTGGCACCGGTCAGCGCGAAAGTCGCGGCGTGAAGCGCGGCTTCATCACCGACATGGCTGCGAGCGAATTTGCAGTGCGCGAGGCGGTTGAACTCGCCGAGCGCATGTCGGGGCTTACGGTCGAGGACGTGTGGGCGAGCTATGGCGCCGGCGGTCTCGTCAGCGATCTCGCCAACGTGGAGGTGGAGCTTGGCGGCCATGCAGTCGAGCAGGCCGACATCGATCAGCTGCTCCAGGCAGGCAAGGACGCAATCGACAAGAACGGGCAGGTCGTGCTCCACGCCCATCCGGCGCTCTACACCATCGATCGGGCGCAGGGCGTGCAGCAGCCGATCGGGCTTCACGCCAACCGCCTCGGGGTCGACATTCACGTAATCGCTGCCGAACCGTCGCCGCTCCGCAACATCGACACGGTGATCCGGCAGGCGCATCTCGGGGTGAAGGCGATCGTTGCTTCGCCGATTGCAGCAGCGCTTGCCTGCCTCAGCGAGGAAGAGCGCGAGCTCGGAGTGGCGCTGGTCGAGATTGGCGCCGAAGTCACCAACGTGTCAGTGCATTTCGGCGGAATGCTGGTCGGACTGCGCTCGATCGCGCTTGGCGCGAAGGACATAACCAACGACATCGCCGCCGCTTTTGCGGTCCAGCGCCGAGATGCCGAGCGCCTCAAATGCTTCTACGGCTCTGCGATGACCAGTCCCCGCGACAATCACGAGATGATCGAGGCAACGCAGATCGGCGCGGAGCCGGGCGCAGAGCCGATGAAAATGACCCGCGCTCAGCTGATGATGGTCATCCGCCAGCGGGTCGAGGAACTGACCAACGAAATCGAGGCTGCGCTCAAGGCGCTCGGATTCACCGGACCGGTTGGCCGGCAGGTCGTGCTGACCGGCGGCGGCGCCGAGCTCAAGAACATTGCCGACTATATGCAGGGCGTGCTCGGCCGCGCGGTCCGCGTCGGCCGGCCCAAGCAGATCACGGGCCTTCCCGACGCTCACAGCGGCCCGGCATTCTCGACGCTGGTCGGCCTCGCGCTCCTTGCCGCAAGCGGCCGCGGCGACATCCGCGACATTGCCGGACCGGTCGTCAGGCAATCGAGGAGCAAGGGCGTGATCGGCAGGCTGATTGACGCGATGAAGGGTGGGTATTGAATCTGAAATAGGGGGCATGATGGCAACTGCCGCACTCGCTCGGACGGCGCGCAGCACGGCGAACCTGCTCGTGCTGCTGCTCGGCGTGGCAATCTTCCTCAACTACGTCGATCGGGGCGCGCTTCCAACCGCCGCCCCAGTGCTGAAGGGCGAGCTTGGGCTCTCCAGTGAAGCCTATGGCTTTGCAGTCTCTGCCTTCTTTTGGGTCTATGCGCCGATCCAGCTGTTCGCCGGCTGGTTGTGCGACCGCTTCTCAGTCTACAAGCTGATCGCGACCGGGATCCTGATCTGGGCGGCAAGCACGCTACTCATGGGTTTTGTCGGCGGTTTCGCGTCGCTCTTCGTCCTGCGCATCATGCTCGGCATTGGCGAAAGCCTCGCCTTTCCCGGGAGCTCCAAGATCATCGCCCGCCACGTTCCGCCGGAGCGGCGCGGCGCTGCCAATGCGTCGCTCGCGATGGGCATCGCGCTCGGACCCGCAGTCGGCACGCTTGTCGGCGGCCTGATGGTTGCCCAGTGGGGCTGGCGGGCAATGTTCTTCGTCTTCGGCGCAGTCACGCTCCTCTGGCTCGCCCCTTGGCAGCGCGCAGTCGCGTCCATTGCTGACACGCCGCAGAATGATGTTGGACCGCGCATTCCTGCCGCCAGGCTGTTCGGCCAATGGGCTTTATGGTCGATGTCCATCGTCCACTGCCTCGGCAATTACTGCTTCTACTTCCTTCTCGCCTGGCTGCCTTTGTTCCTCACCGAGTCGCGCGGCTTCTCGAAGACCGAGTGGATCTACCTCGCGTCACTTGGCTATGCAGTGCAAGGGGCCTGCGCCTTCCTCTACGGTCACTTCTCGGATCGTTGGACCCGTTCCGGCCGCTCGGAGGCGGCCTGCCGGCGGTGGATGATGGTTGCCAGCCAGTCGCTCGCCGCGGCGGCGATCTTCGGGCTGCCTTTTGCTCATTCCGCAGTGCCGATCGCAGTCCTCCTCTGTCTAGCCGGCGCAGCCTCGGCGTCGCTGTCGATGAACCTCTACGCAATTGCGCAGATGTTTGCTGGGCCCCGAGCGGCGGGCACCTGGGTCGGTTTCCAGAACGCCTTGGGCAATCTCTCGGGTATTTTCGGCCCGCCGATTACCGGCTTCATCATCGACCGCGCAGGCTACGAGAGCGCCTTCTATCTCACTGCTGCAGTCGCCGCTGTTGGCGCAATCTGGTGGGCCGTCGGAGTGCCCAGGATCGAGCCCGTGCGCCTCGATTGAGCGCACACGCCGGCGGCGCGCCAGCGCAGATAGGTCTGCGGCTGCATCTTCGAGAAGGTCGCAACGAATGCCACGACATCGTTGATCTGCGAGTCCGACAGTGATTCGCGCCACGCCGGCATCGCAGTCATCTTGATGCCGTTGCGCACGATCCATTCCAGCTCGCGCGGTTTCCATTGCTGCGCAGCGTCCAGAAGATAGGGTGGTGCCGGGTTGAGCCCATTGACCCACTGTTCGCGCGCCACCCCGGCTGCGCCGTGGCATGCTACGCAATGCTCTTCATACTGGCAAAAGCCGCGGATCGACTGCGGTAGTGAAACATGGGTCGGAAGCGAGACCTGCCCCGCGCGCCGCTTGATCGAATTGATCATCGTCTCGTGCGTAATCCATTCGACGAGTCTGCTGTGGGGACGTGCGGCAGCGACATCGAACACGCCGGACTTGACGTAAATGAAGACGAAAATGGGTCCAGCGACTGCGACGAGGATCGCAGCTGCGATGAAATGCTCAAGCGAGGGTGCTCGGTTCACGAATTAACCGAACGCCTTAGCCCCGTTGACGATGCACGCGATTGTTGACCGAGCTGGATCGCGCAAGGGGCGCTGCTGTGGACAAGTGAGTCTTTCCGGCGACACTTTCCCCATCTTTTTTTGCTCTCGTTAACTTTTTTCCTTGGCTTGCGACTCGCAATGATTCAAAGATTCCTCGTGAAGGCTCAAAGCGTTGCAGTGCTTGGGGGAGGTTTCGGGACATGAGCATCGATTTCATCCGGCCAGAGGTCGACGAGCTTCGCCCGCGGATCAGCGTGATCGGCGTCGGCGGCGCGGGCGGAAACGCCATTGCAAATATGATGCGTGCGGACGTTCAGGGCGTCGATTTCGTCGTCGCCAATACCGACGCGCAGGCGCTCAACAACTCGACCGCTGACCGCCGGATCCAGCTCGGTCTCAAGATCACTCAGGGTCTCGGTGCTGGATCGCGGCCGGAGATTGGGCGCGCAGCTGCCGAAGAGACGCTCGACGAGATCATCCAGTCGCTGGACGGCGCGCATATGTGCTTCATCGCTGCCGGCATGGGCGGCGGAACCGGCACCGGCGCCGCCCCGGTCATCGCCAAAGCGGCGCGCGACAAGGGCATTCTGACCGTCGGGGTCGTCACCAAGCCGTTTGCATTCGAGGGCGCGCGCCGCGCACGTTCGGCAGATGCGGGCATTTCCGAGCTTCAGCAGCACGTCGATACGTTGATCGTGATTCCCAACCAGAATCTTTTCCGCCTCGCGAATTCGGAGACGACATTCAAGCAGGCGTTCGAAATGGCCGACGAGGTGCTCCAGCAGGGCGTTCGCGGGATTACCGACCTGATGGTCATGCCGGGCCTCATCAACCTCGATTTCGCCGACGTCCGTTCGGTGATGAGCGAGATGGGCAAGGCAATGATGGGCACGGGGGAGGCCGACGGCGACAATCGCGCGATCGAGGCTGCCGAAAAGGCGATCTCCAACCCGCTGCTCGACGGCGTTTCCATGAAGGGCGCCAAGGGCGTGATCATCTCGATCACCGGTGGCGAGGACATGCGCCTGATGGAAGTCGACGAGGCCGCCAGCCACATCAAGGAGCTGGTCGATCCCGACGCGAACATCATTTGGGGCTCGGCATTCAACAACGATCTTGGCGGCAAGATTCGCGTGTCGGTGGTCGCCACCGGCATTGAAGCAGATGCTGTCGCCGCTCCTCAACCGGGCAAGGTGTTCACATTCCCGGCACGTCAGCCGGCAGTGACCCAGCAAGCGGCTTCCCCCGAGCCGATCGTGGAGGAGAAGGCGTCGATCGAGCCCACCGCCGAAGAGGATGACGAGCTTCTGCTTGGCGCCGATGATATCCTTACCAGTCCGGTCGGAGTGCCGCCGATCAATCCGCCTGAAGACGAGGATGAAATCGAAGCGCCGACCGCGACGACGGGCGGGACCTTGTTCGAGCGCATGTCGAACATCGCCCGGGGCGCACCCAAGGCGCAGCTTGAGGATGACGAGGCGCAGCCCGGATTCAAGCGCGAGCCGATCGACATCCCGCGCTTCCTCAATCGGCAGAACAACCAGTAGCCGGATTGAGGCCGGCAAAATCAGGGGCGGCTCGGCAAGGGCCGCCTTTTTTTTGAGCAAAGCTGCTCCTCACCGCCTCATGCGCACGGCTCACCGTAAACCCCCTATGCAGAAAGCTTCGAGCAAGATTCCATGACGCACCGGGGAGGAACGATGCGGGGATCAGTGCAATTTCGATTGGCTTTTGCGCTTGCTGCGGGCGGGTGCGTGCTCGTCGCTGCGCCCGCGGCGGCGCAGGGCAGCTATTCGCCTTACAACGAGAGCCCGGCAGCAGCGCTTGCGCGTTACGTTCGCGCGCTCGCTTCGGATCCCAAGGATTTTGAATCCCTCATCGGCGCGGGCAAGGCGGCGCTCGCGCTCGACGATACTCAGGCAGCGGCCGGCTTCTTCGCCCGCGCCGACGAGGTGAATCCCAGGAGCCCGATGCCACAGGCGGGCATGGGCGCGGTTGCGGTCGCCAATGGAGAGCCGCAAGCTGCGCTGCCTTATTTCAAGCGGGCGCAGCAGCTCGGTCTGCCGGTCGTGAGCTTCGCCTGCGACCGCGGCCTCGCCTATGACCTGCTGGGTCAGCAGGCGCAGGCCCAGGCGGACTACCGGACGGCGCTGAATGGGCTCGATGCCGATGAAGCCCGCCGTCGCCTTGCCTTGAGCCTTGCGATCAGCGGCAATCGCGCCGACGCGCTTGAAGCATTGTCGCCGCTGTCTGCAAAGGGCGACAGCGGAGTCGCGCGAGTCCGCGCTTTCGTCCTCGCGCTCACCGGTGACCCGAATTCGGCAATGGGCGCGATCGATGCTGCGATGCCGGGAAGCTGGTCGCGAGTGGCGCCGTTCCTCCAACGATTGCCGACCCTCAGCGCAGGACAGAAGGCAGCAGTGGTCAATCTCGGGATCTTCCCGGATTCGAACACGCCGGCATTTGCCTATGCTACGCCTTCGCCGGCAGTTCCTTCGATTGCCTCGAGCTCGGATACGAACCGGCTCTCGAGCATCAACGCTCTGCTTCCGGCCAAGGGCCAAGCGCCGACTGCGCCGCAGCAGCAAGCCAGTCAAACGAACTGGCAGCCGCCGCGGACCGTGCAAGTCGCTTATGCGCGGCCGCCGATCCAGGCATCGGCCCGCCCAGCGATCGCCGTCTTTCAGCCGAAGATCTGGCTCCAGCTCGGCAGCGGGGGCGACACCAGCGAGCTTGCCAGCCGCTTTCAGCGGATAAAGGCCAAGAGCCCGGACCTCTTTGAAGGAATCAGGCCCTACGTCGCGCAGAGCGGCGATGGCTCTCGGTTGGTCATCGGCCCCTTCCGCGGTGCTTCGGACGCTGAGCTTTTCGCAGAAGACCTTGAAAGCATCGGCGTCTCGCCGATGAAATGGACCAATTCACAAGTGGACAGGATTGCGCCACTGCCCGCTGAATGAGTCTATTCGCAGCGCTCGCAGCCAAACCCTCGACATCGCGCGGCAGACTTCATTCCGAAAGCAGTTCCGGCCCCCGCGGCCCGCGCGACATTTTCCAGCGCGACCGCGACCGTCTTATTCACTCGGTCGCGTTCCGGCGGCTGCGTCACAAGACTCAGGTATTCGTCGCGCCCGACGGAGACCATTATCGCGTCCGCCTCACTCACAGTCTCGAAGTCGCTCAGATCGGCCGGACCATGGCGCGCGCGCTCGCGCTCAACGAGGATCTCACCGAAGCTTTGTGTCTTGCCCACGACCTCGGCCATCCGCCATTCGGGCATGCGGGCGAGGATGCACTCGATGCCGCGCTCAGCGGCGCTGGTGGGTTCGATCATAACGCCCACACGATCCGCATCGTCACTCGATTAGAGACGCCTTATCCCAATTTCGACGGGCTGAACCTCAGCTGGGAGGCACTGGAAGGGCTCGCGAAACACAATGGCCCGGTGACTGACCCGAGCTGGGCAATGGTCGAAGCGAATTGCGAATGGGACCTGGAGCTAAGCAGCTGGCCCAGTCTCGAAGCGCAGATCGCAGCGATTTCGGACGACATTGCCTACGACAATCATGACATTGACGATGGGCTCCGCTCAGGCCTGCTCGTGCTCGACGAAATGGTCGAGCTGCCGCTCGTCAATCGCCTGTGGAATGCAATCGAGTTGCATCACCCCGGCCTGTCGACGGAAAAGAAGCAGCGCGCACTTGTCCGCGACATGATCGGCCACATGGTCGAAGACGTGCTCGCCGAAACTGAGCGGCGCGTGAGCGCCAGCGGTGCAGAGACGATCGATCAAGTGCGCAATGCGGGCAAACAATTGGCGGCTTTTTCAGAAGCGCTCGCCGCGGAGGAGCGCGAGCTCAAGCGCTTTCTCTACGCGCGGCTTTACGGCCTTCCCGAGCTTCAGCCGGTGCGAAAGGAAGCTGAGCGCGTGGTTGCCAATCTTGCAGCAGCCTATCGACAGGATCCCAGCCTGCTTCCCATTGCGTGGCAGCGCGACGGCGATGAGGTCCAGCAGTTGCGAACGATCGGCGACTTCATCGCCGGCATGACTGACCGTTTCGCAATTGCTCGGCACGAGGAGCTGGTGGGGCCGGTGAACCTGCCGATGAGCCGCTTCTAAGGTTATCGTTCGGTAAAATCTGCCTTCACAGCGCGTTCAGCTGAGTTGAACATATTCCGCGTCGAGGAGACGGGAATGCTTGTCAGCACGATCGCGCTCAATCGCTTCGGCCTCGGCGCCCGCCCGGACGACCAGTCGCCGTCCGATCCGAAGCGCTGGTTACTTCAACAACTCGATCGTTTCGATCCGCGGCCGCAGGCGCTGGCGCAGGTGCCCGAGCGCGCGCGCGTCGTAGATCAGCTCGCCGAATATTTCGCTGAAGAGCAGATGGCCGGGAGAGCCAAGCGACAGATGCAGCGCGCTGCAATGCCCCTGGCTGGAATGCCCGCCGCGCCGGCTGCCGATACCCAGGCCGACGAGCTTAAGAAATATCTCCGCCAGACGATCCGCGACGATTATCTCGTGATGAATTCGGCACGGATCGCTTCCGCGCTGGCGACTGACAGCCCGTTTGTCGAGCGGCTGGTGCATTTCTGGGCGAACCATTTTGCAGTCTCGATCGACAAGTTGCCGGTGATCGGCCTTGCGGGCCTGCTCGAATTCGAGGCGATCCGCCCGCATGTCCTGGGCAAGTTTTCCGATATGCTGCTGGCAGTCGAGCGGCATCCGGCGATGCTCGTCTATCTCGACCAGGCGCAATCAATTGGCCCGAATTCACAAGCCGCGACCTTCGCTGCAATGCGCGGCGGCAAGCAACGCGGTCTCAACGAGAATCTCGCGCGCGAGATCATGGAGCTGCATACGCTTGGCGTACGTACCGGATACACCCAGGCCGACGTCACCGAATTTGCACGCGCGCTGACCGGCTGGACGGTAAGCGGACTCGGCCGGGGACCGGCAGCGCGGATGATCGGCGGCACGCCGGGGCAGTTCCAGTTCGCCGCGGTGCTTCACGAACCGGGCAGCCGAACCATCCTCGGCAAGGCATATGGGCAGGAGGGCGAAGCACAGGCCCGCGCGGTCCTTCTCGATCTTGCTGCAAGCCCGGCGACCGCCAAACATCTGTCGACCAAATTGGCGCGGCATTTTGCCGGCGACGATCCGCCTCAGGCGCTGGTCGATCGATTGAGCAGGGCCTATCTGGCAAGCGGCGGTGATCTGGCGACCGTCTATCGCACGCTGATCAATTCGCCCGAGCCGTGGGCTCCAAAATCCCTCAAGTTCAAGAATCCATGGGAATGGTCGGTTTCGGCACTTCGAGCGACAGGGCTTCGTGAACTTGAGCCGCAGATGGCGGCGAACCTGCTTCGCCAGCTCGGCCAACCGACCTGGCAGCCGGGGTCGCCGGCGGGCTGGGATGACATTGCCGCGAGCTGGGCCGGCCCCGACGCGCTCGTCCGCCGCGTCGAGATCGCCCAGCGGCTGGCCGGCCGCGCCGCTTCGAATGTCGATGCACGCGCGCTCGCCGAGAAATTATTCCCGGGTTCGCTGAGTGAGCCGACGCGCATTGCAATCGCGCGTGCCGAAAGCCCTGCCGAGGGCCTCGCGCTTCTGCTCGTCAGCCCGGAATTCGTGAGGAGATGAACATGCTCACGCGCAGGTCCTTGATTAGCGGCGCCGGTGCGGCCTCTGCGCTTGCGATACTCGGCATCCCCAAGATGGCGTTCGCACGCGCAAAGACCGAGCGACGCTTCGTCTTCATCATTCAGCGCGGAGCCGCCGACGGACTGCACATCGTCGCCCCGACCGGTGACCCGGCTTATGCCGGGCTCCGCGGAGACTTCGCCGAGGATCTGACCAATGGCGCCAAGCTCGATTCCTTCTTCACGCTTCATCAGGCGCTCGCCGAGACTGCGAAAATGTACTCCGACAGGCAGGCGCTTTTCGTCCACGCCGTTGCTTCGCCTTACCGCGACCGCTCGCACTTCGACGGACAGAATGTGCTCGAGACCGGCGGTTCGGCCGCATACCGCTTGAGGGACGGCTGGATGAATCGTCTGCTTGGGTTGCTGCCGGCCGATGAAGCCAGGGCGCTCGCTCTTTCGTCGACCGTACCAATGGCGCTTCGCGGCGGCCATGAGGTCTCGTCCTATGCGACTTCGCAACTGCCGAGCCCGTCGGACGACCTGCTGATGCGGGTGAGCTCGCTCTACGAAAGCGATCAGCAGCTCCATGCCCTCTGGACCGCGGCGATGGACACACGCGAGAAAGCCGGGGACTCGATGCAGTCCGGCGGCGGCCAGAGAGGTGCGGCGACGGGCGTGCTGGCCGCGAAAATGCTTGCCGGCGACGGTGCCCGGATTGCGATGATCGAAACCAACGGCTGGGATACGCACTCGGGCCAACGCGGTCGGCTGAATGCGCAGCTCAAGGATCTCGACCAGTTGCTGGCAGCGCTGAAGAGCGGCCTCGGCGCGGATTGGTCGAACAGCCTTGTCGTCGTTGCGACCGAGTTCGGCCGCACCGCCCGCCCCAACGGCACTGGCGGTACCGACCACGGCCAGGCCTCGGCGGCGATGCTGCTCGGAGGAGCGGTCGCCGGCGGCAAGGTCATCGCCGATTGGCCGGGGCTATCGAATGCAGCGCTTTACGAGGGTCGTGACCTCAATCCGACCACGGACCTCGACGCATTGATCGCCGGCGCGCTTGCGCAGCACTACGGCCTCGAGGCCGCGCGCGTCATGACGACTCTGTTCCCGGAATGCCGCGGAACATCGCTAAAGCAACAGCTGATCGCCTAGTTGGTGCCCTAACCGGCCGCCGCACAGCCGGGTCGGACGATGCTGACCCACGGAATGGCCAATCGGCTCGGGATTAACGCCCCGGATCGAGATAGCTCGGCAGGTCTCGCTCGAACTCGGGGAAATAGGAGCCGATGACGCTGACGTCGAAGCGCCTCAAGATCGATTCCTTGGCCTCGCGGTCGAGCAGGAATCGAAATGCGGCGATAATGACTGCCGTGGGCGAGCTACGACCGCTCGAAAGCCGTTCATGATCGGCTCCTGACATCGTCACCTCGTGCCGGCTCGTCGACCTGCCGGTCGTTACCAGGACATCGAAGCGCAACGGGTCGCCGCCGGCGGTCTGGTTCACTTCAATCATAAGCGCTTCATCTACCGGGCCTCTTCCGATAAGGCCCCGCTTTCCTCGACAACAGGAAGAACGTGAGCCTTTACGCCCAATATGCCGCACTTCTCGACGGAGTGCTTGATGATCTCGTCGCCGATGGCGTGCTGCCGGCGGAGCTCGACCGAAGGAACGTAACAGTCGAGCCTCCGCGCGATCCGGCGCGCGGCGATATTGCGACGAATGTCGCGATGGTGCTTGCCAAGGCTGCCCGAACCAACCCGCGCGCACTTGCGGATGCAATCAAGCCGAAGCTCGAGGCGCTGCCTCCGGTGACTTCGGTCGAGGTCGCCGGTCCCGGCTTCATCAACCTGCGCCTGGCGGCGGACGCGTGGCGGGACGAGCTGCGTACCATCCTCCTCGAAGGCGAGGAATATGGCCTCTCCAAAGTCGGCGCCAACCAGCGGGTGAACGTCGAATATGTCTCTGCCAACCCGACTGGCCCGCTGCATGTGGGGCACTGTCGCGGTGCGGTGGTCGGGGACAGTCTCGCGCGGCTCCTCGAGGCGGCGGGCTTCCGGGTGACCAAGGAATATTATGTCAACGACGCGGGCGGCCAGGTCGATAAGCTCGCCAAGTCCGTGCACCTTCGGTACCGCGAAGCGCTCGGCGAGACTATCGGCGAGATTCCCGAAGGCATGTATCCGGGCGAATATCTCCGGCCGGTGGGGGAAATTCTGGCCGCTGCGCACGGCGATGAGTTTGTCGGAAAGGCCGAGGCCGAGTGGCTGCCGCTGTTCCGCGAGGCGGCGATCAAGGCGATGCTCGATCTCATCCGCCACGACCTCGGGCTGCTCAACATCCATCATGACAAATTCTCATCCGAGGCCGAGCTTCAGAGGCGGGGGGCAGTCGATGAAGCAATGGAGGTGTTGCGCTCGAAGGGCCTCGTCTATGAAGGCATGCTCGAGCGCCCGAAGAGCCTCGATCCGCACGACGAGTGGGAGCCGGTCGAGCTGACCCTCTTCAGGTCGACGCAGTTCGGCGATGACCAGGACCGGCCGATGAAGAAGTCGGACGGAAGCTGGACCTATTTCGGGGCCGATGCCGCTTATCATTGGCAGAAAGCCCAAGGCGCCGATCATCTGGTCAACATCTGGGGCGCCGATCACGCGGGCACGGTCAAGCGGGTTCAGGCGGCAGTGAAAGCGCTGACCGACAATCGCGTCGATCTTGACGTGAAGCTGGTCCAGATGGTGCGGCTGTTCCGCGGCGGCGAGCCGGTGAAGATGTCGAAGCGAGCGGGCGATTTCGTTACCCTTGCCGACGTCGTGAGCGAAGTCGGCCGCGACGTGGTTCGTTTCATGATGCTCACTCGCCGCGCCGATGCGCCGCTCGACTTCGACTTCATGAAGGTGGTCGAGGCATCAAAGGACAATCCCGTTTTTTATGTCCAATACGCGCATGCCCGGATCAGCTCATTGAAACGCAAGGCGATCGACGCCGGGGTCGATGTGAGCTCTCCGGCGGATCTTTCGCTGCTGGACGAGGAGGAGCTCGCGCTGGTGAAGCGCGCTGCACAATATTCGCGAGTCATCGAAGGCGCGGCGCTAGCGCACGAGCCGCATCGGATCGCATTCTATCTCTACGACATCGCGGCCGAGTTCCACGCCCTGTGGAACCGCGGCAATGACGATCCTGAGCGCCGCTTCCTTGTTGAAAATAATCCACAACTTTCACGCGCGCGTCTGGAACTCGCCTTTGGAATCGCGCAGATCATCCGCAGCGGCCTCGATCTCATGGGGGTCGCTGCGACGGAGGAGATGCGCTGATGAGCCGCGTTGATGCGGCGGCCGCAAGTGACCGGCTGCCGTGGCTTTCAGACGAACCACAGCCAAAGCCGGTCGGAAGATCCGGCGGCGGCGCTGCGCTGGGCTTGGCGGCAGCAGCGATTGTCGTCGTTGCAGTGACGGGTTTCTGGGTCGGCAGCAGGAGTGTCGAGGAACAGCCGGCTTCGCCTGTGCGGCGGATACCGTCCACGACCGTACAGCTGCCGGAAATCCGGCCGGCCCAGCCGGAGGTCCGAATATCCCCGCCGCCCGAAATTCGGTCCGCGCCGATTCCCGTCGTGCGCCAGGCACCCGCGCCCGAAGTCCGAATTGCGCAGCCAAGGCAAAGATCGGCTCCGCCCGAGACTGCGACCCCCGCCGCTCCTGCTCGACAAGCAGTGCAGCCGTCCCAAGTTCGGGTCAAACAGGGTGTGCCGGCGCCCGCGCCGGCACCGGCCCAGGCAACGCCAGCTGTTCGGCCGCAACCCCAGTTTGTCCTGCCGAAACCATGGAATCCACGCATTGCGGCAGGTGCTGCGGGGCGCCTTGTGCAAGTTGGCGCTTTTGGTTCGACCTACCAGGCCAAGCGCGGCTGGTGGTTCATGGTGCGGGCCTATCCCGCAATGTCTCATTTGCCTGCAGTCGTGAGAGTGAGTCGCAATTCGAGAGGGCGGCCCTTCTACCGTTTCCAGGTCGGAACCACTTCGCAGGCGCATTCCGAAATATTGTGCCAACGAATGCAACGGATCCGCCTCAGCTGCGCGGTGGTCGGCCTGCCATGGAAGGCGAAGGTCGAGCGGTGAGTGACGATCGCGCCTTCGACGAGCCGCTGCCCTGGCTTGCGCCGGTCGAGGACGAGGACGAGCCGCGCGCGATTTCGGCACGACGCATGCTCGCTGCGCTGGTCGTCGTTCTTCTCGCCGGCCTGATCGTCGCCGGGACCTTTTTCTGGCTGGGTCACCGCGATGTCGCCGCGAATGGACCGCCCGAGCTGATTGCAGCTCCGCCCGGCCCCTATAAGGTCAAGCCGCCCAACCCCGGCGGTCTCGACATCAGCGGCGAAAGCGAGACTGCATTCGAGACGAGCGCCGGCGAAGACAAGGATTCGCAGCTCGACCTCAACAAGCTGCCCGAGGCTCCTGTCGCCAAGCCGGCGAAGGAGCAGCCCAAGACCACTGCGCCGAAGGAGGCTCAGGCGCCGGCAAAGGAGAAAGCTGAACCCAAGCCGAGCGGCCCTCCGGGGACCGTCGTCCAGCTCGGCGCCTTCGCCAACCAGGCGCAAGCGGAGCGAGCCTGGACCGCGCTGTCGGCGCGCTTTCCGAGCGTTGCGGCACTGAACAAGATGGTCGTTCCATTCTCCGGAGGAATCCGGCTGCGTGGCGGAGCGGCCTCCCCCGCGGATGCCAGGCAGCTGTGCCAGACGCTGCGTGCGGCCGGCGAGAATTGCTTCGTCGCACAATAATGCAGGCTGCAATCTACGGACTTGAGGGACTGGAGCTAACCGCTGACGAGCGGCAGTTCTTCAAGGATTTCGATCCGGCCGGCTTCATTCTGTTCAAGCGCAATTGCGGGAGCCAGGACCAGCTGCTCCGCCTCACCGATTCGCTGCGCTCGCTCAGCGGCCGCGACGACGTGCCGGTACTGATCGATCAGGAAGGTGGGCGCGTCGCCCGGATGAAGCCGCCGGAATGGCCGTCATTTCCGGCAGCCGAGAAGTTTGCCAACCTCTATCGCGTAGCGCCATCATCCGCGATCGAGGCGGTCAGGGCGAATGGTCGAGCGCTTGCGCTGATGCTGCGCAGCGTCGGCGTCAACGTGAACGCGCTGCCTCTGCTCGACCTCAGGCACGAAGGGGCGAGCGACATTATCGGGGATCGGTCGTTCGGATCCGATCCGATGCAGGTCGCTGCACTCGGTAGAGCGGTTCTCGACGGGATGGCATCGGCCGGAGTGGTGGGTATCGTCAAGCATATGCCGGGTCACGGCCGCGCCTTGGTCGACAGCCACAAGGATCTTCCAGTCGTCACTGCGAGCGCACAGGAGCTGGAGGTGGATCTCGAACCATTTGAGCGCCTCTCTGCGGCACCGATGGGGATGACCGCGCATGTGGTTTACACGGTCTGGGACGCCGACCGGCCGGCGAGCCTCTCGCATGTCGTGATCCATGACATCATCCGCGAGCGGATCGGCTTCGATGGTCTGCTGATGAGCGACGATCTCGGCATGGACGCGCTCCAGGGCGACTTCGGCGGCCGCGCTGCGGGCGTGATTGCCGCAGGCTGCGACGTCGCGCTGCACTGCTCAGGCAAAATGGACGAGATGATTGCGGTCGCAGGCGTGGTTCCGCCGATAAGCGCCGAAGGCGAGGCTCGGTTGGCGCGGGCAATGGCAGGCACTCGCATTGACCTGGACAGTGTTGATTTTGCTGAGGAAATTGCCAAGAGAGACATGCTTCTGGCGCTTGCCTGACGCTCGTCGATTACCCGCTGCTGTTCGTCGACCCGATCGCCCCCTGCAACTGATTTTCGCCAAGACCCGTCTCTCCTCGACCCGCTTCCCGAGAGATCCGAACCGATGCGTCTCCTGCTCGCTGCATCCTTCATTGCCTTATTTTCTGTCACCCCGGCATTCGCTCAGACCGCGCCATCTTCCGACAGGAAGAGCCTCGACGCACTTCATTCCGAAGCACTGATCGAGCAGGCCAAGAACGGCTATGCCGACGCGCCGGTGGAGGAGCGCACCGTTTCGACGCGCCACAGCGTCGCAGTGGGCGGGCGCGCGCTTCCCTATACCGCCACTGCCGGAACGCTCACAATTCGCGACGTCTCGGGCAAGCCCAAGGCGAGCATCTTCTATACCGCCTACACGCTGGAACGTGCGCCGAGCTCCGGGCGGCCGTTGATGTTCTTCTATAACGGCGGGCCCGGATCGGCTTCCTTGTGGCTGCGCATGGGCTCGTTCGGGCCGATGCGCCTGCAGACCGGCAGCCCGGAGACAATCCGGCCGGCGCCGTTCGGCTTCGGGCCGAACCCGGACACTTTGCTCGGTTCGACCGACATGGTGTTCATCGATGCGCCCGGCACCGGCTATTCGCGTGGTCTCGGCGACGCCAAGGGGAGCGACTTCTACGGCGTCGACCAGGATGCCGACGCCTTTGCCAAAGCGATCATTCGCTACGTGACCAAGTTCGGCCGCTGGGACAGTCCCAAATTCCTGTTCGGCGAAAGTTACGGCACCACGCGATCGGGAGCGCTCGCCTATCAGCTGCAGGATCGCGGAATGGCGCTCAACGGAGTCATCCTGCTTTCGTCGATCATGAATTACGGGCGCCGCCAACCGGGTCTCGACCGCGACTATATCAATTATTTGCCGAGCTATGCCGCAACCGCCTGGTACCATCACAAGATGGCCAATCCGCCGGCCAGCGTCGAGGAGGCCGCAGCCGAGGCGCGCACGTTTGCCGAGGGGCCCTATGCGTCCGCCCTCGAAAAGGGACAGACGATCAGTTCTCAGGAGCGCTCTGCAATCGCGCAGCAAATGAGCGCGCTGACCGGCTTGTCGCCTGGGTTCATTGATCGCGCAAACCTGCGCGTCGACCTTTCCCGCTTCCGCAAGGAGCTGCTTCGTGACGAACGCCAGACGGTCGGGCGCTTCGACTCGCGCTACACTGGAATCGACCCGGACGCCGCAGGCGAGAGCCCCGAATATGACGCGTCCGATACTGCGATCAGCGGCGCGTTCATCGGCACGCTCAATAGCTATCTTGCAAGAGACCTCGGCTACCAGACCAACATGGCCTACCGCGCCAGCGCGAGCGAGGAGGAAGGTTTCAAGTGGGACTGGAACCACAAGGCCCCCGGAGTCCGCTTCACGCTGAACGCTCCGGACACCGCACTCGACCTTGCTGCGGCGATGCGAGAAAATCCCTACCTCAAGGTGCTGTCGCTCAACGGCTGGTATGACATGGCGACGCCCTTCTTCGGCACTGAATATGACCTCAACCACATGATGCTGGAGCCCGCGCAGCAGCGGAATCTGGAGTTCCGTTATTATCCTTCGGGGCACATGGTCTATCTCAACCCGGAGGCGCTGCACGCGATGCGCCTCGACGTCGAACGATTCATTGGCGAGGCGGTCGGCCAGGCACGCTCGGGTTCCGCGCGGCCGCGCCGCCACGACTAGTTATCCCCAAGAGAATGTGGTTGCTGCTTCGCAGCGCCACAACCAATGGTTATTATGACGCTCGTGGACGAGGATTTCGAGGAACGGCCGGTCCGCCAGTCGGATGAGCTCAATCTGATGCTCGACGGCTGGGAAGGGCCGCTCGACCTGCTCCTCAACCTCGCCCGTGCGCAAAAGGTCGACCTTGCGCAAATTTCGATCCTCCAGCTGGTCGAACAATATCTCGCCTACCTTGCTGAAGCGCGGGCGCTAAGGCTCGAAATCGCCGCCGATTATCTCGTGATGGCGGCCTGGCTCGCCTATCTCAAATCCTGCCTGCTTCTGCCCAAGGATCCGGAACAGGATCCGAGCCCCGAAGAAATCGCGCTTCGGCTGCAGCTGCGCCTGCAGCGCCTCGATGCAATGCGCGAGGCCGGCGCCCGGCTGCTCGGCCGCGATCGGATCGGCCGTGACGTGTTTCTTCGCGCCGCGCCCGAAGGACTGCGCTTGGTCCGCAAGGCGGCATGGCAGGTGCGCGCTTTCGATCTCTTCGCGGCATATGGCGCGGTTCGTGCGCGCAATGCGCCGGCGCTGCACGTGGTCCATGCCCGTGCGGTCATGACTCTGGAGGAAGCCATCGAGCGGGTCGGCAAGATGATCGGCCTGGCGCTCGACTGGACCGTGCTCGAGGCCTTCCTTCCAGCGACTCAGGATCCGCAGTTCCGCCGCTCCTGCCTCGCCTCCAGTTTCCTTGCAGCGCTCGAACTCGCGCGGCGTGGTCGGCTCGACATTGCGCAGGACGAGCCGTTCGCTCCGATCCGTCTCAAGAGTGCCGCCTGATGGACGAGCTCGTGCGCGCGATCGAAGCCACTCTGTTCGCTTCGGCGACACCGCTCACGATCGAGGAAATCGCCGAGCATGTCGGCGAGGGGGAGATCGAGATCGCGCTCGGCCGGCTAGCTGGGCAATATGAGGGGCGCGGGATCGAGCTGGTCGAGCGCGGGGGCCGCTGGCATTTCCAGACGGCTGCGGATCTCGCTCATCTCCTGCGCCGCACGCGCGAGGAACCGCGACGGCTGTCGCGCGCAGCGACCGAGACTTTGGCGATCATCGCCTATCACGAGCCCGTCTCAAGGGCAGAAATCGAAGGGATCCGCGGCGTCCAGATCTCGAAAGGCACGCTTGACGTGCTGATGGACGCCGGCTGGGTGCGGCCGGCCGGGCGCAGGGAAGGTCCCGGTCGGCCGCTGCTCTATGCCACCACGCAGGAATTTCTGACTCATTTCGGATTGGGCTCACGCCGCGACCTGCCCGGAATCGATGATTTGAAGGCTGCAGGTCTCCTCGACCCGCTCGACGAGTCCATCTTCCAGCTTCAACTGGAAAGCGAAGAGCAAGGCGACTAGATAGGCCGCCAAAGGAGTTTCCGTGATGGGCGGTCTAAGCATTTGGCATATCCTGATCCTTGCGATCATCCTGCTGCTGTTGTTCGGCGGCAATCGTTTCTCGTCGATGATGGGCGACGTCGCCAAGGGCATCAAAAGTTTCAAGCAGGGCATGGCCGACGAAGAAGACGAGAAATATCGGCGCTATGACGAGCAGCGTCGCAATGAGCCCCCGCGCCAGCTGCCGCGCGACCAGGCCCGTCCGCAGGAGCCGATCGACGTCACTCCGCGCCCGGCCGAACCTGCGGTGCCGCCGAAAGACGACGAAGCCCGCTAAGTCTCCGTTTCGTCGATGTTTGGCTTCGATTCCGCCGAGATAGGAGTCATCGCGATCCTCGCGCTGATCTTCATCGGGCCCAAAGAGCTCCCGAAAGTCATGCGCACCGTCGGTTATTGGATCGGCCGGGCGCGTGGCATGGCACGCCATTTTACCGCCGGCATCGAAAATATGGTCCGCGAGGCCGAGCTCGAGGAAATGGAGAAGCGCTGGCGCGAAGAGAATGAGCGCATCATGCAGCTGCACCCGCCGGAAGCCGATTATCCGGAGCCGGGACAGGCGGACGAAATGCCGCCAATTGCCGAAGCCGCCGAGCCCAGGCTGCCTTTCGCCGAACCTCAGGCGGGAGACGAGCTGCCGCCCGAGAAGCGGCCGCTGCCGTGAAGGAGATTGACGAAACCAAGCAACCTTTGCTCGAGCATCTGATCGAGCTCAGGCGCAGGCTTCTGATTTCCCTGGCGACGCTCATCGGCGCCTTCTTCGTCTGCTTCTATTTCGCGAAGGACATCTTCGCGGTGTTGGTTCAGCCACTGCTCAGGGCCGGCCAGGGCAAGCTTATCTACACCGATATTTTCGAGGCCTTCTTCACGCAGGTGAAGGTGGCGCTGTTTGCAGCGATCATGCTCGCCTTCCCGATTATCGCAATGCAATTGTGGAAGTTTGTCGCGCCCGGTCTCTATGCGCGGGAGAAGAAGGCTTTCCTGCCATTCCTGCTCATGACTCCGGTTTTCTTCGCGGCGGGAGCAAGCTTTGCCTATTTCCTTGCGATGCCTTGGGCGCTGCACTTCCTGCTCAGCTATCAGGGCAATATCGGCGGCGTCCAGCAGGAGGCGCTGCCGGGAGTCGGCAATTACCTGAACTTCGTGACCCGCTTCCTGTTCGGTTTCGGCGCTGCATTCCTGCTTCCGATCCTGCTGATGATCCTCGAGCGAGCGGGGATCGTCACGCGCGAACAGCTGGCGCGCTCACGCCGATATGCAGTGGTCGCCGCTGCGGTCGTCGCAGGAGTCCTGACCCCGCCCGATGTCGTTTCGATGCTGCTTTTGCTGGTGCCGCTCTATGGTCTGTACGAGTTCGCAATTCTCGCGATCCGGATCACCCATTGGCGCGCCGCTCGCAGGGCCGCCCGCTCAAATGCTGGAGTGGTTGCAGAGCCCCGGACAGAAGAGGGCCCGGAAACGCCACCGGGGGGGGGGAGGGTTGGCGGTTCCGGGCCCATTTAAGCGGATAGCGAGAGCGGGGGGGCAAAAGGTCACTATCCGAACTGCACAACGCCCCTTCTTCGAGATGGGTTCCGAACTGCTGAAAAGTTTTTTGGCTGTTCCCGTAACGACCACGACCTCAGCTACGCTGGAGGAAATACAGGTAAATCAACGCTGTAGCGACCAAGCTTGCGATCCAGCGTCGAGCGTAACTGCTTCGCCAGCCCGGCGACAATTCGCTCGAATTGCACTTTTTCGGGGTTATTATCCTCATCCGGGACGAGAACCGGGCTGCTGAGCGCGAGGCGCGCAGTCAGCTCGCTCGTTCGCCGCAGCGAAATTTCGACTGGGTCGTCGGGTGCATTCAGAAGCGCGAACTCGACGATTTCGGTGATGAGAAAAGCGACCGCGACAGCGACGTCCTGCGTCGTATTGACGGCTTCCAGGTCGAGGTCGATGGCAAGCATTCGCGCCGCTTCGGGAGCGCTCGCGCGCAGTTCGGCGGCGAGCTCGGTGAGCAAGGGCCGGAGCGCGATTCCACGATTTTCCTCCATCTCGGCGAAATTGTTGCGGTGGACGATCGACAAGGCTCCGACGCGGCGGCTGATTCCGGCATAAGCAGCGCGCGCGTCGGGTGTATCGGCGCTCCGGCCGTGGATATTCAGCAATGAGGCAACGACCTGCAGATTGTTCTTCACCCGGTGGTGGACTTCGCGCACCAGCCGGCGTTGCCCCTCGAGCGCACCGGTGGTTTCGCGCTCGGATTCCTCGACGCGCTCGATTGCTCGGCCGAATGCGTTGCGAAGCTCCTGGATTTCGCGGCTTGGGCCGAGTTTGCTCGGCAGTTCAAGAAATCCGGCGGCCGGCCGATAGGCGAGGACTGCGCGCTCCAACCGTTTGAGCGGCCTCACCAGGAGTCGGGTGACGAGCAGCCAGGTGATGATAGCCGCCGCAATCCACATCAGAAGCGGGAGCAGCAGAAGCAGCCGATCGACGGCGGTAATCTGCTTGCGCGGATATCCGATGTGGACGCTAAGATTGCCGCTGCTGATCGGCCATTGCGTGAAATGCAGCTTCGGTTCGGATCCGGGCCTGGGTCCAAGAACCCGAAGCTCGCGCATTTCGTCCTGAACGATGACGCTGGATACATTTTGGGAAGCGCCCGCAGCCGCGTTTCGCAGCTCGTCGACACCGATCAGGCTGGTCGCCATTCCGTTATCGACGCCGACTCTCACCGCAATTCCGACTGAGTCCGGTGCGACCCGGACGCCGATTTGGCCAGGCGCGACGCTGGTGAGCGCTCCAGTGTTGCCGATCTGGCCGAAGGCGCAGATCGGCTTGCCATCGCCGGTTTCGAGCTCGAAGGCCTGCGCGATCGCAGGTGCAATTGCGACCGACCGATGCGCGCGGTCGCATGCACCCGCGGTTCCTGGGCCAAGCGCCCCGTTCGCAGCGATGCGCAGCGCCAGTGCATTGCGCGCGATCAGGCTTTCGATGGCCTGCGCAGCGGCGCGCGACTCGTCTTGGCTGCGCGCGTCGAGCACGGCATTGGCCTGGTGGATTCCCATTTCGCCGATGACCGCGAGCGCAATTCCAATTGGAAGCAGGACTGCAGTCAAGATGAGCAGCAGCTTGGCCGCGGTCGGCTGGAGCGCGTAGCGCTCGGCGATGCTCATGTTTGCGCTCCCGGCGTCGGGGGCCTTTTAGCTGAGCTTGCCGAGGAGGCTGAGGAAATCGTCGGGGACCGGCTCACGAAGCGTGTCGTCATAGACGGAGCGAAGCGCGCGCCCGAGATCGCCGGAGCGCGGTTTGCGCGCACCGCGATCCGAAGCTCGGGACCTCCTCGAGCGCCTGGAATCTCCGGCTCCCTCCGTCTCGCTTCGCTTCTTGGCACTCAACTCTCAGTCCCCCCAGGCGCGGGTCCTCCGGCGCTCATAGCCAACTCTCTCTAAGGCGCAACCAGTCCTTCAGGCCTGCACCATAAAGGCACGCACGAGAAAGGTACGCACGAGGCCGGGCGCTGCGCGGCATTGATCTGCTTGGCAGCGACCCGGCCCAGGCACGGAAACCAAATGGCCGGTCCTTTGTTC
>CBJLMA010000014.1:0-60748 GCA_966424035.1 uncultured Sphingomonas sp. | reverse complement strand
GCAACTGACTTTTAATCAGTAGGTCGCTGGTTCGAATCCAGCTGGGCTCACCAGCGCTTAGGTGAGATTTTCCTTCAGCAAAGATCGGAAAAGTAATCACCGGGTAATCACGCTAAGTGCGACTCGCGATGTCGAAGGGCTGAGACTCGATACTCGAGGAATCAGAATCCATTTCATTGAGCTACAAAGCTAGTGTCGCATTCCGACGGTGCTCTCAGGAGGTCGTCGCAACACTAAGCCTGACGCGAGGTGAGGTGATGCGATGGCGAAGAGACGACGACGGATGTTTACTGCGGCGGAGAGCGCAGAGGTTTGGGATCGGCTGCAGCGAGGTGAAGGGCTGGCGCTGATCGGTCGGATAATTGGCCGCCAACTTACGTCGTTTTAAGGTCTGCAAAGGAAACTGGGCCAAGGCGTTGACGTTGTTGTGATTGACCGCTCAGCGGAAGCAACCATATACGGAATGCATGAGAGGAGCCGCGCCAATGCTGAAAGGCGCCGCAAATGCGCGCAAGCGGCCTATCCGCGTGGCAAAAGCCACGGCCAAGCGCGTCGAGATTCGCGAGACCTATCGCGACACCATGAAGCGCTATCCTAAGACGATGACGCTACTTCACTGAGTGAGCCGAATTGGATCACCGCTGAACAATTAATCGACGCGAACGCTGAAATTGTCGCGGAGACAGGCGAACCGTTCGCGATAATAAAGAAGAATGAACTGGAGAGCGCATGCGCTCGCCCCAGAATCTTTGGGCGTATGATGGTGAGCGGGATGTTCTCGCACTGGCGGTCGCATTACTTGCCGGAGTTGCTCAGAAACATCCATTCGCCCAAGGCAACAAACGAACTGCACTGATCGGTGCCCGCAACTTCCTTCAGAGCAATGGATATGACCTGGACATCGAGGATGAGGTGCTTGGCCGGCATCAGCCGCGGGCGTTTTCGTCCTCAGTCCACCACCGCAGTTGCGACACCTTACCGCTGTCACGCAGAATGCTCTCAAGAGCGCTCGCTAGTCGCTCGACAGTTGCCGTCGTGGGAATCCGCCTCAACCACCGGCGAATTGAAGACTTGGACGGTGCGATGATGCAGAGGAAGCCATCGTCGTACTCATCGTAGTTGCCGCACCCAAACCAAAGCGGGAATTCCTCGTTGCGCAGATCGGTACGCCATCCCCAGTCCTCGGGGGTGAGCGAGGTGACTTGGAATCCGTAACGCGGGAGGTTTGCGCAGAGTAAATCGGCCAGACGCTTCCCGTAGCGACCGTTGTTGATCTGCTCTTCCTCCCCGTCGATCGGGGGGAAATCAGTTGAACGGAACTCAAGGTTTGTTCGCATCCAGTCGATCAAATCAAAGAATGCCTAAGGTCCGGTTTCCACTCGGTCCGGCCGCAAGCGACCCATCGGTGCCACTAGGCCTTCGCAATCCTGGCCGTCTGTCTATGAGCTGACGGCCCCTTGCGTTGGCGCTACAAATGTAGCTACCTTGTTCACGCCATGCAGAGAGCACTCCAGCCGGTCTACTCAGCGCTGCTCCGGCTCGTTACCGCCGCTGCGATAGCATCAATCGAAGCCGCGGCCCCTGCAGCGGAGCCAAGCCTTTCCCCTTGGGTGCAGGGCTTCGTTAAGGTCCACGCGCCCATCGTAGCGCTGACGCATGCGCGGGTGATCGACGGGACTGGCGCGCCCGCGCGCGACGACCAGACGCTCGTCATCGCCGGAGGCAGGATCGCTTCCGTTGGAGCCGCGGCCTCAGTCGCTATTCCGAAGGACGCGACCGTGGTCGATCTCACGGGCGAAACCGTGGTGCCCGGCCTGGTCGGGATGCATGAACACATGTTCTACAGCAACGGATGGGGCATTTTCACCGAAATGCCGATCAGCTTTCCGCTGCTCTATCTCGCCGGTGGCGTAACGACCGTTCGCACTGCGGGGACCTTCGAACCCGATACCGACCTCAACATCAAGAGGCGCATCGACACCGGTCAAATGCCTGGTCCCAAGATGCACCTGACCGGTCCATATCTCGAGGGTCCAGGCGGCTGGTCAATGCAAATGCACGTTCTCAGTGGTCCAGAAGACGCCGCCCGGACCGTCAATTACTGGCTGGATGAGGGCATGGAGGGCTTCAAAGCCTACCAATATATCACGCCTGCCGAGTTGAGGGCGGCAGCAGGCGCGGCTCATGGGCGCGGCGCCACTATCACAGGACACCTTTGCTCGATCGGATTCCGCGAAGCCGCGGCCCTGGGTATCGACAACATCGAGCACGGCCTGATTACCGACACGGAGTTCTTCCCTGAGAAAAGAACGGGCGAATGCCCGGTCACGCCGCATGCTCTCGCTAGGCTGGCGCAGCTCGACGTCAATTCCGGGCCGGTCCACGACATGATTCTTGATCTGGTGCACCATCATGTCGCCATCACCTCCACCCTCGCGGTATTCGAAATGAGCATGCCTGGCCGCCCCACTGTCCAGCAACGCGTGCTCGACGCCATGACGATCGAGGCGCGCGCCGACTTCCTGGCTGCAAAGGTGGCGGCCAGCGACATTGCTGCCCAACACAAGGAATACGGTGACCGGCCGTCACCGTACCCCGAAGTATTCCGGAAGGAGATGGAGTTTGAAGTCGCATTCGTGAGAGCCGGCGGCCGCCTGATGGCGGGCGTCGATCCGACCGGGCCTGGCGGTGTGCTACCAGGTTACGGCGACCAGCGCGAAGTCGAACTCCTCGTTGAAGCGGGATTTACCCCGGTTGAGGCGATCCGCATAGCGACATTGAACGGCGCCGAATTCCTGCACATCGAAAAGGAAACCGGCTCGGTTGCATCGGGCAAGGCGGCCGATCTGGTCGTGGTCAAGGGTGATCCTTCGCGCCAGATCGCCGACATCGAAAACGTCGTCACCGTATTCAAGGACGGCATCGGCTACGACCCAGCGAAGATTGCCGACTCCGTCCGCGGCATGGTTGGCGTCCGCTAGAGCGCTTCCTGGGCAAGCGAATCACAAGGCCGCTTCCGACCCGTTCCGGACCTTGCGCCGTTAGCTACTCAACGCCATTCCCGCCATGACTCAACGGATCACCCATCAGAGCCCCGACTTGACATAGAGAAAGGCGCAGCCTTCTTTACCGGAGCTCGGTCGAAAATTGGGAGTTGGCGGCCATGCGAATGCCGGGCAGGTTGGCGTGGGTCTGCGCGTGGCTTGGAATGACGGGGGCCACGGCAGCATTTTCCGAACCATCTACGGCCGTCGATGGCCCGCTGCAGCCGGTCAAAGCATGGGTCTTGGACTATGCCGACGCCCAGTGCGCGGCGGGCCGCGATTACGGCGATCCTCAAAACCCAATCACGCTGATTGTCCGGCCAATGCCGAAAGGCGACACGTACGAATTGCAACTCATCCGAAAGACGATCGGCCCAGCCTTGGCCGAAGAAAACGAGGGCAGCGTCGATTTTGGGTCGGGCGCGATGAAGGTATCCGCCCTCCATTATGGGAGCGCGACGGACAAACTCGACATCTACCAATATCGCTTAAGCACTGCGCAAATGCAGAGCGCTCGCACCGCATCGGTCGTGACGTTTCATGCTGCGCATGCTCCCGACGCGACTCTGTCGCTGTCAAGCGTGCCGGCGCTGTTGACGGGACTCGACGCATGCAGAGACGATCTGCAGCGCTACTGGAACGTCGACGGCCGGGGCATCGTCAAGGTCGCGCAACCCGCGCACGGAGACGTGCGGTTTGTGTTCAAAGCCGATGATTATCCGGCTGATGCTGTGCAGACGTTAAGCGAGGGCGTCGCGCAGTACCTGCTTTTCATCGATGCTTCGGGCAAGGTCGCTGCCTGCTACGTTTTCAAGCCCAGTGGCGTCGCTTTGCTAGATGCCATGGGCTGCCAGGTGCTACGGAAACGCGCCAAGTTTACGCCGGCACGAGACGCCAGCGGCAAAGCGGTGCGCGATTCCTATTTAACGCCTCCCGTCACTTGGCGACTTGAGGGTTAGCGTCATCGCTAATTGGCAAGGACTAAGTGGCCACTTTCCGTCCCACCTTGCCGCTCTGCCCCGATTCGAAGCAGGCATTCTTAACGGACGCCGCCTAAGGCTTGTATGGGTGTAAAGGCGAGCCCCATGTGTGATTTCGGCTACTCAAAACGCGGGCGCGACGTGAATGAAGCGCAAGCCGAAGTGCACGCCGCTTTCAAGGAAGTCGTAAATAGGAACGACGGCGCCGACCCAAGAACCCAAAGGTGGTTTACCGCCATTGCGGCATTCCGAGCGGCCTATAGACGAGTATATCCCGAGTCTCTGCAGGGACTGGACAAGGACGGGAAGCGCGCCTCGGAAATCGACACGGCGGACATGCTGGACTTCCTAGAGGCCGATCCGATCTTCTACCGGTCCGGTTACATGAAGCAGAAGCTCTTAAGGGAACTGAAGAGACGGAACCTCGACCACTACGAGGTCGAGCGGTTGCAGAGGATCATCCTCGCTGTCGTTCAGAAGGACGACCATCGTCGCGAGTTCCTGCACTATTGCCGCGCCGCTTCTAATGTTGACGATGCACACTTCAGGGCTGAGCTGAGCGCTCTGGAGCAATCTGAAGAGTTTCACGTCTCACAGCGCGCCAACTGGGTGTTGGCTGCACTCCACGGCAAATGGCTCGACCTCAAGCATGCTGCCAGAGGGCATGAGAGGCGCGGCGACTTGTATTATATGGCGAAGGCACCGCGCATCGCACGATGACCTAACGTCTCGATTCCACCCTATTTGCGACATAACCCTTGGGCTGAGCTCGTCACCGTCAGTACGTTGACCTTGTACCTCATGTTGTACATATATACGTACAAGTGAGGAACCGATAATGGACGTTGTTACTTATTCCGAAGCGCGCGCGAACCTGAAGGACGTGATGGACCGCGTTGTTGCCGACAAGACCGAAATCATCGTCACGCGTCAGAAGGCTGAAGCCGTGGTGATGGTCTCGCTTTCCGAATGGAATTCGATGGTCGAGACGGCGCATCTTCTTTCCTCGCCGATGAACGCAGAGCGTCTCCGGCGGTCGATTGAGCAGATGAAGGCGGGGAAAGGAAACGAGCGCGAACTCGTTAATCTGTGAAGATAACCTTCTCGGACGAAGGCTGGGAGGATTACCAGCATTGGATCAACAATGATCCAAAGACGCTAACTCGTCTTAACAAGCTGATCGAAGAGTGCCGAAGAACTCCATTCAAGGGAACTGGCAAGCCAGAGCCGTTGAGGGATAATTTGAAGGGTTGGTGGTCGCGGCGGATTACGGCTGAGGACCGCCTGGTCTACCGGGTCCAGGGCCAGGGCGAGGATAAGGAGCAGGTGCTGGAGATCATCCAGTGCCGTATGCATTACTGAGACGAACGTCTGATTCCCACCGGAATTCAGACCTTAGCGCGCTCGGAAAAGGTCACCCTCGCTGACCGCCCAGCGAAACATCCGCCGGAGGATTGCATAGACCTTTCGCCGGGTGGCCGTTCGACCACGAAGCCGGTCAAGAACGCGTCCCTCACATCGCTGCGGTTCAGCTCGGGGAGCGGTTTGTCACGCAGCACCGGGATAACGTGCCGAGCGCGGCCTCGGCGTAGGCCGCGCATTGCAGGTCCGCAGCAAGATAGGTGCAACCGGCGCGCGGCAACAACGGATGACCGTAAATGGTTCTCGAGGCGGATCAATCCAGCCTCCCGGCAATTTATGCTTCCCGGTTGAGACGACTCGGGGTGGGGAGATGTACATCGACAGCGCTGCAGCGGCGCGTGAGACCATTTCGGTCGGCAGCAATGATCTTGCCGAAGGGCTGATGCTGCTGCGTGCGAGCACGCTCAAGATCATCCGTCTGCAATTGGCGATCGAGCGCCACGACCGCCACGTCGCGCTCATGGCGCTGGACGAACTGATTGCCCTCGACCGGCGGCTGCAGGAACATCTTTCGGGAGCTAATCCGACTGGGGAACAGCTCATCTTTCGGAGCGAACTCGATTCAGAGCGTGCTGCGCTCAATCAAGAGAAGCTCACCCTTGCCGCCGGAATTCATCGCAGGTCGAGCAACATCGTTGAACAGTCGGACACGGTCGAAGAGGCAGACCTCGCCCAAGCCGACGAGGGATGGCTCGAGCCTGGCAGCCTGTTCGAACCGGAAGAGCCGCGACGAAGCCGCTGGGTGTTGGCAATTGTTCCAGTCTTATTGTCGGCTCTGGCTGCCGGCGCTTATTTTGCCATCGCGCCTGATGCTGCTGCCGCGTTGATCGCCTCGGCGGCGGGAGCGCTGAGATGATTCCGTCAGACGGCTTCTTTCGGGCCAAGGAACTCGAAGCTTATGAAGCTATGGGCTCGCTCGACGAGCATGGCGAGACCGTGCGCCTCATTTTGGCCGAGGCTTCACTCCTGGCAGAGAAGTACCGCTATGTCCGCCGACATGACGTTCCCCACGTGCGCGAACTTGCAGGCCTGATCGATCTCCTCTGGCAGGAGATCGAGATGGATGGGATCACCGTCTCGGACAGAAATCCGCTCGACGAGATCGGCACCTACTAGAAGAGTGGAGCGCGCATGGGCGACTTGGCTTATTTGGCTCCAGTGGGACCGTTTGCCGGCTTGTCAAATCCGGCCAGGAAGAAGCTGGGCGAATGCTTTCCCGCTTTGTCGATCGTGGAGATCGAAAAGGCCGCGGCAAGCTTCTTAATGGAGCTGCAAGCGCCGGAACTGGAACCACGTCTGCTCGAAGCCCGCGAAGAATTGAACATTTTCGCAAAAGAGACTGCACGCTTTCATTGTGCGTTGAATCAGCTTCGAAAGCATCGGCTCGACCAGGCGATTGGCGAGGCAAGTCGTCTGATCAGTGGCCAAAATCACGTCGAAGAGCTCGAAACCGCTCTCAACAATCTCAGAGCGGCTCTTCGGCAAACGTCACGAGTGCTCCCGCGTGGACGGCCGCAGCTTGCGAGCAGGAGGCTGATTGCGACACTCGCGAGACAAATGACCTACGCTGGACTCCCCCTCACCGGCGCCGGAAGCGATTCGCTGTCCTGCCTGGTCGAACTGATATTTGAAGATTTGATGGTAGGCGCGGACGCTGCGCGCGCGGTCAGGGAATGGCATCAGTGCCAGACAGCCGACATTGACCAGGAACGCGCCAACATGCTGTTGGAACTCGTTCCCTAGTTGCTCCGGTGGATGCCTTGGCGCGTCGCGGTGCCAGGCCCGCCGCCGTGCAAAATTCGTACAACCGACCGACTGCGACCCACGATCTGACATCGACACTCGACCTTGAGAAGCGGCCTTGGGTGCCGGAGCACCACTCCGTCCGCGAGCAGCTCATAGGCCGTAATTCACCACGTGCATGGCTACCGGCACAGCCTAATGCTATGTGGGCGCCGTTTCAGCTGCCGAGTCTGAATCCCTGACCTGCCCGCGTCTTCGCGACGAACAGTCGCCTGCAACTCTTGACCGGGAGGTACTTCGCCATGACCATTAAGATCGCCGTCATCAATGACAGCAACGTGCTCACCGACGCCGAGGTTTCCCAAGCCGTTGCGCCCTTGCAAAAGCAGATCACCGATCACGCGGGGCCGGCGTGGGGGATATCAGCCACTCTGAGGTTCATTCCAAAGGGCAGCAAACCCGACCCTGACGAATGGTGGCTCGCCATTCTCGATGATTCCGACCAGGCTGGCGCTCTTGGGTATCACGACCTCACCGACCAGGGCCTGCCGCTCAGCAAGGTATTCGCCAAGTCCGACATGACGTTCGGCGATTCATGGACAGTCACCTGCAGCCACGAGTTGCTCGAAATGCTTGTCGATCCCAACATAAACCTGACCGTCTTGGAAGAGGACGACAAAGGTGCGCGGCTCTATGCCTATGAGGTTTGTGACGCGTGCGAAGCTGATCAGTTCGGCTACGAGATCGACTCCATCCGTGTTTCAGACTTCGTTTATCCAGCCTGGTTTGAAAGCTTCCGCACGAAGGGCAGCACGCAGTTCGATCATCGCGGAGAGATCCAGGCACCGTTCGAGCTGCTCCCCGGCGGCTACATCGGCGTCAATGAAATCGGCAGCTTGGGTGGCTGGACGCAAATCACGGCGCAGAACAGGTTCAATGTACGCTCTCGCGCACCAATTGGGAGCCGTCGCGAACGGCGCGACGTCCCTGTGAAGCAGCGCGCTCGGAGCGTCACTTTTGCGACGATGCCGCGTGACAAGACGGCGGCGAGCGAGCGGCAAATCATTATGACCAGGGTCGAATGACACGCATAGGTTCGAGCGTTGAGCGGGAGGGCGCCCGAAGCTTGGGCTGCCCTTTCGCCCGCTTTGACGAGTGAACCTCGAATCAGGTCACGCTTGGCGGCAGCTCGCCGATACGCTCCCGAACGTCGCAAATTGTCATTCTAGCCTGCTCCCGTAGCCATTCGGCCAGAATGTTGATCTTCCTCGCCTGTGCGAGGGTGATTGGGTAGGCGAACCAGAACCAGCATCCGTCGGTTGCAATCGCGTGATGTGCGGGGACAAGGCGACCCGCTGCGATCTCATCCGCAAAAAGGATCGGCGAGCCAATGGTGATCCCATCGCCGGCAATGGCCGCTGCAGCGTCGAGATGTTCCGCAGGATATGCGTCGGCGAAGCGCTCGCTGAAGTCGCCAGGAGCCAGCCCGGCAGCCTGCAGCCATTGTTTCCACCAGTCGCGTCGGCCGATCAGTGGAGTACGCTCTGACGATCGAGGCTCGAGGCTTGCCGATGCGCGCTCCCGAAGAGCAGGTGAGCAGAGGGGCATGAACAGCACCGGAAACAACCGAACGGCGCGAAGGCCGGGCCACTGCCCGCTCCCGTGGCGAATGCCCGCATCGTACCGTCCGTTCCCCAGTTCGCGTGCTTCCTCCGACAGGTCGACCTTGACCTGGATCTCAGGATGTTCGGAGCGAAAACGGCCGAGGCGTGGAATGAGCCAGCTCGCGCCAAGCGTTGGTAGGACGCTGAGAGCAATGCTCTGGTTCTGCGCGTGAGCGGCCCTCACGAACGTTGCTCTTAGCGATCCGAAAAAACGCGACGTCTCGGACGCGATCTCGCTCCCGACTTGGGTCAGGGTGACCGATTGAGCGCGGCGCTCGAACAGCACAAGACCGGTGTGCCGTTCGAGCTGGCGCACGTGGTAGCTGACGGCGGCTGCGGTGGTGCCAAGTTCAGCGCCCGCTTTGGCAAAGCCCCCCAGCCGAGCAGCAGCCTCAAAGGCGCGGATCGACGAAAGTGAGGGTAGAGACTGGCCATCGAGCATAAGTCTGGCTTAGCCTCAATCCTGATCTGTCGCGTGTCAAGCGCGATCCCGATTGGTTAGTCTCCCTTTGACGATAGATTTCGAGAGGAAGACCAGGTCGATGCGATTCTTGCTGCTTGCTCCAATTCTGCTTGGCGCCGCTTCAGTCGGTTCGGCCGCAGTGCCTGAAGGCTTCACGATGTCCCGGACGGGCTCCGTCGGGGACTTCGCTTATTTCCGAGGAGGATGGCAGACCGAGCAACATAAACTGGCCGGAAAAGTCGGTGACCCAAACGCCAAATGGGAGGATTTCCCGGGCCAATTGTGCATGCAAACCTATCTCGAGGGCGCAGCGACGGTCGATGAACTTTACTTTCCAACCCGCCACTCAAGCGGACTGACGTTGCGCACATTCGACGGGCAGAAACAACAATGGTCGATCTACTGGGTGAGCAGCACGACGGGCCGACTTGATCCCGTGCCGGTGGTTGGCGGATTTCAGAATAATCGCGGCGAATTCTATGCGTTCGATCACGTGAACGGTGTTCCAGTGAAGGTACGCTACCTTTGGATCATCAAGGATCACGACCATGCTCGATGGGAGCAGGCACTATCGTTCGATGACCACAGGTGGCAAACGAACTGGACCGCTGATTTCACGCGCGCGGCCGAAAAGGAAGTCTGCCCCGACGGACACCCCGCGCGCTAGCGCAAGCTGTGATTTTGGACCCCTTTATGAGATAATCTCGTGCGGGGAAGGTGGAACACCACGAGGAGGCAAGTACTCATGCACGCGGTGATCAGAACCTACTCCGGCAAGGGAGCCATTGAGCTGTTCGATCTGCTCGAGAAGCGCAAGTCTGAAGTTGAGAAGCTCATGCGTCCGATAGACGGCTTCGTAAGCTACTACTTGGTGCGTACGGCGGACGGCGGCACCTCAGTTACAGTCTGTCAAGACAAGGCGGGCACGGATGAAAGCGTGCGCAGGGCCAGGCAGTGGATTGCGACAAATGCGTCCGACATCCGGCCGAGTGACCCGATCGTGTCCCAAGGCCCGGTGATTGTCCATTTGAGTTCGCAAGAAACGCCTGCAGTGACGTCTGCCGCCGTTCCGCTTGCGACCGCTTGAAATCAATCACGACCAATAAACACGACTTGGGTTACCATCCGTATGCGTGACTAGCAGGCTCGGCGCCCAGTTTGGCGCCGAGCCGCTGCTCGCGTCATCAATGCGGTTGCCGCCCTCCCCTGTCTTTTTGCAGTGCTCGTTTCCGTCGGACCACCAGTTGCCGCACGGCACCCGCCACCACCTTGGTCTTTCAATTCCTGCGGTCCAGCCGCAGCCTATTGCGGAGTGGCCGGCACAAAGCCCCCGCGCGATCGCTCGCGCGAGGGTTCGTGAGAGCCGAGCTGCTCAGTCAGCGGGGTTCCAGATGACTGCGAAGCTGTCTTCATCGCCACCTGCCGCACGCCCGAGATTGGCATAAAGCCGGCGCGGCCCGAACTCGGGCGCGGCGAGGCTCAACGACACATAATCGCGGCCCGAAGTCTCGGAGCGACGGCTCCAGCCAGCGCCGACCTCCGCGCCTTCGGAAAGGACTCGGAAGTCAGGCTGGCTGTCGCTCGACTTGTCGTCATTGGGAACGATGTCGATCTCGGCGCGGATCGTAAGCGTCTTGATCTGACCCTTGAAGCCGCCGTTCAAAGTGCGGGTGACGTGTCCGATTGCAGGCATGTTCAGTCTCCGTTTGTCGGTTGAGACGATCACAGAAGAGCAGCAACAGCAGCGTTCGGGGAGGCACGAAGATCGATGGGCTGAAATTCGATCCCCCCCCAGGAGCGACTGACCAACCCTGGGGAAATCAGTGCTTCAGCGAAGGTTTCGCAGCTACGGACCGTTGAAGGCATGCGCATCAACGCGAAGAAATCTTCATCGATTCGGGTGGGCTGAACGGCAGCGCGGGTTTGCCAATTGAACCGCTCAAGACCCGGCTTCAATTGCCGGGCCGCAGCGCTTCTCGCGAGATGATGCATTGAGCTTCTGCGATGACTTCCGCATTCACCGGGGCGGGTCGGTTGGAGTGATCATGAATTTGCGTGTTTCATTGGGGGCCGATCGCAGGCGATTGCGCGCCTCTTCAATCGCGCAGGTCACGCCGCCTTTCACGACATAAAGCCTGTCGAGCCTATCGCGGTCCTTTGATCCGGCAAGCTCGTCCCGGATCAATCGGCTGATAAATGCGCTCGCGGATTCGAGCTTTCGCAATGCTTCTTCGAGCCGGCGCGATAGCCCGTCACATGAACTGGGTTGCGACGCTCCGCCTTGGCCGTCTTCCACGCACCCCCCATGAGCTTGCTATTTCGATCCGCTCGACGCGAAGACGATGCGGCCTTCAAGAGACCGCATCAGCATGCTGCTGATCCTGTCAATATGGGATCCCATCTGTTACCGCTAACTGCTCAATTATTAACGAAAATTGCCCTTGCGCAGGACATTGGCGTCCGCGATTGGACGCAAGAAGCCATAGCTGGATGATTGCAGTTTCTGGCGCTTACGCTCTGCGCTCGGACCCGGACGGCGATTCTGGGGAGCCTTGGAGTAACGGCCGGAAGACTGCACCAATGCTGTTCTGATCGATCTTAGAGAAAGACACCAAGAGTGAGTTCGGGATCCCATTTTTCGATGATCGCTGACCCGAGTCGGATCGACTGGGCCATCGCAAGTCGTCGAACCGGGTACAAAAGAATGGATCGTTCGGTGTGGGAGCGGATCGAATCTCGACAGGCCCCGGCCGGGCCTGGCCTCCGTTTGGGTAGCGTTCAGCGCGCCGCTTAAAATCCAACGCATCTAGAAATATGCTGACTGAAACTGGATCGCTGCTCGCGGACTTCGATCGCCATCTTTGCGATCTGGAGCACAAGCGGCAGCGCCGGCGCTTGACGACAAGGCGCGGCCGGGATTTCGCTTCCAACGACTATCTGGGCCTTGCCGACAGCACGGCGCTCAGGACGGCCGTCGCCCAATCCCTCGCGCGGGGCGTTCCGATCGGTTCGGGTGGATCGCGGCTCCTGCGCGGCAACCATCCGGAGCATCAGATGCTCGAAGAGGAAGCGGCGGAATTCTTCGGCTCGCCAAGCGCTTTGTTCTTCTCGAGCGGATATACGGCAAACTCGGCGCTGCTCTCGACATTGCCCCAGCGAGGCGACCTCATCGTCCATGATGCGTTGATCCATGCCAGCAGCCACGAGGGCATGCGACTCTCCCGGGCCGAGGCGCGCATTGCAGTCCACAATGACGTCCAGTCTTTTGCCGATGTCTTGGTCGAATGGCGCAAGGCGGGCGGTGCTGGCCGTCCGTGGCTCGCCGTCGAAAGCCTCTACAGCATGGAAGGAGATAGGGCGCCGCTCACCGATTTGCTGTCGGTTGCCAGGGAGCATGACGGGTTCCTGATCATCGACGAAGCCCACGCTACCGGCGTGTTCGGCAACAGCGGCCGCGGGTTGGCCGAGGGATTCGATGGGAAAGACAATGTCATTACCGTAAGGACATGCGGCAAGGCGCTCGGCTGCGAAGGAGCATTGATCTGCGCCTCCCACACGATCACCGATTTCCTCATCAACCGCGGACGGGGATTCATCTTTTCGACTGCGCCTTCGCCGCTGATGGCTGCCGCGGTCCGCGCTGCCTTAAAGACTCTCTCACAGGAGCAGGATCGGCGGCTACGACTCCATGATCTTGCTGCTCATGCCGCGGCGCAGCTCGGACCGCTCGGCGCGCGGTGCCATGGCACCCAGATCCTGCCCCTGATCGTCGGTGATCCGGCAAGGACGATGAAGCTCGCTGGAAACCTTCAGGAGGCCGGCTTTGATGTTCGTGGGATCCGACCTCCGACGGTCCCCGAAGGAACGTCGCGTCTTCGTATTTCAATCACGCTCAACGTGGATGAAGCAGCAATCTCAACGCTCGCCGACGCCATCGGAACATTGCTCGGATGAAGATATTCGTTACCGGCACCGACACTGACGTCGGCAAGACCGTCTTCTCCGCTGCCCTCGCAGCTGCGCTCGAAGCAAGCTATTGGAAGCCCATCCAGGCCGGCAGTCTCGAGGAAACCGACAGCGACACCGTCCGCAGATTGTCCGGACTGCCGCAGCCCAAGGTCCTGGCCGAAGATTATCTGCTGGCGACCCCCTGCTCACCACATCGCGCAGCTGAGCTGGATTGCGTGAAAATCGATCCTGAAGGACTTCGGCTCCCGGATGCCGATCCGCTCGTCGTCGAAGGGGCCGGCGGCCTGCTGGTGCCGGTCAACCGAGAGAGGCTCGTGATTGACCTGGTCGCGAGCTGGCAATTGCCGGTCGTGCTTGTTGCACGAACCTCGCTCGGGACCATCAACCACAGCCTGCTTTCGATCGAAGCGCTGCGGTCGCGGAAAATTCCGATGATCGGAATCGCCTTTGTGGGCGAGGCGAGCCCCGACAGCGAAGAGGTGATTTGCGCGTTCGGCAACGTGAAACGGCTTGGGCGCTTGCCAAATTTGGAGCCCCTTGACCGAGCAGCGCTCGGCCGTGCTTTCGCGGCCAACTTCAGCCTTGAGGATTTCCGTTGAGCTCACCGGTCTGGCACCCTTTCACCCAGCACGGTCTTGAGCAGCCGATCCCGCTGGTCGAGCGCGCCGAGGGCGCAGCATTTTACACTTCTGACGGAAAACGCATCGTCGATGCAATTTCATCCTGGTGGGTAACGACCCATGGGCATCGCCATCCAAGGATCATGGAGGCCATTGAGGAACAGACCAAACGGCTCGACCAGATCATCTTTGCCGGTTGGACTCACGAGCCGGCCGAGCGACTGGCGCGCGAGTTGCTGGAGCTCATGCCCGTCGAGCTGGATCATGTCTTCTATTCGGATAGCGGCTCCACGAGCGTCGAGGTCGCGCTCAAAATGGCGCTCGGCTACTGGCACAACCGCGGCCAAGGGCGCCGCCGTATCGTCGTTCTCGAAGGCAGCTACCATGGTGACACGGTCGGCGGCATGTCGGTTGGCGCCCGAGGCGTATTCAATCGGGCATATGCGCCCTTGCTCTTCGACGTCGACGTACTGCCCTTTCCCGAGCCGGGGCGCGAGCAGGACACCATCGACGCGCTCGAGAAATTGTGCCGCGCGGACTCACCTGCAGCGCTGATCGTGGAACCGCTGATTCTCGGCGCCGGGGGCATGCGCATCTATTCAGCCCGGACCCTGCGTGAGCTTCGATCGGTGTGCGCGGCTCACGGCGTCATATTCATCGCCGATGAAGTGATGACCGGCTGGGGCCGAACCGGAACCCTGCTTGCCTGCGAGCAAGCCGATATCACGCCTGACCTTTTGTGCCTGTCCAAGGGATTGACCGGCGGGTCCCTACCACTGGCGGTTACGCTCGCCACATCAGCGATCTTCGAAGCCCATTATTCTTGCGACAGATCGCGAATGTTCTTTCACTCGAGCAGCTATACGGCAAACCCGATCGCCTGCGCTGCGGCGCTCGGCAATCTTGCGGTCTGGCGCGAGGAGCCTGTCGCGGCAAGAATTGCGGACCTCGCCCTGAAACAGGAACAGCGGCTGAAACGGCTCGGCCGAGCGAGCAGCGCCCGCCGGCTCGGAACTATCACTGCGCTCGAAATCGACGGTCGATCGAGCAATTATCTGGCCGAGCGGGCAGCTGACCTGCTCGCGCATTTCACCGACTGGGACGTGCTCGTCCGGCCGCTCGGCAATACAATTTACGTCATGCCGCCCTATTGCATTGAGGATCGAGACCTCGACCGGATTTATGATTCGATCGAGGATGCGCTTGACCAGTTTCAAATCGGCGATGCGCTCGATGACGTGCCATCTGAGGCGAAGCTGCAGCCGCTCAGGCAGCCCGGTCTCGCCTAGCGCCGCCGCCTTCCAGCTGCCGAACCCCGGAATAAATCGGGGCGGAAGCGCGCTGCGAACATGATCAACGTCGGGACGAACATCGTCAGGAACACGTCCTTGGCGCCTTCGCCATATTGCTGGCCGGGATCAGGCCATTGCTCGATCCAAAGATCGACTGTCTCGTTCCACAGGATCGCGGCGAATACCCATAGCCAGGGCATCCAGGATGTGAGGGGGCGGCGCAGAACCAGGCCGACGGCGATCCAGAGCAGGACGCCGACGAAAATGTGCAGCGAATTGTGACTGATCGCCAGCGAATGCTCGATGAAGAGCTTCACCTGATGCCAGGACGACATTGCAGTCGTGAGCGACTTCCAGAGATTGTGGAGCATCGGTCGCCGTGTCGCTGCTGTTGTCTAACCGATCACGACGTGACGCGTCGGGCGAAGATCATTCTCTTCCTGGCGCGCGACCGCGCGACGGTTGGCAAGCAAGGCCAGGCACATTGCGAAGCAGGCGCTGATCGCAGCCGTCCGCAATGGGAAGTCGACCAGGCTGTGGACAAGGATCGTCGCCGAAGCAATCGATGCAGCGCGGGCCCAGGGTCCTCCCTCGCTCCTTCGCCAAATTGCAAAGCACTGCACAATCCACCAGGCGAAGAACAGGAGCAGCAGGACGATTCCCGGAACGCCCAGCTCAAGCGCCAGTTCGGCATAGTCATTGTGCGCGTGGATGACATATTCGTTCGTTACCGCGTCCGGGCTTTCGTAGAGGCGATACACCTTCACGAACGAGCCAAGACCAGAGCCGAGGGGCAGATAATCTGCAAGTGCCTTTTCGGTCGTCTGGAGGATTTGCTCGCGCGACTGGACGGAGCCGCTCGCATCCTTGCCGATTTTCGTTCCGCCGATTGAGCTGTTTGCGAGCGCTGCGAGTGAAGCGATCACCGATAATGCTGCAATTCCGGCCGCCAAGCCGCGCCAGCGGCTCCTCGGCGGCAGCATGATCAACGCACTCCCGCAGAGCACCGGGACTGCAAGGACATAGCCGGCAAGCGAACCGTTCAACGCGATTCCAACCACCAGCACGGCTGTCACTCCGGCGAGGATCGAGAGCAGCGCCGAATAGCGCTGGACGCTCTCGCTCCTCCCCGTCGCTGCAATTGCAGCCACGAATGGCAGGCAGATGACCAACAGGTCGGCCATATGGTTCGCATTGGCGAAGAATCCGACGCCAAGACCAACGTTCGTTTCCTTGTAGAGATACCAATGGGAATTGGGATCGGCACTGACGACCTGTAGCGCGCCCAGTACTACTCCAGCCATGGTGGCGGCGAGCAGCGCGCCGGCGAGCAAGCTCGGTCGATAGGCATTGGCCCGCACGATCGCAGCGGAGATCGCAAGCGGTGGAATGATTCCGAGAAGCGAGTTGAGCGATCCGTAAGGCGTCAATGAAAGCGGCGATGGCGGCGGCGGAACGCCCAGCAGTTGATAGCCTTCGGCGATCCGAGCGCGACTGCCATGGGCCCAAATCGCTGGCGGAAGCGGAACCTCCTGCAGCGCAACGATCGCAATTCCCAGCGTGACGATCAGCAGCAACAGTTTTGCTGACCGTGGCATCGGCTCTTGGGTGCGAGCGGCAATTGCCCAGGCAATGATCACAATGCCGACAAGCTGCAGCACCATATTCTGCCAGACGCCTTGGGCACTGCCGCCCAAGATCAGACAAGCGAATAAATAGAGCGGCGCGACCGCGCTTCTTGCGAGGCTAGGCATCGGGTGCCGCCTTTTGCAGTTTCAGGCCGGCAATCGTGACGTCGGTCTGCTGGGAAATATCGGAGGATGCTCCAGCAAGCTTTAGCCACTGCGCGCTGCAGCCGGGTGGCACTTGAAATCGGAAGGGGCGAGCTGCGAAAGAATCCAGCGTAGTTGACGCGATCGGATTGGCCGCCTTGTCGCACCAGAGCGACCAGCTCAGCGCATGTGCACGCGCTGGATCGCCAAGCAGCTGCAGCGACAACTGGTATGCGCCAGGCGGCAGGAGCAGCAACTGGCTCGCCAGGAATCCATCCTCCTGGCCGTAGAATATGACATGCAGGCGAGCTCCAGGCTGGCGCTCGGCAAGACCGACCGTCGAGGACGTCAACGACCAGTTGAAGGGCGGCGGCGAGGAGCGATCGGCAAAGCCAGGGTCATGCAGCAACTCGCCTCGAGCAGCGCGCGCGATCCTGAGCCAAATTGAATATGCATCGGAATATCGACCGGATTGTGTGAGCGTGCTCAGTAACGGTTCCAGCCAATGGGCCTCGTTCGGCTTCTGTCTAGGATCGGCCAGCGCAAGCACGGCAGGCACAGTGTCGAGTTTTGACGCCAATTCTATCAGCGCAGGATCGGCGAGTTCGGGGTTTCCGCGGAACAAAGCGCGGAGCGCACCCCAGTTCGCCGGGTTTTTCGCATAGGCGCCAAGATAGGGTGCAACGGTCTGCGGGCCATTGGGCGACAAGCGGGCGAGCGCCGCGACTTCGCGCAGACCATGTTGCACGTCGCCGATCTTGAAATAACGATCGGCAAGGAAATAGGCCGCGGCCAACGAGCGTGGATCACGCCATTGTGCCGCCTCGAATGCCCTCTGGGCAAGCTCGCCGTCACCGGCGAGCTCGGCCTGCACGCCGCGAACCAGATAGGGCTCCGAGGCCAGCGGCTCCTTCGCGGCGGCGTCGGTCATTGCCGCAAAGATCGACGCGGGAACTGGCTGGCGGTCGCGCGCGGATTGAGCAATCTTGGTCATCGACGCCGAAATCTCGGCGGCCGGATGTCGGCTCCACAACTGGACCGCTGCAGCAGGTTTTGTATCTGCGAGCGCAAAAACCGCTGCGTTTCTGATCACCAAGGTCGCAAGCGCGATCGCAGCGACGATGGCAATGATTGTCCTCGCGATCACTCCCCCCGCCTCATAAGCCTGACAATCAGGCGTTTGCCTCTACAGCATCCTGGTCCTGATCCTGGTCCGAGGCCTGCGGAATCATCAGGATCTCGGTCTTCTTCAGCCTGCCCTTGGCTCCATAGCCATAGCCATAGCCGTAGCCATAACCATAGCCATAGCGGCCATAACCGCCGGTGCTCTCTTCGGACTTGGAGAGAATTGCACCGAGAATGTGCGTATCGGTGGCTTCGAGGCGGTTGAGTGCCTCAACCGCGGCGCGGGTCCTGGTCTTGCCACTCTCGATCACGAACAGAACGTTGGACGATGCCGCCGCAAGCAGCGGGGCATCGGCAAGGCCGAGCGTCGGCGGACCATCGATCACCACAAGGTCAAAGCCGTCCTTGGCCTCGGTGATAATCTTGCGAATCCGCCCGGTCGACAGAAGGTCCGCCGGATTGGGTGGCAACGGTCCGCTCGGCAGCAGCCATAGATTCTGGTGCTGAGTCTCGACGATATGATCCTTAACATGATCTTCCGTCGTGAGGAGCTTGCTAAGCCCCAGGCGATCGCTGGCCGCCTTGAACGCCGGCTTCCTAAGATCGCTGTCGATCAACAGCACCCGGCGTTCGCGGCGCGCGAAATTCTGGGCGATCGCCAATGCCGATGAAGACTTTCCTTCTGCGGACCGAGTGCTCGTCACCAGAAGGATCTTCGGCATACCCTCATCGGTGCTGAAGCGGAGTGCAGCCACGATCGCCGAATAAGCTTCGGAGATGATTGATGTCGGATTCTTGAGATCCTCGACAAAGGAATCCTTGGCCGGCGTCTTGGGGACGGTTCCAAGGCACGGCAGCGCGAGCTTCCTTCGCACATCTTCGCGGCTCTTGATGGTGTCATTGAGGAATTCGAGTCCGACCGCGCTGGCAATCCCGGCGATCAGCCCGACGCCCAATCCGACGATGAGGTTGAGCAGCAGGTTCGGCTTGAACGGGAAAGTCGGCGACTGCGCCCTGTCGACGATCGACACGGGCGCCATTCCGACGCCGCCTGCGACACCGATCTGTTTGTAACGCTGCAGCAATGCATCGTAGAGGCTGCGATTGGTGTCCACCTCGCGTTGCAGGATCGTATATTGGATGCTGCGGCCGCGAAGGTTCAGGACATCCCCCTTCAGCTGGGACACACGCGCCTCGAGCGCGCGTTCGGCTGCCAATGACGCCTTATAGTCCGCGAGCAGGCCGTTGATTCGCCCCGAGGAGGCCTGCGAAGCCTGGCTTGCGATCTGCCGCTGCAGCTCGTTGATCTGCGATTGAAGGCTCAGCATCTCGGGGTGCTCAGGCTTCATGAACTCGCGCTTCTGCTGGTAGTCGGCCTGAAGCTTGGCGAGTTCCTGGCGAAGCGGCATGACGCTGGCGTTGACCTCGCTTGTCGGTCCAGTCGCAAGCGCTTCGCGATAAGCTCCCTCGGCGGAAACCCTGCGTGCAGTTGCTGCCGCAAGCGCGGAATTGAGCTGCATGAGCGACTCGCCTTGGAGAGAGTTGGAGTCGCTACTGCCGCCGGTCGGCTTCCCGTCCGGGCCGACGCCTCCCGAAGTCGTGATAATCCCCTGCTGCTGGGCGTAAGCGACAACCTCCCGCTCGGACCGCTCGAGATCGGCGCGGGTCTTGTTGATCTGCCGTTCAAGGAAGTTGCGCGCATAGGCCGAGGCTTCATAGCGACGCTGCAGCGCAGTGTTGATGAAGCTGTCTGCAATCCCGTTCGCGACCAGCGCCGCGAGTTGCGGCGAAGTATAGTCAAAGCTGAATTTGATCAGCTGGCCCTGCTCCGGAGCAGTGACCTTTAGACCGCGCTGAATGACAGTGGTTGCAGAGCGCAGGCGCTGCGACGCATCCGAGCCCTGCGAAACGACATCCGGATTGTTGGCGAGATTGAGCTCCTGCGCAGTCCGTTCGGCAACTGCCCTGCTCCCCAGCAGACCGACCTGGGTGGCAACGAAATCAAAATTGTTGCTGGATTGAATGTCCTGTTGGCGCGACTGCTCGTCGCTGATCGCAACCGTCGGCGGGTTCGCTTCGAGGGTAACCGAAGCCCTGTAAACCGGCTTGGTAAGGAGGGTCATGAGGATCGCGCCGGCAAGGCCGACCCCGATCGCGCCAAGCACCAGCCAGCGCCAGTGGTGGATGATCCTGACCAGCGTTGGAAAATCGAGCATTGCGGCAGTCGCCGAATAGCTGCGCTGCCCGCGCCCCAGCGTCGAGTCCGGATAAGGAGCGATGGGGAACTGCCCCTCATTTCTGACGGTGATGTTTGTGTTCACTTCCCGTTAGCTCCCGCTTGCCCCGCCTGGTCCCCCATTCAAAGTCCCAAAGGCCCGAAGATTGCGAGCAGCGGGATGCTCTGGAAGAGCTGCTTCTCGGTGGCCTTTACCGATGATCCATCGACCACGATGATGTCACCGGGGTAAATCTTCGGATCGGACATTTCGCCGCGCCTGATCGCCGTGAGGTCGAATGCCGCCGCCTGCCGCTGCCCGCCGATCGTCCGGAAGACGGCTACCCGCCGAGCGTTCGCGTCTTCGGTCGTGCCTTTGGCCATCGCCACGGCCTGGATTAGCGTGATCGGGCCAGCCACCGGAAATTGTCCGCCGTCCTTCACTGCTCCGTCGACCGTCACGACATGTGCGGTCGAAGCCTTGATCGCCACGCTGACGTCCGGATGCTCGAGATATTTCGCTCCGAGCTTCTTGGCCAGCTGGTCGTCGAGCTGAGCGGTCGTGAGATTGACGGCCTGCACCTGGCCAATCAGCGGAAGCGAGATATTTCCGGCGAGGTCGACGTCGTAATCGCCCGAAAGATCGTCCATCTTGAAGACCCTGATCGCGAGCTTGTCCATCGGCGCGATCTTGTAGTCGGACGCAAGCGTCTGAAACCTTGGCTCGTCCGGGGCAGCCAGCGCCTTGTCATAAGGTATCGATCCGCCGCGCGTATCTGCGCATCCGGACAATAAAGCGACCCCAAGGATCGACACGAGAACAAGTGGGCCACGGGGCGGATGATCAGCGTACACGATCCCTCCTCGTATTCAGGTGCCGACTGTCCCAAGTCGGCGGAAAACTAAGGCACAACGCCTATTCCCCCGAATCGCTCAAATCAATTGCGTGGAGCAGTTTCGTTTGGTCAATTCGCCCGGGTGTCGATGAGCCAGCGATCGCCTCCCTCGATTGCGAGGGCGGTCAGGACGCCGGTTCGGTAGGCGCCTGTATCGATCCCGATTCGGTTCGGTCGCTCTTCGACTTGAGGCGAGATTGTGTGACCGTGGACGACTACGAAGCCATGGTCGCAGTCGTCGTAGAGGAAGGGCTCGCGGATCCAGCGAAGATCGGACTGGCTTTGTTGTTCGAGCTCCAGACCAGGCCGGATTCCGGCATGGACGAACAGATAGTCTCCGAAGCGGCAGCTATCGACGAAACTCTCGAGGAATTTGACGTGCTTGGCCGGAATTGCGTCTCTTACGACCGCCAAGGCTTGCTCGTCGCTAAGATGGGTGAGCTGTTCAGGATCGACCCCATAGCTCTGGAGACATTCGGCGCCGCCGAACCAGCGCCATTTCGTGATCAGCTGCGCATCGCCGCCCAGAATACGCAGCAGCACCTCCTCGTGGTTGCCGAGCAAGAAGATCGGCTGAATAGCCTCGCGCCGATAGGTGCGCAGCCGCTCGACCACCTGGGCCGAGCTCGGTCCGCGATCGATCAGGTCGCCGACGAACACAAGCAGGCTCTTCGCCACCGGCCGTCGCTGAAGCTCGGAGTGGATCTTTGCAAGCAGTTGTTCGAGCAGATCCAGCCGCCCATGGACATCGCCAACCACATAAGCCCGATAACCGGGCGCGCCGGCGAGCCGATGTTCCTGCTGAGTCGAGGAATAGACCATCAAGTCCCCAGTCTCGGCGGATGTAGTGAAGCAAGGACCTCGAGGTATGCGTGCACTACGAACTCCTCGCTAAACCGCTGCCGAACTCCGCGCTGTGCGGCTTCGCCCATGGCAAGCCGCTGCTCGGGCTGCAACTCAGCCAACTTTCGCATCGCGCCCGCCAGCGACGCTGGATCGCCGAGCGTGCACAGGAAGCCGTTAACACCGTCGCAGACGACGTCGCGACATCCCGGAACATCGGTCGCGACCAGCGGACGTGCCATTGCCGCTGCTTCGAGAAGGGAGCGCGGCAAACCTTCTCGATAGGAGGGGAGCACGACAGCAGTCGCTGCCGCGATGAACGGCCGAACATCGTCGGTGATCCCAAGATACTCAATCGCACCCTCGGTGACCCAGGAATCGAGCTCGCTGCGGCTGATCGCAGTTCGATTGCCCTCGTCGATCGGGCCCAGCAGCTGAAATCTTGCATTTGGAAGCTCCGGGCCGAGCAGTCGCGCAGCTTCGACGAACTCGCGAACGCCCTTGTCGCCCAAAAGCCGCCCGATGAGCAGAAATATAGCCGGATTTGCAGACTGCGGAGCCGGACCGAAGCGCTCTAAGTCGACGCCTGAGCCGGGCAGGACTCGGGCCTGCTCCCGACGGACGATGCGACGGTCAAGGAAGAGCTGCCGATCCTCTTCGTTCTGGAAGAACACGACTGGAACCCGGCGGAATGCCATTCGGTAGAGGCGAGTGACAATTTGCTGGAGCGGGCCCTCGCGGATGAAAGCCGTACCGAGCCCACTCACATTGGGAATAGCCGAAATGCCAAGCGAGACAGCAGCCAAGGAGCCATAGATATTGGGCTTGATCGTAAAGCCCAGATAGGCAGCAGGACGCAGCTGTTTGAGAAGCCGCCGATAATGCGCAAACAGCTGGAGGTCGGAGAACGGGTTGGCGCCCGATCGCTCGATCCGAACGGAAAAGCGCTCAACCCCGAGTTCGCGCATTCTTGCATCCGCTGCAGGGTCCTGCGGAGCGATGACGACCGGCTCATATCCGGCGCCTCGCAGCGCCCTGATGAGTCCCAGTCTGAAATTGGCAATGTTCCAATCGCTGTTCGCCGAGAGAACGATCCTCTTGGACAGGGTCACGCCTTCAGGCGCTAAGCAACTGGAAACGCGGGATCTCCACGTCAAATGCAGTGCCGTCCTCGTCAACCATCCGGTAGCTTCCGCTCATCGCTCCGGAGGGCGTGTCGAGCGGACAACCGGAGACGTAATCGAAGCTTGCTCCCGGCGCTATCAGCGGCATCTCCCCGACGACGCCCTCGCCGACAACCTCGTGAACCGTGCCGCGGCCGTCGATGATCGTCCAGCTGCGCGACAGGAGCTGGACCGCAACCTCCGAGCCATTCTCGATCCGCACATGATAGGACCAGAACCAGCGATTGGTCGACGGATCCGACTGTTCGGCGAGATAGCTTACCGCCACACGGACCGCGATTCCGCGCGTCACTGCAAGGTTCGGGAACAGCATTGCCATTGCGTCGGTAGTCACGCGACCAGCCTAGGCGAGTCCACCGGCGCGGCGCAACCGGTCGACGAGTCGTTGTCGGGCTTCCCCAATAGGCCGCAGGCGATCGGTGAGCACGTCACGCAGCAGAAAATGACCGGTCAGATCGAGCCCTTGTGCAATCTCCTCCCAGGAGGCTCGGCCGCCTTCGCGTACGAAAGGCGGCAATGGCAGGAGCTTGTCCACAAATGGCTCGGCTTCGGCAGCGCTGACCGCGCGGCCCGACTTGGGACTGACTGCGACAAGATTGTCGTTGGTTCCAGTCACGGCGCAACGCTCGAGGTCGAGCCCAAAGCCAAGCTCGGCCAAGAGCAGCAATTCGTAACGGACCAGGGCCGCGCCCCACCCGCTGGCCGAGGGCGCGACTTCAACTGCTTCGAGCAGTCCTTCGAGTGCTTCGTAGAGCCTGGGATATGGCTGGCCTTCGGGCGCAGCGCTGGCGGTCAGCACGCTCGCCCACTCGATCGCTGCCGCCGGCAGCGGCTCCGAGAGCAGAGGTCCGCGGCTGTGGATCAGCTCGATAGTCGCGTGCGGGAGCTGCGTGTCGGTCCGTGCCGAAAGCTGCGCCTGGACGATATTGCCCGCGATCAGCACCGGCCGCATCCGTCGCCCCCGCGCTCCGCGCACGTAAGCTGCAATCAGGCCCTGATCCGGAGTCATGAGCCTTACAACTGCACCATGTTCGCCGTGGCTCCTCAGAGCACAGACAATTGCTTTTGTTTCAATCCTCATCCGCGAGGGTGGAAATAGTCGTAAAGCTGACGCGCCATCGCCCTGCTGATGCCCGGCGCCTTCTCGAGATCCTCAAGTGCGGCTCCCTTCACTGCCCGCCCCGTCCCGAAATGCATCAGCAGCGCGCGCTTGCGGCTGGGCCCAATCCCTGGAACCTCATCGAGCGTCGAGGTGGTCAGGCTCTTGGCCCGTTTCGCCCGGTGCGTCCCGATTGCGAATCGGTGAGCTTCGTCACGCAAGCGCTGGAGATAGAAAAGCAGTGCTGAATTTGGCTGCAGCGTGATCTCGCGTCCACCGGGCAAGTGGAAAGTCTCTCGACCGGCGTTTCGATCAGGTCCCTTCGATACGCCCACGACCGGCACGTCATGTACGCCCATGTCCTCCATCACTTCGCAAACCGCCGACAACTGACCCTTCCCACCATCGATTAGCAGCAGGTCCGGCCATTCGCCGCCCTGCCGGTCAGGGTCTTCTTTTTCCAGTCGCGCAAACCGCCGCTCGAGGACCTCGCGCATCATTGCGAAGTCGTCGCCCGGCTGGGTCTCGGGTCGCTTGATGTTGAACTTGCGATAGTTGTTCTTCCTGAAACCCTCGGGTCCGGCGACGATCATCGCCCCCGTCGCGTTTGTCCCCATGATGTGGCTGTTGTCGTAGACCTCGATGCGCTTGGGTATGTCGGTCAACTCGAAGGTGTCCGCCAACTCGCGCAGAATCTTGCCCTGGGTCGTCGTTTCGGCGAGGCGCCGCTCCAACGCCTCCTCGGCGTTGCGGGCAGCCTGTTCCATCAGCTTTCGTCGGTCGCCGCGCTTTGGAACCTCGATTGCGACTTTGCGCCCCGATCGCTCGGATAAGGCTTCCTCCAGCAGGGCCGCGTCGTTGGGCTCACGATCGACGAGAATCCGTCGAGGCGGCGGCATGTCCTCATAGAACTGAACTAAAAAGCTCGATAAAACCTCTGTTTCCGGAATATCGTTCGTATGTGCCGGGAAGAAGGCGCGGTGGCCCCAATTCTGGCCGCCACGAATGAAAAAGGCCTGGATCGACATGGTCCCAGCCTTGCAGGCGAGCGCGAAAACGTCGGCATCGCCGAGCCCCTCGGAATGTATCGTCTGGCTGCCCTGGATGTAGGTCAGCGCCCGAAGGCGATCGCGATAAACGGCGGCGAGTTCATAATCCTGTCGCTCGGCCGCCTCGGCCATATGCTTCGACAAACGCGACTGGACTCCGGTCGACTTGCCGGCGAGGAACTCCTTGGCCTCCGCGACCAGCTCGCCATAGTCATCCTCGCTGATGCGACCGACGCACGGCGCCGAGCAGCGCTTGATTTGATAGAGCAGGCAGGGTCGCGATCGATTCGCGAAAAAACTGTCAGAACAACTTCTTAATAGAAAGAGCTTCTGCAATGCATTAAGTGTTCGAGTGACCGATCCTGCGCTTGCGAAGGGACCATAATATTGTCCTTTGATTCGCCGCGCCCCGCGATGCTTCTGGATCCGCGCGAATGAATGATCTTCGCGAAGGAGAATGAACGGGAAGCTTTTGTCGTCCCTGAGGAGCACGTTGTACGCCGGACGGAATCGCTTGATCAGCTGCGCCTCCAGCAGCAAGGCCTCGGCCTCGGTGCGCGTGGTCACGATGGTCATTGACCTCGTCTGCGCGACCATCCGCTGCAGCCGCTTGGGTAGCTTGGCGACCTGTGTGTAGTTGGTCACCCGATTCTTCAGGGCACGGGCCTTGCCGACGTACAGCACCTCACCACGTGCATCCTGCATTCGATAAACCCCCGGTCGTGCCGGGAGCGTCTTCAGTACTTCACGAATTGCGGCGACACCGGTTTCGATGTCCGGCTGCTCCGCTCCACGCACGGCATGGGTCGCCTGCTCCTCATTGAAGCGCTCCGCTGCTCGCGGATGATCGGGACGATCGGCCTTGGTCACACGGAGGAGATAAGCGCTGGAAGCGGCCAGCGCGAGAGGTCAGGAGCTCCTAATAGCCTTCAATCCAGGAACGGAAAGTCGGCGATTTGGCGCAGGAGCAAGGGCAGCGCCAAGGCATTCAAAATGCATGTTGCGTTACGCATCGCAGCACCTGCGCCGCCGATTAGCAGCGGCGGACTTTCCCCGCCAAGTCTAGGCTGCCGCCCTCGCTTGCTCTTCCCCGGCGAGCATCCATTCGACGGCGGCGCGAGCGTGGATTGCCGTCGTATCGTAGACCGGCAGCACGTTGGCACGCACGTCGACTGCGAGGACCAGTTCGGTGCAGCCGAGTACCACTGCCTGAACCTTCGCCTTGGCGAGTTCGGTGATCAGCGTCTTGAGCTTGCGCTGGCTGTCGCGGACAACGCGGCCGGCGGCGAGCTCCTCATAGATGATCCGGTCGATCTCCGTGCGCCATTCGGGAGTTAGCTCGTGAACGACAATACCGCATGCCTCGTACGGCTCGCGCGCAAAGGCCTCGGCCATCGTGAAGCGTGTCCCGAGCAGCGCGATTCGGGTGCGGCGGTCGGCGACCAGCTCGGCAGCGGTCACCTGGCGGATGTCGATTAGCGGAAGCCCGGTCGCGCGGATCACGGCGTCGGCCGATTTATGCATCGTATTCGAGGCGAGCAGAATGCCTTCCGCTCCCGCATTCTTCAGCCTCACCGCCGCATCGGAAACTGTCCGGTTCGCCCCTTCCCAGTCGCCGCTGCGATGGAAGTGGGCATAATCGCCTTCGAAATCGAAGCTCTCGACGATCAGCCGTGCGCTGTGCAGGCCGCCCAGCCGCCGAGCGACAGCCCGATTGATGTGATCGTAATAAAGTGCCGTCGACGACCAGGTCGCACCGCCGACGATTCCTAATTTGCGCAACGTCCCGCCCCCTCTGCCGCCATCCCAGCGGCGATACTCTCGTTCAACTCTGCTGAACCGCGGCTGATGGAATCGGCCGCGAACGCCTTAATGTCTGGCAAGCGGCTGTTCCCGGCAAGCGGTAAATCGCTGATTTGCCGCAAAATTAATTAACTTGCGACAAGCTGTTCAAAGAACTGCCTACCTGAATCCTGGGGTTCGATGGCTTTCCCAGATCGTGAATGCATCTCGGGTTCAGCCGAGGGCTTTCCCAGATCGTGAAAGCATCTCGGGTTCAGCCGAGGGCTTTCACGATCTCCTCGACCATCTTCTTGGCGTCGGCGAGCAGCATCATCGTATTGTCGCGGTAGAAAAGCTCGTTATCGACCCCGGCATAGCCAACGCCGCCCATCGACCGCTTCACGAATAGGACGGTGCGCGCTTTCTCCACGTCCAGCACCGGCATGCCGTAGATCGGCGAGCTCTTGTCGGTCCGCGCAGCCGGGTTGGTGACATCGTTGGCGCCGATCACGAAGGCGACGTCGGTTTGAGCGAACTCGCTGTTGATGTCCTCCAGCTCGAACACCTCGTCATAGGGAACGTTCGCTTCGGCCAGCAGCACGTTCATGTGCCCCGGCATGCGCCCCGCGACCGGATGAATGGCATATTTCACGCGCACCCCTTCCGCCTTGAGCTTGTCGGCCATTTCCTTGAGCGCGTGCTGCGCCTGGCTGACTGCCATTCCGTAGCCGGGAACGATGATCACCTGGTCGGCCTGCTTCATCAGGAAGGCGGCATCTTCCGCCGAGCCGCGCTTGTAAGGCCGGTCGATTGCCCCGGCTGCTCCGCCCGCCACTGCTTCGCCGCCGAAGCCGCCGGCGATCACCGAAATGAAGCTGCGGTTCATCGCCCGGCACATGATGTAGCTAAGGATCGCGCCCGAGCTGCCGACCAACGCGCCGGTGATGATCATCGCGCTATTGTGGAGCGTGAACCCCATCGCCGCTGCGGCCCATCCCGAATAGCTGTTCAGCATCGAAATCACGACGGGCATGTCGGCGCCGCCGATGGGAATGATCAGCAGGAAGCCGATGGCGAAGCTCAAGCCGGCGATAGTGAAAAAGATCCACGGCGCCTGATCCTGGGTGAAATAAGCGATCAGTCCGAGAATCGCGGCCAGCGTGCCGAAATTGATCACGTGCCGCAGCGGCAACAGGATCGGCTTGCCCGACATATTGCCGTTCAATTTGAGGAAGGCGATCACCGAGCCCGAAAAAGTGATCGCGCCAATGGCGACGCCAAGGCCCATCTCGATCCGGCTGACCTGCAGGATGTGGCCGCTGGCATCGATAATTCCGTAGGCGGACGGATTGAGAAACGCAGCCGCGCCGACCAGCACCGCGGCCATGCCGACGAGACTGTGAAAGGCGGCAACCAGCTGCGGCATTGCCGTCATCTGGATCTTGCGTGCAACGGTCAGGCCGATGCCGCCGCCGACAATCATCGCTCCAGCGATCTCGGCGATCGTCGCCAGACCATGCGTTGCAAGCGTCGTTCCAATGGCGATCGCCATTCCCAACATGCCGGTGAGATTGCCGCGCCGGCTGCTCTCCGGACTTGAGAGCCCCCTCAGCGCCAGGATGAAGCAAACACCCGCTATGAGGTAGGCGAGCATGACCCAGGCTGGCTGCATATGCGCGGCTTCAGCCATGTGTCTTGTCCACTTGGCGCTCCCGCTTCCTGTACATCGAGAGCATGCGCTGAGTGACTGCGAAGCCGCCGAAGATATTCACGCTGGCAAGCGCAACGGCGACCAGGCCGAGCCATTTTGAGGAGGGGCTTCCCGCCGCCGCGGCAGCGATGAGCGCTCCCACCACGATCACCGAGGAAATGGCATTGGTGACGCTCATCAGCGGCGTGTGCAGCGCCGGGGTCACCGACCACACGACATAATAACCGACGAAGCAGGCCAGCACGAAAATCGATAGGATGGAAATGAAGTCCACGACCCCTCCCGTTCAGCTGCGGCGGCTGTTGTGGCGGGTCGTTCAAAAACTGTCGAGTGCCGGTGTGCAGCTCGGTTGTTAATCACGACGCGGTTAGCGAATTCCTAACCTTTACGCGCGCATGAGGAGGGCACCCTAGGGAAGGAAGCAAGCGCCTTTGTCAACGCGCGGCAAACAAGGCCTGGAAAACCAGCCATGGAAGCTGCTCCTCTGGACGGCGGTGGCAGGACTTGTCTTCGGGCTGGTCGGCTTCGGAGAGATCGCAGAGGACTATCTGCGCAGCGTCCGGAACAGCTTTCACCCTCACCGCGCTAGCGGCGACGTCGTTCTGGTCCTGGTCGACGACCAGTCGCTCCGCCAGGTCGGCAACTGGCCATGGCCTCGCCACGTCGACGCCAAGTTGATCGATAGCCTCTCGGCCGCTGGAACCAAGCGCATCTTCCTCGACATGAATCTTTCTTTCCCGTCGACTCGAGAGGATGACAATGCGCTGGCTGCAGCGATCCAGCGCGCCGGCCGAGTTACTCTCTTCTCTCGATCCCAGATCGGACAGCAAAAGAGCGCCCAGCATATTGATGGCCGGCCACTGCCCATCTTTAGCCAACATGCGAAATTTGCGCTCGCCACATTCTACTACAATTATCAGAATGCCGTTTGGCGGCTGCCCTGGTCGGGTAGCGTTGGCGGGCAACGAGTGCCATCGTTCGCTGCCGCGCTTGCCAACAAGGACGGACCCGCAGGACTAACCTTCCCGATCGACTATTCGATCGAGGTCGAGAGTATTCCAGCTTATTCGGCGCTTGATGTTCTGACCGGCCGGGTCTCCGCCAAGCAGCTCGCTGGAAAGGACGTTATCGTCGGCACCGGTTCGGAGATCCTCAACGACAATTTCTTCGTTCCCGGCTATGGTCGGGCATTCGGGGTCCAAGTTCATGCGCTCGGCGCGGAAACCCTGAAGAATGGGACGCCGATCGACCTCGGCTGGTTCATTGCGTTCCTATTCGGAACTGCAGCGGCGGCGCTGGGCGCTACCCGCAGGCGCGCCAGCCGTCGATTTGCGGTATTCGCGATAGCGACAACGGCGGTGCTCGTGGTCCCGGCCTTGCTCGAGGCAACCCTGATCTTCGTCGACATTACCCCCGCGCTTTTCGTGCTGTTGGTGATTGGCGGAGTACTGACCTGGCGCCACTTCCGCGCGCGGGGCCTCGTCAATCCCGTCTCTAACCTCCCGAACCTCAATGCCTTGCACGCCTATTCCGAGGGCCGCAAACAGGCGCTCGTTGCAGCACGCATCCTCAATTATGAGGAGATTATCGCTGCCTTGCCACCGAACGGCGAAGCGGAACTGGTCGATCAGCTCGTTGCGCGTTTGAAGGTGGGTTCGCCCAATCGCGTGCTTTACCATGGCGATGCCGGAATCTTTGCCTGGTTCGAGGAACCGCACCAGCCCTTCGGCAACCACCTGGAAGCGCTGTACGCCTTGTTCCGCAACCCGGCACGCGTCGCGGGCCTGTCGATGGACCTGGCCATTGCATTCGGTGTCGAGGTCGGCAGCGGCCGCTCAATCGCCACCCGTCTGGCCAGTGCTCTCGTTGCCGCGGACGAGGCTGCGCACGACGGACTCAAATGGAAATATCACGATCCGGAAAGCCTCGAGGACGCGTCCTGGAGGCTGTCGATGCTCAGCCAGCTCGATGAAGCGATCGATCGGGGCGAGGTATGGGTCGCCTACCAGCCGAAGCTCGATATCGTCACGCGCCAAATCACCGGCGCCGAGGCACTGGCCCGCTGGACCCATCCGGAAAAAGGACCAATCGCAGCGTCGGAGTTCGTCGCCGCGGCCGAACAGCACAATCGAATTGGCAAGCTGACGGACTTCGTCCTTGAGAAAGCTGTTTCGGCAGCGGCTCAGATCAACAAGCGCGGAGTTGAATTTGAGATTGCGGTGAACCTTTCGGCCAGGCTGTTGACTGACAAAGGTTTCACCCTGCGGCTTTCGGCAATGCTCGCTCGACATGGCCTGGCTTCCCGCCACCTGACCCTCGAACTGACGGAAACCGCGGCGCTGACCGGGACCGGCGAAGGTCTCGATATGATCAATCGGCTGCGTGAAATTGGGGTGAACATTGCCATTGACGACTATGGGACCGGACTTTCGACGCTCGACTATTTGAAGAAAATCCCGGCCAACGAAATCAAGATCGATCAGAGCTTCGTCAAAGGCATAGTCGACAATCGAAGCGACAGGTTGATGGTCCAATCAACGATCGGCCTTGCTCACTCGCTCGGCCGCAAGGTCGTGGCCGAGGGCGTCGAACATCGAGATATTCTCAACGTGCTGATCGAATTGAACTGCGACATTGCCCAGGGCTTCGCGATCGGCCGCCCGATGAGTCTCGACAGCCTCAGCAAGCGCCTCGCTTCCGACCGCAAGCGCACCGCCGCCTAAATCTTCTTCCTGATCCCACTCTGCGCTGCCTGGTGAACAGGCGTGCCACTGCACGCGTGCGTGCCAACTATGGTTACTCAATTGCTAACCATAACGATTAAGGTTAATATCCCGCTCGTCTGCCGAATCGCAGTAACGATGGGGGTAACGATCATGAATAAGGTTAAGACTGGCCGCGGTTTCTGGAGCTGGCTCCTCGGTGGCGGGTATGCCTCGGGCGGATCCAACGCTTAAGAGCGGCTTTGGTCCGGCGTAACTTGGACCTAAAATCAACCAGTTAGAAAGCGCCCGCCCGACCGCGGGCGCTTTTTTTTGGCTCTGGATTCGAGCCTAATGAGTCTGCTGGCGAGTTGGCCGGCTCTCGATTAGGTCGATCTCATGCTTCGCCAGTCGAGCACTGTCCTGCTGATTCGCGCAAGTCGGCCCGGCCTCACCGAATTTAGCGATTTGGTGCGCCAATTCGTCTCCGACAGCGGCGTCAATGAGGGTCTCCTGACGATTTTTTGTCGGCACACTTCGGCATCGCTCGTGGTCCAGGAAAATGCCGCGCCGGCCGCGCAGCGTGATCTCGAGCGCTATTTTGAGCGTTTGGCGCCCGAAAATGGTCCTTACGAGCATGATGACGAGGGGCCGGACGACATGCCGGCGCACCTTCGCAGCGCCCTGACTGCGACCCAGCTGTCAATTCCGGTGAAGGATCGCCGCCTGATCCTGGGCACGTGGCAAGGCATTTTTCTCTTCGAGCATCGTCGCAGCATGCCGGAGCGCCAAATCGCGCTCCACCTCATCGGCGAATGAGCCTTGAATCGGTGCGAGCCTGGCTCGCTGACCATGCCGCCGATCTGCGTCTGATCGAAGTCGATGAAAGCACTGCGACGGTCGAGGCGGCGGCGAAGGCACTCCGAGTCGAGCCGGGTCGAATCGCCAAGACGCTTGCGGTGCGCGCAGGCGATCATCTGTTCCTGCTCTGCACTCGGGGCGATGCGCGCCTCGACAACCGCAAATGCAAGAACGAATTGGGTGCGCGCCCGCGGATGCTTGGCGCCGAGGAAACTTTCGACCTGACCGGGCATCGGCTGGGCGGTGTCTGCCCGTTCGGGCTGAAAACGCCACTTGCTGTCTATCTCGACCGGTCACTGAGGGCATTCGATGTCGTTTACCCGGCGGGCGGCTCGCTGAACTCCTCAGTTGAAATACCGACCGAGCGCCTGTTCGAACTCGTCGCCGAGCGCTGGGTCGATCTATGCCGCCTGCCGCAAGAAGCGGTTGGGGAGTAACTCCTCACGCGCAACCTCGCGCACGGGCCAGGGCATTCCGGCAATCAACGATTCGACTATTGCGGCCATCGCCGGTGAAGTCTGCAGTCCGAAGCCTCCCTGCCCCGCGAGCCAGAAGAAGCCGTCGGCATCGGGTGCGAAGCCGGCGGCCGGGTGGCGATCGGGCGTAAATGTCCGAAGACCCGCCCAACGGCTGAGGACGCGCTCGACCTTGACTATGGTGCGCTCCTCCATCCGATGGGCGGCGAGCGCGACTTCATATTCGTCGGGCTGGGCGTCGCAGGGTTCACTTGGAACCTCGTCCATGGGCGAGGCAAACAGTCTCCCGCTCTCCGGCGCAAAGTAGAGTTCGTCGCCCACCGTCTTGGCGAAGGGCAAGCCCTCGAGCCTCGTATCTGGCGGAGCATCAAAGGTGATGATCGTCCGCCGCTTTGGCGCGAGACCCAAAGGCAGCACGCCGGCGAGGACAGCAATATTGTCGGCCCAAGATCCCGCGGCATTTACCAAGATCGCGGCCGAGAAAGCTTCGCCGGTCTCGCTGGTCGCCGTCCACAATCCATTCGCGCGTTCGATGGCTGCAACCCGCGCGCCGGTTCGAAGTTCGCCGCCCCGGCTGCGCAATAGCCGCAAATTGCCCTGAAGCAGCGCGTGGGGATCGAGCCGGATTCCGTTCCGATCCGCAAGCCCGTGCACCGCATCCTCTTTCAGCAGCGGGCACAAGGTGCGCACGCCGTCGGCATCGAGCCGCTCGAGCTCTGCGAATAGCGACAGCTCGGCCTCGAGCGCTCCGAGCGCTTCGCGCTCGGCCTCGCGAGCGTGGATCAGAACAGGCATGCGTCTTCCAAGCTCGCCGAAGCCGTCGGGCGGCGAGTCGAAGAATGGCCTGCTCGCAAGCGTCAGCGCGCGCACCAGCCGATCGCCGAGCGCATAATGAAGCATGGTCGCGCTCCGGCCCGACGAATGGAAGCCGATCTGCTCCTCGGCCTCGAGTACGAGCACGCTCGCATGTTTCGACAATCCCGCAGCAGCCGAAAGACCTGCGATGCCGCCGCCAATCACGAGGATGTCGAAATTGCGCATTCTCGTCAGGCGGCTGCGAGCCGTTCGTTCACGATCTTGCCGCTTTGCGTCAGACGGACTGCCTTGACGATTTCGTCATCGTCCGGAAGCGCTGGACGGCCCTGGTCCTTGTCCCAGAAGGCCGACAGGAAATTATAGAGGTTTCGCGCGAACAGCGCCGACGCATCTGAAGCCAGACTGCGCGCGAGATTTGCAGCGCCGATGATCGTCACCCCATGTTTGACGACGCGCTCGCCGCTGACGGTGCCCTCGACGTTGCCGCCGGCGTCGGCGGCGAGGTCAACGATTACGCTTCCGGGACGCATGGTTGCGACCTGGGTGTCGCTGATCAGGCGCGGCGCAGGCCGTCCGGGGATCAGCGCGGTAGTGACGACGATATCCTGCTTGGCGATATGCCCCGATACCAGTTCGGCCTGAGCCTCTTGATACTGCTCTGACATTTCGGTCGCATAGCCGCCGGCGCCCTCGCCTTCGATTCCGACGACATTTTCGACGAAGATGGGCTTTGCTCCGAGCGATTGGATCTGCTCCTTCGTCGCCGAGCGCACGTCGGTCGCGCTAACCTGCGCGCCGAGGCGCTTGGCGGTCGCAATCGCCTGCAGGCCAGCAACCCCGACGCCCATGACGAACACTTTGGCCGGGCTTACCGTGCCTGCTGCCGTCATCATCATCGGAAAAGCGCGTCCATAGACCGCAGCCGCCTCGACCACGGCCTTGTAACCGGCGAGGTTCGACTGTGAGGAAAGAATGTCCATCGACTGGGCTCGGGTGATGCGCGGCATCCACTCCATCGCCAGTGCCTCGAGATGTGCTGCGGCATAAGCCTCGACCGAACGACGTCGGCGAAGCGGATCGAGCGCACCGACCAGCAGCGCCTCTTTCTCGGCGCCCTTCAGTGTCTCGGCATCCGGCCCGTTGATGACGAGGATGATTCCGGCGCCTTTGAGGACATCCTGTCGCGATCCGATCCCGGCGCCGGCCTGCTCGAACTCTGAGTCGCGGACCGATGCACCCTCGCCTGCCCCTTTCTCGACCGCGACCTCGGCGCCAAGGGCGACGAACTTCTTGACGGTCTCTGGAATGGCCGCGCAGCGCGTCTCGCCGGCGTCCTCCTTCAGGACGGCGATCTTCATCCGTTCATCGGTCGAGAATGAGGAGCACGATGAACGCGATGACGAGGCACGCCAGCGCGCCCCATTTGAGCAGCTTCGTGAAGCGCATGTAATCTCGGACGTGTACTGCGACGTCCTGCGTCGGCGGACTGACCAGGAGCGGCTCTTCTTCGGCCATTCAAAATTCCCTCGTGCATAGCGAAGCCTGGAGACGCCCATAACAAGCCGATTGCGGATTCGGAAAGCCCCACGCCACCCGCGCTTAAGCTCGCCTTTACCGCTCTCGCTTAGAATATCCCGCAAAAGGGCGAGGACATGCGCGAAGAACCGACACGATCTTTGCTATTGCTGGATTCCAACCCGGAAGAGCGCCGGCTGATCTCCGCGATCGCCGGCCGCGCCGGCTGGAGCGTCGTCGGCGCCGCCGACGAGGAGATGGCGGTCGCCTTGCTCCAGGGACCCCATGGCCGCGAGGTCCTGGCCGCGCTGCTCGGCAGCTGGGACCCCGAGCGCAGCCCCGAGCTGATTGCGGCGCTGCGCGAGCACCGGCCCGAGCTTCCGGTCATCGTGCTCTCTCACGGCGATACGGTTTCGGTTGCGGTCGAGGCGATGCGGGCGGGTGCGTCCGACTTCCTGGTCCGACCGGTCGCCCCGGAACGCATGCTGGAGGCGCTTGCAGCGAACGCCGATCGCCGCCGCGCCGCAGGCGAGCTTGCCCCCGTCTCCGAAAAGCTCGCGCCGCCGCTGGCTCTCGAGCAGATGATCGGTGCGGCGCCCGAGTTCCGGGCAGCGCTCGCGGTTGCCGCAAAGTCGGCGCGAAACCGCTTGCCGGTGCTGATCGTCGGCGAGCCTGGAACCGGCAAGGAAAGTATCGCGCGCGCAATTCACGGCGCCAGCCTGCGCGCCAAAGGACCGCTGATCGAGCTCGACTGCAAGGCGGTCGCAGCGAACATCATCGACAGCGAGCTGTTCGGTCATGAGAAGGGCGCCTTCCCGGGCGCCTTCACTGCCAAGACGGGCAAGCTGGTTCAATCTGACGGCGGCACATTGATCCTCGACGAGATCGCCTGCCTGTCGCCGGAGACCCAGGAGCTGCTCGACCGAATGCTCGCGACCGGCGAAGTGCGCCCTGTGGGGCTCAACGGCAGTTATTCGGTCGACGTGCGAGTCATCGCCACGAGCAGTCGCCCGCTTCCTGACGACTTCCACCGCGGCCTTGCCGAGCGGATCGGCGCGACGACGGTCAATCTGCCGCCGCTACGCGAACGCAGCGGCGACATTCCGGCGCTCGCCCGGCATCTCCTTCAGCGTCTCGGCGAACAGACTGGCCTCAGGCCACTGTCGATCGGAAATGACGCGCTTGCGGTGCTGATGCGCTACGGCTGGCCGGGCAATGTCCGCCAGCTTGCCGGAGTGCTGTTCCGCGCCGCGCTCCAGTGCGACGAGAGCTCGCTTACCGCACAGCATTTCCCGCACATCGCGATCCAGTCTCGCTACACTGGCCGCCGCACCGATTTCTCGCCGACTTTGAGCCAGGCGCGCAGCGAGCAGGTGCTCGCCGGCGCGCCGAGCGTGACGCTCTACAGCAGCGATGGGCATCTAAGGCCACTCGAAGACATCGAAGCGGACATCATCCGCCTCGCCATCGGTCACTATCGCGGACGCATGACCGAGGTTGCTCGACGGCTCGGAATTGGCCGTTCGACCCTGTACCGCAAGCTTGGCGAGCTCGGCATCGATACCGCCGCCTAGGCTGAAGCTGCAGCGCGTCGCCGTCCGATGTGCGAATGCCGACCGAGCGGAAAGGTCGCCAGCGACGAGCGCTACATCGACTAGCCGATCCGCGGCGTTAACGCCTGGTCGCGCAGTCCCCGCCAGACCCTGATCGCCTGGACCGTTTCGAAAGCGTCATGGACGCGGACGACCTGCACTCCTTGTTCCACTGCCTTCAGCGCCAAGGCGATGCTTCCGCCGAGACGCTTGTCGACCGGCGCCTCTCCTGAGAGCGCGCCGATGCTGCGTTTGCGACTTGCGCCGACGACCAGCGGGCAGCCGAGCGAATGGAACAGTGCCAGGCCGTTCATCAGCTCGAGGTTGTGGGCGAGTTTCTTGCCGAAGCCGAAACCCGGATCGATGAGGATGTGCTCGCGAGAGACGCCGGCCTCGAGCACTGCAGCAATGCGCTCTTCAAGCCAGAGATAGACTTCGACCAGCACGTCATCATAGCGCGGATCGTCCTGCATTACTTCGGGCGCACCCTGATGGTGCATCAGGACCACCGGGACATTCAGCGACGCCACCACTTCTGCCGAGCGAGCATCGTAGGTGAGCGCAGAGACGTCGTTGATCATCCGGGCGCCGGCCTCGACGGCCGCAGTCATGACGTCCGCCTTGCGCGTGTCGCAAGACACCGCGGTTCCGGCTCTCGCGAGCTGCCCAATGACTGGAACGATACGCGCGATCTCGTCGCCTTCCCAGATCGAACGCGCGCCGGGCCGGGTCGATTCGCCTCCGACGTCGACGATCGCAGCCCCTTCGGCAGCCATTCGGGCGCCGGCCTCGGCCGCAGCGGAAGCGTCAGGGAATTGGCCGCCGTCGGAGAAGCTGTCGGGGGTCGCATTGACGATTGCCATCACCTGCGGCTGGTCGAGGCGGACGGTGCGCTCTCCGAGCCGTAGTGGCTGGCGCGAGAGCGTCAGCGCTTTCCACTGTGCGGCCATGTCATCGTCAAAGCGTCGCTCGAGGCCTTCGACGGGTAGCAGCTCGCTCGAGACGCGCTGACGACCTTCGAGGTGGATGAGCTCGACCGAAGCGAACCAGGTCAGGCCTCCGGCAAGCCGTGCGACCTGGCCTTCATAGCCGAATGGACAATCGACAAATCCAGCGGGGCGGATGAGAGTGCGGCTTGCCATGAGACTCCGTGCGGGCTGAGCCTGTCGAAGGTGCCCTTCAACTTTGCCCTAAAGGTGAAAGAGAGCCCTTCGACAAGCTTGCTGCAAATGGGCTCAGGCGAGGCCCTGCAAATGCTGTTGCCGCAAAGCGTCGAGCGGCTGCAGGGCCCCGGCCTGCTCGACATGCCAGAAAGTCCAGCCGTTACAGGACGGCGCGCCAGTCACTGCTGCGCCCACCTTGTGAATTGAACCTGCCTGCGATGCACATGCTATCGAGCCGTCCGCCCGGACAGTTGCAGTCCAGCGGCGTTTCGAATCGGTCAATTCTGTTCCAGCCGGGACGAGGCCGCTCTCCACCAATACTCCGAAGGCGACCCGCGGCTGCTCGCGCTTGTCGGGGACGGTCTGCATCGCGCTCTCGTCCAGCGGGAGCGTCGATTCGATGCGCTCGAGAGCGACTTTGACGTAGGAGCTTTCGCGCTCGATCCCGATCCAGCGCCGGCCCAGTCGCCGCGCAACTGCGCCGGTGGTTCCAGTTCCGAAGAACGGGTCGAGGACGACATCGCCCGGCTTGGTGCAGGCGAGGAGAATTCGGTAAAGCAGCGCCTCCGGCTTTTGCGTCGGGTGCGCCTTGCTTCCGTCTTCGCCCTTGACGCGCTCGCCCCCGCTGCAGATCGGCAAGAGCCAGTCCGAGCGCATCTGGAGATCATCGTTGAGCGCCTTCATCGCGCGATAGTTGAAGGTGTAGCGTGCCTTTTCGTCCTTGGCGCACCAGATCAAGGTTTCATGCGCGTTGGTGAAGCGCGTGCCGCGAAAATTCGGCATTGGATTGGTCTTGCGCCAGACGATGTCGTTCAAGATCCAGAAGTCGGCGTCCTGAAGCAGCGTGCCGACGCGATAGATGTTGTGATAGCTGCCGATCACCCAGATCGTGCCATCGTCCCTGAGGACACGCCGCGCTTGCTCGAGCCATTCGCGGGTAAAATTGTCATAGGACGTCAGGCTCTCGAACTTGTCCCATTCATCGTTGACCGCATCTACCCTGCTCCCTTCGGGCCGGAACAAGTCGCCGCCGAGCTGCAAATTGTACGGCGGATCGGCAAAGATCATGTTGATGCTCTTGTCCGGCAGGCGCGCCATCTCGGCGATGCAGTCGCCCTGGAGGATCTTGTCGACGGGCAGCTCTCGCCTTGCCGGCCTCGGCGGGCGAATCGACGCTGGCTGCTCCGCAATGCGGGCGATGAGATTCATGGACGCTTCTGCCCCTTCCGTTAGGCGGCGGAGGGTGAGTCAGGCAGGACTCGCGGTCAAGGGACCAAGCGTCGGCGATCCGCAGCGGAACTTGATTCTCAGGCGGCCGGCCGCGCCTCGTCCACAATATGTTGAGTCCCGGGAGCCGCCGCGGACTCAACCTCTGGTGGGTGTGACTCGAAGGACTCGCTCGACTGAATTTCGCTGAACACCAGCTCGGGCTGTGCGGCCCGCGCCTCCATTTCGCGCACGAGCCCAAAGCTGCGGCGATGCAGCGGCGTGAGGCCAAGGTCGTTGATCGCCCTGCGGTGGTCGGGCGTCGGATAGCCGCGGTTACGCTCCCAGCCATATCCTGGATATTGCCGGGCATAGTCCGCCATCATTCGGTCGCGCGTGACCTTGGCAATGATCGAAGCAGCGGCGATCGAACGGCACTTGGCATCGCCGTCGACGATCGCCTTCGACGGCCGTTGCCAGCGCGGCGTCGCATTGCCATCGACCAGCACCCAGGCGGGCTCGAGCCCCAGCGCCTCCACCGCGCGTGTCATTGCCAGCATCCGCGCCCAATAGATGTTGATCTGGTCGATCTCTTCGACCGTGGCTATGCCGACGCCCCAGGCCGAACATTTGATCAACTTGGCGTAGATTGCCTCCCGCTTTGCGAACGGCAAATTCTTGCTGTCGTCGATCCCCCGCGGGAATCTCTCTCGGTCGAGGATGCATGCGCCGGCGACCACCGGTCCTGCAAGCGGAGCGCAGCCTGCTTCGTCGACACCCGCGAGCGGCTGCGGAAATTCGAGCTCGAGCTTGAAGGAACAGCGCCGCGGCATTGGCGCGAAGCCTATGGACCGCAGGCGCGAGTCGCCAGTAGGCTAGCAAAAATATTTGTGGATCAGATGGTTATAGCGGCTCTGAGCAGAGATCTGCAATTGCTGCCGGTGCAGCAGGTGACGGCATCTTCCGGACCAAATCCAAGACCGATTATTCTTCCAACCGCCAGGGCGGGAAGCGGCGGTGTTCGCCGGCCTTGTAGAAGAAGATGATATTGCCGTCCGGGTCGCGCAGGCGCGCTTCGCGCCACATCCAGGGCTGGTTCCTGGGCCCGTGTTCGAAGGCGATTCCGCTGCGTGCAAGCTGTTCGACTCGCTCGTCCAGATCGTCGCATTCGAGATAGATGGCGCTGGTCGCGATGATCTTCTCTTCGGGGTCGATCTGGACCGAGAAGGTGACTCCGCCCGCGGTTTCGAAGCGGGCGTAACCATTTTCCGGGCTGCCGACGATCTGCTTCATGCCAAGACGGCGATAGAAATCCACCGATCGATCATAATTGGTGCCGGTTACGGTTACCTGGTTCAGCCGCGGCCCGGCGCCGACGTCGAGGCGGACGTTGGCCTGGCCAATCGGACCCGCGCCCTGGCCAAGTCCGGGTGCGTCATGCAGCGCAACGCGAACGAACTCACGGGCCCGCGACACTGCGTCGGCAAGGCTCGCGCCCTGTGCGAGAAACAGAGCGATCGCTGATGCAAGCGTGCAGCCGGTTCCGTGGGTGCTGGTCGTGTCGATCCGCTGTCCCTGCCAGCTCGTCATATTGTCGGTCTCGATCAGCGCGTCGGCGAGCGCTTCGCCTTCCTCATGCCCGCCCTTGATCAGCACTGCGCACCCATGCTCGCCAACGAGATGCAGCGCGGCGGAAACGGGATCCTCTTCGAAAGTCAGGCGCTTCAGCTCGGGAAGATTGGGAGTGACGATCGTCGCGACGTCCATGACCCGACCGAATGCCGCGATCGCCGCCTCGTCGGCGAGTGGAGTGCCGCTGGTCGCGACCATCACTGGATCAAAGACGATAGGAATGTCCGGCCGTTCGGCTCTAACCTGCTCCAGGCGGTTCGCAATCTGCTCGGCGGCAAAGGCGCTGCCGACCATTCCGATCTTTATTGCATCGACTCCGATATCACCGATAACCGCTTCGATTTGCGCCAGAATGATCTCGGCCGGAACGGGATGGATAGCGCTCACGCCGGCGCTGTTCTGAGCGGTCACGGCGGTGACTGCGGTCATTGCGTGCCCGCCAAGCATGGTCACCGTTTTGATGTCCGCCTGAATCCCGGCGCCGCCGCCCGAATCCGAGCCGGCGATGATCAGGATCCGAGCCGTCGGCGTCACGCTACCCGCCTTCGACCCCTGCCCTGGGGCGAAGTTTTCCATGTGCACAGCACCCTCGTAAGCCGACAAATACGAAGAAAAGGTTCACGCTGCGGTCCGGACGGCCTCGCAAATGTCGTCGACCACGCGCTCGACCAGCGCCGGATCGTCGCCCTCTGCCATCACGCGGATGAGCGGCTCGGTGCCGGACTTGCGAATGACCAGGCGCCCGCGGCCCTCGAGCTCGGCCTCCGCGGCCGCGATGCGCTTCCTGACGCTATCGCTTTCGAGCGGCTCGCTACCGGCACCGAAGCGCACGTTCTTGAGCAACTGCGGGAGAGGCTCGAACTGGTGCAATAGTTCGCTTGCCGGTGCACCGCCCTCGATCATTGCAGCGAGCACCTGCAATCCTGCGACCAGCCCGTCGCCAGTGGTCGAATGGTCGGCAAGGATGATGTGCCCCGATTGCTCGCCGCCGACATTGGCTCCTGTTTTGCGCATTTCCTCAAGCACATAGCGGTCACCGACCTTCGTCCGGAGGAGCTTCAGTCCTGCCTGCCCGAGCCTTCGCTCAAGGCCGAGGTTCGACATCACGGTCGCAACCACGGCATCGGCCTTCAGCTCGCCCCGTCCCTGCAGTCCGAGCGCGATCAGGGCCATAAGCTGGTCACCGTCGACGATCTGACCCTTTTCGTCGACGACGATCAGGCGGTCTGCGTCGCCGTCGAGGGCGAGACCGATGTCGGCGCCGCTCGCGACCACCGTCTGTTGGAGCAGCTCGGGATGGGTTGAGCCGCATGCCTTGTTGATGTTGAGCCCGTCAGGCGCAACGCCCAGCGGGACCACTTCGGCCCCAAGTTCCCAAAGCGCGTCGGGAGCGACGTGGTAAGCGGCTCCGTTGGCACAATCGACGACGACCTTGAGGCCGTCGAGGCGCAAATGCTCGGGGAAGGTATCCTTGGCAAATTGAACATAACGGCCGCGCGCATCATCGATCCGTCGCGCTCGGCCGATCAGTGGCGGATGGGCGAGCTTCGGGCTCTTCTCAAGCCGCTTCTCGATCTCGCGTTCGTCATCGTCGCTGAGCTTGTAGCCGTCAGGGCCGAACAGCTTGATTCCATTGTCTGCGAAGGGATTGTGCGAAGCGGAGATCATCACTCCGAGGTCGGCGCGCATCGACCGGGTCAGCATGGCTACCGCCGGCGTCGGCATCGGTCCAAGCAGCACGACGTCCATGCCGACGCTGGTAAAGCCGGCCACCATTGCCGATTCCATCATGTAACCGCTGAGCCGTGTGTCCTTGCCGATGACAACCCGGTGCCGGTGTTCGCCGCGGAGGAAGTGGGCGCCTGCGGCCTGACCGACGCGCAGCGCCGTCTCCGCCGTCATCGGCTCCGCATTGGTGGTGCCGCGGATTCCGTCAGTCCCGAAGAATTTCCGTGTCATGGCGCGCCTTTAGCGCGCCTAGCCGATCCAGCGCCAGATACCTGCTGGCACGGGATGTACCCATGTCGCCGCGAGGAACAGAATCGTGCCGCCGACCAACGCAACGGTGCCGGGATAGGCCAGCCCGCGCGTGAAGGGCACGAACGCGGTCTCGGCGGTCCACTCGTGCCATGCTTCGCCCATGATCCGAGCCTTCTTTCGGTCCTGGCCGGCTGCGCCGGCGAGCGCCAGGATGATGATTGAGCCGTCGAACACGAGGCTCTTCGGCTGGCCGAGGATCATCAGGTGGACAGCCGCCCAGATAGCAAAGCTCCACATCATCGGGTGGCGCGTGATCCTCAGGACGCCGGTCGGCCCGCCGCTCGGCCCAGGCGCACCCGCGAGGGCCGGGTTCTTGAGGAACGATCCGACGAACAGGATCGAGGCGAACCACATCAGGACCGTCCCGATGATCCAGGCCGCTTCGCCCGATTGCCAAAGATCGGGCGGCTCGCGGCCGATCAGTCGGTAGAAATAGACCATCAGCCCGAAGGTGATCAGCGCAACGAGGGAATAAATACCGCGAAACGGCCCCTCGCCGACCGCGCGGACGAACCGGTCGCGTAGCGGGTGCGACAGAAGAAAATGTGTCCCGACGAACGCGATCGCAAAGAAGACCAACCCCATTTGCGCAGTCATTGCCGCTGTTCCCCCGGGTTTGTGCGCAAGACTCCCGCGCCTATTTCACGCCGTGCATGATCTTTCTCAGCCACGGCGAGATGGCAAGCAAGATCACGCCGGCAATCATCGTCGATTCGCCGCCAACCATGAAGGTGTGGGCATAGGTCTGCAGTGCGAGCTGCGGATTGGTGACTTCACCTCCTACCGTCTGCACCGACGCGGCCTGAGCCGCTGCGCCGGCGAGATATTCGCCGATCGAGATCGACAGGAACCAGACGCCCATCATCATTCCCACGACACGAGCGATAGAAAGCTTGGTGATCATGCTCAGTCCGACCGGTGAAATGCACAATTCGGCGATCGAATGGAGGAAATAGGTCAGGACGAGCCACCACAGGGCCACGCGAAAATCGGCGTTTGCAGTTGCGGTGCTCCATGAGAGGACGACAAAGCCAAGGCCGACGAGAAGCAGTGCAATCCCGAACTTCACCTGGATCGACGGTTCAAGCCCCTTCTTCGCAAGCGCAATCCAGAGCCAGCTCATGATCGGAGCGAACACCACGATGGTGATTGGATTGAAATTCTGCGTCTGCGGTGCAGACACGAAAATGCCGAACAGTTCGAGCGTCGTGTTCCGATCCGCGAACAAGGTGAGCGACGAAGCTGCCTGCTCGAATAAGGTCCAGAAAGTCACGTTGAATACGACGAGGATGACCGCCGCAAGCATCATCTGGAATTCCATCCTGTTTCCGACCCGCCAAGACCAGATCGGAATGCCGACGACCGCCGCAAGAAAGGTCAGGAACAGCACTTTCCCGAGGAACGGCGTCGCGACGATGTACCCCCAGAGCCCAGTGCCGGCAGCGGCCTCGGGTGTCGTCATCACATTGCGGAAAATCAGCCAGAAGATCGGCACCGACAGAATCGACAGGAAATAGATCAGCAATGCTCGATCGGGTCCGGCGCGTTGCGGTGGCTCGCCGTATCCCGCGAGCCGGCCGCCGTCGAACTGGATGAGCGAGTAGCCGATGAGCATGCCGACCACGACGACTGCAAAACCTGCCCACCAGCCGAACCAGGTGGTGAAGATCGGGCACAGGATCTGACCGCCGATGGAGCCGATGTTGATGCCCCAGTAGAAGATCGTGAATCCGGCGTCTCGCCGTCGGTCGCCTTTCGCGTACAGCGTACCGACGATGGTCGAGATGTTCGGTTTGAAGAAGCCGTTGCCGATCACGATCAGGCTGAGGGCGATGAGCATCAGGGTCAGGTAGAAGGGCGAGCGCTCGGCACCGGGCTGGAACGCATTCTTGGCGACGGCTTTGGCCACCTGGCCGTTTTCCCCGACAAGGTCGACGGAGCCGTCCGGAAGGCCGTGGATCGTCAATCGCTGTCCGTTGAGGACGATCCATTGCTTGGTTTCCTTGGTGCCGAGCACCGACCCGGCGCGCTCGACCTGAACTTCGTACCGCTGTCCCTCGATCGTCGCATAGGGTCTTGCCTGGCTGCCACCAAAGCAGAGCATCAGATAGCCGACGGCCATCACCAGCGCGCCCCATTTCACAGAACGTTTCGAGCCCAGGTAATAATCGGCGAGCCATCCGCCGATCACCGGCGTCAGATAGACCAGGCTGAGATATCCGCCGACAATGCCGTTCGCCTGATAGTCGGCAATCAGGAAATGCTTGGTCAGATAGAGGACGAGCAGCGCCCGCATGCCGTAGAAGCCGAAGCGCTCCCACATTTCGACCGAGAAGAGGCGAGCGAGCTGGCGCGGATGGCCGAGCCAGCTTTTCTCCTGGGTTGGATCGACGTGCGTGATGTCAGGCGAGGACGGCGCTTCTGCCCCGGGCGTATCGACCATCTTCTCTCCCCTCGCGCAGCCCGCGCGTTCGGATCAATTCGTAACGAGCAAAATGGCCTTGTGAAGCGGATTGTTGCAAGGCGGGCGGGTGCCTAGATGGCTGACCCATGCTCAATGACCGCTCCTCGGCCCTGTCGCTGCTTGAAACCCGACGTTCCGGTAAACCCCGTGAACTGATTGGGCCCGGGCCGAGCCCGGAAGAGATGGAACGGATTCTCAACATTGCGACACGGGTGCCCGACCACGGCAAGCTGCACCCGTGGCGCTTCGTCACTGTGGGCGATGACCAGCGAGACGCCCTCGCGGCCATGCTGCGACAGGCGCTGAGCGAGGAAAATCCGGATGCGAGGGACGCTCATTTCGAAGCCGAAGACGAATTCGCGCATTATGCCGGCCAGCTTGTGGTCCTGGTCTCGGCACCGGTTGAAAATCACAAGATCCCGCTGTGGGAGCAGAAGCTGTCGTGCGGCACGGTCGGAATGAACCTGCTGCTCGCGGCGCATGCCCTCGGCTATGTCGCAGGCTGGGTCACCGGCTGGCGCGCATATTCGCCGAGGGTGAACGCCGCTTTCTGCGCCCCCGGCCAGCGCATTGCCGGTTTCATCTTCATCGGTCATCCCCAGCGGGAACTCGAGGAACGGGCGCGGCCGGACCTCTCGGCGGTGAGGAGGCGGTGGCAGCCGTAGCCATAATGTTTTCGTCACAAGAGGTTGAAATCACTTGCGATCCGCTGTATTAGTACAGCATGACGCTCGGTAGACAACATGACAAGCCGGTCTATGTCCGGTTGCGCGAGACGATCGCCGACGCGATCCTCGCCGGCAAATATGGAGACGGCGATCCGCTACCCTCGGTCCGCGCACTCGCCGCTGAGGAACAGGCCAATCCACTGACGGTTGCAAAAGCCTATCAGGGCTTCCAGGACGAAGGCCTGATCGTCGTCAAGCGCGGCGTCGGAATGTTCGTTGCACCGGGTGCACGCTCGCGTCTCAGCGAATCCGAGCGCAGCCGATTCCTCAAGGAGGAATGGCCGGAAATCCGCGCCCGGATGCGTCGCCTCGGGATCAATCCCGCCGAATTGATCGAGCGCGAACGCGCCTGATATTCCAAGAGGCGTGAGATTCAAATTAAGAGGAAAAGCGTCTAGCCGCGCCTCAATGCAGACGCGTGTCATGCCCTACAACGACGAAAGCATCGCCCAAGCTGCGCGGCTGATCCTCGCTGGCGAACCGGTGGCAGTGCCCACCGAGACAGTATACGGGCTTGCCGCCGATGCGACCAGTGCAGAGGCGGTTGCACGAATCTACGAAGCCAAGGGAAGACCAAGCTTCAACCCATTGATCGTGCACGTTTCTAATCTGAAATCTGCCGAGATGATCGGCCTAGTCGACCAGACCGCGCGGGCATTGGCCGAGGAGCATTGGCCCGGGCCGCTGACGCTCGTCGTTCCCTTGCGCGAGAGGGCATGCATTGCTTCGATCGTCACCGCCGGCCTGCCGGCCGTAGGGCTTCGCGTTCCCGCGCATCCGGCGATGCAGGCGCTGCTTCGCGCCGTGGGGCGCCCGCTCGCTGCCCCGTCGGCCAACAGCAGTGGAGCAATCAGTCCGACGCGAGCCGAACATGTGCTGAAGAGCCTCGGAAGACGAATACCGCTGATCATCGATGGTGGAGCAACTGAACGGGGCCTCGAATCAACGATCGTGGCTGCGACCGGCGGGCCGCTGCGATTGCTCCGTCCGGGGCCAATAGAGATCGATGCTGAAGCGCAATCAGGCGCGAAGATCGAAGCTCCGGGGCAGCTTGCCAGCCACTATGCTCCTTCGAAGCCGGTCCGCCTCAACGCAGTCTCGGCGGCGCAGGACGAGTTTCTGATCGGATTTGGAGCAGTCGCGGGCGACGTCAGCCTGAGCCCGTCCGGTAATCTCATCGAAGCCGCAGCGCGGCTTTTCGACCTGCTGCACCGGGCCGACGCTTCAAAGAAAGCGCGAATTGCAATTGCTCCGATAGTCGACGAGGGCCTCGGCGCAGCGATCAACGACCGCCTTCGGCGCGCAGCTGCCTAGGCCGTGGCAGCAGCACTCCGGGTACGGGCCTGGAAGCTCTTTCTGAGCTTCTGGAGCTTGGGTGGGATCACCGCCAGGCAATAGGGGTTCCGCTGGCCTTCGCCAGCCCAATAGTCCTGATGGTAGGCCTCTGCCGGATACCAGTCGCCCCTCGGCTCGATCGTTGTAACAATGCCATTCGCATGACCGGAACTGTTGCGTGCGATCGCTTCGCGCGCCTTGCGCTCCTGCTCTTCATCCAGGGGAAAAATCGCTGATCGGTATTGCGTGCCGATATCGTTGCCCTGCCGGTTGAGCTGCGTCGGATCGTGCGTGGCAAAGAAGATGTCGAGCAGATCGTCGTAGCTGATCTGGTCCGGATCGAACGTGATCCGAATTGCCTCGGCATGACCAGTGTCGCCGCCGCACACCTGCTTGTAAGTCGGATTGGGAACCGTGCCGCCGGTATAGCCGCTCTCGACCGACTTCACGCCGACCACGTCGAGAAAGACCGCCTCGGTGCACCAGAAACACCCGCCAGCGAGGATTGCGACTTCTTCGGCCATTGTAGCGCTCCTGACTATTTAAGAAGCGAGATAGGTGCGCTGGACGCCGACCGCAAATGCGCTCGCGCTATCAAAATGATGTCCTATCGAGTGCAATAGCCGCCGTGCTGCTGCCGGTTGACGCACCATTGCTTCTGCAGACAGCCCGTCTAGCCGCCTGGTCCGACATTGCTGCACGAGCCGATGCCCGAGTCTCCGGTTTCGGCGGCTTCCGATCGCTCACGCGCCACGCTCCGGCTGTTCCCGTCAGGACTGAAGGCCGCGGCCTGATCAGTCACCTGGTAGCGATTGGACCTTCGTCAACAGACGACAATCCTGCTGCTGTCCGTCGATTCCCTGCACGGGCGCTGCAGCTCGTGCAAAGTCTTGGCCACTACTCGTCCGACTTCAGCAGCATCTGGATCGGCTGTCGCACCGGCGAGTAGCAGCGTCATAATCACTAAATAGGGTTATAGCCGTGCATCAGCGTTCATGACACCAGCTGGGGCTGCCTCGTTCAATTGTTGTTGTAGCTAGCCTTGAGGCTCGCGAGCTCGAGCCGCTTGCCGACCCACTCCGACAGTTCATCAAAGTCGAGCGGGCGGTCGAAGACGATGCCGGCGCGGCGATCGCTGTACCAGCGAACCTCGCCCTTGATCGGCCGAAGGCTTTCCACGACCACAGTAACGGCCTTTCCGACGCAATATTCCTCGATCGGCTCGACCTTGATTCCGGCAAGTGAAATATCGTGCACGTCGACCGTATAATAGGTCTTGCCCACCCGCACCGAGGCTTTGCAGGGAATCTGGAGGCGCGGCGGACGCGGGCGAAAACCATGGCGCGGTTTGCGCCCCGCGAGCAATTCGCCAAGGTCTACGTTCTGGTCGAACTTGAGGCCGGCCATATCGTCACGGGTCCAGACAACCGTTGCCGGAATCCGTTGCGAGGACAGTTCGATCGAGACCTGATCGCCGATCGTCGGAGCCTTGGTGACGATCGCCATCACCCCGCCAGCAGAGAGATTCTTGACCTTGATCAGCTGCTGATTGCCGGCCGCATCGGTGAGCTTTCCAACCCGGAGCATGGCCGAGACTCGCTCGTCGTTGCGTCGTTCGGCCGGCCGCGGCACTGCTGTCGAGAGCGAGACCGTCGTCGACTCGAACGCGGCATCGCTGCTGCTGATCGCCTGGCCGCCAAATTTTCTTCGGATCAGATCAGCGAACATGCAAAAAACTAGCCCCCCAAACTTGTGCAAATCGCGCCAAATTGGGACTTTATCGCCGACGCGGTTAAAAGAGCGTTGAGAAAGCTTGATCTGGAGGCCTTTTGGCCCCTACGCCCCTTGAGGGGAGATACGGGTTCATGCCGCAGCCGCGCCTGCTGCTGATCGATGACGAGCCGGCGCTCGCCGAGTACCTGGCGAATGCGGCCAGGAACTGCGGATTCGAGCCGATCATCACCGACCGCGACCACGCATTTCGGGAGGCTTTCATTGCCAGTCGCCCGGAAATGGTCGCGCTCGATCTTGGAATGCCCGGCATGGACGGTGTCGAGCTGACCCGCTTCCTTGCCGATCAGGATTATCGGGGTCCCGTGCTGATCGTCAGCGGCTTCGACCGACGCGTCCTTGAATCGGCGTTTCGCCTTGGTGAAGCACTTGGGCTCAACATGGCTGGACCCGTGGAAAAGCCGGTGCGCATCGACGAGTTGGAAAAGATGCTGTCGAAGCTTCGGGCGACATTGGTCCTGTGAGTCCTCAGGCCGAACTGCAACTGATGAACGGGCTGCAGCGGGCGCTGGAAGACCAGCAGCTGCACATGGCCTACCAGCCCAAGATTTCATCCAGGGACGGCAGGCTGGCACAGGTCGAGGCGCTCGTCCGGTGGCACGACCCGGTGCTCGGAACAGTCAATCCATCGCATTTTGTACCCCTTGCCGAGGAGCATGGGCTCATTCACGAGCTCACCCAATGGGGGCTCCGGACCATTCTCCGGCAGTGGCTCGACTGGTGCGAGGAAGGCCTCGACACCTGCATCGCCTTCAACATTTCCGCACTCAGCCTGCAGCATCTCGACTTTCCCGACCTGGTCGAGCGCATGTGCCGGGCGCTCGGAGTTCCGACCGACCGGCTGGTACTCGAACTTACCGAGAGCGCGACCCAGCCGCTGGTCAAGCTGATTGACGCCCTCACCCGATTCCGGATCAAGGGCATAGGTCTCGCGATCGACGATTTCGGCACCGGCTATTCGTCACTGATGCAGCTCCGCCAGCTCCCCTTCACCGAGGTCAAGATCGATCAGGCCTTCGTTGCCGACGTGCCCGATTCGCGCGATTCCCGGCTGATCATCCAGGCGGTCACCGATCTCGCGCACGGTCTCGGCCTCAGCGCGACAGCCGAAGGCGTCGAGACGATTGAGCAGCTCCGCGCGGTTCGCGAGCTCGGCTGCGATTTCGTCCAGGGCTATCTGGTCTCGGCGCCGCTCGAACCCGACGCACTCAAGGCCTGGATTCAAAGGTTCCGCCGCGCGTGGCCGGCAATGATCGCCGAGGAAAGGCTCGCCCTATGGGGCGACGTCGAAGCGGATACCCTGGGCGAGTGGCAGATCTGAGCCGTAATTGATGGTATTGGTCTGCCGGCGCATATAAGCCCTCCAGCTGTCGGAACCGCTCTCGCGCCCACCGCCGGTTTCCTTTTCTCCGCCGAAGGCGCCGCCGATCTCCGCACCCGACGGGCCGATATTGACATTGGCGATCCCGCAGTCCGAGCCGGCCGCAGACATGAACAGCTCCGCCTCGCGGATGTCGCTGGTGAAAATCGACGACGAAAGGCCGTGGGGCACCGCATTGTTCAATGCGATCGCTTCATCGAGCTCGCGGTAGCGCAGCACGTAGAGGATCGGCGCGAAGGTTTCCTTAAGCACAGCCCCTTCCAGTGCCGCAGCTTCGACAATCGCTGGGCGTACGTAGAAGCCGCCCGGGACTGCATCGACCCGTTCGAGGGCGTCGCCGAGCACGGCTTTCATCGCATTGAAGGCATTTTCATCGATCAGCGGACCGATCAGCGTCTCGCTCTCTCGCGGATCGCCCACCTTCGCCTGCGCAAACAGCTTGCGAAGATTGGCGATGAGCTGGTCGGCGATGCCTGAGTGGACGATGAGCCGTCGGAGCGTCGTGCACCGCTGTCCCGCAGTGCCCGCCGCCGAGAAAAGAATTGCGCGCGTCGCAAGCTCAAGATCCGCGCTTGGAGCAACGATCGTCGCATTATTGCCGCCAAGCTCGAGCAGCGTCCGCCCGAACCGCTGCGCTACTCGGGGGCCGACCGCCCGGCCCATCGCCGTCGAGCCCGTCGCCGAGACCAGCGCGATGCGGGGATCCTCGACCAGCGCTTCGCCGACGCCGAGCTCGCCCTGGACCAGCTGGGCCAGGCCCTCCGGAGCGTCTTTGAACTCGCGAATCGCGCGGCGGACGAGCTGCATCACCATCTCAGCGCACAGCGGCGTCTTCTCGCTCGGCTTCCAGATCACAGGGTTGCCGCAGACCAAGGCGAGCGCAGCATTCCACGCCCAGACAGCGACCGGGAAATTGAACGCGCTGATCACGAGCACCGGGCCGAGCGGATGCCACTGCTCCATCATCCGGTGGCTTGGCCGCTCGCTTGCGATCGTCAGTCCGTAGAGCTGGCGCGACAGACCCACAGCGAAGTCGCAGATGTCGATCATCTCCTGGACTTCGCCGAGGCTCTCCTGGATGATCTTTCCGGCCTCGAGGGTGATCATCTTGGCGAGCAGCGGCTTGGCTTCGCGGAGCTGTTCGCCAAGCAGGCGAACAAGCTCGCCGCGCCGCGGGGCCGGGACCTTGCGCCACTCGAGGAAGGCACCGGCGGCGCGTCCTGCAGCGAAATCCGGGTCTCCGATCGTCACCCGCCCGATTGGCTGGCAATCAATCGGCGAGAAGCTTACGAGCCTCCCTCCGCAATCGATCGAAAAAAGATCGAGCAGCCCGGCGGCTTCTTTTGCAGGCGTCATGCGAACTGATCTCTTGCTTTGGCCAGGGCTGCAACTCCCGCGTCGATGGTTTCGTCTTTCTTGCCGAAGCACAGCCGCACCAGGTGGCGCGGCGGCGCCTGTTCTACGAAGGCAGAAAGAGGCACGACCGCAACTCCGGCCCGCTCAACGGCTTTGGTCGCGAACTCCTCGTCATCGACGCTGATGCCCGATTGGACCAGGTCGACACAAAGGAAGTAGGTCGCGGCCGAGGAGAGCGCCTTATAGCCGCTTCGTTCGAGGCCCTCGGTCGTTCGATCGCGCGCCCGCTGAAAGCGGTCGCGCATCGGCTGAAGCCAGGGATCGCCCTCGGTCATCCCGAAGGCCGCAGCGGCCTGGAGATTGGGAGCGGTCGAGAAGGTCAGGAACTGATGCGCGCGCGCAAGGACATTCGTCAGCTCTGGCGCAGCAACCATCCAGCCAACCTTCCATCCTGTCAGGGAAAAGATCTTGCCCGCCGATCCGATCTTGATGGTCCGCTCGGCCATGGCCGGAAGCGATGCAATTGGAGTGAAAGTCCGGTGGTCGAGGAGCACATGCTCCCATACTTCGTCGCTGATGACGATGAGGTTGTGCTCGCGTGCGACAGCGGCAATCGCCTCGAGCTCATCGCAGTCAAACAATCGTCCCGTCGGATTATGCGGATTGTTGAACAGGATCGCGCGAGTCTTCGAGCTAGCCGCCTGCACCACGGCGTCCCTGGAGATCCGCCACTCCGGAGGCTGGAGCGCAACTTCGATCGGCGTGCCCCCAGCCCTGCGAATCATCGGCGCATAGCTGTCATAGGCCGGAGCGAAGATGATCACTTCATCGCCGGGTTCGATCGTCGCCAGGACCGCGGCGCCGAGCGCTTCCGTCGCGCCGCTGGTGACGCAGATGTTTTCGGCGGACAGTTCCTGTCCGAAATGGCGCTGATAGTGGGCGGCGACTGCCTCGCGTAACGCCGGAAGGCCGCGCGATGGCGCATATTGGTTCGAGCCCTCCTTGAGCGCGCGTGCCGCGGAATCCAGGATCGCATCGGGCCAGCCGAAGTCGGGAAACCCCTGGCCAAGGTTCACCGCGCCATGTTCTGCCGCGAGCAGCGACATGCGTTCGAACACGCTTGTCTTCATTCGCTCGTAAAGCGGGTTCATGGCGGCCGCATAGCGTGCCCGGCAGCTGACCGCGAGAGAAGTGGTTGTTGCCCGTTGCCAACGGCGATGCGAGGGCGATGAATCTCGCCCGGTTCGACGATTAGAGGCGCTCAGCCAGAAGCCGCTACAAGATCCCGCGCCGCCTCGAACGCTACCCAAATTGCATCGTCTGACTCAACATTGCGAGGCAAGGTCGCACGTTCGAGACGGGCGTGCGCGTCGAGCAGAATCGGTCGGTACTCGCGCGGATTGTGCTTCTTATCGCTTTGCCAATAGTGGAAGAACTGCTCGCGCTGGACCTCGCCAAGCCGCTCGGGGAGCGCCGCGAGGTCTCCCAGGATCGCCAGCAAGTCGCGAGACAAGGCTTGCACGCGCGGATGATCTTCGATTCCCGGGTGGTGTTTCGCGCTGAGCGAAAGTGCGGCAAGGCAACCGACTCCCACTGCGACGCCATGCGTGACGCCGTAGCTCGTGCAGCTCTCGAGCGCGTGACCGAAGCTATGCCCGAAGTTGAGCAAGAGACGCTCATTCTGGTCAAACTCGTCGACTTCGATGAACCATTTCTTGGCTGCGAGGCTGAGCGCGATCATCTGTTCGACGCGCCGGCCGGTCGTTCGACCGAGAGCGACATATTCTTCAAAGCATTCAACGCCGCGGGCATAGCAAATCTTCGCCGCTTCACACCGACCCGCTGCGACATGCTCCGCCGGCAGGGTGTCGACCGCGCAGACGGGAACGATGATCTCATTGGGTGGATAGAAGGAGCCCGCGAGATTCTTGAAAGTGCCGACGTTGATCGAGCTTTTGCCACCAATGCAGCTGTCGACCATCGCCAGCAGCGTGGTCGGGAGGAAAGTCCATTCAAGCCCGCGCATGTACACCGTGGCAACGAAGCCGGCGATATCCTGGACAACACCGCCGCCCAGCGCCACGATCCGGCCACTTCGCGAAAGCCCCTGTTCGCGGCATTGCTCGATGAGGACTCCAACCGCCTCGAACTTCTTCGCTTCCTCGGTTGCTTCGATGAAGATGATGGGCAGGTCCATTCCCTCGAGCTGATCGCGGAAGAACGAATCGGCGAGCACGAACGAACCCTGACAAGCGGCGACGGCTTCACGTACCGACACGTCCGTCAACCTGACCGGATAACCGCCGCTGGACGATCGGATTTCAAACAAGTCGTGCATTGCAAAATCCTAGGTCGACGGCGACGAACTGTCCGGTGATGCTGGTATTGGCCGACGAACAAAGGAAGGCGACGAGGGCGGCGACGTCGCTTGTCGCTGGAAGGCGGTTGAACTTGGTCATGCCGGCGATCAGGCCGATTTGCGCGGGAGTGAGGTTCTGGCGCGTCATCGGCGTGTCAATTGCACCTGGGAGTACTGCATTGACGAGCATGCCGCGCTCGGCGAGGTCGGTCGCGGCCGAAAGAACCAGCCCTTGCAGCGCCGACTTCGATACCATGTACGAGAGTTTGTTCGGCCGCGCGACGGCCTGCCAGACGGAGCTGATAACACAGAGCCTCGCGCCGCTTGCCAACCGATCCGATGCCAGCAAGGCGTGCATGCTCTCCAAAATGAACAGCACGTTCGCATCATAGACCGCGCGATGCCGCTCGGCGTCGAAATCGGCGATACAATCGCTCATATTCGTACCTTGCGCCCATACGACCGCGTCGAAAGCTCCCTCACCGGGAAGCGCGAACTTGTCGGCAAAGGGATCATAAGCAGCAATCGCGCTGGTTTCGCTACCGTGGCGCCCCGTTGCGGTCACGTCGAAGCCACTGATCCGCAGCTGCTCGGCGCACGCTGCACCGATGTGGCCGCCTCCTCCGAAAACGAGCGCGGAGGGCATCAGCCGCCTGCGAGGGGCACGAGCGCGCCAGGGCGCAGGGTTCCTGCGCGCCCATTGCTCGAAGCTTCGGCTGTGCCGCAACTCAATCCACACTTCGGCCAATTTCGGGCAAGAAGGTTGCTGACTGGGTTCACTTTTGGCCTCTGAACGTGACTTTGCTGTGCCAGAAATAGCTCGTGATCACGATCAGCGCGCTAAAAAACAATTGCGCGACGATCGGAGGTATTCGCCCGACCTCGACCAGCGCGGGTAGCGCGATCCAGTTCGCCGCATAATTCACCGCATAAAAGGAGACGAATGCTGTGATTTCTCGCGCATAGCCTCCGCGTGTTTGGAATACGCGCAGCTTATAGTTCGAATAGGCGAAACAAAGACTGAGTGCCTGCGCGATGAGCAGTCCGATCATATAATGGACCTGGAGCCGCGGGAATGCCCAGAGCAGAGCCGGATAGATGGCGAATCCGAAAGCAGTATTCAGCCCGGCCGCGATGAGATAGCGGACCGGCGCCCGAACTCGAATTCGCTGGTTCGGCAGCTTGTTAGCCAAGGACGCGTTCACCGGACGGTTCACTCTTATTGCTCGGGCGTGAAGTTTACCCGCTCGCGCTCGATAACCAGCGGCGTGCCGCGGGTGCGGTCGGAAATGGCGCGGATCTGGATGCCGACGAGACCGAAGAACATGAACAGGAGGCCGAACTGCAGCTCGAGCAACGCCGCGAAAAGCCACATCAAAGGACTCAGGCCGTGGAGCGCAGTCCACAGTGCGCCACAAAAGGAAATGACGGTAACGCTTAGCGTGACAAAACCAACGTAGAGCGGAACGCGAAGCAGCCCCCGCGACGAAGCCGCAAGGCCCGATAGTGCGAAATCCAACAATGAAAGAAAGTTGTTCTTTGTATGTCCGCCGGCCCGAGGCGGACGTTTGAAGGCAATAGTCTCAATCGGGAAGCCTGTCTCGACGAGCAATGCTCGGAAGAAAGGCTCCGGCTCGTTGAGAGCTTCCACGGCCCGCACCACTTCGGCGTCATAAAGGCCGAACCCGGTCGCATTGGGAATTACCGGATAGTCTCCGAACTTGCGCTGCAGCGAATATGATAGGGTGCGGAAAGCGGTCAGGATCGGGCCGGATTTCTCGGTTTCGCGGACCGCAAGGACGACTTTCGCGCCCTCTCGCCAGCGGCGGATGAACTCCGGAATCATCGCGGGCGGGTCCTGAAAGTCTGCGCACATCCCGATCACGGCACGCCCTCGCGCCTGATAGATGCCATGTGTGGGCGATCGCATCTGTCCAAAGTTGCGCGTGTTGACGATCAGCTTGACTCGGGCATCGCGACCGCAAATCGCGCGGACGATCGGCACGGTGCGGTCGGTCGAGCAATTGTCGATGAAGATCAGCTCAAACGTGCAACCGGTCTTCTCCATCTCCGCAACCACTGCGTTGCAGATCGCTTCGGCATTCTCCTCCTCATTGAAACAGGGAATGACGACCGAAATTTCGGGGGATGCGATTTTCTTAAGCATGGCGTTTGGCCGATGCGATTCTGACGGGTTCGGAAGCGAAGAATGCCGCAGTCTCCTCAATCTGCCTCCCAAACGGAATATGTTCGATGCGGTGTGCAGACAGCAGTTGCCGATATTCGGCGTCGTCACCGACATATTCGTCAACCTTGCCTGGCCTGAGCGGCGGCCGCTCTATCGAAACGTGGCCAAGCAGATCGGAAACGACCTCGGCAACCTCCTGCAATTCGAGCCGCTCGCCACCGGTCGAGAAACGGACGACGCCAGTGGGCGAGTCAAGCATTGCAAAGACGAGCGACATGAGCTCGCGGGTGGCTACGTAAGAGCGATAGACAGGAAAATCCGAGCTGATTGCGATGGCTCGGCCAGCCATTGCGTCCCTGATGAAGGCGGCGAGCGCATAATTGTCGTGCTTGTTGATGTGGGGGCCCGACAGAGCAAAGATCCGCGCGATCACCGCGCGGCGGCCACGTTCCGCAGCCCAATTTGCAAAAGCTTCCTCATCCGCTTTCTTGAGTGAACCATAGAGGCGCATCGAAGGCGACGCCGCAGGATCATTGACCAATCCCGCGGCCCCAGACGAAGCGACAAACACGCCCGTCGCGCCAATGACGTCGAGTGCTCCAAGCACGGTGCTGCTGATCGTTCGGTTGGCCTTCCGATATGCCTGCTCATCCATTCCCGCGACGCGATCCTTGGTGACGAAGGCAAGGTGGAGAACCAAAGTCGGTGTGTTTGGGAGCGCTGCGATTGACGGCAGGGGTTTTTGATCGACTTGGCCAGCCCCAAAGTCGATCGTCCGGCGCGCCGAGCCGAATGCGACAACACGATCGGCAAACGCCTGCGGCCCGAGCGTGTTGTAGAGCAGTTCGAGCGTTGCCCTGCCGATCCACCCGCTAGCACCGGTGATGACAATGCGCGCCGCGCTTTGCTTGACGGCGCGTTCGACGTCGGAGTGCAGGAAAAACATGGAAGCGCCGTCTAGGCCGCGCAACGTCGCGCGCGGCAAGTGCGTCGAGCGATCGGAATGGGGGCGGGCAAGTCTGCAAACTGATGAAATTGGCTAAGCCGCGAACGGTCACCGCCGACCCCGGCATGACCGTACGGGCCACCGATGCCATGAAATGATATCGCCACGTCCGCAGTGCCGGTCCCGATGTCGCCCCTATACCGAAGCATGTCGGACGGGATCTTCGCGCAGATGGCCGAGCTGTCGACGAGCGTGGGGTCCAGATCGAAGATGATGCTCCGGATCATGCCGCCTTCTCGACTTTCGGTGAAATTTGCATCGCTTCCGCCAGCGCCTCGCGAGAGAGAAATGGCGCCATATCTTCCAGCTCGGGCGACACCATCGTTCCGTCCGGCAGCCGCCTCGAAGCAAGCTTGGGGGCGAACTGCTGTGCCTTGTCCAGCATCACCTCGCAGAGGTGCGGTCCATCGCCCGACAGCGCCGTGTCGATCGCGTCGGCGAGACCGGCATGGGTCGCAACACGACTGTTCGAGAGACCGAAGCCATTGGCGAGCCTCTGGAAATCCGGAAAGGTCAAGCCGCTATCCGGTCCACACCCGATGACATTGTCGGAGAAATAGTTCTGCTGCGTCTGGCGGATGGAGTGATAACCATCATTGTTGAGGACGAAGATTTTTATCGGCAGACCGAGCCCGGCGATCGTCTGGAGCTCCTGGAGGTTCAGCATGATGCTCCCGTCGCCGGCGAGGCAGACGATGCGTTTTGGTCGAGGATTGGAGCCGAAATAAGCACCTATGGCGGCCGGGAGATCGTAGCCCATCGAAGCACAGCCCGAGTTGGTGTAGAGGCGCTGGCCGCGCTTGATCTTGGCGGCCTGGAAGACGACGACACAGGCAGTGCCGTCGCCGGTGACCACGATTTCGTCTTCCTCGAGATGGTCGAAGAGCGACTGCGCAAAACAATAGGGATTAACCGGCCTTTCCTGCCTCCAATATTCCGGAAGCACGACGGGAAAGTTGCGAGACCGCTCGCGGCTCAGCGCGAGGAATTCGGCCCGCAATGCCGCACGATTCGGCTGCGGCAGCGGCAACTCCGCCGCTGAGCGGAAGAAGGCTCGCAGATCTGCGTGAATGGGGCGGTGGAGCGAGAGCGTTGGTTTGGCCAATTCGGCAGCGTCGACGTCGACCATTGCGACACGCGCATTCTTGGCGAAGGAACGCCAGTTGTAGCTGATCTGGCGGATGTTCAGCCGCGAGCCGAGCACCAGCAGATAGTCAGCGGTCTGCACGGCGAAATTGCCGCCACGGTCGCCGATGCTGCCGGGACGCCCGACATAAAGAGGATGGTCGTTCGGAATGGCGTCATGTGCATTCCATCCCGTGACGACTGGCACGCCAATCCGCTCGACGAACTCGATGAATTGACGATGCTGGCCGGATATCCGAACGCCGGCTCCGGCAAGCACGACCGGCCGTTCCGCGGAACAGAGTTCAGCAAGCAGTGCCTCGACCTGTTCGTCCAGCTTGCTCCCGTCGAGCAGGCCCTCTTCGGCGCGAGTATTGTCGGAAACCCCTAGATCGTCGTCGGCGGCAGGATCGAACGGGCGCAACTGGGCCGGATCGACCAAGGCTCCCTGGACGTCGACCGGAACGTCGACCCACACCGGACCGGGCCGTCCGCGGCGGCAGAGCCAGAGCGCCTTTTGCATCACGCGGAGCGTATCTGCCGGATCTTGCAGGACCACTGCATATTTGGTGATCGGCCGGACCATTGAAACGATATCTACTTCCTGGTCGCCAAGCTGGCGCAATGGGATTTGGAAATTCCCCGCTATCGTTTCGCGCTTCACCTGCCCCGATACGATGACCATCGGAATGGAATCGACATAGGCACCGTAGACGCCGTTCAGCGCGTTGACGCCGCCCGGCCCCGTCGTGACATTGATCGCTGCGGGCCGGCCGGACAGTCGGGCGTAGCTTTCGGCCGCGATGGCAGCTGCCTGCTCATGATGCGTGAACAGCTTGCGCAGACCGGACTCGCGTCCGAACGCGTCATTCAGATGCATTGCGCCCCCGCCCGTAAGCATGAACAAGTCTGTGATGCCATGCTCGACGAGCAAAGAGGCGATGAGGTCGGCGACGCGAACCACGGTCATTCGATTAATCTCCCGTACCAGCTGACCTCAGGCGGCCGCCGAGACTTTCACTTGCTGGCGGTTCTCCATCATTGCGATACGCTTCTCGTCCTCGGCTCCAATGCCGACATAATAGTCTCGCTTGTTCTTGAGCCAGAGCAACTCGAACTCGATTGCAGCCGCAAGTCCAGCTTCGACCGCATCGGCGTCAAGGACCGCAGCGTCGAAGATCACCTTGCGCGTTTCGAACCGGTCGAGCTTGGTCTTGCGAACGTGGCGCAAGGGCTTGATCGATTCGGGGCTGACTCCGCCGCCAACCACCAGATCGATTCCGTGGATCTCCGCCATCTCGGCGGTGCGCAAGACATAGCTTGTCATCTCTGGAGTGTTCACGAATGAGCGGTCGTGACCGAGCGAGCCGGCGAAGTCGACGCGGCCGAAGACCAGTCCGATATTCTCCATCCCGGCGATTTCGCTGATGACCTGCAGGTTCTCGAATGCAGTGCACGTTTCGACATTCACGAGAAAATCGATGTCCGCGCGCTCATCTGCCGGGAAGACCTTGTCGATCGCGGCGGCATATTTGGTCAGGGCATAAGGCGTCTCGACCATCGGTGCGATGATGTAGTCGACGCCGAACTGGCGACATTCGATGAGGTCCCGAACGGCCTCGCACCCGCCAATCTTGAGGCCGACTTTCACACCGGCCCGCCGCGCGATCTCGAGCAGCCGCAGCAACTCGTCCACGCGCGTCCCCTCGGCTTCGAACTCCGCTTTCACCGCGACGATTCCGTGGCGCTCCTTGCCCTCGCTGAGGATCGCCAGCATCCGTTTTTCGTAGTTGTTCATCCTTACTTCTCCGCGTGTTTCGACAAGACAGGACGCCCTGCAAGTTGAGTTGAGAGGTCGATCAGCTCGCGAATGCTTTGCACGACATATTCGAGATGATCGGGGCCAAGTCCGGGATAGAGGCCGATCCAGAACGTCCGCTCGGTCACGATGTCGGCGTTGGCGAGCTCCCCGACGACACGATAGTTACGGCCGCGCATATAGGGCTGGCGGATCAGATTGCCGCCGAACAGCAGGCGCGTTCCAATCCGCTTCGCGTCGAGATGGCGAACCAATTCGTCGCGAGTGACCGGCGAATTCTCGCGCAAGGTGATTGGATACCCAAACCATGATGGATCGCT
>CBJLMA010000013.1:0-62689 GCA_966424035.1 uncultured Sphingomonas sp. | reverse complement strand
CGCCGCTCGACAAATTGAAGGAGCTCTACGGCTTCGAGCCGCCGCGGCACGAGGGCTATACGACCGTCACCGGACTGCAGGCGATGCTGGCGGGCAAGGTCAAGGCGTTTATCGCGCTGGGCGGCAACACGGTGCGAGCCGCGCCCGATACTGAACGAATAGAAGAAGCGTGGCGCGGTCTCAGGCTGACTGTCGCTGTCGCGACGAAGCTCAACCGCAGCCATGTCGTGCACGGACAGATCAGCTATCTCCTTCCCTGCCTCGGCCGCATCGAAATCGACCGGCAGGCATCGGGCGAGCAGGCGGTCTCGGTGGAGAGTTCGGTTGCACAGTTCCACGGCTCGCGCGGGAAAGTGGATCCTGCCTCGCCGGACCTCATGTCGGAGCCGGCGATCATTGCGGAAATCGCCAAAGCAACACTTCCTCCCAACCCCAAGGTGCCTTGGGACCAATGGGTCGGAAATTATGCCAGGATCCGCGATGCGATCGAGGCGACCTGGCCGGCGACATTCAAGCGATTCAACGAGCGGCTGTTCACGCCTGGGGGGATCGAGCGGCCGCTGGCAGCACGCGAGCGCAAGTGGAACACGCGCTCGGGCAAGGCCAACTTTCTCAAGCCGACGCGCCTGTTCGGCGGGGCCAGGGAGTGGAAGGGCGGCGACGACGTCCTCCAGCTGACGACCTTTCGGTCCAACGACCAGTTCAACACAACCATCTACGGCTATCGCGACCGGTTCCGCGGCGTCTACGGTGATCGCCGAGTGGTGTTCATGAACCCACTGGATGTCGAACGGCTCGGGCTCTCGGCTAAGGAGCCTGTCGATCTGACGACCGCGATCGAGGACGGGCGGCGGCGGACGGTCCGCGGTTTCCGGATCGTGCCCTACAACATCCCCGAAGGTTGCTGCGGCGCCTACATGCCCGAAGCCAACCCGCTCATCCCGCTCGATCATCATGACGAGCACGCGAATACACCGGCCTATAAGGCGACTCCGGTTCGCGTGGCACGCTCGGCGATCGCCGGCTGAAGCTCATTCGATCATTGCCTGCTCGTCGTTGATGATCAGCGCGGAGTCGGCTCGGGCCAGCGTCACCAATGTCAGGCCCGAAGCTATCGCGCGTTCAACTGCGAGGCTCGTCGGCGCCGAAATGGTCACAAGCATTGGGCACCCCGCGCGCACGGCCTTTTCGACCAGTTCGTAGCTGCAGCGCGCAGAAAGCAGCATGAAACCATTAGCCGGATCGATTCCAGTCCTGGCAAGAGCACCGACGAGCTTGTCCAGGGCATTGTGCCGTCCGACGTCTTCGCGAACGCAAACTATCCTGCCGGCGGGATCACAAAGCGCCGCTGCGTGGGCCGCCCCGGTCGCTCGGCCCAGCGGCTGCCAATCGCGGAGTGATGCGAGAGCAGTTGCGATCGCCTCACGGTTCGTCGAGATCCGCGCTGCGACTTTCGGCAAGGGCCGAAGAACCTCCTCGATATTTTCCATACCGCACAGGCCGCAGCTGCTTTCGGAGACGCGCATGCGGGCGCGCTCAAGCACCGCATCCTTGCGATCTTGCGGGAGCCAAATTCGGAGCGCCCAGCCGCCCTCCACCTCCTCGACGTCAATCTCTTGAACATCCCCGGAAGAGGCCGCCAGACCTTCACTCAAGGCAAAACCGACTGCATAATCCTCAAGGTCGGACGGGGTTGCCATCATTACCGCATAGCCGATGCCGCAAACCTCAATCGAAACTGGGGCTTCGGTCGGAACGGTTCGATGCAAGTCGCGATCGGCGACTTCGCCAAAACCGAGCCGGTGAACCGATAGTTCGATCGTCTGCACAGAAGCTTCTTCTTCCGTGCGCCTCAACTCCCGAGTGCTCCATTAGACGCACCGGAACTGTCTAGCGCCGTCGCTGAGGCCGAGCCGGCAGTCATCCAGCCAGGCGTGCGACCGTGATCGAGTAAGGAGGAAGCAGGATCTCGCCGTCACGGCCGGAAACGGGGTGCGGCGGTTTGTCGAGCAGTGGATGCCCGCTCGAACCCGCCGGCTCCCACCGATAATCCGTCTCGTCATATTGGACACCGTCCCACGGACCAGCGAACGCTCCCCTCCCGCCAGCGCGATCGCGGTCGAAAGCGAGCCGGATCGAAAACGGCTCAGTGGCCGAGCGGTTAATCAGCATTACCGACCAGCGGCCGTCAGGCCTCAGCGCCGGCCACACAGATATGTACCGTCCTTCTTCGGCGGGAAGCGCGTCGAGCGAGGCCCGATAGAGGCGGTCGGGGCCGTCGCCCGGTTGCAGCCATTCTTGGGTCAGAAGGCGCATCACCCAGTAGGTTGGAGCTGGCCAGGTCGCCTCGCCGCGCGCGTCCTCGCCAAACAGCATCAGCTCGCCGTATCCGGCGCAATCCTTGTCCGGAGGATAAAGCTGATCGGGGCCGTAACCGAGAAGATAGGCCGCGCTTCCACCTGCGGCGAAGTAGCGGGCGAGCATGTCGGCATCGAACAAGGCGCCCGGCAATTCAACCTCAACCTCGCCGGAAAAAGCGGAAAAGCCATATTCGGTCATCACCCACGGGATCGAGCGCGGGACACCGTCTTCGCGAAGTCGGGCCAGATCCTTTGCCAGAATGTCACCCGCGCCGACCAGCTTGCGGTCGATTGCACCGCAGGGCGTATCATAGGGATAATGTTCGAAACTGAAGAAGTCGATGTCGGGCCGGCGGCCGGGCGACGTGATGTCACTGAGGAATCGCCTCGTCCACGAACGGTCTGGCGAATCGTCGAGCCAGGTGTCGGAAACTGCGTCCTGTAGGTTGGGACCTCCGAGCTCAATTCCCGGATAGGCCGCTCGTACCGCCGCTCCGAACTGTCGGTAAAGCGCGGCGAAGTCTTCGGGACTGACGTTCTGACCGTCGGGCTCCTCGCCGATCTCGGCCTGGCGAACCGGATAGCCGCGGCGACGCAGGAAACGGAATTCGGCGGCGGCGTTCTCGGGCGTGTCGTAGAGTACGCCGACAGGCACGATCACCGGTCTGCCGCCGGTCAGTCCGCTTCGGAACAAGCGATCAAATCCCGGCTGCTCGGCATTCGGGTCGCGATCTTCTGCGCGGTGCCACGGGTCGGTCGACGAAACCGTGATTTGGGTTTGGGCACGGCCGTCGCGAGCATGACGCACGAAGTCAATGAGACGGCCGTTACTTGCCCACGTTCCGAAGGAGACTTCGCCAATTGCATATCCGAGTGAATCCCGAATGTCGTGCGATCCCGGCGGCGCTCGGTGCGAGGATGTTTCCAAGAGAATTCGCACGAATTGAGTGACGATCGGACGCTCGGCGAGCCGAACCAGGGCCACGCCACCGGTGCCGTTGCGCTGGTCGCCTTCAGGAAAATCGCGCCAACGACCCTCGTCGTCATACGGGTCGGCCGCGGTCCAATATTGGATCCGGTAATGAGTTGCGTAGGGCTCTTTCCAGACGACCTTGGCAGCGGAAATCGCGCGCTTTGCTCCGAAATCGACGACGACCCATTGCGGCCGGTCGGGCGCATGGCTCAGCAGCGCATCAAGATAGGGGTTGGATTTCCAGAAGGTGCGTGGATCACCGTCGTCGAGCCGTGAATAGCCGTCGTCCTCCGCCTGGTCGACTGAATCGCCGCGGCGTGGAAGCTTGTAACCCCAGCCGGTCATCACTGGCTGCTTTGGATTGTCGCTACTCGTCCAATAGCCCTGACGACGCGCGCGGTCGCTCCAACTTCCCTCTTCTCCCCAATGCCACGCATCAATCGCGAGTTCGGTTCGAAGGCTATAGCTAATGGGGCCGAGCCCTGCCCCGCGAATTGCCGCGACGTTGTGCGGTGTGAACAGCGTCTCGACCTGTCCTGCCGGAAGCCCGTCGATCGCGCCGCCGAGTGCCCGGTCGGGGCGGATGACGTTGACCGGGCCTTGGCCTGCCAAGATCTCAACGGTTCCCGGGGGCGGACGCGAGGAGCAAGCGAAGAAGCCAATACTTGCCGCAAGTAACGCCACACGTCTCATAGTTCGACGTCGAACGCCCGAGCCCGGCAAAAGGAAGCGAGCGCGACATGCGCGCATCGAACCGTTCAGAATGCTTCTAAGGGCCGCGTCCCAAAGGCCCGATTAGCGCCACCGCGCTAGCCGACGATGAGTGTTCCAGAGCTCGGCTGGTCGGCCATCGCGTAACTCTTCGGCCATGCACCTGGCTTCATCACTCTTTGCAGCCTCAAAGCCGCATTCTTCCTGAACACGGCCGAGCACGTCTACCAAGAAGAGACGATGATGGCGCACGGCCCCACCTCTATGTGCAGCCCGTCGAGCAAACCGAAATCTTCGCTAACGTTTCGTTCATGTCGTCTTGGCGTCAATAGCGCGGTCAGAGATTCGGCAATCATGACCGCGATGTAATTTGCATCGTGCCCAGCTTCTTTGGCAGCCGAGGCAAAGCCACCGGTAATGTAATACCGTCGCCTACTGATGGAACGGAACCGACAAATGGCCGCAGATTGAGTTTGGAGATGGCGAGATTGCCCTTAGGTCGGCGGTCGCTTGTCGCGCTTGCCGCCGCTCTCCTGACGACGGCGTGTGTAGTCGGACCGAACTTCCATCGGCCGGCGCCTCCGCCCCTCTCCGGCTATACCACCACCCCACCGCAAACGACTGTCGCAGCTCCCGGCGTCGCGGGGGGAGCCGCACAGCATTTCGTCCCCGGAGCTGAGATCCCGTTCGAGTGGTGGACTTTGTTCCGCTCCAAAGAACTGAGCGCGCTGGTGGCACAGGCGCTCGCGAACAACGCCGACTTCAAGGCGGCTCAGTATGCGCTGCAAGTTGCACACGAAAATGCGCGCGCACAGCGGGGTGCCTATGCGCCCAAGGTCACCGCGGGCCTCAATGTCAGCCGACAGAAGGACCCCGGATCGCTTGCTCCGGTTCCTGCCAACAACTCGCTCGCTTATTCATTGATCACGCCCCAGCTCAGCGTGGGGTACGTCCCGGACGTGTTCGGGCTCAACGCGCGGACAGTAGAAGCGGCCGGCGCGCAAGAGCAGGCGAGTCGCTTCCAGATGCTCGCCGTCGAAATCACGCTGAGCGCCAATGTTGTCCAGGCGGCAATTCAGGAGGCTTCGCTCGAGGACCAGATCACCGCGACGAACGAGCTCATTGGCATCGACCGCGAGATCCTGAGCCTGCTCCAGTATCAGAAATCCAAGGGCTACGCGGCCGGCACCGATGTCGTCGCGCAGCAAACGCAGCTCGCGCAGGTCGAAGCCTCGCTTCCGCCGCTACTCAAGCAGCGCGATCAGCAGCACGATCTCCTTGCGGTCCTCACCGGCCGCTACACGGCGCAGACTCCGGCGGAGACGTTCAGGCTTTCGAACTTCACCCTCCCCTCAGACCTGCCGCTGAGCCTTCCCTCGAGCCTGGTCGAGCAGCGGCCGGATGTGTTGCAGGCCGAGGCCAATATGCATGCGGCGAGCGCACAGGTCGGAGTAGCCACGGCGAACCGGCTGCCCAATATTACGCTTACCGGGAACGTCGGCAGCACCGCGCTTGCGATTGGGCAGGTGTTCGGGCCGGGCACGGGATTTTGGAATATCGGTGCAGCGCTGCTCGCGCCGATCTTTGACGGCGGGACGCTGCTTCACCAGCAGCGCGGCGCGGTTGCTGCCTACAAGCAATCGGCCGAGCAATATCGCGGCACGGTATTGAGCGCTTTTCAGAATGTCGCGGACACGCTGGCGGCACTCGAGCATGATGCGGAAACCCTCAAGGCGGCAGCGCTTGCTGAAAAGTCAGCGAAGGCGAGCCTCGATCTTGCCCGGCTCCAGCACAAGGATGGCTACGCCGGTTATCTGTCGGTGCTTAACGCGGACCATGCATATCAACAGACGCGGCTCGCGCTGATCCAGGCCAAGGCCGATCGCTTCACCGACACGGTCGCCTTGTTCCAGGCGCTGGGTGGCGGCTGGTGGCACCAAACCGAGAAGGTGGAGCACGGCGGATGACCGTTACGCGCTTGCCCGGCAGCGTGGCCGCTACAGCGATCGCGCTGGCGCTCGCAGGATGCTCGTCCTCGCCCGAAGACAACAATAGCGGACCCGCTCTCGCCAACGTGCGCCTTACAAAGCCCCAGCGCGCTCACATCCAGCTCTATACCGTCATTCCCGTTGGTTATCGCCAGAAGGTCGAAGCGCCCGGTACTGTTGATTTCGACAACGATCAGGCGACCGCAGTCGTGTCCCCGTTCACTGGTCCCGTGGCCCGGATTCTGGTGGCGCTCGGACAGCCGGTTGCAAAAGGCCAGCCGTTGGCCCTGGTCGGTTCGGCCGACTATGCAGCGGCGGTCGCTGCATATCGCAAGGCAGTGGTCACGGCGGCGAATGCTCGGCGGCTCGCGAACATGGACCGCGATCTCGCGGCCCACAACGGCATTTCCGAGCGCGAGGCAGCCCAGGCCCAAACCGACGCAGCGACGGCGGAGGCGGACCGCAATGCGGCGCTGCAGACCCTGATCTCGATGGGCGTAGACCGCAGCACGATCGCCAAGGCGCTGGCCGGAAACACCAGTGCCGGCGCCGTCGGAGTGATCCGTGCTCCTGTGTCGGGCGTCGTGGTCGACAAGCAGGTCACTCCGGGGCAACTGCTCCAAGCAGGCTCGAGCGCAGCATTCACCGTTGCCAACCTGTCGCGTGTCTGGGTGCTCGCCCAAATCGCGCCCAGCGATCTCTCCTCGGTCCATCTCAATGACGCTGCCGAGATCAACCCGGGCAACGGCACTGGTCCATTTCACGGCGTCGTCCAGAACATCGCCGCCTCGGTCGATCCCAATACCCGCGCGGTCGTTGCACGGATCGTTGCACCCAATCCCGGCGACCTTCTCAAGAAGCAGATGTACGTCGACGTCTCGATCGAATCTGGACGGGTCAGCACTGGGCTCCTGGTTCCGGTTTCGGCAGTGCTTCGCGACGACGAGAACTTGCCTTTCGTCTACTTAGCGCTCCCCGACGGCAGCTTTGCACGGCGACACGTGACCTTGGGTTATCGTGATAGCCAGAATTACGATGTGACCAGCGGTCTTCAGAGCGGCGATCGGGTTGTCGCCAACGGTGCGATCTTCCTCCAGTTCATGCAGAGCCAATGAGCGACGATCCGGCCCAGTCGCCGCGGACTGGCTCCTCGTTCATCAATCGGATCGTTGCAGTCAGCCTCGAGCAACGGATACTGATCCTGCTCCTGACCGTCCTGCTCATCGGCGCCGGTGTCCGCGCGTGGAACCGCTTGCCGGTTGACGCCTATCCCGACCTCTCTCCGCCAATTGTCGAGATCAACACGCAGTGGCCAGGCCACTCGGCGGAGGAAGTTGAACGGCTGATCACGGTGCCGATCGAGCGCGAATTGAACGGAATTCCCAAGGAAGACAATGTCAGGTCGATCTCGCTTTATGCGCTTTCCGACGTGGACATTACGTTCGACCAGGACACCGACCGCCATTTCGCCCGGCAACAGGTCTTCAACCGGCTTCGCGACATCACCCTTCCGAATGGGGTTACTCCGACAGTGGCGCCCCTCACGTCGCCATCGGGCCTGATCTATCGCTACACGCTGCAAAGTTCCGACCGGTCACCGACCGAGCTCAAGACTTTCGAGGACTGGACGGTCGAGCCGCAATTCAGGTCGGTTCCAGGCGTTGCCGACGATTCCGGCTTTGGCGGCGGGACAATGCAGTACCAGGTGCTGCTCGATCAGTACCGGCTCGCAGGTGCTGGTCTATCACCGCAGCAGGTTGAAAGCGCGCTGACCGCGAACAACGGCAATGGCGGCGGCGGATTCTATTCCGAAGGAGGCCAGTTCTATTACGTGCGCGGTCTTGGCCGACTGCAGACGACCGACGATATCGGCAATGTCGTCGTCGCGGTGCACGACGGCATTCCTACCTTGGTCAAGGATGTCGGGCAGGTCACTCTCGGCATCGCTCCGCGGCTCGGCGAGTTCGGAATCGGCAAGCAGGACGACGCCGTCGAGGGCGTCATCATGCTTCGGACCGGCGATAAGACGCAGGAAGTCCTGAAGCGCGTCGAGGCGAAGACGCGAGAGCTCAACTCGAGCATCCTGCCCAAAGACATCAAGGTCGTCCCCTTCTACGACCGCTCCGATCTTGTCCACGAGACAGTGATCACCGTCGAGCACAACCTCTTAAGAGGCATGTTGCTTGTCATCGTCGTGCTGATCTTCTTCCTCTACGACGTCCGCTCCGGGCTCATCGTTGCAGTCACAATACCCTTGTCATTGCTGTTCGCCTTCGCCTGCCTCGATCTGCAGGGAGCATCGGCGAACCTGCTGTCCATTGGAGCGATCGATTTCGGCATTTTGGTCGACGCCGCAGTCATCATGGTCGAGAATATCTATCGGCGCTTGGCCGAAACGAAGCAGGACGATTCACCCGCCGCATTGACGAAGATCATCCGCGAGGCGGCCGCTGAAGTCGACCGACCCCTCTTCTATTCCGTCATCGTCATCGTCGTCAGCTTCCTGCCGATCTACGTGCTGACGGGACCGTCCGGAGTCCTGTTCAAGCCGATGGCGGACACGATGATCTTCGCGCTGATCGCATCGCTGATCGTTACCCTGACCTTGCTTCCAGTGCTCTGCTCCTGGTTCATGCACAGCGGAGTTCGAGAGCGCCGCAATGCCATCTTCGAACGAATCCGTTCAGCCTATGTCCGCGGCCTCGACCGCTCCCTCGCGCGGCCGCCCGCAACGGTTGCAGTTTCCGTCGTCCTCCTGCTTGGCGCCCTCTTGCTCTCCGCGGATATCGGCTCGGAGTTCATGCCCCATCTGGACGAAGGCGCCCTGTGGGTCCGGGCGACCATGCCCTACACCATTTCCTTCGACGAATCGGCGAAGATCGTGCCGCAGATCCGGACGATCCTCTCCTCGTTCCCGGAAGTGACGACGGTCGCATCTGAACATGGCCGTCCGGACGATGGCACCGACCCCACCGGCTTCTTCAACGCCGAATTCTTTGTAGGCCTGAAGCCCTATTCTCAATGGCACGGCGCCTATCATGACAAGGCACAGCTCATCGCTGCCATGAACGATAGGCTTCAAAGCTTCCCGGGCATCACCTTCAATTATACCCAACCCGCTGAGGACGCCGTCGATGAGGCGGAAACGGGCCTCAAAAGCGCACTTGCGGTGAAGGTCTTCGGGCCAGACCTCAACACGCTGGAGGCTAAGGGAAAGGCGATCAAGGCGATACTTGAGCACATCCGGGGAATTCGCGATGTGACCCTGGTTCAGGAGCTCGGCCAGCCAAGCCTCAGCATCAAGATCGATCGGGCCAAAATCGCGCGCTACGGGATCAACGTCGACGATATCAACGGATTGATTCAGGCGGCCATCGGCGGCGATGTGGCAACGCAAGTTGTCCAGCAGGAAAAGGAGTTCGATCTCGTCGTTCGGCTCCAGGGCCAGTATCGCGATAATCCGGTCGCGATCGGAAACGTGCTGGTAGCCACGCCCGGCGGCCAGCATATCCCCCTGAAGGAACTCGCCGACATTACGGTCGGAAATGGCGCGTCGTTTATCTACCGGGAGAACAACAGCCGCTTCATCGGTGTTCAATTCTCGGTCGAAGGACGCGACCTCGCCGGCGCGGTCCAGGAAGCGATGGGAAAAGTCGCACAGAGGGTGAATCTGCCGCAAGGCTATCGGCTCGACTGGGGCGGTGAATATAGTGAGTATACCGCCTCCCGCGCGCAGCTTACGGCGATCGTGCCGCTCACCCTGCTGCTGATCTTCCTCTTATTGTTCGTGCTCTATCGGAACTTCAAATTCCCGGCGATAGCGCTCGTCGGCGTTCTGATGTCTGCGCCAGTCGGCGGAATATTGGCTCTATGGCTAACCGGAACACCCTTTTCGGTTTCGTCCGGAATCGGCTTTCTCGCGCTGTTCGGCGTCTCGGTGCAGACTGCTCTCGTCTACATTTCCTACGTCAACGAACTCCGCCTCGCAGGCACCCCTCTCGTCGAGGCGATTAGAGAAGGCGCCATCCTTCGCCTCCGTCCGATCATGATGACCGCGCTGGTCGCAGCGCTTGGACTGTTGCCCGCGGCTATTGCGACGGGCGTCGGAACCGACACACAGCGGCCTTTCGCAGCAGTGATTGTGGGTGGGCTGGTTACCTGCCTGCTGATCATCATCTTCCTCATGCCGGCGCTCTACACGCTGGTAGCGCGGGAAGGAGATCGCCTCGAAGTCTAGATCGCCGCCCGGCTCTTCAGTCGAACGGTCGGACCGGACTCTAGCCGCTCGAACGATCACCAGCAGCCCTCGAGGCGAATGCCTTTATTGTCTTCGCGAGTGCCGAGCCCAAGTGGCGGCGCAGCTCACCATATCGACCAGTTCACCGGAACGCTGATGATAGCCTTGGCAATCCATTTGTCGGGGTTGCTGCCGTAGCCGTGCCCGACCCCGAGATTGAGGTTCCATTTGCCGACCGACGTGTCTGCGGCGACATAGGTCGACTGCTCGCTGTTCCGAAAACGCCCCCACCGTCGAATCTCGCCCGTGCCGTTGTAGCTTTCGACGCCCAGCGTCGTCTTATGCGACACGGCGTAGCTGAGCTTGGTTGCGATCTCGAGCGTTGCTGGGGCGAGTGCCGGACCGGAGATTTTGAAATCGAGGTTCGCGTTGGCTGCCGCAGTCCATCTGCCGGAATGGAGTCCGACGATTCCTTTCAGCTCGGCGTTCCAGGGATTGTCGTCGAGCCGATGGCCCTCGCGCCCGATCTCGAAATTCGCTCCCCAGAACAGGCCTTTGTCTTCGGCATGTGGAGCAAGCCACTTGAGGCGGAATTTGTAGCCATCGACGAAAACTCCGCGATGATCGATTGTGGCGAGAGGGAGATAGGCGCCTAGCTCAAGGGAATGGGTGAGTCCCAAGGACCATTCCGGTGTAATGCGATAGCGATGGACTGACGGCTGTTCGCCCGAATATTCGATGCCCGCCTCGCCGCTCAGCACATAATTGTTATGGAGATCGAGCCCGATTTCACCGGGCGCATTAAGTTCGTCCATATAGACCTGGATTTCCTCAGGCGCCGCAAGAGCCGGGCTGCAGAGAAAGCCGGAAGCGAGTGCAAAGATCATGAGCTTGGGCAGCCCCCCGCCAAGCGTGCGCGCCCTTGTGCCGGCGCGTGCCGCCATTGAAGCAAGAAGCTGATCAGCTCGTGATGCGCTCAGAAATGCAGCCCAATTTTTCATCAATGCTCCTGATTCAGGCCGCCACTTGATGAATGCAGGCCGTTTTTCGGGACAAAGGTCAGGTGAACGGAACGATCTCAGAAGAATTCGCATGCGACTTGGGCAATGGGGATAAGGGCAACGGTGTCGATCAAGGTGTCGGGAGCGCAGAAGCCCATTGGGCGATCAGTCGCTCCATTCGCGCGGCCGCGTCCTGAGTTATCGAGATCGACAGGCAATCGGCTGTCTGCGGATTGCCATTGGCGACCACTAATCCGGCATCGACGAGGGCAGTGATCCAGCGGGCGACAACCGATCTCGGCATGGCCATTGCCGCGATCAGCTCCGACAGCGAGCGATCGCGGTGATCCAGTTCGGCAGCGTACAATTGTAGAAGCAAGTCCCAGGCAGGGTCCGAAAAGAGGTGCGAGCCGAAAGCTGCCGCACGGCTGCGGTGCAAAAGCAGAATCGCTTCAACATAATCCTCGGTCCGGGGCCGCGAAAAATGGCGAAGGTGAGGAGCTACCAAACGCTGAATCACATCCTTGCGGAACGCTTTGCTCCGCAATGAGGAGGTGGATGAATCGCGATCCCTTCCTTTTTGCAAAATGCGTTCCAATCCCCTTCAAGCCGACACTGCGGCTGATGCTTCACTCGCAAAGCAACAAGCTTGGTCCCTCTTATGACGCCTGAGGTTCAGCTTTTACGGGGTCACAACAAAGCATTCCCATGCAAATGCTGCCCTCCAGCAGCATTATCTACCGTATGCCGCGTACAGGCTGATCGCGAGTGTGACCGTGATCGCTCCGCCGATGCGCGTTGCAACCTGCGCGAAGGGCATCATGTTCATTCGGTCGCACGCCGACAGGATTGCGACATCGCCAGTGCCCCCCTGGCTCGCGCGGCATGCGGCAACGATCCCGGATTCTACCGGAAAGATGTTGACGAGGCGGCCGACGACAAAGCCGGTCGCGACGAGCGTCACGACGGTCCCGACAATTGTCAGAATTTCCGCGCCGTTGAAGGCGCTAACCAGCTTTTCCCACGGCGTTTTCGCAACCCCGATCGCGAACAGCAGCGGATAGGTAACCAGGCGCGCGAAAAATTGATAGTTACGGAATGCGCCTTGTTCGAGCTGCGGCGGAATGAAACGACCAAGCTTGATCGCCACTGCCAGGAACAGCATGGTCACCGGCCCGGGAAAATTGGTGAGCTTCTGAACGAGCGCGCCCGCGAGGTAGAGCGTCATTGCCAGAACGACCGCCGCTCCGACAGTCTGCAAATCGGGAAGAAGCCCAGTGGGCTGGTTCTCATCCAGCGGGACGTCGTGCTCACCCGGCTGCAATTGACCATTGCCGGTCAGGGCAGGACGCTTGCGGCCGAGTAGATTAAGTCCCCCTGCAAGAATGATTGCGACGAGGCTCCCGAACATCACCGCCGGCAGAATCTCCGCCAACAGATCGCCCTCGGCGCCGCCGCCCAACGCCGCATAGCCGATCGACAAGGGAATTGCTCCCTCACCGACACCGCCGGCCATGACTGGAACGACAATCATGAAGGCCGTGTGCGTGAAGCCGAGTCCAAGCAGCGTGCCGAGCCCTATCCCGACTGCAGCCGCTGCAATCGAGCCGGCGACGATTGGCGCAAAGATTTTGAGGAAGCCGCCGATCAGCATCCGGCGGTCCATTCCAAGGATGCTTCCGACGATAATCGATCCGATGAACAGATAGAGGAAGTTGCTCTCGTCGGTGAATGTTGAAATTGAAGCTTTGAGCGGTGCCGGAATCAGCCCCGCATAAACGAGAAAGGATGGAACGAACGTGGCGAGGATCGCCGCCGCTCCAATCTTCTTGAGGCCCGGCAAATGCTTGCCAACTTCGGCGCAGGCAAAACCGCCGACGGTCAACGTAAGGATGTTGGTAGTGAGGTCTGATGGGACTTTACCCAAGTGTATGTAGGCGGCGATCAGCCCGACGACCGCAACAAACACCGGCACCGGCACGATCCCGATTCGAGCGTTCATGAGTGTCCACCAGCGTTTGACCCACGGCGTGCTTGCCCCGGAGCTGGAGTTGATGGCTTCGTTAACCGCGACCTCGGTCACATTTCTTCCCCTGGTCTAAATCGCTCTGGATGCGAGCGTTGTTGGCCATATTTGTCGCACAGCGACCTTACAGCAGCCTGTCATTTCACGAAGTGAATGCCGGCAGTCGCTGGAGGACGCCCCGCTTGTCGAACGGTGCTTCAAACCGACGGATCAGCCACGATCGCCCCGGCTTGCACCTTTGGCTTCACAACGGTGTCCTGCGCCATCCGCTCGTGCGACTTCGCGCGTGAGTTCTTTGCTGTCGTTCGGCGGCGCCAGGTCACCAAGCCGGTGACGAAGAATACGGGCAACAATAGGCCGTCGAACAGCACGAGGAGACGCGCGGCGAACCCGCCGGCCTCGCCCGTATGGACCGTGTACAGATTGTCAGTAATCCAATTCGCCCAAGGCCCGTTCACTGCATCATAGGAGGAGAGGATTTTGCCCGTGGCTGGATCGACGGTGACCCAGCTCGTGCCCGCCCAGCGGCGCCATTCGCCCGGTCTTAGAAGCCTGAAGAAGTAAACTGGTGATTTGGCCGTGGGCGTCGTCGCCCGCACAAGCTCGGAGCCAGGGAACCGCTTCAGCGCGGACTGCCAAGCGTCTTCGGCTGAGATGATCTGCCGCGGCGCCGTTGCCCGGGGCTTGGACCGATACATTGGGATATAGCCGGCCTTAGCGGCGAGCGCGGGCCTGATCACCGGCGCATAAGCCAGATAGATACCGCAAAGGACCGTGAGGAAAAGCGGCAGTCCGCAGACGAGCCCGAGCATCCGGTGCCATCCGAGGAAACGCTGAAGCAAGGTGCGCCATCTCCTCACGCGAAAGGCGGCGCCAAACCGCCCTCCAGCCGGAATTCCGTTCCAGATTCCGATGCCGAGGCTGAACAGCAACAGGAGTCCCGAGCCGCCGGTGATGAGCTGGCCGCGATCGCCTCCCAGAAGCGATTCATGAAAGCTCAGAAGCCAGGGCCAGAATCCCGAACCGCTTGGCACAAGCTCGTCAGTGCTTCTGTCGTCGAGGGTCCGGCCCGAGCGGCCATCGACAATGAGGGTCCGATCATTTCCTTCGCGATTCTGGTAATAGGCAAGCAGGAAATAGGGCCGGGCGCCAAAACCCTCGAGCTTGGTTACCGGGGCCCCGGCGGCGGCGCTTGCCTTGCTGAATATGACGTCCAGCCGAAGAAGGGGTCCGGACGTCCCGCGCGCCGCGTGTTCGTAGGCCCCGCCCTGGAGATCGCGGTTGAAAACGAGAAGTGCCCCTGAGAGCCCCTGCAGAGCCCAGAAGCACCCGACCGAGAGTCCGAGCCAGACGTGGAATCGCACCCACCAACGCTTCTTCGTCATCAGCCTCTCGGGAATGCATTGAGCCCATCGACGCCTATCGAGTCTTGGCTGTCATTACGCTGTCAGGCTCAGCGCGTTTCGTCAGCTCCGCCGCCGTGCGGTCGCTCCGACTTCAAGCGAAGCATTCCATCGTCGCAGGAAATGCACGCGCGTCAGATGGTCCTGAGTGACCAAAAGGCTTGGTCCGACGCGGATCGCTCTCAAGGGTGCGTCGCCAAGGTCGAGCCCAGGGGGATCGGCAACGTCATTGCGGATGGGCGGCATTCCTTGCCGAGCGAGCTCCGACTGCCCGTTGCGTGAGAGCATCACATCGAGAAACAGCTTTGCGGCGTCGGGATGCCGGGCCGCTGCTGGGATGACGACGATCCGTGATAGCACGAGCGCATAATCGTGCGGGAGGACCATCCCGATTGTCGGATTTCCCTTGATCACATCGAGCGCGTAAGAACCGATAATATCATAGCCGAATGAAGCGCGGCCGCTTGTGACTGCGGTCGCGATATCCTCCGCGCTTCCAAAGAAGAGCGCCTCATTTCGGCCGAAGGCGCGAACCAGTCGCCAAAAGTCATGGCTCACCTGATCGTCCTGCGAAAAATAGAGATATCCGACCGCAGATCTGGCCGGCGAGTAAGAGGCCAGCTTGAGCCGATAAGGCGCCTTTTGATTTTCGAGATAGTTGGTGAGCTGAGAATGGTCCTTGGGAACCTCCGAGTCCCTGACCAATCGGCGATTGTAAAGAAATACGACGGGCTCGGCGCTGACTGCCCAGGCCTGGTTTTTCCAGTTCGCCCAGCGCGGATAATGGGGCCTTCTTTCGGGCGAGACATAGCGCTGCGTGAGGCCGTCGTTGACGAGCTTCATCTGCAGGTCCATCGCCGCCGACCAGACGAGATCGGCTGTGCCGCGCCCCTCTCCGGCCTCTTTGGTCACCCGATCATATACTTGCTGGGCGGACATCTGAATGAAGTGCAGCCGAATTCTGGGATAAAGCCTTCGAAATTCCGCAATGAGTCCTGACGCCTTGCGCTGATCGGTCGCCGAGAGAATGTCGAGCTCCCCTTCCCGCTCCGCTGCTTCAATCTGTTTGGCGTAAGATGGCGGATAACCGTTCGGAATTGGCAGCTTCGGTTTGGAGCTGCACGATAGACAGCAGACCGCTGCCGCCGCGATCACAATCGAATAAGCTGGTCGCACGTCTTTCGCCTCGCGAGCTCTTTGCGAACCGTCTTGCGCCCCCTATCCTCTTGGGGTCAACGGAACAGCTGCAGTGGCTCGAATCTTACTTGTCGAGGATGATCCGTCTCTTGCTCGCGGCTTGAGCGCCCTGCTCAAGGTGGCGGGCTTTTCCGTCGATGTCGCGGAAGATGGCGAAACCGCGCTCGATCTCGCTTTGTCCGAACCTTATGCGCTCATCACGCTCGATATCGGCCTTCCGGAGCTCGACGGTTTCGAAGTGCTCCGGCGCTGGCGGGCGCGGCAATTGAAAACCCCCGTGTTGATCCTGACCGCGCGCGACGCGATCGACGATCGAGTAACCGGGCTCGATCTTGGCGCGGACGACTATCTGCTCAAGCCCTTCGAACCGAGCGAGCTTGAAGCGAGGGTCCGGGCGTTGCTTCGGCGCTCGCAGGGCCAGGCAAGCTCCGTTGTCAAGGTCGGAAACCTGACGGTCGACCATGCGCGCGCAATGGCTGAGGTGGACGGGAGAGAAATCAATCTTCGCGCTCGCGAATGGGCGGTTCTCGACCGACTGATCGCCCAGGCTGGCAAGGTCGTGTCGAAACGGCGGCTGACTTCGGAAGTTTTCGGATTTGACGAACCGGTCGCCCCCAATGCGATCGAAGTTTATGTCGGGCGCCTCAGGCGCAAGCTCGAGCCGAACGGGCCGGAGATCCGGACCATTCGCGGGCTCGGCTACATGCTCGTTCCAAATTGAATGTGGCGCGACCTGATCTCGGCGGGACAGCGTTCGCTGACCGTCCGCCTGTTGAGTGTGATCGTCCTTCCACTTTGTGGACTGGCAGTGCTTTTGGGCCTCGGCGGTGCGCTCGTCATCACCAAGTCGGTGGAGACTGTGAACGACCGGATTCTTTCCGCTACGTCGCGCGCAATCGCGGATTCTCTTGCGATTGAAGATGGTGAAATCAGTCTCGACCTGCCGCCCGCAATGTTCGGAATGCTCGAAGATGTCGAACGCGACAACGTTTATTACAATGTTCGCTACGGCGACCATGTCCTCACGGGCTATAGCGACCTCCCGGACATCGCGCCCAAGGGCATGGCTGACCTCCAGGTGAAATTCGGCGACTCCGTCTATCGCGGCAGGGACATTCGCGTGATTGCCGAGGGTCGGCGGCTTCCTGGCCTCAATGGGCCCGTGGTGATCGAAGTCGCAGAAACAATGAATGCCCGCCAGCTCGCCGAGCAGCAGATGCTGCAATATCTTGCCTTGCTCGAGTTGACTCTGATTGCACTCACGGTGCTGCTTCTCCCGCTTGCAGTGCGCTGGGGTATGAGGCCACTCGACCGCCTGCGGGCCGACATGGACCGCCGCGCAGCTTCCGATCTCCATCCGCTTGCAGAGCGACAGGTGCCGTCGGAAATTCGTCCGGTCGTACACGGCTTCAATGACTTGCTCGAGCGATTTGCAAGATTGCTCGAAGACATGCGCAGGTTCACCGGCGACGCCTCGCACCAGATGCGAACGCCGCTCTCGATCCTCCGAGCGCATATAGCCTTGCTTCGCAATGCGCCCGCCGGAAGCAAAGAAGCGCAGGAATCCCTGAACGATCTCGACGAAGCAAGCGAACGGCTTCAGCATCTCGTGGTGCAGCTCCTGGCGCTCGCGCGCGCCGATAATGCAGCGCGGTCCGAAGTGCCGTTGGAGAGCGTCGAGCTTAACCGTCTGGTCGAGGAGGTTTGCGCAGATCATGCGCCGGCGGCGGTTGCAGCCGGAATCGAGCTGGAATTCGATCCGGCGGCCGGAGAACCGGTCGTCATGTCTGACCCGGTGCTTGCGCGCGAAATGATTGCCAACTTGATCGATAATGCGGTCCGCTACGGCGGTTCTGGCGGCAAGATTCATGTCTCGGTCGCTCCTTGCGATGGCGAGATGGTGGTCGCGGTCGAGGACAATGGGCCGGGAATCGCTCCAGAGCTCCGACAGGCGGTCTTCTCACGATTCACGCGGCTCAATCCGACTGCGGACAAGCTCGGCAGCGGTCTCGGTCTGCCGATCGCCCAGAGTCTCGCCAATGCGATCCGCGCGAGAATGGTACTTGCGACACCCGCGAGCGGAACTGGCCTGCGCGCCGAAATCTATTTTCCGAGAATCTCGACAGAATCGTGACAGCAAGTGCCGCCTAACGGAAGCGCCTGAGAAAGTTGCGCTCAGCCGGGAGATCATCATGCGGACCGTCTTGTTCACTTCTGCCGTCGCGCTGGCACTGGCGAACTGCCATTCTGCTTCCGACAACCAGAAGCAAAACGACCCAAGGCCCGCCGCCCAGTTCCAGATCGATCGGGTCTCGCTTCCGGGCGAGGGCCGCGGCGACTTCATCACCGTGGATTCGGCCGGAAAGCGCATTTACGTCACTCACTCGGCACGCGTTCACATCCTCGATCTCAATTCGCTCAAGGAGCTTGCCGAAGTCACCGGATTGAAAATGGCCCATGGCGTGGCGGTCGACGATGAGAGCGGTCATGCATTCGTCACCGATGGCGACCAGGATTCGGTCATCATGTTCGATGCTGCTTCAGGGCGCACGCTCAAGACGATTCCGGCCGGAAAGAAGCCCGACAGCATCCTCCTCGATCTAGCGTCGAAAAAGCTGTTCGCATTCAACGGCGAATCCGGAGACGTGACAGTCATCGATCCCGCAAGCGGGACCAAGGTCAATCAAGTGAAACTGCCCAACAATCCCGAATCCGTTCAGGCCGACGGCAAGGGCAATGTGTGGGTGACGTTGGAAGATGCGGATGCGATAGCGCAGTTGGATTCGAACAATATGAAGTTCGTGCGTTCGATTCCGCTCGCCGGCTGCGAGGGACCCGCGCCGCTCGCGTTCGATCCGGTCAATCGAGTCCTGTTCAGCGGATGCGGAAACAAGGTGATGATGGTGACCGATGCCGACAGCGGGAAGGTTCTGACCAGTGTTCCGATTGGCTCAGATCCCGACGGAATCATCTTCGATGCAAGCAGGAAGCGTCTTGTCGTCGCCAATCGCGACGGGAGCTGGACGGTCATCGACCAGCTGGGCAAGGATCGCTATTCGGTCAATCAGTCGCTAAAGATCGACCAATATGCAAAAACCGCGGCGCTCGACCCGTCGACGCATCGGATCTTCTCCTCGACCGCCGACCTGATCTGGCCCAAACCCACACCGGGCAAGAAATTGCTTCCGAACGCGAAGCCCGGATCCTTCCGGCTGATGGTCGTCAAAGGCTGAGCGAAAAGCCCATCGGACTCGGTTGGGGCAATTCGCGTTTCGGATGGCACCTCGCCACCAAAGCCGACGCCGGCTTTCGAGCCTTGTTGTTGGCCCGGTGTCAAGTTGCCCGGCCTTGTCCTGCCCCTGGCGACCTGGGCCCTTTCCTTAGAGGCTAGACAGCCTGCGTCGCAGCTCCTGGATCTCATTGCGCGGGAGCTGCCTGTAGGGCCCGAGCGACACTGCTCCTTGAGCGCCAACTGCAGTGAACATCTGCAGGAAGGACCGGGCCTCTGGCCTTGGCGGGGCATCCGAATATGCGAAGATTGTCCGCTCGAGCGCGACCGCCGGCCCGCATTGCATCGTCGCTCGCGCGCAGGTCAGCGGAACGTCCCGCGTGCCCGCGGCCGGCCTTGCGGGAACCAGGGCGAGTGCCTGGCGATCCCTCGCGACCATCGTCGACAACCGAATTCCCATACGGTCGTCCGAGCCATTGCGATGGATCGGCTCTTGGACCTCGCGCACGCGGCTCCAGGCGAAGAGGGTCGCGCCATCGAACAATGCGTCGCGGATGAAGCGGCCCGTCCCCTCTTCGCTGTCGGGCATGATCGGATGAACCACGCGTCCCGCAAGCGGCCCACTGACCCCAAGATCACGCCAGCGCACCGTCCGCTCGCTCCGATACGCAGCCTGAAGCTCGCTAAGCGAGATCGAACGAATGGGGTTCGAGGAATTTACGAGAAGCCTGATCGTCGGCGAGTGACCCGGAGCAGCGCTGCTTCCTTTGAACAAGGCGAAGCGCTGAGGCGGATGTTGGAAGATCCACTGGAAAGCCTTGATCTCGGGATCGGTTGCCGCCCGGCCGATGACCGCGAGATCGGCCCGACGCGTATAAAGCTCGGCCATCGCGACATCGCTTCCAACGGCAAGGATCGAGACCTTAAGATCCGGCTTCTGGCGCTCAAGCTCGTTTGCGGCCCTGCGAAGCACCGGAACAAGCTGGGCGGTAGTTGCGACCACCAGTTGATCGGAAGGCAGTCGGCGAGGCGGAGGCAAACGATCCGAAGGGCTGCTCGCAACCAATCCGCTGGCAAGGAACAAGGCTTTTACCGAAGCCATTTGCGACTCTCCCGGGCCTCGCTTGCATTGAGCGGCAGATAGCCGCTCTCCTGGGCGAGCGCCGTCTGCCCCTGTTTGCTGAGGATGAATCGGAGAAATTCGGCGACCGCCGGCCGAAGCTCCCCCCCCGGAGGTCGATCCACATAGGCTGGAATGATCCTGACCAGCGGATATTGGCGGCTGATCAGGGTCTCGTTCGTGGCCCCAACATAGGGGCCAGATTGGTTCCAGGAGAGCGCAAGCGCCTTCACCTCGGGCGTCGCATAGCGAGCGTTCGAAATGCCGATTCCGGCCGGATCTCGCGCCACCGCGTCGATGATCTGCTGTCCTAGCTCATATTGGGTACCGTCCGGGCGTTCGGCCGGGGTCACTTCACGCGTTGCCGGATTCCAGCGGTGGCTGCCGCACAAGGCTCGCTCGCGAAGGAACAAGGCGAAATCAGTGTCGGTCTTCCAGACGTAAGGATGGATCCGTCGGTTCGCCCACTCGCCCTTCAGACCCAGTTCGCCCCAGCTACGGATGTTACCCCTCGTACAACGGTGCTGGGCCCCGAAAATCGCCTCGAGCTGACGAAGATCGAGCCGGAGAAGCGGATTGGCGCGATTGACGAAGATCTGGTGCGCATAATCGAAATAATTGGTTGCAAGGCTGCCGTTGGCGATTTCGATCCTGGTCGGCGGATAGCCTCTCGCGCGCTCGAACAGACGTTCTGCGTCGGGGCTGATCTCCTCGCCGAGAATCGCGAGATTTCCGGCGCCGACGGCCAGTGCACCGATCGCGGAAGAGGTGCCGTACATGCGATAATCGAAGCGGACGGCGGGCTGGTAACGGTTGAACTCGGCAATCCAGCGGCGGACCAGCTTGCCCATGAAGTCCCGACTGAAACTGCCATGGCCCCAAAGGGATATGGTTCCGCCGACTTTCGGCCCCGGCCGGTAATCGGGCAGGGCTGCAAGCGTGCCTGCGATCGGATCGGGCTTTTGGGCAAGTGCCGGCGCCGATAGGCACGAAATCGCCAGCGAAACGAACGGAAGAACCCTGCTCATCTGCCGTCGAGGACCCCGCGGCTCTCGGCCAAGCTCTTGGCATCGAGCGGAAGATAGCCGCGGTCGACCTCGAGCAAGGATTGACCGGCGGGACTGAGCACATAGCCGAGGAAAGCGGCTATCTTTCCATCGACCTGCGCACCGGGCCGGCGATTGAGGAATGCATAAGTGCGCCGAGCAAGGGGGTAGCTCTGGGCCGAGACGCTGGCCTTGGTGGGGAGGATGAACATTCCTCCCCGGCCAGACGCAAGCGCGACGAGCCTCAGGCCGTCCACCGCCTGGCCGGCATTGGCGATTGCCAATGCATCCGGATCGGAGCGCGCTGCCGCTGCGATGCGCTCGGCAGCAGTCTCGAGCGTCCCGTCGAGCCGGCGAGCGTCGGCAAATTCGGAGACACGGTCCCAGCACATGCGCCGACGGTCGCCGGTTGCCTTATGCTGGAGGAATGCGCCGGTCCGCGTTCCCATGTCATAGGTGTAAACATGGATTGGCCTCATGACCCATTTTCCCGAAAGGCCCAGCTCACCCCAGCGGCTGATGGTCGGCTGGGGTGCGCCGGTTCCGCAGTCAAGAACTCTGCCAAGTTGCGAGAGCGTGAGGCCGACAAGGGGATTATCCGCTGGCACGATGATTGCGAGCGCGTCCGACTTGCCGGGCGACGCGAGGCTCCCGCTGGTGACTGCAATGCGGGTCAAGGGGTAGCCCATCGGACGCGAGAAGCCGTTGTCATCGACGCCGTCTTCCTCGCGTCCCACAAGGGCGATGTCGGCCCGGCCCGAATAAAGGCCGGGGACAGCAGTATCGGAACCCTTCATGACGAGCTCGAACCTTACGTCAGGATGAGCGCGCGAATAGGCCTCGGCCCAACGCGTCACGATGCCGGTCATCGCGGAGGGCCCCCAGATTCGGATCGTCTGCGGCAAAGCGCTTGCTGAAAGAAGAAGCGCGGGCGCGAGCACCAGGGCCGGGCTCATGCGAGGAGCCTCGCCTGCCTGATCGCTAAATCGCTCGTCAGGGGCAGATATCGCCCGTCCTCTGCGACCATCGACTGCCCCTCGCGGCTGAGGAGGTAAAGCAGAAACTCGCGCACGAGCGACGGGATCGACAGGTCGGGCGGCCGATCGATGACCGCGGGGAGCGATCTTGCTAGCGGATAGGAGCGGTCGATCAGGCTCGCCTTGCTTGCTTGAACGAATGGTCCACGATCGGTTGTGCCGAGGGGCAATGATTTTACGGCCGGGCCAGCGTAGCGGATGTTCGAAACGGCAATGCCCTTGGGATCCGTGGCCAGTGCATCGAGGATTTGCTGGCCGTGATCATAGATCGAACCATTGGGATAGATGATGTGGGAAAACTCGCGAAGCGCCGGGTTCCACCGATGGCTGCCGGCGAGGACGGCATTCTCAAGATAATAGCCAAAGCTGTCGTCGATCGCCCAACTGTAGGGAATGATCGGCCGTTGCGCCCAGCTTCCGCCGAGACCCAGCTCGCCCCAGAAACGGATGTTGCGGCTGGAGCGCCGGTGCTCGGCACCGAGGATCGCGTCGAGCTGGGCGAGTGTCAGCCGCTTGAGCGGATTGTCCCGATGGATGAAGATCTGCTGCGCATAATCGAAGTTGCGCACGTCAAGGCTGCCGGTCATGATTTCGATCGCGGTCGGTGGATAGCCTTTGAACCGCTCGAAGGCGGCGGCAGCAGGCGCAAGTATCTCTTCGCCGAGAATGGCAATGTCGCCGATCCCGGTGAACAGCGCCGGAACTCCCGACGACGTGCCGTACATCCGATAATCGATCCGGGTTCCCGGATGGAATCGTCTGAACCCAGCCTCCCACAGGTCGACAAGATTGCGCATCCACGGCAGCTTGCGATTGCCGTGGCCCCAAAGACGAAGTGAACCCGAAACGGAAGCCTGGGGTCGGTAGCTGGCCAGTTTCGCGACCGTCAGCCGCTCGATCGAGCCGGGCGGCGCGGGGTGCGGATCGATTCGCTGGTTGGCCGGAGTCAAGATCTGCGCCGGGACAGGGCGCGCCGCAACGGCCGTCACTGCGCCAATGAAGCTGCGGCGGCTCAGCATTCAAGAATTCTGACCCAGCTTGGCGAGCTGCGCTCGCGCTGCCTGTGCTGTCAGCGGCAAATATTTTCCGTCCTTTTGGACGAGTTCCTGGCCCTGCCGGCTGACGATGAAGCGCAAATATTCGGCGACTAGCGGGTCCATTTTGCCGCCGATCCTGTTGGCGTAAAAATAGACGTCGCGGATGAGCGGATAAGTGCGGTTCTGAACGCTCTCAACGCTCGGATAAACATAGGGACCTGCGGCAGTCCAGGCGAGCGGTACCGTCTTCACGCCGGCCCGCTTTCGGTAGGACATGGAGGTGTAGCTAATTCCATATTTATCGGCGGCGAGAGCATCCATCATCTGGTCGCCGGCGCTCCACAGCCGCCCGAAATCGCCGGTCGTTCCGGCGGGGCGGACGCGGTTGCTGAACTCCTTCATCGTCTCGTTCCATTTGTATCCGCCGCCAAAGACCTTCTCGGCAAAATCGAGCGGAAAATGGTAATTCAGGTTGTAGGCATAGACGTGGATCGGCTTGTCGGCCCATTCGCCGGTTAGCCCCAGCTGGCCCCACGTGCGGATGTTCTTTTCGGGACCGCGAGCAACGCTCGGATCCCAGTCGTTCCCCTTCCAGCCTCCGTCGCGCTGAGCGCCGAATATGCCGTCGAGCTGCTCGACGGTCAGCTTCGCAATCGGATTGTCCTTGTTGACGAAGGGCACCAGTGCGAAAGTCCATCCGGGAACATCGTAGCTTCCGGTCGCCATGACGATTTCAACCGGCACGTTGCCGAATACGCGCTGATAGGCCTGGAGCTCGTCCCATGTCGGCCGCCGCCCCATTGCGGCAAGATCAGCCCGTCTGGTGTAGAGGCCGGCCATGCCGATGAAGGTGCTCGAAAGATTGTTCCTGAACCTCACGCCAGGCTGATATTTGCGGAAGGCGCTTTCGAAATAGCCCTCGAGCGGGCTGTCCGCGAGATAGTTCGACCCCCATTGGCGAATGGTCCCGCTGAAGCGGCGCGACGGTCGATATTCCGGAAGACCGCTTAAGTCGAACTTCCGCGTGTAAGCGGGCTTCAAACCCTTGGTCTTGAGGGCATCCGCGCGAGCCTTTTGGAGACCGATCGATTTGACCGGCACGTCCTGCGCAGACGCGGTCCCGGCCCACCCCAGGAGCAGAAGCGCGGCGATGCCGGGAACCGGTTTCACTTCGCCTCCGGCCGAAGCTTTGCGAGCTGGGCGCGAACAACCTCCGCGGTCAGCGGCGTGTAGCGCCCTTCCCGTTCGACCTCGGTCTGGCCCTCCTGGCTGAGGATGAAACGGAGAAACTCGTCGACCTTGGGATCGAGCGGCTTGCCCGGAGCCTTGTTGGCGAAGAAATAAACTTCGTTGATCAGCGGATAGGTGCGATCCCGCACGGTCTCGAGCGTCCGTTTGATAAACGGACCGCCATCATAGGCCTGGACGGCAAGCTCCTTAGCGTCCGGATCTACCGTCAGTGGCGAAGCGATGCAGAGCGAAAGGGGATCAGACTGGACCGCGTGACGAACCTGCAGGCTCCACGCATAAATCTTGCCCTCCTTGGTCGCATAATTGGCATAGGCGCGATAGCCTTCCGCCCATTGGTCGCTCCCGCGCAGGACCTTTTCGGAGAAGACCGTCTGGATATTGGCCTTGGGAGACTGGCCACAGGGATGGATGGGTTTGTTCGCCCACTCGCCGGTAAGCCCGAGCTGCCCCCAGGTCCGGATATTTTCTTCCTCGCCGCGGCGATAGGGATAGTCCGTTCGCCAGACGCTGCCATCATAGCCGCCAAGACGTGCCGAACCGAATACTCCGTCGAGCTGCTTCATGCTGATCTGGCTGAGCGGATTCGCCTTATTGACGAGAATGATGAAGGCCGGCGACCAGCCGTAAACGTCGTAGGAGCCGGTGGCGGCAACAATCTCTGTGGGAGAATAATGGAAGACCTGCTGGAAGGTGAGATAATCCATCAGCGTCGCCGGGCGGCCAAATCCCAAATCGGCAACTTTCGCCGCAAGTGCCGGAATCGCTATGCCCGCAGTCGGCACATTATACTGGATGGCGATTCCGGGCTGAAACTTCTTGAACGCCTCGGCCCAATATCCGCCGAGTGGACCGTCCTTGAGATAATTGCTACCCCAGATTCGGAGCGTGCCCTTCAAATGCCTGGTCGGCACATAATGCGGCAGGTCGCTCAGGTCCCAGCGCTTCGTGTAGCCACCAAGGAGCGCATGCTCTTTGCGGTCCTTCGTGACGTTCAGCGTCCAAATGCTCCGATTGCCATTGGCCGGTTCCGACCTATTCTGGAGCGGCGCCGCGGCGGTCAGCGACGCGGGCATGAGAGCAGCCGCGCCGACGAGGCCGAACTTCGCTGCAACATTCTTCATTGAGCACCTCCCCAGTCACCCTCATTCGATTGGATCCGGCCGCTTGGCCGACCGCCACGTTGAGCTTCGCGGCTCAATTCAGCTTCTTGAGCTGCTGCTCGAGATAGTTTCGGTCCAACGGATAGTAGTAATTGACCTTGGCGATGATCTGCTGGCCTTCGCGGCTCAGGACGAAGCGCATGAATTGCTGGACGATCGGGTTCAGTGGCTGGCCCGGAGCCTTGTTCACGTAGAAATAGGCATCACGAATCAGCGGATAGGTGCGGTTCGCAACTGTTTCAGGAGTCAGCGGGACATAGGGGCCGCCCTTGTGCCACGAGACTTTGAGCACCTTGAGGTCCGGATAGTCCTTGACGTGCATGATTCCGGAAATGCCGATCGCATAGGGATTTTTCGAAATGATCTCGAGCGGCCGTTCGGACCAAACCTTTTCCCCGAACGGCCCTCTGACCGCTTCTTTCTGCTCGACATATTCCATGAAATTGGGGTTCCATTTGTGCGACCAGTGGAACCAGTGACGCTCGATCGCAGTCTCGAAGCCGGGCGCCGAATAGCCGTAGGTCTGGATTTCCTGCTTGGCATAGGGTCCCGCAAGGCCGAGCTGTCCCCAGCTGCGGATGTTAGTCGATCGGTCACGCGCATATTCGGCCGTGTAGAGCCAGTTATTGTCTTCAACCTTCCATCCGCCCGAGCGCTCGGCGCCGAATAGGCGCTCGAGCTCGTCGAGCGAGATTTCGTTCATCGGATTCTTTTTGTTGACGACGATCGCCCACGCCCAAAGCGATCCGCGCTTCTCATATCCGCCGGTGGCGACCGAGATTTCCGTCGGGAGATATCCGGTCACGTTGTAAAATGGCATCTCATCCGTGAGCTTGGCGTCGTCGCCCATAGGGGCGATGTCCGAAACGCCCGTATAAAGGCCGGCGATCGCTCCTTCGCTCGAGGTCGCGTTGCTCCAGCTGACCTTCACATCCGGCTGATATTCCGCAAATCCCTTGGCGAGATATTCGACGGCATTCTTAAGCTCGCTGCCATAGATCCTGAGCGTTCCGCTCAATTTCGGAACCGGCTGGTAGCTCGGCAAATCGCTTAGAACGGGCGGCGGCAATTCCTGGTAGCGCGCGTCCGTTAGAAGCCCGCGCACTCCTGCCGGAGGAGCCGGAAGCGCAGCCGCGCGCGCGAAGGAAGCGGGATCTCGATATTCGGTGATGATCCAGGCTCTCGTCCGGCCGCCTGCCTCGGGCTCGTCGTAGAGCGTATAGCGCAACAGATCCTTGCTCGCGCGCGCGCGCTCGGCAAGCGGCCTCAATATGTCCTTCGCATAAACGCTGAGCGTGGCTTCGTTCTCTGGAGCTTCGAACGTATCGACCTGGAACGTCGAATAATTGCTGTCTCTCGGGAAAGTTTCGCCGTGAACCAGCGCATTCACTTTATGCACCTCGAGCGGTGCACGAAGCGCGGGCGCGTCTTTGCGCGCCCAGTTCCGGTAATCGGATTCGCTTGCGAAATCGATCTCGATGAGCGTGTCGAACGCGGCATTCTGGCGCTGGTTGGCGCTCAGCCAAAGAACGTCGGCAACATCTCCCGACTGGCGCCATTTCGATAATGTCGGCGCAAGATCGGACGGCAAAGCTGCGCCGCTTGGAATTGAAACGATCACATGCGCTGGCTGGGCCATCGCGGGGATCGCAAATGTGATCGCGGCCGCCGCACCCATCAACGTCTGGCGTGCATGAAACGAAAAGTTGGACATCGGCTTGAGCACCCCTTCCTGTTGCCCTTGCGAAGAAACTTTTCGGGAGCTTAACGGTGAAGCCTGTCACGCAGCTGTCCCCGCTTTGGGCGGTGCGCAAAATTCACATATTTGTTCGCTTGTCGGTCCCGCCGAAGGCGATCAGTCCAGCTTTTCCAGCTGCTCGTTGAGGATCGTCGGCGGGAGCGGGAGATAGCCGGCGCGCGCGACGATTTGCTGTCCTTCGGCGCTCAGAATGAAACGGAGAAATTCCTTGAGCCGCTGATCGATTGGGCTGCCCGGCTTGCGATCGAAATAGACGTAGATGTTGCGCACCAGCGGATAGGTTCGATCCTGGAACGAAGCCTGGCTGGGATAGACTGCTTTACCGCCCCCGCGAGGGGCGATTGCAAGCAATTTGATGCCCTTGATTCCACGCGCCTGGGACATGGTCGACCAGGCGATCCCATACCGGTCTTTTGCCAGTTCGTGGGCCAGCATCCAGCGCGCGCCGAGCCGCTGCTCCGCTTGGTCGACCTGGGCAATCTGCTTGCTGCCGGTCTCGACATATTCGCGGTAATTGGGATTCCATTTGTCGCTATTGCCGAGAACCCGAAGCTGGAAGAAGCGCGTCGTCCCCGAAGGACCGTGACCATAGGTTTGGATTGGCTTGTCCGCCCATCCTTTGGCAAGGTCGAGCTGGCCCCAGCGGCGGATATTCTTTTGAGCGCCACGCGCGCCCAGCGGACTCCAGACGAAGCCATGAAGCGTGCCGTTCCGCTCGGAACCGAAAATCCCGTCCAGCTGATCGATCGAAAGGCTTGAGATCGGATTCGCTGTGTTGACGAAAACGACAGGCCCGTTTGACTTGCCTTCAGTATCGAAGGCGCCTGAGGCAATGACCACGAAGGATGCGTCATAGCCGCGCGTTTCTTGAAAGCTCAACGCTTCGGTGATCGCGGGCTCGCCGCCATCGAAACCGAGGTCAGCCTGATAGGTGACGAGCCCGGGAAAGGCCGCGTCGCTCGTCGGCAGCGTGTCGGAAAAGTGAATGCCGGGCTCATATTTGCTGAATGCGCTTTCCAACGCTTTCAGCGCACCGCCGAGCGCGAAACCATAATTGCGGATGAGGCCGGAGACCTTGGTCTTCGGTGCATAGTTTGGAATCGCTGCGGCCGCCTCCGCTTGCGCGGAGACGACCGACAATGCGGCGAGCACGAGCGCGCGGCCGCCACGCATCAGAATTTGAGTTTCGCCGCGACCGTGACGTACCTCGGATCGCCGGGAACAATCTGGAGTCGCCCAAGCGAACCGCCGCCCGAACTCGCGAAATACTTCTTGTCGAACAGATTGCCGATTTTGAGCGTCAGAGAATAACGATCCTTGACCCAATAGACGGCCGTATCGGCGACCACATAGGCTGGAAGATCGAGGGTTTTTAGATCGCTTGCACTCGTCGGAAGTAGTCCGGCGCGATCGCCGGTGTAAGTCAGCCCGAAGCCGAGGCCGAGTCCGTTCGACCAATCGTAGCGGCCCCAAATGTTGGCCGCATTGGGAGCGACGTTGGGCAACCGCCGTCCGATCTGGAACTGCTTGTCGGGATCGGCAGTGAGCACTTTAGCATTGATATGCGCATAGCCGAAGATGAGCTGGAAATTCTTGAACGGCGTATAATTGCCTTCGAGTTCGACGCCTTCCGAGCGTCCTTTCCCGATTTGGACTCCGCAGTTGCCGAACTCGCAAGTGACCTGCGTGATCTGACCGACCTGGTCGATCCGGTAGAAAGCCAATGTCGCTGCAAGCCGTCCGTTCAGTAGGTTTTGGGTCTTGATGCCCACTTCATATTGCTTGCCTTCGATCGGGTTGAAGTTGTGGCCGCCGTTCAAGTCGATGATTCCGGGATCGACCGGAACGAAGCTTTCCGAATAGCTTCCGTAGATCGTCAGATGCCGCGTCGGCTCGATGAGCAGGCCGGCGCTCGGCAGGAAATTCTTCTTGTCGGTTCTGCTGTCGACAACGCCGGGCGCGTTCCTGGCGTCATTTTCGACCCTTGCAGTCTCGCTGAAGTTCCGCGCTGCAAGGCTGACCTTGAGCCATGGCGTAATGGTCGCGAGGTCCGAAACATAGATTCCGTAATTATGCTCGTGGACGAACCGGTTGGTGAGCAGGCTCTGCTGGTTCTTCAATGTCGGGTTGACCGCCGGCACGCTGTCGAACGTTGGGTATCCAGTATAGACGGGGTTATAGAGACCGATATCGAGGCAGGTCCCGCCGGCCGGGCAGGCGCCGGTCACTGCATTCCTGACATTCGAATTGAAGAATTTTGTCCGGTTTTCATTGACCATGTCGCTGCCGAAATTGATTCCGAACAGCAGTTTGTGGCCAATGCCGAACGTGTCGAACGTGCCCGAGGCGTTGATGTCGGCATAATCATAATGACGTCTGGTGATGAGGTCTCGAAAACGGCGGAGCACACGCCACTGTTTCTGGATCTGAGTGATCCCGGTGGTGCTCGTCTCTTTCTGTTCGCTATGGTAACCGACGTGGCGGTAGCTCGCGTTCAAGCGCCAAGTTCCACCGAACTTGTGGACCAGGAACAGGCTTTCCGCAGATCCGGTCTCGACCCGGTAGTCCGTTGGCTGCTGGTAGGTCGTTGTGATCGGCGCCACTGCGCCGATGTCATAAATGGTGCCGGCAGCATTGGGCGGCGCGACAAGCCCGACGTCGAAATGCTGACGCACATGGCGATATTCAAACTGGCCGGTAATCTGCGTCGAGCCCAAATCGACGAGCACGCTCGGCGAGATGAACTTTTGCTTGTTGATGGCGAAATCCCGGAAGTTCGGGGAATCGAGGAGCTCGGCGGTGACCCGGTACATGACGCGGCCGTTGCTATCGAGCCGCCCCGTCGAATCGAGGTCGGCAGTGCCGCCATTGACGTCGAACAGGCTGCGGTACCGGCTGGCATAGGTGTTGCCGCGCAGCTCAATCGAGGTGACTGCATTGGCCTGCGGCTTCTTGGTGATGAGATTGACGAATCCGCCCGGCTGAATCTGGCCATAGAGGACCGACATCGCGCCTTTCACCAACTCGACGTGATCGAGATTGATCGTTGCCGGCGAGGCATAGCGCGACGTGAGGCCCGGAAGTCCATCTTCCATGATCGCATTGCGGTCGTCGCCGCTCGATTTGAATCCGCGGATGGTGATGTCGTAAGCGGTCGTGCCTGACTGCTTCACACCAGTCATGTAATTGTAGAGGTCGGTGAGCTGGGTCGTTTCGATCGATTTGACGAACGAGTTCGAATAGCTCGAGACTGAGAAAGGCGTGTCCATGACGGATACGTCCATCTTCATCGCGCTCTTCGCGCCTGAAGCGATGAAGTGACCCGTAATGATGATCTGGTTTGCCGGTGCCGGCGCATTGGTCGGCTTATTGTCGTTCTCCTGCGCAGCTTGTGTCTGGGTTGCCTGGGCGGGAGCGAGCGGTCCCGCCTGCACCCGCGGCGTCTGGTTCGGCTGCGCGGGCGGCGGCTCCGACTGCGGCGGTGTCTGAGCAAATGCCGGCGCCGCATAGACGAGCGATACTGCCATCGCGATCTTCGAGATCATTCTTTTTCTCCCCTCGCAAATCATTGAGCGGCGGCCGACCCGGCTGCCTCGAATGTTCTCTTTGACTCAAGCGCCGAGCGCAGCTGGTCGGTATCCAGTGCGCCCTCCCAGCGCGCGATCACGATCGTCGCGACTGCGTTGCCAATGAAATTCGTCAGGCTTCTGCATTCGCTCATGAATCGGTCGATGCCGAGAATGAGAGCCAGCCCCGCGACCGGGATTGCCGGAACCACCGCAAGCGTTGCTGCGAGCGTGATGAATCCTGCGCCCGTGACGCCTGCAGCGCCTTTCGAGCTGATCATCGCAACGACTAGCAGCAAGGCGATCTGGGATGCCGTCAAATCCACGTTGAACGCCTGCGCGATGAACATCGCGGCGAGCGTCATGTAGATGTTGGTTCCGTCGAGGTTGAAGGAATAACCGAGCGGAACGACAAGTCCGACGACCCGCTGGTCGCAACCTGCTTCCTCGAGTTTTTCCATCAACATCGGCAGCGCTGCCTCTGACGAGGACGTGCCGAGAACGATGAACAGCTCGGAACTCAGATAGCGAAGCAGGCTGAGGATTCGAAAGCCGGTTAGCCGTGCAACACTGCCAAGAACGACTGCGACGAACAGGATGGAGGTTGCGTAAAAGCAGCCCAACAGGCCCGCCAAATTGGCAATCGAGCGAAGGCCGTATCTTCCGATCGTGAACGCTATTGCAGCGAAGGCGCCGATTGGCGCGGCCATCATGATGATCGAAACGCAGCGGAAGACCAGGGCCGACAGGCTCTCTAAGAGCTTTCGAACCGGATCGCCCCTGGGTCCGATGCCGGCGAGCGCAACACCGGTCAGGATCGCAACGAACAGCGTCTGGAGGATATTGCCCTCGGTCAGTCCCGAAAGAAGAGTCGTTGGAATGATGCCGGCAATGAAGCCGGCGATGGTGCTTTCATGCGCCTTTTGCGCATATTGACTGACGGCACCGACATTGAGACCTGCAAGGCTGGCGTTGAGACCGGAGCCTGGCTTCAGCGCCAGCGCGACGATCAGACCAAGGATCAGAGCCAGGGTCGAAAAAAAGAGGAAATAGCCGAGCACCTTGATTGCAATGCGCCCGAGCTCGCCGACGTCCCTCGAGCTTCCGAAACCGTTCACGATCGTCAGGAAAATGACCGGCGTGATGATCAGCTTTACGGCTGCGATGAACATGTCGCCGACCGGCTTCATCGCCGCACCGACGCCGGGCGCGACGAGCCCTAGGAGAGCGCCTGCGCAGATCGCCGCCAGAATATAGGCGTAAGATCCCCGCGGCGGCCGCGCACGCAGATTGTCTGCGACTCGGTTGATCATTCGCTCCCCAACAGATTGTCGGCACGCGCCGGCGTTGCTCGCCGGTCTTGTTCATCTGTTGGGTAGGATGGCTTTGCTGTCACAAAGCTATCATTCGCGAACCGGCCACCTGACAGCTTTGTGACAGCCGCCAATGTTACATGCATGTCCGTTCATGGAGGGGAGGCGATAAAGACATGCACGCCTTGGCGGCGCTGGCCGCAATCATGGGCTCGGCGCCTGCCGGCACGGCTTATGGCGACGCGCTCCTCGCCCGCGAGCTCCGGGAAACTAAAGAGCTTGCCTATGCGGCGATCGATCTTGCGCCTCCGACCGGTGCTCACTTCCAGGCCGGCGCCCGACCGCCCGGTGCTTCGCAAGCAACGGTGCCGCTTGCCGACGCGCTCGGCAATCGCATTGGAACGCTCACCATCGCCTTCAGGTCGTCGCCAAAGAAAGCCGATGCAGCCGCTCTGGCAGTGGACATTTCTCGGCATGTCTATTCGAGCGCGAGCCTTGGCGAACCCGATCCTTTCGTTGCTGGCACCAGCCGTTCGGCGAGGGGCGAGCGGCTCGTAGAGCGGGAACTCGGCCGCGAGCCCGGCTTGGTGACAATCGCCTTTCATGTTGCGCTACCGGGCCGGGACAACCGGATCATCGCCTCCAATTTCGGGAGAATCGGCAAAGCCGGCGATGCCGACGACCAGCGCGTCATCGCAAGCTCGAGCATCCTTCAGGAAGTGACCAACGGCGGCGAGCGCCTCGCAGTCGAGCTGCCGCTGCTCGACAGGAAGGGGCGGACCATCGGGGCCCTCAGCACCAGCTTCAAGATCAGTCCGAGCGGCCAGGCCGATGCCTATCGGTCGGCGCTCCGGGTGCAGCGCGATCTGTCGAAGAGAATTCCGAGCCTCGAGAGCTTGTCGGAATGAAACAAAGTAGCAGGAGTATGAGATGAGGACGCGTACCGCCCTTTCCTTCGCGCTCGCAGCGGTCGCGTTCGCTGTGCCTGAGAGCCCCGCTGCAGCGCAGCTCGAAAACTATCGCGACAATCCGCAGTCGCTCAAATTTCCTAAAGGCTCATCGGCCGAGCGGCGCGCGCGCATGGCGGCCGTCGCCCGAAATCCGGCATATACGCGCCGGTTCGATCTCTCCGGGCTGCCCGATTACGTGCCGCAGTCAAAGCCCACGGGCGTTCTCAAGCTCTGCGGCAACAATTATCTCGCTGACTCGCCGCTCGCCGGATGGTGGAAGGCCGAATTCAAGAAATATCAGCCTGGAATTACCGTCGACCTCTCGCAGCTCCAGACTGCCGCGATTGCAGTTCCGTGCATCGCGCTTGGCCTCGCCGACATCGGAATCACGCATGAGCCGAGCTTTTACGATTATCTCTCATTTCTACGCATGAAAGGCCATGAGCCGACAGGAATTTCGATCTTCACCGGCTCTTATGAAACGGTCGGCTGGCAGAATAATATGGTGATCATCGTCAATAAGGCCAATCCCCTCTCGCATATCGGAATGGACCAGCTCGACGGGATCTTCGGTTCGGAGCGCGCAGGCGGCTGGATCGGAACAAAATGGCACATAGAGCTCGCTCGAGGGCCGGAAAAGAATATCCGCAGTTGGGGGCAACTGGGGCTCGGCGGAATCTGGGCATCGCGGCCAATCGACACCTTCGGCTATAGCCTTCGCTACGCGACTGCGCTCGAATTTTCCGACAAGGTCCTCCACTCAAGCGACAAGTGGAACGATAATCTTCTCGCCTTCGGCAATTACCCGGGCCCCGACGGAAACACCTATCTTGAAGCCGACCAGGTCGTCGATCATGTCCGGGCCGATCCCGGCGCTATCGCCTATGTCCGCTATCATCCGAAATTTCCCAGCGACGTGAAGATCCTCGCCGTCGGCAAGACTGCAGCGGGGCCATTCGTCCCTTACACGATCGACAGCCTGCAGACGCGCGAATATCCGCTTTGGGGCGACCAGAGTATCTGGTTCGACAAGAAGCCCGGCCGGTCCGTCGACCCGAAAATTCGCGAATTCGTCAGGTTCGTGTTGAGCAGGGAGGGCCAGGAGCTGGTCGAAAAAGACGGCAAATATTTGCCGCTGACTGCCGAGGCGGCGCGGCAGGGCTTGGCCAAGTTACAATGAGCTCCATGATTTGAGGCTCTTCGCTCCGGCGAGGACGCCGGTGCAAAGCCGAACGCGTGCGCAACCTTTGCGCGACGGTGCAGGACGGGAGATGGACCGCCTTTCCCAGCCAGCCGCGGCGGGGTCGTGAAATTTCAAAGTGACTTGCAGCAGCTCGGCGCCTTCGCGGGACCTGCCGGGACTAACCGGTCAATGGCCTTGGCTCGGCGCGATCATGACATGCCAAGCTTCAAGAAACCGGCGATGCTTCTGAGCATCGAGATAGACGAGGAGCCCGGGACCGAGCGGAACTGGATGCAAGGGCCCGACGGTTGATTCCGTAATGCCCATCCGGCTGAAGGGCCCTTGGATTTCCTGGCGAACAGCGCTCAGTCGACTGCGATCGGTGAGCAGGCGCTGGCCAGGCAAGGAAAGGAGATATTCGAGGAAGACCTGGGCAGCATGAGGGTGAGGCGAATTTTTCGGAATGATCGCGGTGCGGGTGACAGCAAGCGTATCATCCTCGGGATAAACGATCACCAGCGGTGCTCCGCGTGCAACACGCGCCTCCGCATAGGATCCCAGAAGATTATAGCCCATGACGAGTTCGCCGCGCTCGATACGGTCGAGCAATGCCCCGCTATGCGCGCCTAGCTTCAGATCTTCATCGCCAAAGGCCTGCATCAGATTTGCAAAATCGCTGCTCTGGAGCGAGTCCTGGGTCATGAGCAGGTAGCCTGCGCTGCTTTGCGCTGCATCATAGGTCCCGATCCGGCCGCTCCAGAAGCCCGGATCCTGTCTTAGTGCTGCGATCAGCTGCGGCCGCGATCGGGGGATTGTCCGGCCCTTCATCAAGCGGCTGTTGAACACCATGACTGCCGGCTCGAAGGTGATCCCGAAGGCTTCGCTCCGCCACCTGGCCCAGGCCGGCAGGGCGCTCGCATTGGCCGAACGATAGGGTGCCGCGAATCCGTCATTCACGAGCTTTACCTGCAAATCCATCGCCGAGCTCAGCAGGAGATCAGCCTCAGGCTTTCCAGCAGCCGTTTCGGCAAGAAATTGACGGTAGAGGGGTTCGGCCTCCATCTCGACGTAACGCACGCGAATGTTCGGGTGGAGGCGATTGAACTCTTCGATCACCGGCTTGAAGAGTGACGTATCGGTAGTGCTGTAGATGGTCAGTTCAGTCGGCCGCGATTCCGCGCCGCTATTTTGCGGCAAGAATCTGGAGCAAGCGGCAAGCATCAGCAGCAACATGATCGCTGCAAATCTCATATTGTCCTCTGCGGAAGCCGGACTTCAACGACCAGCCCGCCGCCCCGGCGGTCATGAAGCAGGATTTCACCCTGGTGGCTTTCGATCGCTTGGCGGACGATCGGCAGGCCAAGGCCCGATCCAGGCTGGCTCGAAGGCCCCCGGGCGAACCGCTCGAAAACCCGCTGCTTGTCGGATTCTGGAATTCCAGGTCCGCGGTCGGCAATTTCGAGAAGATAGACCTCGTCGCTTCGCTGCAGCGATATTCGAACTTCAGGCTCGCCCGAACTTCCGTGACGAAGTGCGTTGTGGATGAGGTTCTTAACGGCTTCACCAAGCATCAGGCTATCGCCTTCATAAGGCGCCTGCTTCAGCCTGCTGGTGAAACGGACGTCGCTGTCCTGCGAGAGCGGCACGATATCGCTTATCGCCTGGCGAACGAGGTGCACCAGGTCCAGTTCTTCGAAATGCCTAAGGTCGGCCCGATGCCGCACGGTGGCATCGCTCAACAGCTGGTTGGCAAGGCGCGCGAGCTTTTCCGCGTTTCGCTCAACTGCAGCCAGCCTCTTTCGCGCCTCCTCGGGATTGGCCTTCGGGTCGGCTGCGACTTGCGCCTGGGCGAGCAGGGCTGCGAGCGGCGTTCGGACCTGGTGTGCGGCATCGGCGATCAATGTGCGAAGCCCGTCGATGTTCGATTCGAGGCGTCGCATGAAGCCGTTCATCGCTTCGATGAGCGGCTTAATTTCGTCTGGAACCGGAGTGAGAATCGGGCTCAGGTCCGACGGTTCGCGCGCCCTGATCTCGCTTCCGACGGTCTCGAGCGGCTTCAGCGCCCTTCCGATCCCGAGCCACACAAGAGACAGCGCCAAGATGGTGACCAGGGCGATTGGCAGCAGAGCGCTGAGCTCCAGCTCGCGTGCCAGCTCGTTGCGCGCAATTCTTGTCTGCCCGACCTGAGTCCAGACCCAACCCTTGGCTCCTGGCTGGGCGATTTGCCGGCCGATGACCACGAAACGGACGGTTTCGCCGCGATAGGCTGCATTGAAGAAATCCGCATTTTCAGGCGACGAGCGCGTGAATGCGCGAAATCCGCCCGGAGCCGAGGGCAAGTCGGGATAGCCGGTCACCGTCTGCCCGTTTGGACCGACGACCCGATAGAAGACCCTGTCGTCGGGGGCAGCCGAGAGCATGTCGAGCGAGGCATAAGGGAGGTCGACCTGAACTTCGCCGCCAGTGATCGAGAGCGTCTCGGTGATCGAAAGCGCCGAACCGAACAGGAGCCTGTCGTAGGAATGGTCCGCGGCCAGCGCGGCATAGCTTCGTGCCGCCACATAGAGGCCGATGATCACCAAGATGAACAGCAGCGCCATCATTGCTGCCAATCTTGAGCGGACCGATCTCCACTTATTCTTCACGATCGCCCGCGGCTTCCGCGACATAGCCGAGCCTGCGGAAGGTCCGGATTGTCAGCGCGCTTCCAAGTTTGCGGCGGAGCCGACCGACATAGAGTTCGATCGCGTTGGGGCCCGCCTCGTCGTCGAAGTCGAAAAGCTGAGACGAAATCTGGTCCTTGCTGAGCAGACGGCCGATATTGCCTACAAAGACTTCCAGCAATCGAAACTCCCGGCTTGGAAGCTTGAGCTCAGTGTCTCCGATCCGCGCCGTCTTCGCTGCGCGATCGAACGTCAGTTTGCCGACGCGAGTGATGTTCGAAGCCAGGCCCTGGGAGCGTCGAAGAAGGGCTCGGCAGCGAGCATCGAACTCGCGGAAGTCGAATGGTTTGGAAAGATAATCGTCGGCTCCGACGTCGAGCGCGCTCAGTTTGTTTTCGAGTTCGGAACGCGCTGTCAGCATGAGCACTGCAGTTCGCGAACCTCGCTTGCGAAGCGCTCTTAGGATTTCGAAACCGTCCATGCCGGGGAGCCCGATATCAAGGACGATCACTTCATAGCCCTGATATTGGAGGATGTCGTCCGCCGCTTCACCGTCTTGCTCGAGGTCAACCGCATGTCCTTCGCGGCGTAAGCGTTGCACCAAGGCGTCCCCCAGGTCGGGGTCGTCCTCGATCACCATGATCCGCAAGCTTCAGACCTTAAACACGAGCGTACCCTTGTCCGGACCGCACCCCGGTCACGCTACGCCCGGCGGGCTGCACGTGGCAAGGCAGTGGCACGCGAACCAAGCGGTGCGCTCGCTCCTCAAAAGATAGGAGCGAGCGCTGACGGAGGCGGGAACCTTCCGTCGGGGAGAACGCTTCGCATCGCCTCGGCAAGAGAGCATGTCGGACGCCCAGTTCGAGCGCGGAAGTAGAGGACGCCCTGATAAGGCGGACTGCCAAATGCCGGCGAGGCGGCCCTGATCCGATCAGGAAAGACCGCAGCCAAAGTCTCACGCAACCGCCTCCAGACGGCCTGGATGCTGGCCCGGACGTTGCGGCAGAACGGCAACCAGAATGAAGATTGCCGCTGCGAGCACCAGCGAGGCAACTGGCCGGCTCAGGGAAAGTCCGCCCTTGCTAAGCGGCTTGTCGAGGAAATCGCCAACCGTCGCGCCCAGCGGGCGGGTGAGAATGAACGCGGCCCAGAACAGGACTACTCGGCTGACCTTGCTCGAAAAATAGAGAATTGCGAGCAGCGCAATTGCACTTCCGAACACCAGCGCTGCACCAGAATAGCCGAGGCCCCATCCGCCTTCGCTGAAATCGTCCGCGGACCAGTCCCCGAGCGCGGTGCCGAGCGTCTGCGAGAAAGTGATCGTGAGCCAGTAGAAGCTTTCGGCGCTCGGCGTCCTGATCGTATTGACATCCACCGTTCCGAGCGTCCGGTGCCACGCCAGCAGCGACATGAGTACGCAGGCGAGCAGCAGCAGCGAGCCGCCGGGATAGCCAATACCGAGCGAGCGGTCGGCGAAATCGGCAAGCGTGGTGCCGCAGGTCGTCGATGCGATAATCGTCGCCCAGTAGAGCCACGGGTTGAAGCTCCTTGCGCGGATCTGAAGCGCGACGAAGATGACGAGCAGCAGGCCGAACATGGCCGTTCCGACGAGATAGCCATTAAGCGTGGATTGGCCGGCCTCGGGAGTGGCCTCGCCGAACCAACTCATGCTCACCGTATCGCCGCCTGTCTCGCCAAGCGTGGTCGCGAGTATCTTGATGATCCAGAAGCCGAGCGTGATCGCCGGGACCTTGCTGACGAGGTCAAAGTTGCTTTCCCTGGTGGCCATCACGAATTTCCCTTTCGCAGTCTAGCGACGTGCTCATGACCCGTGTTTCGAGCGCTGGAAATTTGCCGACAGCGCCTGGACCGAGCGATGAAAAGAAGGTCGAGCGTTCACCGGGCGGGCGAGAAAAGTGCCGCGTAGCTCGGGATTTTCTTCGCCAGCGAATCGCGAAGATCGAGCGCTTTCAAATAGAATTTGCGTTCTCCGGCATTGGATTCGACCGGGACTTTGAAGGCGTAGACCACGAGCCCGACATTCTCCCCTGCCCGATCGCGCAGCGGCATCAGCACCACGAATTTGGGTGCCGGGTCCTTCGTTCGGTGCCAGCGTGGATCAACGATCGTGATTCCCTTCGTGCTGACATCGATATCGTCCGGATCGTCGGCATTGCCGATGCGATCGGGGTAGGACCCGGCAAACATCGTATAGGCGTCGTGCATTCCGGGCGGGACCCCGTGAAACGTGACGCTCAGCAGCTCAGGCTGCGCCCTCATCGTCTCGTCGGCAAGCTGCTGCGCGTAGATTTTGTGCGCCGGCGCAGTCCAATTCTTTTCGGCTGCTTGCGAAGGCCCGGCACCCCAAGCCGCAAACGATAATAGTCCGGCGAGGATCGCTTTCCTGAACATCGGCATCTCCAGTCTGTTTGAGACTGGATTAGGCCAAGCTAACTGACATCATGCTGTCACGGGCCAAAGGCCTGCTGCCCCGCGCCAGTGGGCAAGCGATCGGCACATTCTTGAAAACGGACACCCCTCCGCGCTGATCGCGAGACCACATGCGGGCCATCAGCGAGCTTTGCCCGCCGTGGCATTCTGCGATCCTGTCACCTGCCTTCCGCCGATCTGATTGGGACAGCCCGCAGCTATTGCGGTTCAGAGCTTAATCCCGACCGAGAAATAAGCGATGTTGTCGCTTGTGTCCTTCTTCTGAGGCACGAAGCCATGCTGATTCATATAGCCGATGTCGGCGCTCAATTTCTTACCTATCGGCGTTGTGATCGCGACTAGGCTGCGCAGGCGCTCCAGTCCGGCCACGGTCTGAAAACTGGTCCTGTTCAGAGCGAAGAACGGCTCCTCGCTGATTGTCAGCGCAGTGTTGCTCTTCTTATCGATCGGCAGGGAATAACGAAGGTAAGGCCGCAGCCGCCAGCCAGTGCCACTCCGTCCATCCCGCCATCGTTCTTCGAGCCGTAGTCGCCCGGTGAGGTGTCCCGAGCCGAGTCGGGTGAAATTGTTGAACGTGACGATTTGCGGCAGTCGGTGCTCCATGACCGTGAACCTTCCGCCGGAATATTGCGGGTCGTGGTCGTAACCGGCCCAGAAAGCGAGACTCTTGCTCAATTGAAATCCGACGAGGGAGTTCATCTCCAGCTCGTAGAGACCGTGGCGGTTGTCGCTGAAGCGTGCCGTCAAGTCCTGCGAGACGGACCACTGGTTGGAAAGTTTGAACGTTGCCGTTCCACTTACCCAGCTTTGAGAGTCGCTGGCTTGCGCCTCCGCCGATGCGACCAGCGCCAAAATGCCCGCAGTAAACAAGAGTGATTGGCGCGCTCGCTCCATCTGTTCCTCCAAACTGTTCGATTAGGGATTGGTCCGCCGTCAGTTCGGTTGTTCAGAAATCGAGACCGAGGGCAGCGTAGAAATGATAGCCGGTATGATGGTCAGCCCAGGTGGGACCGCCCGAAAACAAGAGTGAATAATGCCCGGAGAGCTTCACTATGGTGCCAACGCCGGCGCGCGTCTGGTCCGTGCCGTCGAGCGTGTCCGGCTGCTGCCAGGCGATTTCCGCTCCGACCGACAGCTTCTTGTTCAAGTCGTGCGTGAGCGCGGCCGCAGCTTGCCAGAAGTTGCGATTTCCAAGGCCCGGATTGAACTCGTATCCCCCACCGCCGAAGAGGCTGGTCCCGCCAGGAAAATCCTTGCCCACCCACAAAGGGAGGAGGAAACGCGTCCTTTCGCCGGTCGATCGGCTGGCCGTCGGAAGGATCGCACGCGGGAAGATCGCAGCCGAAATTCCGTCCTTCTCGTCATTGAGAAAACGGTATTTGACTCCCAGCTCGACATCGCCGGTGCCGCCGCGCCAACCATCGCTCGTATCGTGGGAAAAGCTTGCCGGCAGCGTCGCAGTAAGCTGGATGCCTTTGACCGGCCCGTAATTCAGGTCGAGCCCCACATCTGCGTCCACATCCGATCCGCGTCCTTCCCCGGCGCTGAAGCCATAAATCTCCCAGTGCCCGGTATCCGTGGGCACTGGATCGTCGGTAAGATAGGGGGGTCCGGCAAATGCCGGAGCCGCCGCGCCCGCAATCACGAGCGCGGCGAAAAGACGGGATGTCACGCGGTTGCTTCCACCTGCCCCGGATGACTTCCCGGCCGCTGCGGCAGGAACAGGATCAGCAGCAGGATCACGAGGGTCAGCACTGCCGAAGCCATCGGCCGGCTCATGTCCAAGCCCCCTTTGGCAACGGGCTTGTCGAACCAGTCGCCGACGGTCGCACCGAGCGGCCGGGTAAGGATGAATGCCGCCCAGAAGAGGGTCACGCGACTGACCTTGCTGGTGTAATAGAGTGCCGCGAGCACCGCCAGGCCGGCACCGAAGACGAGGGCGCCCCCCGAATAGCCAAGGCCCCATCCCCCATCGGCGAAATCATCCGCAGCCCAATCGCCGAGCGCGGTGCCGAGCGTCTGCGAGAAGGTTATGGTCAGCCAATAGAAAGCTTCGGCCTTGGGAGTGGCGATCGTGTTGACATTGACCGTTCCGAGCGTCCGATGCCAGGCGAACAGCGACAATAAGACGCAGGCCAGGAGGAGCAAGGATCCGCCGGGATAGCCGATCCCGAGCGAACGGTCCGCGAAGTCGGCGAGCGTCGTGCCGCAGGTGGTCGAGGCGACGATCGTCGCCCAATAGAGCCACGGATTGAACTTGCTCGCTCGGACCTGAGCGTACACAAATCCGATCAGGAGGACGCCGAAGATCGCAGTACCGATGAGATAGCCATAGGGCACCGGTTTATCGGTCGTCTCCCCGAGCCAGCTCATGGTCACGGAATCGCCGCCAGTCTCGCCGAGCGTGGTTGCAAGGATCTTGATGACCCAGAAGCCCAAGGTGATCGCCGGGACTTTGCTCAGAACCTCAAATCTTGCGTCAGAATCGGGGGTCATTATTCCCTCTCTTGCTCCTCGCGGAATCATTGTTCTTCAGGATCGCGGCCGGCTTCGCCTGGCCCCGCGGTCGCCCCGCCACAGGCTCTTTCGTCCTATTGCTGAGAAACCACAACGAGGCGGAATGTGCCCGGCTTAGCATTGGGGAGGTGCTTTTTGCCGGGCACAGCGGGGGGCCACACGAGATCGGCTGTCGACGAGAATATACGATGGGTCTTGGGATCGAGCGCCAACGTCTTGGCATATTCGTCAATCTTCAGGGTCTGCTCGACCTTGTAGGCGTCTGCACCTTCCTGCCGAACGACTGTCCAGCTGCCGTCACGATTGGCGACGACGATATGCTCGGTTTGGGGATCGTAGACTAAACCGTCCGGACCTCCGCCTATGGGAAGCGAGGCAATGGCCTTCCCCGTATCGGCGTCGGTCACCACCATCACCCTGTTGCCGCATCCGCTGAACAACCGCCTGTTCGCCTGGTCCAGGGCGAGCGGCGCCGGGCCCTCGCAGCCTTTGAGCGCAATGACATGGTCCAGCGCCATCCTTTTGGTGTCGATCACTGCAATGGCATTGCCATCCTCAAGAGTCACATAGACGTGACCCCGCCCGTCGGCCTGAGGATACTCGGGTCCGTTGGGCAGTTTGATCGAGGCTACGACCGAAGACGTCTCGGGATCGATCACCGAAGCTTCCTCAGATTCGCCGTCGAAGGCGATGATCTTGGACGAAGCTGGATCGAACAGGATTGCATCGGGATTCTTCCCAACCGCAACGCGCCGGAGCTCTCGGCCCGTCGCGGGGTCGAATATCACGACCACGTCGCTCTTGCCGTCGGTGACATAGGCGCGGCCATGCCCATCGAGTGCAACCCCGTGCGCTAGGGTCAGTCCAGTGACCTCGGCAACAGGCTTCAAAGCTGCAAGGTCGAGCACATGGACCATCTGACCGTGCGTGACGAAGAGTCGGTTGGTCGCCGCGTCGGCGAGAATGAAATCGCCCCGGCCCTCGCCCGGAAGCGAAACCCGGTCAATTGTGAGAGCGCTCGAATGACTGGCCGACTGCGTGTCGGCAATCGCCGGACTCGCAGCGATCAAGCCGGCGATGATTGAGCACGCGATCGTCTTGCGCACGAATAACTCCTTTAAATTCGACTTTTGAGCCTAGTTGCGGCAGGTCCGCTCATTGCCCACCCACCTTGCAATATCCTGTAATTTCGGTGCGTTAGCCGCTCTCGTCAGAATTTTACCGATGCCTGGACGTAGGTGAGCCGGCCAATCGGCGAATAGGTCGAAACATCCGCCGGAAGATCCGTATAAGCTGCGCTCGGCGTATTCACGTTGGTGGACACCGGCGGCATGCGATTGAAGACATTGTTCATGCCGAGCGCGAAAGACAGCCCGCTGGGATGACCCGGCATGTCCTTCAACGTGTAGCCGAGCCTCAGGTCGAATATGTTGTAGGCTGGGATATGGCCAACAAAGGCCGTCGGCGGATTCTTGGCGGCATTGGTTTCGAAGGTGATGCCGCCAACTCCTAAATCGCGGACCCTTGAGATAAAGGTATGAGCGACGGTCAGATCGAAGTTGCCGTAGGTCCAGTCGAGACTCGAATAGGTATGAAGCTTGGGAAGAATACCCTGGACGCCAGTGCCGCCGTTCGTTGCAGTCCCCGCATATTCGTAGAATTTCTGGCTGGGCAGCGCCTGGAACTTGTAGCTCAGAAAGACTGCGATCGCCGAGTTGAACGAGAGCTTCCCGGCACTTCGAAGGTCGGTCGAATAGCTCACATTTGCATCAATCGTCTTCACTCTGATTCCGCCGAGATTGGTGAAGCGATCGATCGCATAGACATTCAGAGAATTGTTGGGGTTCGCGGCGAGATAGGCGCGAAGATCGCCGGGGTTGGTGAAGGCAACAGCTCCCGGCATGCCAGGGAAATTCCCAAGCGCGATATTGCCGGCAAAGGGCGAGGCCGAGCCCTTCTGGTTGACGTCCAGAAAGATGTTGCTGAACCCGATGCCGCCTGGAAGGCCCTTTTCCTTGACGAAGGAATAGTTGGCCTCGAGCCGAAGCCCCGGCACCATCGCCGGTCTCAGGCTTGCTCCGATCGAGTAAGAATCTGCCTTTGCCGGTTTGAGATTCGGATTGACGCCGTCCTCAGCCTGGAATCCGTTGTTTGAAAGTCCAAAGGTGTTGGTAATGATCGCCGGGCCTCCGAGCCGGAAGTTGACCGGCCCATATTCCTGATAGAGCGGCGGCGCGGTGAACGACTTGGAGAAGGTTCCCCGGATGGTGAGCCCGCTGTCGATCGGCTGCCAGAAGAAGCCGAGCTTGGGCACGGTCGAATTTCCGGCATCGGAATAATGTTCGTGGCGCACTGCGCCGATCACGTCGAACTTTGCAAATCCCGGTACGCGAATATCGCCGCCAAGGATCGGGACGCGGATTTCCGAGAAAACGGAAGTGATCTTGCGTCCGGCCGGCGTTGCGGATCCTGCCGTCGACGTTGAACAGGCAACCGGGAATGGATCGGCCTGCTGGCCTCCTGTCCATTGCGATGGATTGCTGACCAGCGCTCCGCCGTCATTGCAGAAATTGGGATCGGCGTGCACGTAGCCGTTTGCGTCGGGAGTGCCCGAAAGCGATTCCTTGCGATAGCCGGCCCCGGCTGCAAATTGGACCTTCCCTGCGGGCAATTTCAGAAGGCTGCCGGAAATCCTGCCGTCGACACTATCCAGCCTGCTCGTGGCGTGCAGCCTTTCCGTCCCAAAGATGTAGCCCAAAGTGGTTGCATTTGGAGCACGTGACAGCGGGTCGAGCGCCGGCACCAGAACCAGGGGACTGGACAGCGAAAATCCCGAATAGACTTTGCTGAAGGCGCCGCCGACGAGCGGATTGCCGCTCGAGTCAAAGCCGCCCGCGATCGCCCGCGAGACGTTCGGCGTGTAAATTACGTTCTTCTGCAGCTGATCCAGCGTGTTGTAGCTGTGGTCATAGGCAATTTCATAATCCCAGCCGGGGCCGATGAACGGCAGGTGCCCCTTGATCCCGGGAATGATCCTGAAGAACTTCGAATCGTTATAATATTGCTTCGGCAGACTGGGGCTTCCGAAGGTGATTCCGGACAATGTGCCTGCAACCGGATTGAATGGGGAATTCTTCGGCATCGAAACGCCGATCGTGACCGGTTTGAACTGCGTGAAGCTGTTGTTGCTCGCGTAGAGGCCCTCGAGGAAGAAGACCATGTCGTCGCCAATAATGTTTGCGTTTACGGTGCCGGCCAGCGCCTTCTGCTCCTGGCCGAGCAGCAACGTCTGAAATCTCGAGAGATCATAGGTACCGCCGATGCCCGTCCCGGCGATCGGGATATTGCTGGTCGCGGTCGGCGGATTGGTCTGTGGCGAACGCAGCGTCGGCGTATTTACGTAAGTGCCGTTGGAAACAAGTGCTGCAAAGTTCGGCGCTGTCGCGAGAATACCCGTAGGATTGGTTTCTGACGGGCTGGTCAGGCTCGGCGCGAGCACTCCGAAAAGGCCGCCTGTGACGACCGTTGCGGGTACTGCAGTTGAGGTCGAATAGAAGGGCGAAGCGAACGAGCGATCCTTTTCATAAAGCGGATCGGTCTTCGTGTAAGTTGCGGAAAGAGTGACGTTCACGCCAGGCACGATATTGTGCCCGACAGTGATGTTCGCGTTGCGCTCCTCATATCCGCCGGCCGCGAAACCGAGGCGGCCATCGGCTTCCACGCCCTCGAAATTCTTCTTCAGGATGAAATTGATGACCCCGCCGACAGCATCAGACCCGTAAATCGCCGACGCACCGTCGGTCAGGACTTCCACCCGATCGACCGCTGCAATCGGGATTTCGGCAAGGTCCACGAACACTTTGCCGCCGAGACCCGCGATCGGATTGATCGCTGCACGCCTGCCGTTGATGAGCACGAGCGTATCAAGGTTGCGCAGCTGCGCCTGGCTCCCGCCGGCCGTATTCTGGTTCGTGTTGCTCGCGTTGCTGTTCCCGGTATTGCTCCGGCCGGCAAAGGACGGAATCTGTTTGCGCACCAGCTCGAGGGCATTGTTGGTGACACCGCCCTTGAGGATTGCCTGGTTGCTGATCACGCTGACTGGAACTGCAACCTGGTCGGGCGAGGTGCGGAGCGCCGAGCCGGTAATGATGATCGCGTTGGCACCGGCATTTCCAGTGCTTTTCGCAGTTGGGACGGACGGTCCCGGAGCTCCGGGCTGCGAACCGGCCGGTGCCTGCGCAGTTTCTGCGGGAGCGCCCGGCTGGCTCTCGCCGCCCGTGCCTTCGGCATAAGCTGCGCGAGAAAATAGCAGCGCGCCCATCGCGAGCATGCTTGTCCTTGCCAGCAGCGACAAGCCACGAATGTCCTTGGCCTTCATCTTCTTCTCTCCCCCGAGCATCTCTGATCGCCACAATTTCGCAACGAGCAGAGGGGTGCCGCTCATCGCGGCATGACGTCGAACCTCAATATTTTGGCCGTTGCCTTGCTCTCGCCCGGCGAGGCTGCGACCCACAGGCGCTTGGCCTCGCTGTCGAGAATCTCCGTTTTCGCCCCGGGCAGGCTCGTGACCCGTGCAATTTCCTTATATTGGTCGGGGCCTTCTTCCTGGACGACGCTGACATAGCCCTGCCCGCCGGCGACATAGATCCGGCGGTTGTCGGGATCGAACAGCACCTCGTCGGTACGTGCTGGCGCTGGGAGCGCGACAATCGTCTTTCCGCTATTTGCGTCGAGAACGATCAGCTTGCCCGGCTTTCGGGTGACTTCGAACAGCCTGTGCCTCGCCTCATCGATTGCGATCGGAGCGTTTTGCTCCGCCTCCTTGATCCTTATTTCCTTGACGATCTTGCCCGAGGCTTTGTCGACCACCGCCAACTCATTCTTGTCGGTGACGTTGATGAACAGGTTGGGACCGTGCTGCTCGACCGCCAGCGCCTCGACATGATCGGCGTCGAAATGCACCGACTTGATCGCCTTGCCGGTCGCCGGATCGATCTCGACGAGATTGCTGTCCTTCTGCTTTACATCTTTGCCGCCGGTAACGACCCACAGATGCTTGGTCGCACTGTCGAAGCCGACGGAATCGGCGCCCTTGGGCAGATCGTAGGTTCGCTTGAGCTTGAGTGTTGCAGCGTCGAAGACCGGGGACGGCTTCTCGCCGTCGACAACGAGGATCTCTCCCGCATCAGGCATGTAAAGAATGCTGTGAGGGACCCCAAAACCCTTCATCCGCTGGATGATCCTCCCGCTGTTGCGGTCGAACACTTCGAGCTCGGCACTCTCTTCGCCGGCGAGGAAGACGCGGCCATCCTTGGCGTCGATTGCGAAATGATCGAAATCGCCGGTGTAGCCGGGGAGCTCGACCGAGCTCGCGAGCTTGAGCGGAGAGCTGGCCGAAGAGGACGTGCTCCTGCTCCCGGCCGGGGCCTTGGAGCAACCCAGCAACGCCGCAACCGAGCAACCGACAATGAGCAGAGTAAGCGGCTTCATCGGCGTGCAGGCCTGAACAGGGCGACATTGTCGGGAATTGCGCGGGCAACCTCATCGCGGATCGCAAGGCCGTGACGGTGCAGCGCCTCCTTGTCGGAATTCGGCTTCAACGCGAAGACGAGCCCCAGCGCGCCGATCCTTTTGCCCGTCCGGTCGAGCAGCGGAAGCTCGGTCTCGAACCGGTCGTTGTCTCCCCCGACTTCGAGGTTGGTCGAACCCTTCTCAATGACCCGAAGATCGTCTTCATCGGCTTGCTTGCCGAAACGGCCTATATTCGAGCCGATGATGACATTGTGCGCTTCCTTGGGCGGGGTCGCATGGATCATCATCACGAGAAGGTCCGGGTGAGCAGCGACCGTCCGCTCGGTGAGCTTCTGTGCGTAAGTATTCGGGCCGAAGGCTGGATCGAAGGGATAAGGATCGACCGCATTCTTGAGGCTCAGCGTGTCGCGGGCCATGCGCGCTTCAATTTCACCCGCGATCTTTTGATATTGAGCCCTTTTCGAAGGCTCATTGCGGAACCGGATCTCGATCGTCCCCAATCGATGCGCGGTGCTGCTGAGGAACGGTTCGGTGACAATGAACTGCCGGCCGGCGACGGCGCTTCCGCCGGTAGATTGGGGCGCAGGCTTGAATACATTGCGCGCGCTCGCGGTTGACCCGAATATGACAGGCGCCTTGTCCTCGGGTCGCTTGCCGATAACGGTGATGCTCAGGATTCCCGGGTAGCGGGCCTTCGCCGCCAGTATCTGGTGCTGCACATAGGTTTTGCCGCCGACAACAGGCGGTGTCTCATCGTCGGCCAAGGCTGCGGACGAGCAGACCGCGAGCACGGCGAGCGACATTGCGGACGCAAGACGCATAACTTCATCTCTCCCCTCGCGCCTCGCTTCTCTCAGAGCGATTGTGCGCTAGGCCAGGGAGTGAGCCCGCAGCCTGACGCTTTCCTTACTGCTGACTGAATTTCCTTTCAGGCAGCAGCGGTTCGCAAGGACTGGGTTTCCGGGCTCGGCGGAGCCTGCCGCCGATCGAGGCACGGAAGCTCGACGATGATTGCAAGGCCGTGGAGGCGGCGCGCAGGCTCAGCCCAGATCCGGCCGCCGTGCAGCCGTACGATGCTGCGTGCGATGGTAAGGCCAAGGCCCGAGCCGCGGGCATCTGGCGCCGGAGCGCCGAGGCTCACGAAGCGATCGAACATCCGTTCGCGTTCGTCCGCGCAGACTCCCGGACCATCATCTTCGACGACGAGGCGCCAGACATGCTTTTCGAACTCGCTGGTCAGGCAAATCTTCGCCCCAGGCGGGGACGCCTTGATGGCGTTTGAGACAATGTTGAACAGCACCTGGCGGAGCCTGCTCTCGTCGAACGCGACCAAGCCTCGCCCCTGCACTTTGGCGCTGAACGATTGGCCTGAATCGTCGGCAAGGACCGCTGCGTCAGCTGCAAAAGTTTCGATGAACACCTTGGGATTGACGGGTTTCAGATCGAGGACGATCGAATCCGCCTCGGCCTGGGAAAGGAACAGCATCTGGTCGATGAACCGGTTCAGCCGGGCAATTTCCTCGATTTGCTCCACTGCTGCATCCGCATGGCTGACCGTGTCGTCGCGCAATATCTGTTCCGCATGGAGGCGAAGCAGCGAGAGTGGCGTCTTGAGCTCGTGGCTGACCTCCTCTGAAAATCGCCGCATCTGGATGAACGTTCGCTCGAGCCTGTCGAAAGTGCGGTTGAGCAATTCGGCAAGTTCAGAAATTTCGTCGCGCACATCGGCGACAGGAATGCGTTCGCTCAAATTGTCCGATCTGATCCTGTCCGCAGTATCGCGGATCGCGCGAATTGGCCGAAGCACGACCTGGCTCATTCCAAGCCCGATGACGATGCTCGCAAGGAGCATCGCAAGAACGAGCGCAACGCTGGTGAGTGCATAGGCGCGCAGCGCAGTGTCCACGTTTCGCGCCGAAGTCGCGACGGTCACGTCATATGGGGGCAGCAGGAACTCGTTGATCCGAAGCGCTCCGAGCCCCGGGGCATCGGCATCGAATTTCCTCTTTCCCTTCACGTCGGGAATCGCGTGCCCTCGAAGATTGCTCGAGTTGAACAGCTTTTCGCCGCTGCGCGGATTCTCGATACTGATATAGAAAAGCACGGATTCATAGGAATTGACGTTGGCCAGTCGCTTCTCGAGGAGAGCCGGGGAGACGCTCGCATAATCAGATCCGATATGCGCCTCGAGCTGCCGAAACTCCGCAGCATTCAATTCGTCGAGCCCGTCGGTCAGTCTGGCCTCGAGAAGCCGCGAGCCGATGAGGGTGAGAATGGCAAAGCAAATCGTGGCGCTCAGCGCATAGCCCAAAGTCAGCCGAGCGCCGATGCTCCTCATAGGAGTTGATATCCAATGCCGCGGACCGTCTTGAACATGGGCTTTCCGGCGGCGGTGCCGACCTTCGCGCGCAAGCGGCTCATATAGACGTCGATGAGGTTCGTATCGACGTCGAAGTGCGAATCCCAGATCTTCTCTGCAATCAACGACCGGGTCAGAATCCGGCCGGCATTTTGCACGAAGATCGTCATCAGCGCATATTCGCGCGCAGTGAGGTCAAGCTGACGATCGCCGACCTTCACCACATGCGCGAGCAAGTCGAGCGTGATTCCATTATGCTCGTAGACTGTCTGCTTGCGAGCCGCCTGGCGGCGAAGCAAAGCGCGCATGCGCGCAAGGAGCTCGTCCATTCCGAACGGCTTGGGCAGATAGTCATCCGCACCGACGTCAAGTCCTCGGACCCTGTCCTCGCGACTGTCGCGCGCGCTCAAGATCAAAATCGGTTCGGTGAATCCGCATTCGCGCCACTCGCGCACCAGCTCGAGTCCGTCGCCATCGGGCAAGCCGAGGTCAACGACGATGAGATCGTAGCTCGTTTCGGCAATCGCATCGTTAGCGTCAGCACATGTCGAGACCCAATTGACGGTGTGCGCATGCTCGGAGAGGCTCTTCTTAAGCATCCGGCCAAGGCGCGCCTCGTCCTCGACGACAAGGACCTTCATGCCAACTTCCTCTCTCTCCTTCAAAGGAATATCCTCTCCCATCAGGTCGTTAGTCAATGCGATCAGGTGCCGGACAGAAGCTGGGCAGGGAGGGGTCTTTTTAAATTCAGTTCCGTTTCAGCTTGATGGTTCAGGTAGGCCTTTGGTTCTTCCAGGAGAAAAGCCACCGTGCCCGAACAGCAGCATTTGTCGCTTGCTCGAGAGGCGGGAGAGAGTGCCTTCGGTCTCGATGCCGAAGGCTATCATTCGGCCCGGCTTCCTTATCCGGACCCACTTTATGAGGAACTTTTCAGCAGGCTTCGCCCGGGCTCCGCAGTCCTCGAGATCGGCGCAGGCACGGGCCTCGTGACGCAAGCCCTGCTGGCCCGCGACGTATCGGCGGTCACCGCGGTCGAACCCGATCGCGCTCTGGCGGCATTCACGATGCGACGGCTTGCCGACCCGCGGCTTTCGATCGTCGAGGCCGCCTTTCCCGATGCATCGATCGAAGGCCGGTTCGACTTGATTGCCTGCGCCGCTGCCTTCCACTGGATGGATCCCGAGCGCGCGCTCGCGAGGGTCAAGGAACTGCTTGCGCCAGGCGGCCTCTGGGCGATGTGGTGGCACAGTTACTTCAACCCGCGCATGGGCGACGCACTCGCCGACGAGATTTCGCCGCTCCTCGAAGGCATCGCGCTGCCGCCCTCGATAAGGCCCGATCGGCACTATTCGCTCGACGAAGACATGCATCGGAAAGTGCTTGCCGATGCCGGGTTCCCATCGGTCGAGTATCGTGTCTATCGGAGCGAGCGAGAATTGACGACCGAGGCCGTGGTTTCGCTGTACAAAAGCTATTCCTTCGTCCGGCTGCTCCCGCCCGACCGCCGGGCTGAGTTCCTTGAGAAGCTGGCGACGCTCGTCGATACGCGCTTTGGCGGAAGTGCGCCGAACCTCGTCCTGACCGCGCTATACTTTGCGAGCCTGTAGATCGGTTCGAGGCTTTCGATTGCCGTGACATGGGTCAGCCGGTCCTTCTTGCAAGGATCGTTCGGCCGCTTCGTTGTCCTCTCGATAGAGCCGCCAATGCCATGCTTCCCGGTTGCAGCCGAAGCAGATGAAATGTCTGATGCGTGCATTGCGCTCGACCGTGCGATCGATCCACCGATGATGGCCGCCGCGGGACTTCGGGCATCGCCCTGCTTCGCTCAATCTCATGATCCGCCTCTCGCACATGCCCGAACATTGGGCACGTCGCGAGCGGACTTGACGTCATGAGTACCAGCGCCCGCGACAGCTCTGATCCATGTCGAGCTTCTATTTGGCAGCCGCGAACAAGGCGGCGTAGCTCGCAATGTGCTTCGCAAGAGAATCCCGAAGCTCAAGCGCCTTGAGGTAGAAGCTCCTTTCGCCGGCATTCGATTCGGTGGGAACCTTGAACGCATAGACAATCAGTCCAATGTTTTCGCCCATTCGATCGCGCAAAGGCATCAGCACAACGAACTTCGATGCCGGATCCTTGGTCCGGTGCCAGCGGGGATCAACAATTGTGATCCCCTTTTTGCTAACGTCGATATCGTCCGGATCGTCGGGATTGCCAATCCGCTCCGGGTATGAACCGGCGAACATCGTATAGGCATCCCGCATTCCGGGCGGAACGCCATGCAAGGTCACGCTCAGCAGCTCCGGATGCGCCTTCATCGTCTCGTCGGCGAGCTGCTGGGCATAAATCTTATAGCCTGGCGCCGACCAATTCTTGGTTTCGGCAGCGCCGGCATGTTGTGTCGCGCAAAACGCCAGAAGCGACGCTACCAGAATTCGTTTGATCATGCCCATCCCCACTCCTCGCTAAGCAATTGGCCTTTAGAGCGGGAACCTGACGCGAACCTGTAGCTTCGAGCGGCGCTGGTCCGAGTCTGGGTAAGCTGCCTTGAGCGGATCCGGACAAGGCAAAGCGGACGACATTTGCAACGCCGGTTCTTTTGACATCGCAATCACGGCCCCTACGAAAGCCTCGTGATCCAACCGTCCGGCCACTCGCTCCTGTCGCGGCTGATGCGCAACTTTGGCTGGCTTCTCGGAGGTCAGGGCCTTGCCGGCCTATTCGGCATCATATTCCTTGCGATTGCTGCAAGGGCGCTTGGGCCGGCGCGCTTCGGCCTCTTCACGCTCGCACTGACCTACGGTCAGCTCTTTTCAAATCTGAGCCACTTCGAATCCTGGAAGGGCGTGATCCGCTTCGGCGCGCTCCACCTGGCTGAACGCCGCGGCGAGCAATTGGCGAGGCTCTTGGGTTTCAGCGCCGCACTCGACTGGGGAAGCGCGATTTTGGGCGCTGCGACGGCAACGGCTTTGGCGTTTCTCGTAGGGCCGCTCATCCACTGGTCGCCCGAACTTCAAAGGCAGGCTGCGGCATTCGCTGCGGCACTGGTTCTTGCGAGCGGCGGAACGCCGACCGGCATGCTTCGTCTTTTCGACAGGTTCGATCTGCTTGCGTTCAGCGAGGCCTTCGCACCTGTCATTCGAACGATCGGCGCGCTCGCCGCCTGGCTTGCAGGGGGAGGCGTAGCCGCCTTTCTGATCGCCTGGGCGGTCGGCGCGATGATCCAATTGGCCGTGACGTGGATTGCTGCGATCTCGGCCCGGAGGGCACGATTGGCAATTGGCCCCAGCGCATTTGTGCGCGCGCTCTCCGAAAACGAGGGTCTTTGGAGGTTCATGTGGCAGACCAGCGCCACCAGCTCATTGCGCTTTGTATCGATGCAGGCCGGAACACTCGCCGTCGGAACGGTCGCAGGACCCGCAATGGCTGGCGGATTTCGGCTGTCCGACCGGATCGCAACGGCGTCGGCCAAGCCCACTGAGCAGCTGGCGCGTGTTATTTATCCCGAGCTTGCCCACCTCGTCGCAAGCAACGACCGACAGCTGCTGAAGAAGCTTTTCGTTCGGGGAGCAATGATCGGTCTTGGCTTGGGGGTGCTGCTCGTAAGCCTCGCACTGTTCGCCGGTCAGCTCATCCTGCGGCTGATTGCCGGTCCACAATTCACGTTTGCGCAGCCGTTTCTGGTGGTCCTTGCGATTGCTGCAGCAATCGAACTCTCAAGCTTCATCCTCGAGCCGTTTCACAATGCTCATGGCGCCGCAGCACTGGTTCTTCGCGCTCGAACCATCGGCACTTCGGTCTATGCGCTGGCGCTCATCATCCTCTTGCCTCTGGTCGGAGCCATGGGCGCTGCGATCGCAGCAGCAATAAGCTCGGGCTGCATCGCCGGGCTGCTGGCGCTGGACGCCCGCAAATCGCTGCGGGCATGAGGCGCAGGAATTACCCCGCCTGGCTGTTCCGTCCTCGCCTCTTCATGGTTTGAACAACCTCCTGAAAGCAAAAAATTTACTGGCTTCGACGGTTGTTGATTCTCCCGCCCTAATGAGCGCATCTAAGGCGGCGGGGCTGGAGAATCGATGCGTATTGGCTTTCTTTTCAATCACGACCAGATCCATCAGGTCGCCCACGGCCTTCCGATCGCGCTCGCGCTGGCCCGGCAGGGCACGGGCGCCGAGATCATCATCTGCTCGGCCAACGATCGAATCACTCAGGAAATTCGGACGCTCGGGGGCAAATCGATCGATGAAGATGTGAAGCTGATCGAACTTCGGCTCGCAAACAAGTCCAGCCGAATGTTCGATGCACTCGCAGGAAAGCTGATCCCCGCATCGAAGCTGTTGATGTACCGTGACAATCTCGATTTCTTCAGGTCGCTCGATGTGCTCGTTGTCCCCGAAAAGACATCGCTCCTGCTCAAAGACCAATTCGGCCTTGATCAGCTCAAGATCGTCCATGTGCGGCACGGCGCTGGCGACCGAGCGATCGGCTTCAACAAGGCGAGCGCCCGCTTCGATCATGTGCTCGCTGCCGGACCCAAGATTCGCGACAGGCTCGTATCCGAGGCGGGAGTCTCGCCCGACAAGATTACCGTGGTCGGATATCCCAAGTTCGATCTGTTTTCCCGACCAACGGCAAACGGGCTCGAAAGCGGCAGGCGGCCGGTCGTGCTCTATAATCCGCATGTCGCACCGCACCTCTCCTCCTGGTACAAGTCAGGGCGCGAAATCCTCAGCTGGTTCGCCGACCATCCTGATTATGAGCTGATCTTCGCTCCCCACATCATGCTGTTCGAGCGCAAGGTCGCAGTCACGATCCAGCCACCCCGCATCGGCCGACCGGGGTCCATTCCGAAGAGGGCTTGGAAGGCGCAGAACATCCTGATCGACAGGAACAGCCGCGCGCTCACGACGATGGACTATCTCAATCGCGCGGACATCTACCTGGGAGATGCAAGCAGCCAGGTCTATGAGTTTCTGATCGAACCGAGGCCCTGCATCTTCTTCAATGCACATGGAATTGACTGGAATAGGGACAAGAATTTTGCGCATTGGCATTTGGGCCAGGTCATCGATGACGTCGGCCGGCTTGGCGAAACGCTGTCGGCCGCGTTCGCCGAACATCAGACGCATTTTCGTTCCGTCCAGCAGCTGATGCTTCAATATACGTTCGATTTGACGGGCACGCCCTCTTCGGTCCGTGCCGCGCGAGCAATCATGGACGTGGCTGGCTATCCGGCGCGAGCTTCGAAGAGAATTAGGCGCTCATCCCTGCAGCCGAAGCCTTCGGCGCAGCCGCTGCCTGCATTTGCGGCCGCTGCAGCAACTTCCTGATTCGCTCTTCCTCTCGGCGACCCGGCGGATGACCGGCAACGGTCTCGAAACTCGATTCCCACTTTCCAGCCCACGCTGCAACGACAAGGACATGGCCCAATAATGTGCGGTATCGCAGGCTGGTACAGGCGCCAAGGAAAGGCTGTCTCTGAGCGGATCATCAAGGCTCAATGCGATGCAATCCGCCACCGCGGTCCGGACGATTTCGGCCAATTCGTCGACGGTGACTTCGGCTTTGGAATGCGAAGACTGAGCATTGTCGACATCGAAGGCGGACATCAGCCGATGCGCAGTGCAGACGGCCGCTTGGGAATCGTCTTCAATGGAGAAATCTACAATCACCTGGCGGTACGCGCCGAGATTGGCAGCCGCTATCGGTTCACGTCGCATTGCGACACGGAAACAGTCCTTGCCGCGTTTGCGGTCTGGGGAAATGGCGCCTGGGAGCGCCTCGAGGGAATGTTCGCTGCTGCAATCTGGGACCAGAACTCAAGGACACTGACCCTTGCGCGCGACCCCCTGGGGATCAAACCGCTTTACGTGACGGAGCAGAATGGCGGTCTAGCGTTCGGATCGGAACTGAAAGCGCTAAGGCCCGTCCCGGACCTTGCCTTCACGATCGATGAGCGCGCGGTCGACGACTATTTCACCTTCGGCCACGTCCGTCGTCCTCGATCCATCTACCGCGAAGTCAGGACTCTCGATCCAGGCTGCTATCTGATCGTCGGCCCAGCGGGAGAAAGTGCGTCGAACCGCTACTGGCGACCTCAATATCGGCAGCTATCTCCAAAGAGCGACGAGCAGTGGATCGACGAGATGCGCGCGATGACCCTTGGGACGACTGCGCGCCATATGATGGCCGACGTTCCAGTCGCCGCCTTCCTTTCAGGCGGCATCGATTCGTCGACAATCCTGGCTGCGGCAGTTGAGGCCAACAGAGCGCCGGTGCAGGCCTTCACGATCGGTCACCCTGGTCACAAGATCGATGAATCGGATGCCGCCGCCCTGATTGCGCGCCACCTTGGCTGCGAACATGTCGTCATGCCGCTTTCGGACGAGGTCGCGATCCGCGCGGTTCCGAAGATCGGCGCATCTTTCGACGAACCTTTCGCCGACATGGCGGCAATCCCGACCTGGTTTGTTTCGAAGCTTGCGGCCGAGAGGGTCAAGGTCGTGCTTTGCGGCGAAGGAGGCGATGAGCTCTTCTGCGGCTACAAGCGCCACCGCAACGCCGACGCGATCGCCCGCCACCGACTGATGATTAGGGGCCTTCGTCCGCTCGCGCAGCTCGCTGGCCGATTGCCGGCGACACCATCCCTCAAGCTCAATCGCCTGCGTCAATATGCCGCCCGCTTTGCTGAATTCGCGGCTGCGGCTGACGGCTACCAGCAATTCTTTCTCGCTACTCAGATCGCTTCGAGCGCAGTGCTCGATCGCATCGCCTCACCCACACTCAGGCGGCTTCACCGCGGACCGTCCGATCTTGAGCGGGACTATTTCAGCGATGTGCAATCGGGTACTCGAACGGCTCTTGAAGACTTCGTCTACGCCGATCTCAGCGTGAACCTTCCCTCAGACATGCTGAACCGGCTCGATCGCGCAAGCATGGCGCACTCGCTCGAGGCGCGCGTGCCCTTCCTGTCGCACAAGGTGGTCGAATGGGCGCTGACCATGCCGACATCGCTGAAGCTTCGGGGCGGCGTCGGCAAATTCGTGCTTCGCAAGGCTGCCAAAGGGCTGCTTCCGGAGCAGATCCTCAACCGACCAAAGCAGGGTTTCCAAGTGCCGATGGCGAGCTGGCTGAGGGGACCTTTCGGCGATTTCGCTCGTGGTGCTTGGCACGACAGCGGCGCGGAATCGGCGGGCTATTTGGACGGCATCGAAGTCGCAAGGCTGTTCGCCGAACACCGGTCCGGCGCCGCGGATCATTCCCGATTCTTATACGCAGTCCTGATGTTCTCCCTCTGGTGGAACGAAGAACGGGCCGGCGGGCGCCGCGGCGTTTCTCATGCGCACTGATCGCCTGGCTACTCGAGCGCCGCTCGTCACGCTGGTGCTTCACAAGTTCAGCCGGGGCGGGAGCGATCGCGTCGCTGCCTATCTCGCGAAAGGCTTCTCCGAGGCCGGATTCGAAGTCGAGCTCGTGGTGTTTGCGCGCGGCGGCGAGGTCGAACATTTCCTGCTCGATCTTCTGGGCGAGATCCCGGTCCATTTCGTCGGCGGCCGCCCGCGTCGTTTTCGAGCCCTCGACCTTCTCGCGGGGCTTCCGGCGTTCGTTCGACATCTTCGAAGCAGACGGCCACGGGTGATCATATCGACTGCAAACAATACTGCGATCATCAGTGCGATCGGCCGCGCAATTGCCAGAGTAACAAGCGCGCGGCTCGTGCTCAAAACCACCAATCCGGTCGCGACATCGCGCCATCAGGGGCTGGTGCGGCGCCTGAGATTATGGAGCTACAGGCAAGTCTTCAGGACCACCGACGCGGTCTGGACATTGAGCGAGGAAGAGAGCGCCGAAATGGTCGCGGAATTCCCCGGTTCGGCACATCTTTTTCGCGCCGTCGCACAACCTTATGTGACCGCGGCGATGATGGAACCGCCGGCGGCGGCCCAAAGGAGCGAGGGGCGGCTCATTTTGAGCATCGCGCGGCTGACGCGGCAGAAAAGATTGGATCGGCTCCTTCGCGCCTTTGCCCTGGTTGAGACGAAGAACGCCCGGCTGCTCATCCTCGGCGAGGGTGAGGATCGAGAGACTTTGAACGGGCTCGTACATGAGCTGGGCATAAGCGAACGAGTCGCCATGCCCGGCTATCTGCCGGATGTGACGCGTGCTCTTCACGAGGCCGATCTCTTCGTTCTCACCTCGGACTATGAAGGCCTCCCCGCCGCCGTGCTCGAAGCCATGGCGGCCAATTGTCCGGTGCTTTCGACGGACTGTTTCCCGTCGGCATCCTCGCTCGTCGGCAACACCGCTGGCTGCGCAATCATCGGTGATACGCAGCCTCAGGCCCTCGCCCGGCAGATCGACTTCATGCTCAAGCAGGATCGCCCGGTCCGCTTGTCCAAGACGGCTTCGCGATATTCGATCGCAAACGGCGTGGCCGGGCATGTGGAAGCGCTTCGTGAGCTCCTCGACGAGGCGGTTTCCGAAGAGACGCAAGTCGCTGAGTTCAGCGGATAGCCGGGCTCGGCATTTGGTCCCTGCAGGCAATCGCGGCATTCGAGCCACCGATGCGTGCAACAATCGCAATCGCAAATCCTGGGCTGCGAAAACTCGTTCGAATCTCACCATGGACGCAGCGCTCGCCCGGCGATCTGCGACTTCCGGACCGGTCCGAAATAGCGTCCGTCGAACGACCAGGGATTATGCGACAGAAGAAAGACCTGGTCGTGTCGCAGCCGGATGCAGCCATTCCAGTGCGGAAGAGCCCGGCCCTTAAGGTCGACGCCTTTGCGCACCGCGACGGCCCGGCCATCGATGCGGATCTGGCGCCCGCGCGCGCAGACCTTCGTGCCGCCAGTCGCTGCGACCGGCTTCAAGAGCGGAACGCCAGCCGGCAGATAGCCGCGCTGTGCGGCAAGCTTGCGAGCTCCGCGCGGAAGCCACGCAACGACCAGATCGCCGCGTTTCGCTCTGCCCCCGGGAAGAACCAGATAGAGCCCGCGTGCCACGCTTGAGCTGGCATTCCAAAGGAGGATTGGCGGCGGGCGCCAGATCGTGGTGAGCAAACAGCCAATTGCAGCAAGCGAGGCGAGTGTCAGCATGTTGAGTGCCGGGCTGCCTCCGCTTCCACGACACCGAAGTTCGGCGCTACGTGGCCGCGGCACACTTCGAAACTCATTCGCCACCCTGGGGCTCAGTCTCACCGGGTGGAACCTCGTCGAGATTCGGCGCCGATAACCTGCGGCGGGCATGCGAGATCGTCTCCATGGGCCCTTCCCCACTCCTTCGGCGCTGACGAGCCGCCATGAAGTCGATACGTGCCCTCGCTCGGTCGCCATGAAGAGGCTCGAATCCGGCCAGGCCCGAATTCGATCCGGGTTCCGCCGGGTGCAAGCGAACATGATGTCTCGACGCGGCGCCACTTCTGTTCTATTTATGTTCTACATTGTGGCTTGGCGAACGCAGCGCGTGAAAAATCCGGTCCAAGCCCATCGTGAACGCTTTTCCCGAGGTGCTGGAATGACCTATTCAGGAGCAATGAGCTTTCGCTGCCTGTTTCGCCGCCACCGCCCGATGCTGACCTCGATAGTCAGGCGCGAACATGGCTTTGCGGCCTTTTGCGACGATTGCGGTGCGGCGATCGAGCGTAGCGAGGATGGCCGCTGGACAGCCTCCGTGCCGCTCCTCGGGAAGCGCGGCCGAGCTGCATAGGCAGTTCAAGCCAAAGACAGTCGCGAAGGCTCCGGCCAGATCGCCTCAGCGCCCCGCGCCCGAGATCAGCGGACATCGATCCAACTCGGCTGCGGTCGATTCAAATGAACCCGCGACCTTTCCGCTTGGATGCTCGAGGCTCCCCCAGCCTATCGGCGTGGAAATGACGGCGGTTCAATTTCGCCCTCGTCCTCGTGCTGCAATCGCTCGAGCAACTCGGGAACGATTCGTGCGCGTCGCCGGTGATAGCGGATCAGGCAATGGCGCAGCGCCTTGCCGTCCTGGGTGCGAATCGCGGTTGAGATCTCTCTCGATTCCTCCTCGACTGCATCAAGCAGCAGGCATTCAAGGCGCTGCACCGGCTCCAATCGTTCGATCAGGCCTTCGAGCGCGAGGACATGCTCCGGGTTGCCTGTCATCCGCGCGAGAAAAATGAAGAGTGCATTCTGCCGCTCGGCAAGTCCGGCCGCAGCCGAGGATTGCGGCATTCTGCCGGTCGCTGCGGAAACGGCCGGTTGCCGGTTGGTGATCGCAAGCAGAAGGAGATCGCGGTGCCATGCATAGAGGTGCCGAAGCATGACCTCGGTGAGCGCGGGAACTCGAAATCCGTCGTGGCGCGGAGCTTCGACGAGGCGCTCGCCGGTCAGGCGATGCAAGGCATCGCGGACCGGCGTTATGCTTGCGTTCAGTGCGCTTGAGAGAATGGCGGGTTCGAGCCGGTCTCCCGGTCGGAACATGCCTTGCCGAATCTGCAGCTTGATCGCAGCATAAACGCGCTCAAAGGTTCCCGGGCGGATCATTGCACCTCGGCAAATTCCCACCGTTGGCTGCGCACGAACTCGGCGACCAGAGCCTCCTGGTCCGGGCGCAGGGCATCAATGGCTCCGAGGCGTGCGGGCAATTGCTCGCCAAGCAGGACCGAGGGGCATTGTCCTTCGAAATTGCCGAGATTGGGGCGGTGCTGGGCGTAGCCGACGAGCTGCGAAAGCTCTCTGCTGAAGCCGCGAGCGATGTGCGGCGGGTAGGCCAGCCACTGGTTCTCATAGGGCTTGAGCCAGCCTAGGCAGTAGCTGATGATTGCACCGCGCCGGATCTCGCCGGTTGCATTGCCGCCTGCGCCGTGAAGCGTCGAACCGAGGAAGAGCAACGCCGAGCCGGGCTCCAGCTCGGCCGCGAATTCGCCCGGGGGAATGGCAGGATCGAGCGCGCTTTCGCCGTGGCTCCCGGGGTAGATCAGTGTCGCGCCATTCTCGCGTGTGTAGCGCGTGAATGGCCACATGACGTTGACGAGATATTCGATCTTTCCGATCTCGCCGCGCCACATGTCCTGGTCGCGGTGCGGAAGCTGGGGCGCGGCGCCCGGATAGAGCGCCAGGGCCTGCGTCAAGTTGAGCTGGATTTTCTCGCACCAGGGCGAGAGGATTTTTGTCGCGATTCCGAGCACCAGCGGATGCCGCACGAGCCGCGCTGCCAACGGCGAGCGGATCAGGAGCCGCCCGAACCTCTTGGTCCGCGCCCCATAAAAACCACCGGTGCAAAATGGCGTCTGGTGGAAATCTTCGGCTAGGTCGCTGTCGAGCCGTCCGATCAGCTCGGGCGGGAACAGATCGGGAATCACGCAATAGCCCTGCTCAAAGAGCAGCGCGCTCCAATGCTCGACGGCACCGTCGAGCCCCGGCTGGGCGAGCGTCGATCGGTTTTCCATTATGCAGCGTCCGCGAGCTCGAAGCTGCATAGGGGTTCGCTCGCCCAAATGCCGTTGGCCTCGAGGAGGACCGGGGTGTTGGCGTCGATCTCGATCGCGAGCGCGCCAAGCAGTCCACATTCGAGCTGCTGCGGCACACCCAAGGGGCGGCAGCTCCAGCCAAATGCCAGGATTTGCTGCAGCCAGGCCATCTCGGCAACGCCAGTATAAGTGTGGATCCCGCGCTCGAGAGCGAAGGTCACCATCGAGCTGACCAGGCGGTCGCGCGTCCGGCGCCGATCGAGCGCATGCTGGTTACGATCAAGGCAGAAGCGCGTGATCTCGACGATTCCAGGACCCGCCGGGACTTCGCCCGCGCAGAGCATTGGAAACAGGTTCTTGAGGATGTGCGCGCCGGTCGTCTTCAAAAGTCGCGCCGAGCCAAGGTGCCGGCCATCATCGCCGGCGACGATCAGATATTCGGCGTCCCGATTGTCAAAGGCGTCGATTTCATATTGCCCCTCGAGGACCGGCACGTCCCATTTCAACAGATCGACAAAGACTTGCTTTCGCGCCCTGAACATCGCGCGAAGCACGTCCTTTTCATTCGGTACCGATGTGCCGCACTCGACGTGGATCATGTCTTGGCTCCCTGAGAAGTTGACCGGGAGCCTTGTTCTTCAACTCAAGTGCGACGCGATATTCCCATAAATGGTCATCAGGGCTTCAGGATATCGAGGAAGGCGATATTGCCATCGAACAGGGCATGGACCGTCAACAAGGTTCGCTTGGGCACGCCGTAGCGTTCCCGCGCCTGCTTCAAATGCCTGATGACGGTTTCGTGGCTGATTCCGAGGATCGTCGCGATCTCCCAATCGGTTTTGCCTCGAGCCGCCCACATCAGGCACTCGCGCTGCCGGTCGGTGAGCCGCGCGCCGGGCTCCAGGGGTTCGCGGACGCGCTGGATTCGCCGTGCTGCATCGAACGCGAACGCTCCGACGAGCTGGAGCAGCGGGAGCCGCTCCGCCAGAAGCGCGACTCCGGTCTCGGTCGCGAACGAGCAGGAACCGTGGACTTCGCCGGGCACGTGCGCCGGGACTGTGAAGCCGTCGCCAATGCCTTCGTTACGGGCTGCCGCGAGGATCTGCTGGTCGCGCGGCGTCAGCGCAATCATTTCGGGAAGCCTTGACCAGGCAAAGCCCACGCTGGTGAGGTGGCTTGCGCGGTG
>CBJLMA010000012.1:0-63865 GCA_966424035.1 uncultured Sphingomonas sp. | reverse complement strand
CCCCCGATTCATTCTCAAGTCTCGCATCTCATATGTGTCTGAGCCCAAACACCGAGCGCTTCTTATCGGCAATAATCCGGAGCTGGAGCCCCCTGCCCGGCCGCTCGGCGGCGCCACAGCCCATCGCCCAGCATGTAGGCCTCTCCGACCCCGACGCGGGCCAGCAGTTGGCAGCCGGCGGTAATCCCGACGTCCTGCGGGCTGACGCCCTTGCTCCCGGCGAGGCGGCTGTAGAGCGAACGGCGCTGGATGTTGATTCCTGCAATCTGGCTGCGAACTGCAGCGGAAACCGGCGCCGCCACTCCCAAATAGCCGTCGTAGCGCTCGCCGACCGCTCCCGCAGCGCGCGCGGCGTCGACCGCCGGGGTCTGCGCTGCAGCCGGAACGGCAGCAAAGAGGAAAAGGACGATCAGCTTCGTCATGGCTTCTTCGGCGGGAAAGCCTGAGGGTTCTGATTGATCAGCTGCTCGACGTCACGCTGCAGCCGCACCAGCACTTCCTGGCGGATCGTGACATTGAGGTTGATCTCGATCGGCTTGTCGGGCGCCTTTAGCGAAATGCAGCTGCCAAGCGGCGCCGCAAGCAGCGCGGCGGCAAACAGTCCGGGCCGTGGGATCCTCATCATCGTCTCTCTCACTTCCTTTTCGGTGGCGGCGCAACATTGACCTGCTGGTTCGCAGGCGTCTGGCTTTGCTGCTGGTTCTCTTCGATGCGGCGAACTTCGGTCGTGATTCCGGGCACGTCCTCAAGTGGGCGCGGAAGCACGTCCTTGATCACCTCGCGCGGATCGCTGACGGACTTGGCGGTAGCGATGAGCGCCCGGAACGGACCGCTGATGGTGACATTGAGCTTGAGCGGGATCTTGGCGAGGAGATTGCGGATGATCCGCTGCGTCTGGTTGGTCTGCCCGATCCCCAGGCCGTCGATCGCAAGGCGGCTCGTGAACTCGCCGGCAAGGTCGCCGTCGAGGCGGATGATCATCGATTTGAAGCGCAGGTCCCTTAGCGCATTGAAGGCGATATTTCCCATTGTCCCAAGATCGGCCTTGTTGACTACGCCGTTATAGGCGAGCTCGCCGCCGCCGGGCCTGCTGTCGAGGCGCCCGCCAACGATTCTGCCGCCGCTCTCATCGAAGATCATCGGCAGCACGCCGTCGAACGTGCCGCTTGCGTCCAGCTCCTTGAATCCCAGGGTCTCGACGAATGTATGAGCGTCGAGGCCTACGACTTCGAACGTCAAACGCTTGGCGCTCGGGCGGCCGAAGTTGAGCACCGTCTCGTGAAGGATCAGCCGGCCGCCCATGAACGGCCATTCGCCACGCTCGATCTTCACCAGCTGCTTGGGCAGCAGCTGGTAGCGGATGACCCCATTTTCGACGAGAATGCCTGGATTGATCGATTTGACGGCAATCACTTGCCCCGGCGGCGTGGTCAGTCCGAGCAGATCACTGAAATGAACGTTGCCGCTCATGCCCGTGACTGGCCCGAACGGCGCTGCGAGGTCGAGGCTCGCGGTCGAGAAATCGCCGGTGGAAGTGACCTTGCCCCCCGCGTGCCAGTTGATGCGCCCCTGGCCCCGGATGGTGCCGTTGACGAGAGCAACCACGCCTTCGGTGAGCCGCGTGATCTCCTCGGGCTGCAGTCCCTTGCCGAAAGTCAGACCAGGTACGTCCAGCAGCGCATGTCCTTCGCCGGTAGACAGGCGGTGCTCGATGCTGACGTCGGTGACGAGCGTTCCTGTCGCCGGATGGTGCAGCGCCCCCGTCGCCCGGATGAAATCGCCGGCCAGCGTGAAATGCACATTGTTGCTTTTCAACGGATAGAAGCGCGGGTTGGGATCGCGGTCGGAGACAGTCAGACTGCTGTCGACGCTCAAGTCCTTGTTGCGCAGCAGCCAGCTCCCAGATCCCTCGCTGAGCTGCAGCGGCACTTTTCCGATCGACGCCTTGGCACCGGCAAATTTGCCGTTGAGGCCCGCTCCGGCGAACCGTCCCGTCAGCCGCATTGCATCGAACATTATTGGAGATGCCTCACGGCCTAGCCGCATCGCCAGGCCATTGAGACCGAACTGCTGGCCAATGATCTGTCCGCCGGACGCCTGGACGTGGAGAGGCGAGCTGCCGAGCTTGCCGTTGAGCATCGGACCGCTGAACCGTGCGCTCGCCTGCACCGGTCCTTTTGGCTGTTTCGAGACCATCGCGCCGCCGATCGGGCAGACCGGCAGGCGCGTGGCGCCGAGCTGCAATGTGCTGATCTGGAGGTAGTTGAAGCTGACGACCGCGCAGGACGTGCCGAAGGCGAAACTTCCTTTTTTCCCGATCTGGCCAGTGATGGGCAGCCGAAGCGCCTGCACCCGACCATCGGGAAAAGGTCCGTCAAGCTGTGCAAGAGTGCTGAGAATGGTCGAGCCGCCGGGCCCCGGGCCGAAGCGGATCGGTGCGAGTGCAAGCCGCTGACCGTTGGCTGCAGCATAAGGAGCAAAATCGGCCGTTCCGCTCATCGGCTCAGCTGGCCCGGCCTGCCGCAGGCTTACGCGGCCTTGCGGCAAGCCGCCGCCGCCCATCTCGATGTCGGTGTCGATCCGCAGGCCGCCTGCAGGCCAATAATAGGTCACGCCGCTGCCGCCAACGACTCGCGCTTTGGCTCCGTTCGGGCCGACGACGCTCGCCTCGGTGATCCGGGCCGCGCCGCCTCCGGGGAAGTTCACGACCTTGATCTGACCGGCGGAACTGAAATCATGTGCTGTGCGGCTGATCGCAGTGCCGATATTGCTCGCGACCGGCCCGATCGGTGTCTTTGCTGCCGCCGCGAGCGGGCCAGTCACGCCGGCGAGCATGTTCGGATCGAGCGCAGCACCCTCGGCGGCGTAGCCGGCGACCAGGTCGAATGTTCCTTCCTTGCCGCTAAGATGATAGGCGCCGTCCAGCCTGGTCCGATTGGCGAAGATGGTTGCGAGGCGCGAGTTCTGCGCCGAGAGCTTTACCTTCCCGTCGACATGGCTGAGCGAGCCCTTGTAGGTCACTTCACCGGCGAAATTGGCGAGCCCGTTGGCTCCGGCGACCAAGCTGTTGATCGCCATTCGCCCGCTGCCATCGATGCTGGTGAAGGATTCATTGGAGCTTGCCCTTGCGTCGAACCGGGGCGCCCTCATGTCGAAACGGCTCAGCGGGCAGCTAAATCGATCAAGGGTCACCGGGCCTTCGGCGCGAGGTCTACGAGCAACGACTGCGACCGCCAGGTGCGCGTGCAAATGCTCGGCTGCGCAACGGCCCGGGATGAGTTGCGGACTGGAAATCGCAACGGTGCCCCGGAAACCCCCACTCAGCCTGCCGACACCCCGCAGCGCGACACCGACCGGCCCGAACGGCGTCGCAAGCGCGATGCTGCTGTCGTCGACGTCGAGTGCGAACTCGGGCAGGGCGAACGGCTTGTTGCTCGGCGGTGGCATCAAACGGTCGATTTGGCCCCAGCTCACCTTTCCATGGACAAGACGTCCACGCAGCCGGACACCGCGCGCGAAAATCCGGTAGACTTCGAAATTGCCGTTCCACTTCAACCGCGTCTGAATAATCGCATGTTGAGCGGTGAGGTCCGGCCGTTTCGGATCGCCGATCACGAGGTCGTGAACTTCCTGGATCCTCAGGCCGACGCGGTCGAGATGATAGCTCGCGGTGACGCCACGTCGCTCGAACTCGCCCTTGAGGTAGTGCACTGCGATCGGGCGGCGTTCGATCCAGACGATTGCGATCAGCGCGATGAGCGACACCAGCAGCCCGACCGCAACGACGCCAACGACGCGCGTCCACCGCGGCCCGCGACGAACCGTGATCGTCCCCTCGTCACTCGACCGATCGGCCATGGGCTGTACTAACCCGATTTTCCCGCGACCGTTCCAGACGCGGCATGAGCGAGGCGCCTTCGCCGAACCGTTCACCGCGTCTGTCTTACTCGGACCCGCAGGCGAATAGCGCATGCACTGGCTGCAAGATCTTGCAGCCAGGCTCAGGCATCCGGTTTCTGTGGCTTGCCGCTACCGCTTGGGACGCGGGAACACTGCAGCTACGAGGTCGTTTTCAGACCGAAATCATGCGAAAGGGAAGAATGGAATGAGACGCATTGCGCTTATCATCGTGGCTACGGTCGCAGTTTCGGCATGCGCGACAACGCCGAAGACTCAAACCTGCCCCAACGGATCGACGATCCCGGTGACGCAGCCGTGTCCGCCTCCCCCGCCGCCTCCGCCTCCGCCTCCGCCTCCGACGGTAAGCTGCCCGGACGGATCAGTGGTCCCTGCAGGCACGACCTGTCCGATACCGCCGCCACCTCCGCCACCGCCGCCGCCGGTGCGCAAGTCCGGCGAACGAGGCTGAACCTTCTTGGGGCCGGCGCCAATTGCGCCGGCCTCATCCCTTGTGAAGGGCTTTAGCGGCAAGATCCTGTCGGCGACGTAGGGCGAACCGATTCCGTCGCACTGCGGCCACCGGGGCGATCAAAAGCACGGCCGAAGCCGACCAGACTTCGCCGTCGACGCAAATGCAACGCAAGCATTTGCAGGGCTATGCGCCCCCTGCTAGCCGCCGCAGCCATGGTTCCCCGCTACTCCCGCCCCCAAATGACCGACATCTGGTCGGCCGAAAACCGCTACCGCATCTGGTGGCAGATCGAAGTCTTTGCTGCAGAGGCAATGGGCAGGATCGGAATGATCCCCGCCGAGGATGCGGCGACGATCCGCTCAGCTTACGACCGCGATGTCCTGGGGCAGATCGACATCGCAGCGATCGACGCGATCGAAGCGGTCACCAAGCATGACGTCATCGCCTTCTTAACCTGGGCAGGCGAGAAGCTCGGGCCCGAGCGGCGCTGGCTGCACCAGGGAATGACCAGCTCCGACGTGCTCGACACTGCGCTTGCGGTGCAGCTCAAGCAGGCTGCCGATCTTTTGATCAGCGACATCGATGCGCTGCTCGAAGTGATCAAGCGCCGCGCGTTCGAGCACAAGCTGACACCGACGATCGGCCGCAGCCACGGAATCCACGCCGAGCCGACGACCTTCGGGCTGAAGCTCGCGCAGGCCTATGCAGAATTCGCCCGCAATCGCGAGCGCCTCGTGGCCGCGCGGGAAACCGTCGCCACCTGCGCCATCTCGGGTGCCGTCGGCACATTTGCGAACGTGCCTCCGGAGATTGAGGAGCATGTCGCAGCCGAACTCGGCCTCGGCATCGAGCCGGTCTCCACGCAGGTCATCCCGCGCGACCGTCATGCGGCATTTTTCGCCACTTTGGGCGTCATCGCCTCGTCGATCGAGCGGCTCGCGACGGAAGTCCGCCATCTCCAGCGCACCGAAGTTCTCGAAGCAGAGGAATATTTCTCGCCCGGCCAGAAGGGCAGCTCGGCAATGCCGCACAAACGCAACCCAGTGCTGACCGAGAATCTCACTGGGCTCGCACGCATCGTGAGAGGCTATGTGACGCCGGCCCTCGAAAATGTGGCGCTGTGGCACGAGCGCGATATCTCCCATTCCTCGGTCGAACGCTTCATCGGCCCGGACGCGACAATCACGCTCGACTTTGCGCTCGCCCGAATCACGAGCGTGATTGACAAGCTCGTCGTCTATCCAGAGCGCATGCAGAAGAATCTCGACCGCATGGGCGGGCTCGTCCATTCGCAGCGCGTGCTGCTCGCGCTGACGCAGGCAGGGCTCAGTCGCGAGGAGAGCTACGCGTTCGTCCAGCGCAATGCGATGAAGGTGTGGGAATCGGACGGGGAGCTCTCGCTGCTCGACCTGCTCAAGAACGACCCGGAGGTGACAAAGCGCCTCTCCAGCGAGCAGCTCGATGCGCTGTTCGATCTCGGCTATCACCTTAAGCAGGTCGACACGATCTTCTCCCGCGTCTTCGGCTGACGTAAGTTCCACCTCGTGGAAACTGGTATCCAACCCTGTGGCTTTCTGCTGGAGCTGTCGCTCGACTGGATCGTCCTGCGCGCATCGGAGAATATCCACCATCTGCTCTCCGAATCGCACGTAACGTTGATTGACGAGCCGCTTGGCAAATTTGTGCACAGCCAGGCGCTCCACGATCTTCGCAACCTTTTCTCGCGACTGAGCGCAAGCACCGGCGTCGCCCACGCTTATCGGGTGCGGCTAACCGACGATCCCGACCTGTTCGATATTGCGTTCCAGACCTTGGGCGACTGCGTCATCCTCGAAGCGGTCCCAAGCCCGGTCGAAGGACTCGGCGAAACTTTGAGCGCGGTCGGCGGGCTCGCCGCCGGATTGATGGGTGAAACCGGCTCCGGGCTGATGGAGGCGGCGGCGCGACGCATGCGCGCGCTTACCGCATTCGATCGGGTGACCTTGCTTGTCGGCGACTCCAAAGCCACCAGCAGCCGCACCGGCGTTCCGTTCCGCGCGGGAGCGAACGCGAGCCTCAGCGAAGGCTTTCCGGCACTCGTTCCGAACAGCACAGTTGCTGCTGTTCCGGTGTTTCCGCGAGTTGACCGGGATTCCGCTGCAACCTTGGCGCTGCTATGTGCTCCATCGGCTGACCAAAGGGCGGAACTGGCCGAGCGTGGCTTCGCTTCGACGATGCGAATTCCCGTGACGATCGGCTGCGAAAAGGCTGGCGAATTCCGGCTCGCGCACACGACACCGCGCAGGCCAAGCTTCGAGCTGCACGCCGCCGCCGAGCTGTTCGCGCAGATGTTCGCGCTGCGGCTCGAACTCGACAGAGCAACAACCCACTAGCCGATCTGCCGAGCGCCAGGCGCTCGCGTCGCGCCGAAACCATTGACACATTGGTTAGCCCAGACTAACCGTAAGTTGTGACTAACACTAATCGAGTCTTTGCAGCCCTGACCGATCCGACACGACGTGCGGTTTTCGAGCGATTGCGCCATGGACCGCGCGCCGTCGGCGAGATCGCACGCGGCCTTCCGGTCTCCCGGCCCGCAGTTTCCCAACATTTGAAGGTGCTGAAGGAGGCGGGTCTCGTGGATGACCGCTCGGAGGGCACCCGGCGCATCTATCAGATCGACCCGAGGGGCCTAGGAGCAATGCGCGCCTGGCTCGACCAGTTTTGGGATTCGGCACTCACCGCTTTCGCTGCCGAGGTCGAGCGCGCTTCCAAAAAGGAGAAAGAATGAACACCCAGATCCGTCCCGCGCCGGTGCGCAAGAGCATCTTCGTCAACGCGCCGCAGGACCACGCCTTCGACGTGTTCACCACCGGAATTGGTCGCTGGTGGCCCAAGTCGCACAAGATCGGGCCGGCCGATCTCGAGCGGCCGGTCATCGAACCCAAGCCCGGCGGCCGCTGGTACGAGCTCGACGTCGACGGCACCGAGTGCGAGATCGGCAGGGTCGCGGTTTGGGAACCGCCCGCTCGGGTGGTGCTGATCTGGCAGCTGACGCCCGAATTCACCTATGACCTCGAGCTCATCACCGAAGTTGAAGTGCTGTTCACGCCCCAGGGTGACGGTACCCGCGTCGACCTCGAACACCGCAATCTCGAGCGGATGGGCGAGAAGGCCGACGCGATGCGCGAAACGGTCAGCGGCCCCGGCGGCTGGCCTGCACTTCTGCAACTCTATGCCGATGAAGCGAAGATCCAGACCAAAGGAGAAGATTGATGACCGGCATCACCGTCTATGGAATTCCAGGAAGCCCGTTCCTTCGCAGCGTCGAGATCGCACTCAAGGAGAAGGATGTTCCCTACCACCTGCACGCCATGGCACCGGGCGAGCACAAGCAGCCGGAGCATCTCGCTCGGCACCCCTTCGGCCGTGTGCCTGCTTTCGAGCATGATGGTTTCGCGCTCTACGAATGTCAGGCGATCATCCGGTATCTGGACGAGACCTTCCCCAATCCGCCGCTGACACCCGGCAATGCGAAAGAACGTGCGCGGATGAACCAGGTCATCGGCATCATCGAATGGTATTTCTTCCCGAAGGCCGCTGCTCCAATCGCTTTCAATCGGATCATTGGACCCAAGCTGCTTGGCCTGCCGACCGACGAAGTGGCGATCGCCGACGCAATGCCGATGGCGCGCACATGCTTTGCCGAGCTTGACCGTTTGCTCGCCGAGCAGGCCTATTTCGGCGGCGATCGCCTCAGCATTGCCGACATCATGCTCGCCGCCCAGCTCGACTTGCTGTGCGACACCACCGAAGGAGCCGAACTGATCGCGGATACTCGCATGGAAAAATGGCTCAATCGCATGCGTACGCGTCCGAGCCTGGTGGCAACGCAGCCGCCCGCGGCGCTGCGCAAGGCTGCCTAAGCGCCGAACATATCCCGGGCACGGGCGAAGAAGCCCTTTACGGCAGGACATTCGTCGCCCGTTTCCGTCTCGCGGAATTCTTCGAGCAACTTCTTCTGCTTGGCGCTCATTCGCGTCGGCGTTTCGACCAGGATCCGGGCGACAAGATCGCCGCGCCCGCGACCATTGAGCACGCTCATGCCCGAACCACGGTGCCTTAGCTGCTCACCCGACTGGACGCCCGCCGGAATCTTGAGCTCGACCGGCTTGCCGTCGATTCCGGGCAGTTTGATAAGACCGCCGAGCGCTGCGGTCGTGAAACTCACTGGGCAATCGGCGACCAACATCGTCCCTTCGCGGGCATAGATTGGGTGGCGCTTCATATGGACGAAGAGATAGAGGTCGCCGCTTGCCGCGCTGCGCACCCCCGCTTCGCCTTCGCCTGCAACGCGGATGCGAGTGCCTTCGTCAACACCGGCGGGAATCTTCACCGAAAGCCGGCGCTGGGTGAGTGCCCTCCCCTCTCCATGGCAGCCGGGACACGGGTCGGTGATCACCTCGCCCGATCCGCGGCAGGTCGGACAGCCTCGCTCGACGACAAAGAAACCTTGCTGCGCACGGACTTTCCCCATGCCCCCGCAGGTCTGGCAGCTCTTCGCGCAATTGTCGCTCTTGGTGCAGCCGCGGCCGTTGCAGCGCTCGCACGTCGCCATCGCCTGAACCGTGATGGTTTTCTCGACGCCGGTGAAGGCCTCCTCGAGACTGAGCTCGAGATCGTAACGCAGGTCGGCGCCCCGCGCTGCGTTCTGCTGCGCCCGAGGGTCCATGAACTCGCCGAAAATGGTCGAGAAAATATCGGAGAAGCCATTGAAGCCAGCCTCGGCGAACGGATCCTGGCCTGGCCCGCCGTTCTGGAACGCCGCTTTGCCGAAACGGTCGTAGGCAGCACGCTTCTGCGGATCCTTCAGGACGTCATAGGCCTCGTTCACAGCCTTGAAGCGCGCTTCCTGGTCGCGGCAGCCGTTGTGGCGGTCGGGATGGCATTCCTTGGCGAGCTTGCGATAGGCCGCCTTGATCGTCGCATCATCAGCGCCGCGAGCGACGCCCAGCAGCTCGTAATAGTCCTGCTCGACCATCAATGTTCCCCGCTACGCCCGACAGGACACGGCGCGACCCCCTTCAAGGAATCGCGCCGGATCATCAGCCCTTGTTCTCGCCTTCGTCGACCTCGGAGAATTCCGCGTCGACGACCTCTTCCTGCGCGGGCTGCTCGGCGCCCGGACCCGAAGTCCCGGCGTCGGGCCCAGCAGCGGCCTCGGTTTCGGCCTGCTGCGCCTTGTACATCGCTTCGCCGAGCTTCATCGCCGCCTGCGTCAGCGCAGCGGTCTTCTGCTGCATCTCGTCGGCATCGCCGCTCTCGACCGCGGCCTTGGCTTCCGCGATGGCCTTCTCAATCTCGGCCTTGATGTCCGCCGAAACCTTGTCGCCATGCTCGGCGAGCTGCTTCTCAGTCGAGTGGATCAGGCTCTCGGCATTGTTCTTGGCCTCGGCCGCCGAACGCCGCTTCTTGTCCTCGTCGGCGAACTGCTCAGCTTCCTTGACCATCTTTTCAATGTCGGTGTCGCTGAGGCCGCCCGACGCCTGGATGCGGATCTGCTGCTCTTTGCCCGTGCCCTTATCCTTGGCCGACACGTTCACGATGCCATTGGCATCGATGTCGAAGGTAACCTCGATCTGCGGAACGCCCCGCGGTGCCGGCGGGATTCCGACCAGGTCGAACTGGCCCAGCAGCTTGTTGTCGGCGGCCATCTCGCGTTCGCCCTGGAAAACGCGGATGGTCACCGCATTCTGATTGTCCTCGGCAGTCGAGAATACCTGGCTCTTCTTGGTCGGGATTGTCGTGTTGCGGTCGATCATCCGAGTGAACACGCCGCCCAGTGTCTCGATTCCGAGCGACAAAGGCGTCACGTCGAGCAGCAGCACGTCTTTGACGTCGCCCTGCAGGACGCCGGCCTGGATGGCGGCCCCCATCGCGACGACCTCGTCCGGGTTCACGCCGGTGTGCGGATCGCGGCCGAAGAATTCCTTCACCCGCTCGCGTACCCGGGGCATTCGTGTCATGCCGCCGACGAGCACCACGTCGGCAATGTCCTTGGCGTCAATGCCGGCGTCCTTGAGCGCCTTCTTGCAAGGCTCCATGGTCCGCTCGATCAGGTCGTCGACCAGTTTCTCAAGATCTGCGCGGCTGATCGTTTCGACGAGGTGCAGCGGCGTAGTCGTGCCACCTTCCATCCGAGCAGTGATGAACGGCTGGTTGATCTCGGTGGTCGCTGCCGACGACAACTCTATTTTCGCCTTCTCCGCCGCTTCCTTGAGGCGCTGCAGCGCAAGGCGATCGGTGCGGAGGTCGATATTCTCCTTTGCCTTGAACTTGTCGGCAAGCCAGTTGACGATGCGGGCGTCGAAATCCTCGCCGCCGAGGAAGGTGTCGCCGTTGGTCGACTTCACTTCGAAGACGCCGTCGCCAATTTCGAGGACGGAGATGTCGAAGGTGCCCCCGCCGAGGTCGTAGACGGCGATCGTCTTGCCCTCTTCCTTCTCCAGTCCGTAGGCGAGCGCAGCCGCGGTCGGCTCGTTGATGATGCGCAGCACCTCAAGGCCGGCGATCTGACCGGCATCCTTGGTCGCCTGGCGCTGCGCGTCATTGAAATAAGCGGGAACGGTGATCACCGCCTGGGTGACCGTCTCGCCGAGATAGGCCTCGGCGGTTTCCTTCATTTTCTGGAGGATGAAAGCACTGATCTGGGAGGGCGAATAATCCTTTGCACCCGCCTGCACCCAGGCATCGCCGTTGGAACCCTTGACGATCTTGTAGGGCACCAACTCGGTGTCCTTCTTGGTGATCGGATCGTCATAGCGGCGGCCAATCAGCCGCTTCACCGCAAAAATCGTATTGTCCGGATTGGTGACCGCCTGGCGCTTCGCCGGCTGGCCGATCAGACGTTCGCCGTCTTTGGTGAAGGCGACGGTCGAAGGCGTGGTGCGCGCGCCTTCTGAATTCTCGATGACCTTCGGCTTGCCGGCTTCCATGACGGCGACGCAGCTGTTGGTCGTGCCCAAGTCGATCCCAATGACCTTGGCCATGTGTTTCTTCCTCTTTCTTTCAGCCCCTCATCGGCCCCTCTCGGAGGCAGCCGAAATGTTGATTTCATTCGGGATATAGGTGGCGCGAAACCGACGACAAGGAGTGAAGCAGCGAAGCGTGAACTGTCGCAACCCGCCGCATTATGGCATCGCCATGCCGCCGTTGACGTGGATCGTCTGGCCCGTGACATAAGCGGCTTCCTTCGATGCGAGATAGACGCAGGCCGCGCCGATATCCTCGCCAGATCCCATCGCGCCCATCGGAATGCGTGCCAGAATGCCGGCGCGCTGCTGCTCATTGAGCGCATCGGTCATTGCCGACGCCATGAAGCCGGGCGCGATCGCATTGGCTGTGATTGCGCGACTCGCAAGCTCCTGAGCGACCGACTTTGTCATTCCGATCAGCCCTGCTTTGGACGCGACATAGTTCGCCTGCCCCGGATTGCCGGTGATGCCGACAACCGATGTGATCGAAATGATCCTTCCGAAACGCGCCTTCATCATCGGCTTGGCAGCCGCGCGCATCAGCCGGAACGCAGCTTCGAGGTTGATGCGGATCACCTCCTCGAACTCCTCGTCCTTCATGCGCATGAGGAGGTTGTCACGAGTGACGCCGGCATTGTTGACGAGGATGTCGAGCTTTCCGCCAAGTGCCTCGACCGCCGACGGAACCAACCGGTCGACCGACGCGCCGTCGGCGAGGTTGCAGCCGATCGCGACGTGATCACCGCCGAGCTCCACGCGGAAGCGCTCCAGCTTCTCGATGTTGCTACCGGACACAGCGAGCCGCGCCCCCTGCCCGGCAAGCGCCTTCGCTACTGCGCTTCCGAGCCCGCCCGAAGCGCCGGTCACCAGCGCGGTCATTCCGCTCAAATCAAACACTTAGGCTATCTCCCTCGCGAGCAACTCAATGTCCTCGATCGTCACCACGCTCGCGATCTTTGCGTCGGGCGCAATGCGCTTGACCATGGGCCCCAGCACCTTGCCGCCGAGCTCGACGAATTCGTGCACACCGGAATCGAACATGTTCGCGACGCTTTCGCGCCAGCGAACCATTCCGGTGACCTGCTCGACCAGCTGGTTACGGATCGTGTCGGGCTCGGTTTGTGCTTTTGCGGTGACGTTGCCGTACAGGGGCACCGCGGGCGCTTTCAGCGCGACATTGCTCAAAGCATCCCGCATCGCTTCAGCGGCAGGCTGCATCAGCGGGCAATGAAAAGGCGCGGACACCGGCAACGCGACTGCGCGCTTGGCACCCATATCCCTTGCGATTGCTATAGCGCGGTCGATTGCACCCTTATGGCCGGAGATCACGACCTGCGAGGGGTCATTGTCATTGGCCACGGTGCACACCTCGCCCTCTGCGGCAGCCTCGGCGATCCTTTGCGCAAGCTCGAGATCGGCACCGAGCAGCGCCGCCATTGCACCCACGCCGACGGGCACCGCCTGCTGCATTGCCTGTCCCCGAAGCTTCAGCAGCTTCGCAGTGGTCGCTAGATCGAACGAACCCGCAGCGCATAGGGCCGAATATTCGCCGAGGCTATGACCGGCGACCGAGTTCGCGACGTCGGCCAGAGTAACGCCCAATGTGCGGAACACTGCAATCGAGTGCGCCATGATGGCCGGTTGCGCATTTTCGGTGAGCTTCAGCTCTTCCTCCGGCCCTTCACGCATCAGTCGGAACAGGTTCTGACCCAGTGCCTCGTCGACCTCGTCGAACACGTCCCGAGCGGCTCGGCTAGCCTCGGCAAGCGCAGCTCCCATGCCGACTGTCTGGCTGCCCTGCCCCGGAAAAACGAATGCCCGCATCAATCCCCCTTTTGTCGCCGCGCGGTTAGGCGCGGACGTGCGGATTGCCAAGTCTGCCCGCCGGTGCGAAGCCCTCCCGATGTCGGACGAAGCCATAGCCGTCGATACGCATCCCGAACCCGCCTCGCGGATGCTCGGCAAATGGATGAGCGCGGCGATGGTCGTCGGGACGATGATCGGCTCCGGCATTTATCTGCTTCCGACCACGCTCGCGCCTTACGGCTACAATCTCGTGATCGCCTTCCTGCTGACCGGCTTCGGCACCATGTGCCTTGCATTCGCGCTCGCGCGGCTCGCGGCATCCATGCCGGGCGGTCCTTTCGTCTACGTTACGCAGGCGTTCGGCGAGACTGCTGCCTTCCTGACGCTGTGGAGCTACGTCGTTTCGCAAATTACCGGCGTAGCGGGTGTGGCCGTCGCAGTCGCCGGAGCGCTCGGTCACGTTTTCCCCGCGGTCGCCGCCGGTCCGGGTCTGATCGCCGTCGCGCTCGGATCGATCATTATACTGACCGTCGTCAACCTCGGCGGTGCGCGCTCCGCCGGCGTGCTCCAGGTCGTCGCAACGCTGATCAAAATTGTGCCGCTGCTCGCCGTCGTCGTGTTGGTCATCGTCCGCCTCGGTTCCGGTCAGCCTCTGGAGCAGCTCGAGCCGACCCCGCTCGGGGTGGCGCCCATTACGATTGCGGCCGCGCTGATGCTTTTTTCACTGACCGGCTTCGAGGCCGCGGCAGTTACTGCAAATGTAACCCGCGACTCCACCTCGACCGTGCCGATGGCGACGATCGCCGGCACCGGCTTCACCGCAATCATTTATCTCCTCTCCACCGTTGCTGCACTCATGCTGCTGGCGAGCGCGATCGCAGCCAAGAGCGGCGCTCCATTCGCCGACGCCATCGCTCCTATCCTCGGACCGGCCGCTGGAATTCTCGTCGCAATAATCGCCGCGATCAGCGCCTTCGGCACGGCAAACGCATTGCTCCTCTTCGCTGCCGAGATCAGCCGCACGCTCGCCGTAGCGGGCGATCTGCCGAGGGTCTTTCGCAGAACTAACTCGATCGGCGCGCCCGCTGGAGCAGTATTGATCTGCGCCGGGATCGCGGCACTGCTCGTCTTCGCCAGCTCGTCCAAGAATTTCGTCGCGCTTTATGTATTCATCACCCTCGTTTCGACGGTCGCCGCGCTGGTGCTTTACGCTGTCTGTGCAGCGGCCGCGTTGAAGCTGCGCGTAACCGGCCGCTGGCCGATCGTCGCAGTAATCGCTCTGCTCTATTCGATCGCAATGTTCATCGGCGCGGGCTGGGAGGCGACATTGTGGGGCTTCGCGCTCGCGATCGCCGGGCTGCCCGTACGCGCCCTCTCGCGGTGGATCAATCGCCGTGACGATGGGACATCCGTCTCAGCCGAAAGTTGAGTTCCAGCATTGGGAGGCAGCGACCGCGTGACCGGGGGCAGATTGCCAATGAGCCAATCTGCCGGGGCTCGTCCGACTTTTGCGGGTGCGATCCGCTGGTCCTGTCAACGGCTTACGCGTTCGCGAGCCGGCTCCATCCCGCCGGCGGCGGCCGCTCCAGCCTCGACTCCGGGATCATCCTCCTGAGCTTCCTTGCGAAGCTCCTCAGGCACACTTCGCTGGTCCCAAGCGGCCCCGCTTTGTAGGTCGGCGATTGCATCCCCAGCTGCACCCGAGTGATCAGCTCGGTGTCCTCGGCATTCACTTGCCGGTTGATCCGCCAGTTGAGGTGCCGCGCGACATTCATTTCACGCCTCTCATCGGGGATCGCATAGCTGATCTCGCGGATCACCGTCTCGGTCCCACTCACCGGCAGGAATTGCATGAAGTCGACCTGGTCGGGATAGATGTCGAAGGCGAGGTTGGGAAACAGCTTGTAATAGAGCCACTTGCGCTGGTGGCTCTCGGGCAGATGTGCGACGCGGGGAAGCAACCGCTGGTACGCGCGTTCCGAAGCGTTCGCCGATTCCTTTTCAACCAGGTCGCCTTCCATGCGGTCGACATGCTCCTGCGCTTCGATCCGGTAATTGCGGCCGAAGAGGCGCGTCAGCCCTGGGTGACCGACCGGGATGTGGAGGTGGTCAGAATAATTGTCGGCGATCGTCTTCCAGTTGAGCGCTCGCTGCCGAAGCGTCACCCGGCCCATCACTCGCAGTTCATCGAAACGATAGAGCGCGACCTCGCCTGAATAAGGCGCCATCATTTCCGCAACCGAGGGCGCGCCGGGCTCGAGCGCGACGAAGAGGAAGCCGTGCCAATTCTCCAGCGCAACCGGCACCAGCCCCAGCTGCTGCGTCTTTAGGTCCGGATATTCATTGCGATGCGGAACCCCGACCAGCCGACCGTCGCGCGCATAGCTCCAAGCATGATAGGGACAGGTCAGCACCTTGGCGCAGCCGCCACTGCCGTCGACCAGCCGCGAACCGCGATGTCGGCAGACGTTAGAGAAGGCCCTCACTTCCCCATCATCGCCGCGAATGGCGATCACGCTCTCGCCGAGATATTCGAGCGTCCGCCACTCGCCCGGCTCCGCGATCTCGCTCTCGTGGCACACCACCTGCGGCGCAGCGCGGAGGAAAGCCCTTTTCTCTGCTTCGAAGAATTCGGGGTCGAAATAGAGCCAACCTGGGAGGCTCATATCGTCCAGCGGATCATTGCCGGGCGTGACGCTGCGAAGCTGGGTCGCCATCGGATCCATGTGCCACCCGCGGCCCTTGGCGTCCAGCTCAGCTTCTCGTCGTTGGCGACCCGCACGCGCAAGTTCGCGTATCCCGCCCAGGTCCATCAGCACGACCGAGCGTCAGCGACAGCCGCCAACCCCCTCGAAGATCGTCCTGCGCGAGAACGGCATGCAAGTCCCTCCATGTTTGCGCCGGCGCGACTGGTCGGCGAAGTGACTGCTGTCTATTCGGCGCGAGAATTCACCGGACTGACGGGCACGAGCGCATTTGCACTCGGCAGTTCCCTAGTGGGGCGGGAACTGGGCATGGATGATCGTTCCCGTCGGGAGCTGGCATTGGCCGACGCCGCCGCCGGCCATCCCCGAGCTCGGTCTCATGAGCGTGAAGTGGCAGCGCATGAAACCGCCCGGTCCCTGCAGATTGGCGAGCACCTGGCCGGTGTAATGGGTGATGGTCTGCTCATCTGGGCCCCATGGGCCCCAGCCGCCCCAGCCCCAGCCCCAGTGCCGGCCTCCCCAGCCATAGCCCCAGCCCCAACCTGGGCCCCATCCATTCCACAATGGACCATAGTCGGTGACCCGGCTCTCCTGCGTGATCTGGAACATCGGCCCCTGGAAGATCTGGCCGTTGGTCAGGCTCGCAACCATGGTTCCCTGCGTGCCGCCGGTTTCTCTCCAGGTGAAGGTTGCGCCGAGGTTGCCCCGTGCGGCCTGTCCATAGCCGACGCCGGTTGTGGTGCAGCCAGCGATTGCAATCGCCAAAAGCGACGCCACTGCGCCCCTGATCGATAAAGCGGACATTGTGTCGCTCCTTTCGAGGACAAAACGGTCGAGCGGGGCTCAGGGCTCCCACGCTCATTCAAGTTCATCTGTTTGTGTGGCCCGGGACAGACGAAGTTCATGGTTCGCTTGCCTTTTCGGGTGCGTTCGGCCATAGGCGCGGAGCTAGCGCGAGGGCTAAGTCCATCGCGCTGCTTTTGTTTGGAAGACAGCCGGAGGGGCGTCCGCAATGGGCGGCGTCAGCGATCGGCCAAAAGAGAGAAGTGAAACATGCCGCTCTACGAGCATGTTTTCCTCGCGCGTCAGGACTTGGCCCAAGCCCAGGTCGATGCGCTCGCGGAAAACGCTACCAAGATCATCGAGGATAATGGCGGGAAGATCGCCAAGACCGAAACCTGGGGCCTGCGCTCGCTTGCCTACCGCATCGCGAAGAACCGCAAGGCGCATTATGTGATGCTCGACATCGACGCCCCGGCCGCGGCAATTGCGGAGCTCGAGCGTCAGTCGAACATCAACGAAGACGTGATCCGCTTCCTGACCATCAAGGTGGATGAGCACGAGAAGGGCCCGTCGGCAATGATGCGGCGCGGCGACAAGGAGCGTTCGCGCGGCGATCGTGGCGACCGCGCCGAGTTCCGCGTCCGTGAAGAGGAGGTCGAATAATGGCTCGCGCATTCTTCCGTCGCCGCAAGTCCTGCCCATTCTCGGGCAAGGATGCGCCGAAGATCGACTATAAGGACGTCCGCCTCCTTCAGGGCTTCGTATCCGAGCGCGGCAAGATCGTGCCGTCGCGCATCACAGCAGTCTCGTCGAAGAAGCAGCGTGAGCTCGCGCGCGCAATCAAGCGCTCGCGCCACCTTGGCCTGCTTCCCTACATCGTGAAGTAAGGAGCCGCCGAGATGGAAGTCATTCTGCTTGAACGCGTCGAGAAGCTCGGAGCCATTGGCGACGTGGTGAAGGTCAAGGACGGTTTTGCCCGCAACTACCTGCTGCCGCGCAAGAAGGCGCTCCGTGCCAACGAAGCCAATCGCAAGGTCTTCGAAGCCAATCGCGCGAGGATCGAGGAAGAGAATGCCCACCGCCGTTCGGACGCCGAGAAGTCGGCCAAGGGCGTCGATGGCAAGACGGTCCAGCTGATCCGCCAGGCCTCCAACACCGGCCAGCTCTACGGCTCGGTCAGCGCTCGCGACGTCGTCGAGGCGCTCGAGGGCGTTGGAGCCAAGGTCAGCAAGAGCCAGGTTGTGCTCGACCGACCGATCAAGTCGATCGGCATGCACGAGGTGAAGGTCGCATTGCATCCCGAGGTGGCGGTTACCGTTAAGGTCAACGTCGCCCGATCGCCCGAAGAGGCCGATCTGCAGGCGCAGGGCATCGATGTCCTGCAGCAGATGTTCGAGCGCGAAGCGGCGCCGCTGGCTGCCGAGGAACTGGAGCCGCTGGCCGAACCGGCTTCCGCGCCCGGCGAACCCGCTGCCGGGACGCATTCTTCGAACGAAGAGGGCGAGCAGGCTTAAGGTTCAGCCAGCGCTGCACAAAAACGGGCCGCCGGTCGAATGATCGGCGGCCTTTTTCGTACGCTCGGCGCATTTGGTCGCTGCGATGGGAACGGCGACAAGTCAGTGCGGTTGTCTGTCGAGAGCGAGGTGGGCGATATTGAAGGACCAAATCATGGCCGACCCAAGCGACGACAGCAAATTCGACAAGGGCAAGGGCAAGGAAAAGCAGACCATCGGCGGCCCGCAGAGCCATCGGAACGAATATGGCGGACAAGGCGATCAATCCGCTGGCGCCGAGGGGCAACCGATCGGCGGCAATGACAGCGGCACGGGATCGGGGACGCCCCTCGGTCAAGGCGCCGAGTTTGGCGGGGCATCCCCGACGGGCGATGTTCAGCCCGGCTCTGGAGCAATGCCCCCGAGAAGCATCGGGACGCGCGGGACTGAGTTCGGACAATTTGGCGATAAGACCGGCGCGGACGGCCAGCAGGGCCAGAGCGGCACCGGACAGGCGGACCTCGGCAGCCAGGCCGGTTCGGCCCTCGCCGGGCGCTCCGATGAGCAGGATCTGGGCGATGTCGGCGGCAAAATCGATCACCCGACGAGCCGCGAAATTGGCGAGAATCAGTCTGACATCGGAGGCGAAGGCTTCATTCTGCGGCAGAGGAGCGGCTCGGACGATCTTCAACAGCGCCAGCGGGCATCGTCGGCAAAGTCGACCGGCGGCACCGATTTCGCCGCCCAAGGCCGAGGCGCAGCTGAGGAGGAAGACGGCGAAGGGCACCCAAGCTGAGGCGGGTCTCCTCTAGGCGGCAACTTTCGTGAGAAAGGCCGTCTCCCGCTCGACCCACTGGGCGATGCTAGGTCGCGCAAGGATTCGATCGACATAGGCGAGTGTTCGCGGATAGCGGTCGGCGTCGACCCGCGTGCCGGTATGTGCGAAGTTCACGAACGGACCGGCGACTGCAATGTCGGCGAGCGTCAGCCTGTCGCCGACTAGATAGCCGCCCTCCCCCGGCACAACCTTTTCGAGATAATCTAGCACAGGCGGCAACTCATCCCTCTCGCACGCAGTTGCGATTTCCTCGTCGCCGGGCCTCCCCATGAAACGAGGAGCCACAATCCTGTTGAAGAAAATCTTTCCAACGCAGGCACAAGCGATCGTATCGGCGAATTCCTCATACCAGATTGTCTTGCCGCGAAGCTCCGGCTCGGCCGGAATCAGCGGCGGCTCGGGAAACTTCGCTTCGAGATAGTGGATAATCGCGCTCGAATCGGCGAGCATGAACTCGCCGTCGCGCAACGCGGGCATTTTTCGAAACGGGCTTGCCTCCAGATATTCCGGACTGTGATTGGGAAAACCCGTCGACTGAAGTTCGATTTCAACATCCTTCTCGGCCGCAAAGACGAGAACCTTCCGGACAAAGGGCGACAGCGACGAACCGTAGAGAATCATGATGGATGCCTCTCTTGTGCGGTGAGCGGCGGACATCAGCCCATCCTCGCCCGTTGATGTGCCAATGGACTAGGAGTGATCACCATGCGCAGCAACAGCGGCAAAGGCGAATCTCAAAATAACCTGCATGACCCGACGCTTCGAGATCGCAATCTCACGCGCGCAACGATCAAGTCGCATAATCAGGTGAAAGCGCCCGCCGACCACCGTCAGGGCCATCAGGACAAGAGTGTGAAGGCCTATCGGCGTACCGCCTGGTTGGGCGGCTGCAGCTCGGAACTGCCCCTGGCCAAGCCCGCTTCGCCGCCCGTTCCTCGGTCGGATCCCCTTTGAGCGATCCAATCGCCGGTACCTAATTCATCATTCTTGGCACAACGGCAAAAGTGTATGACAGTACCGCATTGGTTAGTTTCGCTTTGGGGATTCGGCGATGATTACGCGCATTCGGGAGGTTCGGCGGGCTCGCGGGCTCACCCTCGAGGATGTTGCGCGCCGCTGCAATCCGCCCACAACCCCGCAGACGATCGGGCGCCTGGAGACCGGAGCGCGCACCGTGTCGGTGCGCTGGCTCAATCGCATCGCCAACGCGCTTGGGGTCGAAGCGCAGGACCTTGTCCAAGGTGGCGAGAGCGCCGAGCTCAAGGTGGCTGCGATCCTCGGCTCCGGGGCTGTCATGGCTCCGCGGAAACGAGCGATCGTCGTCCCCCCGCGCGTCGAGGACGGTCAGGTTGCAGTTCTCATTGGCTCGAGCATTGGAGAATATCGCGTCGGCGATGAATTATGGTGCGACACGCTGGAGCCCGGCGATTATGCGCGGGCGCTGAATCGCGACGTTCTCATCCCGCGTCCGGCCGGCCGCTTCCTCTTCGGACGACTGATCAACCGCGACGAGGAAAAGCTGCAGATCCTCCCGCTGGATTCGGGCGGCCGGCAGCATGTGGTCGCCAATCCACCTTGGCTTGCAGTCGCCTCCAGGCTCGTCCGGGTGCTCTAGGCGAACCTTCATGAGCCGGGCCGAACGGCGTCATCAGCTGAAGGAAAGCGAGAAACGCATCGCTTGCGGCGTCGATGTTCGCCGGCGCGACGGCCGCGACCTCGCGGCACTAATGCGCGTGCTTCACGACCGCGCGGAGCTCAGCATCCGCAAGCGATCGGTCCGTCCGCTGATGGAGTTCGTCTATTCCAATCTTAGTGGCGGCGCGAAGCACATTTCGGAGACACGGATCGCCTGCGCGCGAGGCTGCGCGCACTGCTGCACGGTCTGGGTCGAGGCCAGTCCGCCGGAAGTCTTCTATGCAGTCGCTGCAATGGATCCTGCACTGAAAGCCTGGAGCATCGAGACCGTAGAACGGGCCTGCGCTCAAACGAGCGGACTGAGCTTTGAAGCGCGGGGCGCGGCGCGCATATCCTGCCCGCTCCTCGAGAACGACGCTTGCAGCAACTACTCGGGTCGGCCGATTGCCTGCCGGACGGCGGTGTCGACCGATGCAGAGGTCTGCATGCGCGCCTACCGATTGCTGAGCGGTGAAGGGATTCCCGTTCCCATCGCTTGGACTGGGCTCCGACAGGGCTACAGCATCGCGCTCGAAGGCGCGCTGATCCGGGCGGGGCTCGCGCACCGCTACCGCGAATTGAACGATTGCTTGCGCTTGGCCCTCAGCGACCCGGATGCCGAAACACGCTGGTTCTCAGGCGTAGATGTGTTCGCGAGTGCAGCGAGCACCAACGCGCCGCCGGCGTTCAATCATCCTGATTGGAGAACTTTGTACATCCAGGCTTTCGGAACCTATCCATAGGCCCAGCTACAAACCTTCAGATGTCAGCCACGGCGGCTCGGGTAGCTTGGATACACCCTCGTTGAGCATTTTCCCCCACGAGCGGGTGATCTCCCTGAAATAAATATCGTCCTCTTCAACCCGTCGCTTCACTGCAGTCCTCTCCCGGTCCGACGGAAGCACCAGCACGTCGATCGGATGGGCAACGCCGAGGTTGGACTCCATCGTGCTGTCGAACGACAGGAAGCCGATTTTGACTGCTTCCGACAAGGAGGTGCGGTAAGTCAGCGCTCGATCGAGAATCGGCCGTCCATATTTCGTCTCACCGATCTGCAGGAACGGCACCTCCGACGTGCATTCGATGAAATTGCCGATTGTGTAGACGAGATAGAGCTTCAGCGGGCGATCACCGACATAGCCTCCGACCAGCAGCTCGAGCGAATTGTCGATATGCTCACGGGCAAGCGCTGCACCGGTGGTCGCGCCGACCTTTGCGACAGCTTCGCCGACGAGCTGTGCGACGCTGAACATCGTCGGCGCCTCGCTGATGCAATGACCATGCCCGCCCGCGAGCTCCTCCTCTTGTAGAAGGCCGATGACTGACTGGCTCAGGGACAAACTGCCTGCTGTCGCGGCATAGATCTGCCGCTCCGGACCGTCCGCGAGCGTGTGGAGCTTCCGGAAGGTGGAGAAATCGTCGATCCCCGCATTGGTGCGCGTGTCCGCCATCAGCACGAGCCCGGATTCGAGCAGCATCCCGAGGCAATAGGTCACAAATCTGCTCCGCCGAGTTGCGGCTCGGCTTGCCGCTGATCAGAGGCAAACCGCCCTTTTTTTTGAAACAGCGGGCACGCCGAACCGTTCCTTTTGGGCCCGCCAGTGATTGCGGGCGAAGGAGTTGAACCATGCGTGATCGCAAGAGCAGCAGCAGTCGCCAGCAGGGCGATGTGAACCGCGGACTTCAGCGGCAGCAGTCTCAGAACATCAATCGGGACGAACGTCCGCACGGTAGTGGTACCGATAGCCGCAAGCAGCAACAGTCCAACCGGACGCATCGCAGTCAGCAGCGCTAACCGATCGCTGTTGATGCACCTTGGGCCACCCGCGAGGGTGGCCCAATCTTTGGGCGCCTGCCGCGGCCCGGGTTACGCGATCTGTGCCAGCGGCGCCGCCCTGCGCCTGCGCCGCATCGAGACCCCGATCGCACCAAAGCCAAGCAGCATCATGCCCCAGGTCGAAGGCTCGGGCACCGCCGCGACGGGTGTTCCAACGGCGGAACCGCTGCCGTTCACCGCCTGATAGCGTACGAGATAGTCGCTCAAGGTTATTGAATCCGGGAGCGACGAGAAGCCCAGCGTAATCGTCCCCGAACCTGAATCCCCCATGTTCACGCCCTGATTTCCGGGGCTTCCGGAACAATTGTTGTTATCGCCGTTCTTGAAGCACATTTCGAGGTTATAGCCCTGCGAGACCTGGCCGGACGATACGATGTCGAATGCGCCCGTTACGCTTGAGCTCGCGAGAAGCGTGTTGGGATCGACATTGAAACCGAAGGCGGTCACCGCCGACGAGGTCGTCGGACTGCTGGACGTGTTGGCGAGCAGATAATTGAAAACATAGCTGTTTCCAGAGATTCCGGCGAACGTCAGGGTCAATGAGGAGCTCAGGCCCGGAATGACGCTGCCGTTCTCGCTTCCATCGAAATTGACGCTGAAACTGTCTCCGACGTTGGTGCCACTGGAAATGCTTGCGCTGCCGTCGGGATTGATCGTGATCGCTGCCATCGCTGGCGTTGCGGTGGCGATCGCTACGGAGAGCCCCGCGGCAGTGATAATCTTACGCAGCATCTCAAAGCCCCTGCTGTTTTTGCGAAAGTTGCATTTCGGAAGCGGCCCCATAGCGGCCGGCCAATTGGCGACGACAGAGGGGCTGAGGCTACTGTGCCGGACCGGGACAGCTCTCGAGCGGAGCCGGTCGGGTCTAGGACTGGATTTTCCAGGCCGCCGCCGAATAGGTCACGAAAGCGATAATCGCGACACCGATAATCACGCGCAGATAAAAGCCGCTGATCAGCCAGTAGAATAGCGCAGCGACTGTGGCCGAAGCCGGGATTGTTATGATCCAGGCGATCGCGACGTCGCCCGCTACACCCCAACGGACGGCAGAAGCCCGACGAGCGGCGCCCGCGCCGATTACGCAGCCAGTGATTGTGTGGGTCGTGGAAACCGGAATGCCGAGATAGGAAGCTACGAAAAGCATCACCGATCCCCCAGCCGACGCAGAAAAGCCCTGGTGCTGATTGAGCTTGGTGATGCGCGTGCCCATCGTTTCGATGATGCGCCATCCACCGGTCAGAGTGCCCAGTCCCATTGCCACGTAGCAGCTGAGCGCAACCCATCCCGGCACGTGAAACTCGCCGTGGAGATACCCTGTCGAGTAGAGCAATACGGTGATCACACCCATGGTTTTCTGGGCGTCGTTCAGTCCGTGGCCGAGCGAATAGGCGCCCGCTGAGATTAGATGCAGCCCGCGAAAGCCCCGTTCGGCCCCACTCGCGCTCGCCCGGCGGCCGAGCCAACTCGTCGCAAGCATGATGGCCATGGTGAGGATCAGGCCGAGCAAGGGCGACAGAACGATTGCGATGAGGGTCTTATTGAGCCCGTTCCACTCAATGCTGCCAACGCCGGCGTGCGCGAGTCCGGCCCCTATGATGCCTCCGACGAGAGCATGGCTGGACGAGGATGGAATCCCCTTTACCCAGGTGACGACGTTCCAGAACATTGCGCCGATGAGCGCACCGAACACCACCGCGGGCGTCACCAGATCCTTGTCGATCAGGCCCTTGCCGATGGTGTCGGCCACTTTGTGCAACTGCGGCCATTGGAGGGCTAGGAAATAAGCAGCGAAGTTGAAGAAGGCGGCGAAGCCAACGGCCCAAACCGGGCTGATCAGCCGCGTTCCAACGACTGTCGCAATCGAGTTCGCTGCATCATGGAGACCGTTGAGGAAATCGAACGCGAGCGCAACGACGATCAATCCGACGAGCAGCGGTAGCGCGAGCTGGTACATCTAGGCGTGATCGATGACGATGCCGTCGATTTCGTTGGCGACGTCCTCGAATGCATCAGTCACACGCTCGAGATTTCTGAACACTTCCCGGGCAACCGCAAATTGAAGCGGGTCTTTCCGGGCCGCCTGGAAGGCTCTCTTCAGGCCTGATGCGTGGATGTCGTCCGCGGCACCCTCGAGCCCGACTAGCTTCCCGGTCAGGCGGTGTAGCGTGGTGCCGTTCGCGCTGATGTTGCGCAAAAGCGGAACCGCTTCGGCAGTCACTGCTGCAGCCTGAGAAATCAGCCCGACAATCTCCTTCATTTCGGGGCGCAATTCCCGGAGCTCGTAGAGATCGATGGCTCGCGCGGCAGCAAGCATTTCGTCGATGGCGTCGTCCATTGCCCCGATCAGTGATGTAATCGCACCCCGGTCAAAGGGCGTGAGGAAGGTTTTGCGAACCTCCGTCAGCACCTGTCGGATAAGGTCATCGGCCTCATGCTCGCGATCCTGGATCGTGCGAAGCACGTCCTGCGTCGACGAACCATCATCGGCAAGGCGCTGCAGCGCTTCGGCGGCGCCGACCAGCGTTGCCGCATGGGCCTCGAACAGAGAGAAGAAATCGCCCCGCTGAGGCAACAGCCTCTGAAACCACGCGAACATATTGGCCGCCACCTCGATCCTGCCGTCGCTCTAGAGCAGCAGTGATGGAGCGGCAATGTCGCGATTTAGCGGGTGAGAATCAGCAAGGCGCGAGGCTAGCCCCCAATGTGGCTCATTCCTGAGCCGAAGCCTCGCGCCTAATGTTGTTGGTGGGCGGTGACGGGCTCGAACCGCCGACCCTCTCGGTGTAAACGAGATGCTCTACCAGCTGAGCTAACCGCCCGATCCTGAGTTCATCAGCTGCGCTGCTGTCCGTGCCACGCTAGCGGCGAGGCCGCAACCCGCCCCACGCCCCCGTTCCCCAGCCGGCGAGCGAGAGCGACAGCAATTTCCATCCGCGGCGCGAGGCGCGTTAGTCGCCATCCGCGCGTAAGGGGCCGTCGCCCTGATGCCTACAGTGCTTCGCAAGTATCGGCCGATGGACACATAACAAGGGCGGATTGCCGCCATTTTTTCTTAGCCTATGCGGTTCAACTGCGGCTTTTCGGCAACAGCGCAACGGAAACGCAAACTTGCGCGGCAACCGGCGCTCTCATAATGTGTTCCCGCGGTTCAAACTTTAGAACGCACGTTGAAAGGGGACTTTTATGCGCAAGCTGGCCATTGCGGTGGCGCTCGCATCGACGGCCATGGCCACTCCGGCCGTCGCTCGGGATCATTCATTTTATGCGGGCCTCGAGGGCGGCGGGATGTTCGTGGAGGACATGCACCTCCGCTATACCGACGCCACGAGGACGTTCTCCGATGCCTATCGGGTCAACTTCGGCACGGGCCTGGATGTTGATGCGATCGCCGGATATGACTTCGGCTTCTTCCGTCTCGAAGGTGAGCTTGGCTACAAGCACGCCAGCGTCGACAGCATCAATGTTCCCGCTCCGGCTGCGGCAATAGCACCGACCACTTCCGGGATGCTCAGCGGCGGCAAGCTGAATGTCCTTTCAGCCATGGTCAACGGATTGCTGGACTTCGGTAATGACGATGCATTGAGCGGCTATATCGGCGGCGGCGTCGGCATCGCCGATGTCAAGCTGAGTGCTGCGACCGGCACTCCCGGAGCTCACTCGTTCAGTGATCGCAACTCGCACTTCGCGATGCAGGCGATCGCTGGTGTCCGCTACGCCGTCAGCCCCAATATCGACGTTGGTCTGAAGTATCGTCACTTTGAGGCCCGCGGCCTGAAGTACAATGGCACGTTCAATAGCAGCCCGTTCACTTTCAGCGGAAAGCTGGCAACCAACAGCCTGCTGGCGAGCGTCATCTACAACTTCTATTCGCCTCCGCCGCCTCCGCCGCCCCCACCGCCTCCTCCGCCGCCTCCGCCTCCGCCTCCGGCGACGCAGACCTGCCCGGATGGCTCGGTGATTCCGGCGACGGCGGCCTGCCCGGCTCCGCCGCCTCCGCCTCCGCCGCCGCCACCGGCGCCCGAGCGCGGATAAGCGGCCGCAACGGCAAAGAAATACCGGTCCGGACAATTTGTCCGGGCCGGTTTTCTTTTGTGCGGTCGGTCACCGAATCCAGGCTGGATCGGCGAAGGTCGATCAGTTGCTCGAGGCGATCTGCGTTGGCGGTGATTTATCCCAGCCGTAGACGTCGGGCAGGTAGCTCAGCTTTCCGTCACGCACCTGAGCCGTGATGTAGGTAAGGTAGATCGGCGTGCCTTGCGGAAGTTGGACCCGAATTTCCGCGTCGGTTCCTGGCGACACAGGGTCGCTTCCTAGCAGCCATCGACCAAGGCGCTTCGCATCTTCCACCCGCACGCAGCCGTTGCTCAAGTTCCTGTTCGCCAAGGCGAATTTCGCATGATCGGGTGTGTCGTGGAGGTAAATGTCCTCACTATTGGGGAACGGGAATTTGAGAATGCCCATTGAATTCAGAGGTCCCGGCGCCTGGCGAATTTTGAGATGAAGCGTGCCTGCTGCAGCGGCTTTCCAATCGATCGTCTTGGGATCGATGACCCGGGGGTTTTCGCTCCATTCGTCGATCACGTCATAGCCGTGCGATCGAAAATAGCTGAGGCCGAGCTTCAGGACATTCGGAGCAATGGTCTTGCGAACCAGATGATCAGGGGCATGCCAGTAGGGATTGTAGGTAATGTAGTACATCACGCTTGCAATCAACGGCGTCGGAAGCTCGCTGGTGCCGGTAATGACTTTCATTGAGTCGATTTGCTGACCATTTTGATAGAGGGTCAGCATCGACGAGCCGGCATCGACCAGTAGAAAGCGTCCCGTAGCAGGAAGCGAACGCACGCGATCAAGATTGGCGAGCAGCCGCGGATCGGGGGCGGAATTGCCGTTCGCCTGGGCTTCGACCCAGGCAGTGTCCCGCAGCTGCGCATAGATCGGATTCACATTGGCCGTGCTGGTGAGATAGGTCTCGAGCGATGGAGCCGAGGCGGCCGAGAGCAAGATCGTCTCGGCTTGCGTCCCGTGCGGCTTGAGCACCGGATAGGCGTAGATCATTCCGGGGGTCGGCCGCTTCAGCGCCTGAACGTAACGGACCCAGGCGCCCGACAGGGTCCGCTCGGCGGCAGCAACGGCATCGGGTGCACCGGTTCGTGCCTCGGCCTGCGCTGCTTGGACCTCGCTTGCGACCCGCGGTCCGTCGGCGAAGCCGTCGAACGGTGCTCGCTGAAGGATTGCAATCAGCTGGCTGACCGCCGGACTATCGACGCCGCCGCGAAACCATATGCGCGGGACCGTATATGCCCTGTAAAAGGCCGCCACGTCATCTGGAACCGAGTTCTCGACTGCCGGCGGCGACGGCGGCACGCCAACCTGCGCCGAAGCGACAGTTGCGGCGGCGAGCCCAACCACCGCAGTACCGATCAGTCCGATGCTTTGCAGCTTCAGCCGCATCAAAACTCCCCCTGGGCTAAATCCCTGTTGCGAAGATTTATGAATCTTTTGTGCGCGATCCAACATGCATTGGCGATGAACCCAAGCCAGTCTTGTCATGCTGGCAGTCGAGCGGATAGGCGAGCGTCGCATTTCGAAGCAGGGGATGGTCAATGGACGTCAACGGAGTGGCCGCGATCGTGACTGGCGCAGCATCGGGACTGGGCGAAGCGACCGCGCGCGAGCTCGCCCGCCGCGGGGCCAAGGTTGCAGTCTTCGACCGAGATGCCGAGCGTGGCGAGAAAGTCGCAGGCGAGATCGGCGGAATCTTCTGCGCGGTCGACGTGACCTCCGACGAAAAGGTCAGGGCAGCGTTCGAAAGAGCGCGTGCTGCGCACGGGCCGGAACGGATCCTCGTCAATTGCGCTGGGGTCGCGAATGCGGCGAAAACCGTCGGTCGCGACAAAGAGACCAAGGCCGCTAAATTCTACCCGATGCAGCAGTTCGAGCTGGCCGTTCAGATCAATCTGATTGGGACTTTCCGCTGCATCGCCAATGCGGCCTTCGCAATGGTCGATCTCGAGCCGCTCGGGACGGACCGGGAGAGGGGCGTGATCATCAACACCGCATCGGTCGCTGCCGAAGACGGCCAGATCGGCCAGGCCGCTTACTCGGCTTCGAAGGGCGGAGTGTTGGCAATGGCGCTTCCGATCGCGCGCGACCTGATGAATGACGGAATCCGCGTGAACACGATCCTCCCGGGCGTTTTCAAGACTCCGATGGTCGCGATGATGCCTGCCAATGTTCAGGATGCGCTCGGCGCGCAGGTCCCTTTTCCAAAGCGGCTCGGCCATGCCGAAGAATATGCGCAGCTCGCCTGCTTCATGATTGAGAATCCCTATATGAATGCAGCTGCAGTGCGGCTTGACGGCGCCATCCGGATGGCGCCGCGCTGATGACCGATTATCGCCGTCTCCTCGACGAGATTGCCGAGGCGGCGCGCGAAGCGGGTGAAGCCATTCTCGAAATTGTGCGACGTGGCTTCGAAGTGGAAAAAAAGAGGGACGCATCGCCCGTAACGCAGGCTGACCGGGCCGCAGAGCTGATCATCCTTGCGGCGCTGGCTCGTGCCGCGCCGGATATTCCCGTCATCGCTGAAGAGGAGGTAGCAGCGGGTCGGATCCCCGCGCATGACCAAACCTTCTTCCTGGTTGATCCGCTTGACGGGACGAAGGAGTTCGTTCGGGGCGGCGATGACTATACGGTCAACATCGGCTTGATCGAGCATGGAACACCGACGCTGGGCGTAGTCTTCGCACCGGCGACGGGTCGGCTGCACTGCGGCCACGTCGACATTGGCGCCTGGCTCGATGACGGTCAGGGCCGAAGCGAAATCCGAACGCGACAGCGCGCAGAACCGTTAACCGCAGTAGCATCCAAGTCGCACCTCAATCAGACGACACTAGATTATCTGAAGGAGGCAGTGGGTTCCTGCGGCTATGTCGCCGTCGGTTCGTCACTCAAATTCTGCATGGTGGCGGAAGGCCGGGCGGACATTTATCCGCGTGCTTCCCCGACCAGCGAGTGGGACACCGCGGCGGGACATGCAGTGCTGATCGCTGCGGGCGGACTGGTCGACGGGCCCGACGGAAGATCGCTTGCCTACGGCAAGCCGGCATTCGTCAATCGCGGATTTGTGGCCACCTCCGGATGGAAGCCCCCGCGGCTCGACCGCTTTCTCGAGCCTTTCTCCGGAGGAGGGGAATTGCCTGAAGGAGTGTAGCTCTCCTTCCCCCGACCAGGCGGAACCGAGCCTTCGCCCAGTTCACGCTCTTGCTGTGTGATTCGAACCTACTCGGCACATGCTGTCCATAAGTACCGCACCTATTCGGTTCTCCCGGAGCGCATCGTCAAGTGAACCGTTTGCAATTGCGGGGCAACTACAGGGGATCAGGAGGTCCTCATGATCAAATTCCGCCTAGCGGCGCTCGCTCTCTTGCCACTGGCGTTCAGCGCTGCCGTTCCCGCTCAACCGGCCGGCCAGACGATTCTCGTCTGGAGCTTCGGCTTCGCGCCGCGGCCGATTTACCTCCGCGCCGGAGTGCCGGTGACTTTGACCTTCACCAACCGATCCGGCAGCAGCCACGACTTCGTAGCGCGAACCTTCTTTGCAAATTCGCGCATAATTTCGGGCGATGTCATGGGAGGAATGGTCGATCTTCGCGGGGGTGAGAGCAAGAGCGTCCGGCTAATCCCGCGCGCCGGATCCTACGGTGCGCACTGCAGCCATTTCTTCCATGAGCAGCTCGGAATGAGTGATCGGATCATCGTCAGCTGACGACCCGCGCTGAGCCTATCGGGGATTAGGGACCGAAGGCGGTAAACGGACCTTGCGCGGAAGATTGCCGCTTAGACAACATGTTCGCTGTGACCGTAGACCAGCACCGTCATATAGCCTTCACGGGTCGCAGACGCGGTATGCGCCGGCCTGGCGGCGCTCGCCTCGAACCGCTCCGTTGCCGCCTCGTTGCAACCATATTGCGGCGGCATCGACCCTGATCGTTGCACGACCTTGCAATCTTTGACCGCGCCTCTCGGATCGATCGCGAGCGCAAGTGTCTGCCCGCCCAGCAGGACCTCGCCCGGCTGCAGAGCATCCATGTTGGGTCTGGTGCCCGGGCTGAAACGACGCTCGAACGTGATTCTCGTATATTGGTCCTTGGCGCCAGCGGCGTCTCTGCTTGTCGCCGCCGAAGCCTCGCTTTCGACGACGTCGCAGTCATGCGGCGCCTGCGGCTTGAGGCTCGATTCGTAGCGACAGGACTGGGTCTTACCGTCGTCGCTGACCGTGACTGTCACACGTTCCCACCAGGGCACGCTCGAGGTCAATGTTGCAGACGGATGAGCGGAAGTGGAGACCAAAGCTAAGGTTGCAAGTGCGCGGAACACTATTCACTCCATCACCTGTCCCGCTCCGGCAGCCCGATTGCCACCGCTGTCCGACGACGGAAGAACCGCCGTCACCTGTCGCCCCTAACGCGCGACTGCTTCTTTGGTGTCCACCCGCCCCCCATGCGCTCTCCCGGACCCTCGCCGCCACGACGAGCCGGTGCGAGCAAGCGACGTCGAGATGAAGACGGGTCCGCGCACTTTCGTGAATGCGGATCGACGGCAGAGGAGCGCGCGGCATTGAACGATCGTCGGTTCGGTTCGGCCGGCCCGCAGAGGACTTCCCCCTCCAACGGCCAGCGCCATGGCTTGCACATAAGAAATGGGGGCCGGCATTGCTGCCAGCCCCCACTGCGCCGAGCGAAGGATCTGCCGGTGTTCGTAACCTGGTTGATAGAGCCTTGCAGCCTATCTACCCGCTCTCGATCCTGGCTCACCAGCTCAGGCGTCGCTTCCTATCAGACCGCTCCCTCTTGCGAGGAGCCCGACCAACCTACCTGACTACGTGGCCCGAAGGCTCGCTGGTCTTTCGGTCCGTCCGGCCTGCCCATGAAACCTAAATCCGAAGATCCCAGTTTCCAGCAAAACCGTCCGATGTTCTGCGGCCCTTCTTGGGAAATCCTCTATCGTGTCCCGCTTCGCTCACCATGATTCCGAAGAACCCCGGGAGCCGCGTCGCACGACAGGAAGATCTCTCTTCCGGCGCCTCTTCCCGGCTGGCCCCGACAAGAACCCGAAAGCTCTTCTCATTGCCTGCCGGCGGAGATCGGACCTTTGGTCACCTGCCGCGCCCTCGTGCCGTTGCCGGCTCTTGGGGAGGCCGGGACCGCCGTCCCGATCACCTGAGCACCATGCACCCCTCGTCCGAGTCGCGGAAGCGAAAAATTTGGGTCCAAGCCTGTGGATAGTGGGGATATCGGTGGCAACCGTAGGAACCTTGTCATAAATCGCAAATTGCGACCGCCGAGTTGCCGTTCCGTTCCCCCCGGCCTACCTCGTGCAAGTGCCTGTATCATCTGCGCCGACCACCGAGCCCGCCTATCTGCAGGGCCTCAATCCGCCGCAGCGGGAGGCCGTGCTGACTACCGAGGGGCCAGTACTCGTCCTCGCCGGCGCCGGCACAGGGAAGACCGCAGCGCTCACCGCCCGCCTCGCTCACCTGATTGCAACACGCAAAGCCTGGCCGAGCCAGATCCTCGCCGTCACGTTCACCAACAAAGCCGCGCGCGAAATGCGCGAGCGTGTCGGTGCGCTCTCCGGCGGCGCGCTTGAAGGCATGCCGTGGCTTGGCACCTTCCATTCCGTGGCCGCGAAAATGCTCCGCGTGCACGCCGAGCTCGTCGGACTTCATTCGAACTTCACCATTCTCGACACCGACGATCAACTTCGCGTCCTCAAGCAGTTGATCCAGGCGTCCAGTCTCGACGAGAAGCGTTGGCCGGCGCGCCAGCTCGCCGGCCTCATCGACCGCTGGAAGAACCGGGGCTGGACTCCGGTCCAGATCGACGCCGGAGAGTCAGAAGCCTTTGGCGCAGGTCGCGGGGCCGAGCTCTACGCACAATATCAGGAGCGCCTCAAAACGCTGAATGCGTGCGACTTCGGCGATCTGCTGCTCCACATGCTGGTGATCTTTCGTCGACACCCGGACGTTCTGGAAGGCTATCGCGATCGCTTCCGCTACATGTTGGTCGACGAATATCAGGACACCAATCAAAGCCAATACGAATGGCTCAAACTGCTCGCCGAACCGCGCCGCAATTTGTGCTGCGTTGGCGACGACGATCAGTCGATCTATTCCTGGCGCGGTGCTGAGGTCGCCAACATCCTTCGCTTCGAGAAGGATTTCCCCGGAGCGAAGATCGTCCGGCTGGAGCAGAATTATCGCTCGACGAGCCACATCCTTTCTGCCGCCGACGCACTTATCGCGCACAATGCCGGCCGCCTCGGCAAAACGCTCTGGACGGATGCCGGCGAGGGCGAGAAGGTTCGCGTCATCGGCGTCTGGGACGGCCCGGAAGAAGCGCGTCGAATCGGCGAAGAAGCCGAATCCCACATGCGCGGCGGCGGCTCGCTCGACGAATTCGCTATTCTCGTCCGCGCCCAGTTCCAGACCCGCGAGTTCGAAGAGCGCTTCATCGCCATCGGGCTGCCGTACCAGATCATTGGCGGATTCCGCTTCTACGAGCGCGCAGAAATCAGGGATGCAATTGCCTATCTCCGCCTCGTAATTCAGCCAGCCGACGACCTTGCGTTTGAGCGCATCGTCAACACGCCCAAGCGCGGCCTCGGCGACAAAGCGGTCGCAACCATCCACCGCCATTCGCGGGCCACCCAACAGCCATTGCTCCTTGCCGCCGCGACTCTGCTCGACAGCGACGAGCTCACGGCTCAGGCACGCAGGAGCCTAGCCAACTTTGTCGCCGATCTGGCTCGCTGGAGGGGCATGCTCCAGTCATCGGCATTGTCAGGGGAGGACCAGCCGCACAGCGGAGCTCCATCCAGAGGCGGGCTGGCCCACCCCGAGCTAGCTCGGATCATTCTCGAGGAATCCGGCTACACCGCGATGCTCCAGGCCGACCGCTCAGCTGAGAGCGCTGGCCGCCTCGAAAATCTCACCGAGCTGACGCGCGCGATGGAGGAGTATGAATCGCTTCAGGCTTTCCTCGAGCACGTCAGCCTCGTCATGGACAATGACGAAACCAAGCTCGGCGAACGAATCACGATCATGACCATCCACGCCGCCAAGGGCCTTGAATTCGACATCCTCTATCTCCCTGGCTGGGAAGAGGGCGTATTTCCCTCGCAACGTTCGCTCGACGAAGGCGGTCTCGCCAGCCTCGAGGAAGAGCGTCGCCTCGCTTATGTCGCGATCACCCGCGCTCGCCGTCGCTGCACGATCCTACATGCGGCCAACCGCCGCATTTACGGACAATGGACGAGCTCGATTCCCTCGCGTTTCCTGGCCGAGCTGCCGGAGGCCGACATTGAACAGCAAACCACCATGACCGGCGGCGAAAGTCTCTGGCGCGCGCAATGGAGCGAACGCTCCGACCCCTTCGCCCATGTCGCCCGGCCGTCGCGTGGGCCCGGCTGGCAACGCGCCGCCCGCCAAAGCCTCCCGTCACTTCAGCGGAGAGTAGTTGGAGAGCGGGGACTTCAAGATTCCTACGTCCGTCCTCCTGCAGAAGTCACCGCCCCTGCAGTCAGCCTCGGAAATCAGGGCCGAACCGACCTCTCGCTCGGCCAACGCGTATTCCACGATAAGTTCGGCTACGGGACCATTGCCGGAATCGAGGGCAACAAGCTCGAAATCGACTTCGAGCACGCCGGCCGAAAGAAAGTGCTCGACACGTTCGTCAGCGCGAGCTGAACCTCGCACTCTACTGCGCTGTCTTGCGAACCGCGTTTCTGACCCAGGGTATGATCGAGGTCCAGCTCAGCTCCTCGAACAGCTCCACACCGCCCAAATTGCCGCCCTTCCAGACGATCTCGCCGGCAGGGATGTTCAGCCCTTCGACGAACACCGAAACGAAAGTGCCAATAGCCGGCAGTTCCTCGCCTTCGACCTGCAGGCCGCCGCTTGAGATGTTGCGCAGCATTGCGGGCCAGAATCGGCCGCCGCATCTGAGATGCGCGATACAACGAACCTCGATCCGCGGCATTGTCCGTCGTTCAGGTGTCTGGCTGACCAGCTTGCGATTGAGCAGTGCGACGACATCGACAGAATCTTCGAACCGAACGCCGAGTTGGCCGCGCCTGGCCCAGGCGATCTTGCCCGACGGCCTTTGCCCCGTTGCAAGCTCGATTGCGACGCGATCGCCAAGCGCCGGATTTAAGTCGCTTGCGACCATCGCTCCCAGCGCGGAGATCTTGCGAATTTCGCAATTCTGCCGGATTCCCGAATGATAGATGGCGGCGGAGTCAAACGGCCCTTTCTCGTCCGGCACTGACGAGTTGTCCTGCCAGGGCAGCCGGTCTCCAACAACGAAGGTCGTGACTGAGGGGGCGTCAACCATTGATCATCCGTACGCGTATCGGCTGCAAGCGTGGACCCGCGGCCCTAATAAGTCGCTAACGATCCGCACTTCGGCTACCGCCAATCCATGGCGGAGCCGGCAGCATCATACGCAATCGTCGATAATCTCGAAAAGCATCGCTTCGAAGCCGACCTCGGCGACGGCAGCTTCGCAATCGCGCAATATAATCTGCTCCATGGGAAGATCGTCTTCACTCATACCGAGGTACCCACCGCGCACGAAGGCCAGGGCATCGGCTCGTCGCTAATCCGTTTCGCGCTCGCTTCAGCGCGCGAGCGCGGGCTCCAAGTCATCCCCATCTGCCCCTTTTTCGCCGCCTACATCAAGAAGCATGCAGAAGAGCAGGATCTGCTCGACCCAGCCTACCGTAAGGCGTTGGGTCTCGAATAATTTCAGGCGTTCGTCCGCGCCGACTCGTCTTCGGGCAAGCCATCGCTCGCCGTTGTATCATTGTCGACATCGCCTTCGAACCTATTGGCGGAATGCCGGTTGCAAAACTCCCCTCCGACTGTCCGATGCCCGGATTGTGGTCGAGATCGTCGGGGAACGCGCTTTTTGCCTTTCGGGTGTTTGACGGCCGTCATGAATATCTCCTCGCCCTCTGAACGCGCGAGGCCCGCAGGCGGCGCTGCCGGCCGCGTCGATAGCGCAGCCCGGCGACAATGGATGAACTGCGGCTTCTCGCTCGTTCTCGAAGCGATGCGTCAGTACCCGCTCGAGGAACCCGACTCGGCCGCCGCGCATTTTCGGCGCAAGAGTCAATATTGGATTTCAGGTGTGAAATGAAGCGCATAGCCCTTGTGCTCGCGCTGGCGGGATCGTGCGTCCTTGCGACCTCCGCACTGACGCCGGCGCTTGCGCTGGAAACGTACGAAGCGAAGATGCAGGCAGGCGATGCTGCGATGCAGGCGTCGTTCGACATGGTCGAGGCTTTCGGTTTCAAGCACCTCAAGCCGGGCCAGTATCTTTGGCGCAACGTGCCCGACAACGCCGGCCCCGAACGGGTGGTGATCGGCCTCGGTGATCAGCTTGCCTATCTCTATCGCGGCGACACACTGATCGCGGTAGCGACGATTTCCACCGGTCGGTTCGACAAGCCCAGTCCGACGGGAATCTTCTCGATACTCGACAAGAAGCCGTTCTATCGCTCGAAGAAATACGACAATGCACCCATGCCCTGGATGCAGCGCATCGACCAATATGGAATCGCGCTCCATGGCGGCTACAATCCGGGCTATCCGGCCTCGCACGGCTGCATTCGACTGCCGCTGGCCTTCGCCAAAAAGCTCTATTCGCTGACGACCATTGGAACGCCCGTTTATATCGGCGCGTAATCGGCCGAGGGCCGCGCCAGGGCAACGGCGCGGCCCCTGTACCAGTGTTAATTTGAACCTCGAAGTCGCTCCAGCGTTTTGCCGATAACAGTCTGATCAACAAAGGTTTCGACCGTGAAAATACGGATTCTGGCCGGTGCCGCCTGCGCGGCGCTGACGGTTGTTCTTGCGCCCACGACAGGGGCGGTCGCCGAGACCCCAGCCGCTGCCGGCCTCGCTGCGGCCCAGGCGGTGAACGACTTCTACGCAGCACGCGGCGGCGCTCCCCTATGGCTCAAGACGGGCGCCGGCAGCCCGGCTGCCCAGGAGCTGGTCGGCATCCTTCAACGCGCTCCCCTCGACGGCTTCTCCGGCGGCCCGGCGATCGCCGCCCAAGCCCAGGCCCTTCTCCTCTCGGCGCAGACAGGCAATCCCGGCGCACTCGCTGCTGCCGACCAGCTGCTTTCGACGGCTTGGGTGCAATATGTCCAGGCGTTGCAGACGCCCCCGCCCGGAATGACCTACGCCGATCCGTGGGTCGCGCCGCGCCGGGATCCTCCGGCAACGATCCTCGCCCGGGCAGCTGCGGCGCCTTCGCTCATTTCCTACATTCGCAGCACATCGTCGGTGAACCCGCTTTATGCGCAGCTTCGCGACGCCGCTTGGCAGGCGATGCAGACCAACGGCGGTCAGCTCGACAGCCGAGTGATCGCCAGTCTCGAGCGGGCTCGCGATATCCCGCCGCAGGGCCGCTACGTCATGGTCGATACGGGCGGGGCGCGGCTTTACATGATCGAGGACGGCCGCATCGTCGATTCAATGAAGGTGATCGTGGGGCGGGACGATCCCTCCACCCAGACGCCAATGCTTGCAAGCGCGATCTATTATGCGACTCTCAATCCCTACTGGCACGTGTCGGCCGACATGGTGCGATCTTTGATTGCACGAAACGTGCTCGCCCAGGGATTGGGTTATCTGAAGTCGCACGGTTACCAGGTGCTCAGCGCCGATGGGTCGGGAGCGCTGCTCAACCCCGCCAACGTCGATTGGAGGGCAGTCGCTACCGGTCGGGAGACGGTGAAGGTACGCCAGCTGCCGGGTCCGCTCAACTCCATGGGACGGATCAAATTCCCCTTCCCCAATGGTTCCGACCTCTATCTCCACGACACGCCGAACAAGGATCTCTTCGCGCAGGATGATCGCGATCTCAGCCACGGCTGCATCCGCCTAGAGGACGCGGAACGGCTCGGCCGCTGGCTCATGGGCCGGGAGCCCGAGGCAGCAACGCGCGAGCCCGAGCAGAACGTGCTGCTCCCCAGCCCAGTGCCGATTTACCTGACCTATCTCACCGCTCAGGTGCGAGATGGTCAGCTCGGCTTCGTCGGCCGCCCCGCTCATGGCGAACAAACTGCCCCGCAGGTCGCGACCCGATAGCCCTTGTCGTTGGCAAAACGAAACAACTACGCTGCTTGGTTGTTTTTCAATTGATGCGTCACGTTACCGTCACGATTCCTGCCGCGCATGGAGTGGACTGGAAGGGTATCGGCTATCTCGTATCGATCGCGAGCGTGTTCTTCCTCGGCGCAGTCGCCTGGCCAAAGGAAAACCCGCCGGCCTGGTATTATCCGGCGCTTATCTTCGGAATGCTGACATCGATCGTCGGCATGGCTTTCCGCTACATGGCGCACCGAGCCATGAAGCGCGAAATCCGTAGCGCCGAAGCGCAAGCCGAAGCGAACAGCCGTTAGGGCCGGTCGCCACCGCCATTCTCGGGTTCGCTGTCCGCTGCGGCGATCGATTGGGCCGGGTTCTTGCTCAGCTCGAGCCAGTCGCGGAAGGGCAGGTGATAGATCATGTCCATCACTTCAAACTCGAGCCCGCCCGGCTGGCTCGTGTTGCTGTTCCACAAAGCAACGACGCCGCTCTTCTTTTCGGGATCGAACAGGATCAACGAACGGTAGCCGTTGATCCCGCCGCGGTGACCGATGATGCGGTGACCCGCATATTCATAGCTGCGCCAGCCATAGCCATACCAGGCGGTGCCGAGGCGCTCGAGGAACTTCCTAAGACGTCCGCGCTCGGTCGGGGTCACCACATAAGGCGCGTGGATGGTGTCGAGCGTCTTGCCGTCGATGACGTCGGGCATCTCGCCCATCTGAGCGAGCATCCACAGCGCCATGTCCTTGATGTTACTGTTGATTCCGCCCGCTCCCGGAACCTTATAATAGGTGTCGACGAGAGGCAGCGGCCGCCTGCCGACCGTGTGCGGCTTCGCCCAACTCTTGCTCGCCTCCAGCCCCGCCAGGGAGACGCTGCCGCTGGTCATTCCAATCGGGTTGAAGAGATAGCGCTTTACCGCCTGCTCATAGGGCATTCGGGTGATGCGGCTGACCATCTCGCTGGATGCATCATAGGCAACGTTCTGATAGGACCAGCAGGTGCCGGGCGCGCAGGTCGGATTGAGCTGTGCAAGCGAGGCGCGCAGGACGCTCGGGTCCTGCCCTTCCTCCAGCTTATTGTCATAGGCGTTGCGATAGAGGCCGAGGCGATGCGACAGCAGGTCGCCGACCGTCGCCTTATATTCGTTGCCTGAAGGAAGCTTGAGGTCCGGCGCATAGTTGGCGACCGGCGCGTTCAGGTCGATCTTGCCCTGCTCGGCAAGCTTGGCGACCATCGTCGCCGCGACGCCCTTTGAGCAGGAGGCCCAGCGGAACACGGTTTCAGGAGTGACAGGGTCGCCCGAGCCCTTCAGCGTCTCGCCATAGCCCTGGAGGAACGTGATGCGACCATTCTCGACTACTCCAACGGCAAGGCCGACCATCGCCGGCTTGTCCATCAGCTCCTTGAGCCGCGCGTCGAGCAAGCGATAATCGACGTCCTGACGCGCGACGTTCGAAACTGACGCGAGCTTCAGATAGGCGGTGGCAACATGCGGCTTGCCGGTGCCCGACGCTTCATGCGGCCGCATCGCAAGCAGCGACGCACCCATCAGCAGCGCGAACGCGGCGAGCCCAACCTTCTGAGCTTTTTGCAAAATTTCTTCTCTCCCCACCCTGGGATTCAGCTTTGTACTCGGGGCCGCCTGCTCTCAACATCTGGTTTAACGCGCTTGCGACGAAGCGACTCTGGAGCGCGACAAGACGCCACTGCTGGCCTTCAACGCATGGCTCGCCTAAACGGCTCACCATGCACTTCCTGAAGACCCTCTTCTGGGTCCTTATCGCCGTAGTCGTTGCACTGTTCGCAACCCGCAACTGGTCCGACGTGACTCTGAATCTGTGGGGCGACATCCAAGCCGACGTCAAACTGCCCGTGCTGCTGCTGGTTGCATTCCTGATCGGCTTCATTCCGATCTGGTTGATCCTGCGTGCCCGGATATGGTCGATGCGGCGGCGGATCGAGGCCATGGAGCGCAATCGGCTGGCCTCGCTTCCGGCTGAACCGGCACCAAACGGGGAAGCGGAGCCGGTGATTTGACGCCGATTTTCGTCGCACTCGACACGCCCGACCTCGCTCGAGCACTGCACATCACGCAGGCCGTGAGAGACCATGCTGGTGGGGTGAAGCTGGGGCTTGAATTCTTCTCTGCACAGGGGCCTGAGGGCGTCCGTCGCATTTCGGCGCTCGGGCTTCCGATATTCCTGGACGTGAAGCTCCACGACATTCCGAATACGGTAGGCAAGGCGGTCGAAGCGCTTGCGCCGCTTCAGCCTGCAATCCTCACCGTCCACGCCGGCGGCGGCCGGGCAATGCTCGCTGCCGCCAGGGCCGCGGCGCCAGCTCGCACCAAGGTCGTAGCGGTCACCGTGCTGACCAGCCTTGACGAGGGCGATCTCGCGGACGCCGGAGTCAGCGGCTCTCCTGCCGAGCAGGTCGCGCGCCTGGCCACCCTCGCCCGAGACAGCGGTGTCGATGGGATCGTCTGCTCGGGAGCCGAGGTTGCCGCCGCCCGCGGTGCCTGGCCGACGGGGTTCTTCGTCGTCCCCGGAATCCGACCGGCAGGCGCCGATGTCGGCGACCAGAAGCGTGTCATGACGCCGGCGCAGGCGCTTGCGGACGGCGCCTCCGTCCTCGTCATCGGCCGGCCGATCACCGGCGCTCCCGATCCGGCGCGAGCAGCAGCGGAGCTCGCCGCAGCCCTCTGATCCGGATCGTTTCGGGCGATCGTGGCCAGCCCCGCGAACAACATCCGGACGAGCATGGAGTGCTGACTGGCCCTGAAGATTATCCGGTGGGTGGAAGGGGCGTGGTTCTGACCTTTCCACCGATCGCCGGAATTGACACCGCCTGGGAAGAGGTACTCCAGAACGGCAGCTTCATTCGGCGCCGGCTGCTAACGACATTGAGACCGAGGGCCGCCCCGTCCGTCTCCCGACCAATGCCATTTCTGCGCAACAGGTCCGGCTCGATCGCTACCACTGAGTGGACTTGGACACCGCCAGCGCCTAGTCGCACCCGCCGAAGGAGTGAACCGCTTCAATGAGTTGGCTGAGCCGAGTGCGCAACGGCATTCCATTTCTGCCCAAGCGCCAGACTGCCGAGAATTTGTGGCACAAATGCTCGAAGTGCGGGACGATGGTCTTCGTCAAGGAATGGGAAGAGAATTACAACGTCTGTCCGCGCTGCAATTTCCACGACCGCATCGGCGCCAGGAAGCGCTTCGAGCAATTGTTCGACGCTGCGCAATATGAGCTCCTTCCCGAACCAGAGGTGCGCGAGGATCCGCTGCGGTTCAAGGATACGAAGCGCTATACCGACCGGCTGAAGACGGCCCGCGCGGCGACGAGCGGTCGCGACGCCCTGCTGAACGCCCGCGGCAGACTCGACGGGAACCGAGTGATCATGGGTGTCCAGGATTTCGCCTTCATGGGCGGTTCGATGGGCATCGCTGTCGGCGCTGCATTCCTGGCGGGCGTCCGCGCAGCGATTGCCGACAAGGTGCCGTACATCCTCTTCACCGCCGCCGGCGGAGCACGCATGCAGGAGGGTATTTTGAGCCTGATGCAAATGCCCCGCACGACCGTCGCGCTTGCGGAGCTTCGGGAGGCGGGACTGCCCTATATCGTCGTGCTTACCGACCCGACGACGGGCGGCGTCACGGCTTCCTACGCAATGCTCGGCGACGTCCAGATCGCCGAGCCCGGCGCGCTCATTGGCTTCGCCGGACAGCGAGTGATCGAGCAGACAATCCGCGAGAAGCTCCCGGAAGGCTTCCAGCGAGCGGAATATCTGCTCGAGCACGGCATGATCGACATGGTTGTCTCGCGCGGCGACCTGAAGGAAAAGCTGGCTCTGCTCGTTTCCTATCTATGTCCCCAAGCGAAAGAGGCCGCATGAGCAAGCCCTCTCCCCGCAAGGGGGAGAGCTAATCGGGTCATGGATTTCGCTCGATCCACCCATCCAGGCGTCCAGGCGCAGCTCGACCGCCTGTCGATGCTCTCGCCTGCCGGAGACCGGCTTGGCCTCGAGCGCATCGCCGCAGTGCTCGAGCGGCTTGGCCGTCCGCAGGACAAGCTTCCCCCGGTTTTCCACATTGCGGGCACCAACGGCAAGGGCTCGACCGTCGCCTTCCTTCGCGCGGCGCTCGAAGCAAGCGGCCATACAGTCCATGCATTCACCAGTCCGCACCTCGTCCGCTTCAACGAGCGAATCCGGATCGCTGGCCGACTGGTTGAAAATGAAGCCCTGGCCGAACTTCTTGCGGAAGTCCTCGACACTGGCGATGCGATCGAACCGAGCTTCTTCGAGGTTGCAACGGCGACTGCGATCCTCGCTTTTTCTCGCACGCCCGCCGACGCCTGCATTCTCGAAGTCGGTTTGGGAGGACGCCTCGACGCGACCAATATTGTTGAACGGCCGCTCGTAACCGGAATTGCCAACCTTGCGCTCGATCACCAGCAATTCCTGGGCCACGGGCTGACCGACATCGCGGCCGAGAAAGCTGCGATTGCAAAGCCCAATGTGCCGCTGATCACCCAGCTTTACCCGCCCCAGGTCGCAAGCCGCATCGGAGAGGTCGCCCATGACGTGCATGCGCCGTGGCTCCCCCGCGGCGACGGCTGGGACGCGATCGTTCGCCAGGGACGCCTCCACTATCGCGATCATCAAGGTGAGCTTCATCTGCCACTGCCCCGCCTTCGCGGGCGCCACCAGGCGATGAATGCCGGCCTCGCGATCGCCATGCTGCGCCATCAGGACCGGCTGCACGTGCCCGCCTCTGCATTGAGCGCTGCAATGGGCTGGGCCGACTGGCCTGCGCGCCTGCAGCATCTCGCGAGCGGCCCGCTCGTCGGAGCGCGCGACGTCTGGCTGGACGGCGGCCACAACCCATCGGCTGCCCGCCAGATCGCAACCTACGCCAAGCATCACTTCCTTGAGGACAAGCCGCTCCATCTCATTTTTGCGAGCCTATCCACGAAAGACCCCGCAGGCATGCTCGAGCCGTTCATCGGCGTCGCGACACGGGTCCACACCGTGCCCATTCCCGATCACAGCTGTTTCTCGCCCGGCGAACTGTCGCAAATTGCTGCGAACCTCGGCTTTGCCGCGCAAGCGCACGACAGCGTTGCGGACGCGCTCGAATCAATCACGTCGGACGTGAGAGTGCTCGTTTTCGGCTCCCTCTATCTCGCTGGCGCAGTGCTCGCAGCGAACGATCAAATTCCCGACTAGTCGTCCTTGGGTTCTTCGCCGGCTTCGGGCTGCACGCCTTCAACCCCCTTCTGGCGTACAGTTTCGACCACGAAGCCCGCCTCACGCATGAAATAAAGCAAGACCAGGCCAGGAATCCCGAGGACGGCGCAAAAGACGTAGAAATTGGCGAAGCCCAGATGATCGACGATAATTCCCGAGGGAGTGGTCGCAAAGGTGCGCGCGACCGCCGCGACGCTCGACAGCAGCGCATATTGGGTCGCCGTGAACGCAGTGTTCGACAAGCCCGACAAATAGGTAGCGAACACGGTCAGGCTGATGGCTCCAAAGAGATTCTCCGTCGCCACGGCAAGAGTCAGCAGCGGCACCGAATGACCTGTGTAGGCGACGGACCCGAACATCAGGTTCGCAATGATCATGATGATCCCGGCGCCCAACAATAGCCGGGCCATGCCGAAACGGGCGATCAGCGCGCCCGCGAGGAGGGAGCCAATCGCCAGGCACCAGAAACGGACCAACTTGTTGATCGCAATATATTGGGTGTCAGTGAAGCCTTGGTGCACGAGCATAGGCGAGAGCATGTTCTGGCCCATTGCGTCGCCAACCTTGTAGGTAAGCACGAATAAGAGGATCAGCCAGGCGCCCGGGCGCCTCAGGAAATCGGCGAACGGCCCGACGACGTTACGCCTGAGGAAATGGGCGGCGGGAGCAAGTCCCAGCTGGTGCTCGCGCACCGCAGTATGTCGTCCGGGTCCCAGCCACAGCGACGCGATTGCGCCAGGCAGAACGAGTAGAGCCGTGAGCGCATAGGCCGCAGCCCAGCCCAGACGCATACCCTCGCTGGACGCGAGATAGATGGTACCCGCCCCAGCCAAGAGGTCGCCGGTGCGATAGCCAACCTGGTTGGTTGCCGTGCCTTGGGCCAATTCGTCGTCGGACAGGCTCTCGATCCGATAAGCGTCGATAACGATGTCCTGCGTCGCGGAGAGGAAGGCGACGATGGCTCCCCACAGGGCAAAGCGTTCGATGTGATGGACCGGATCGCTCGCGCCAAGCTGGATCACGGCAAGCGCAAGCAGTACCTGCACGGTCCATAACCAGGCGCGCCGCTGGCCGAGGAAACGGGTGAGCAGGGGGATGGAGATGCCGTCGATCAGGGGCGCCCACAGGAACTTAAGTGTGTAGGGCGTGCCCAAGGCAAAGGCGAAACCGATCGTTTTCTTGTCGATCCCGACTTTCGACAGCCAGTAAGACATCGTCCAGATCAGCAGTGTCAGCGGGAAGCCGCTGGAAATTCCGAGCAGGAACGCGCCGAGCGGACGCGGCCTCAGGTATGAAAGGGCAACGTCGGCGAACGATTTGGCCCCTCGCCCGGCTGGTGCTTGCGCAGAAGCTGCCAACGAACCCTCCCCCTGTCCCACGCTCCGGCGTTCGGTGCCTCGCGATGCTCGCGCGCTCAGAGGAGTCCGGAGCGCGTTTCTAGATCGTGTATCGGTTTGACGTGATCAAACGATATTTCATGGCTTTGGCGGCTGGGGACGCTTTGGCCACCGGTGCGTCTTTCACGTCTTCTGTCTGATTCAAATTCAGAGGAAAAGAGTCTAGCGCGCCGGCTGCCCCGCGTTCGCGAGCGCCTCGCTCACCTTGGCGTCAGTGTCGGGAAGGACTTTCGCGGCCAGCGCCCGCCGTTCCTGGGCAGCGACTCGGGCCCATTCGAGCAACACGAAGACGGTCGAGATCAGCGCCGTCGCCGCGGTCCAGCGAAAGACCGGCGCATAACCATATTTGTCGAATGCCTCACCGACAGCGCCACGCCCCAAGGTTCCAACCAACGACAGCAGCGAGGACAGCAGCGCATATTGAATTGCGCCATACTTCTTGCTGACAATGCTCGAGACGTAAGCGACGAAGGCGGTCAGCGCGAGGCCGGTCGTGATGTTCTCATAGCAGATTGCCAGCAGCAGCCGCATGAGCCGCTCATCGCCCCCGAAGAGGCCCGCAAGCGAATCGAGCCGGAGCAGGTGCGAAAATGCGTCGATATTCGGGCTGCCATCGGCGAGGTCCGCGTACAGGAAGTTGCCGAGCGGCGGGAGGACCGCGCCGAGAAGAATGGTCGGGAAACGGCCAAGCTTGGCAAACAGATAACCGCCCAGGCTAATCCCCACCATCGTCATGATGATGCCGAATATCTTCGAAGCGAAGGCGACTTCGTCCTTCGTGTAATGGAGATGTTCGAGGTAGAAGGGGTAAGCGAAGCTCGCCCAGATGTTGTAGCAAATCGCGTAGGTCAGGATGAACCCGACCGCTGCGAGCACGCCCCAGCCCATCCTGCCGGATAATTCCGCCAAAGGGTCGACCAGCGCAGAATAAAGATGGTTCAACGCGGTCCGTCCGGCACCGGTCGTCTGGTCCGGCGCGGCGAGCACTTTGCCGGGTTGCTTCGCAAGCAAGTTGGCCACGGCTGCGATCGCCAGCGGCACGAATACCGTGGCGACGATGATCAGCACGCCCCACGTCTTGGTGAAATCGGCGACTGACGGGGCTTTGCCACCGGGTGCGGCCGGCATCAGCATCGATACGGCGAAGGTGATCAAGCGCAGGATCGCCCATAGCCAACTCGCGCCGACGATTCCGAGAAGGATAGCGCGGACCCGAGGCTTGAGTGAGCCCGGCTCCGACAGGGCACCATAAAGCGTGCTCCGCTCGGGGCGCGGGCTGTCGGGCGCAGTCAATGTAATGAGCAGCAGAATCACGAAGATCCCGGCCATGATGAGGAACACGTTCGGCCAACTCATCCGGGCCGCGAGCACCAGCGCGATTGCTCCGCCGACAATGGCCGCCGTGCGATATCCGAACTGATAAACTGCCGAAAGCAACTCAATCGGTGCGTCCTCGTCGGCCTGATCGATGCGCCACGCGTCGATCGCGATATTGTGACTGGCGGAGGCTATCGCAGCGACGAAAGCGATCAGGACGAAATTGCCGATCGCCACCGCAGGATTGGTGAGCGCCAGCAGCGCAAGGCAAGTGCCGATGATCGCCTGGCAGAGCACGATCCAGCTCTTTCGCCGCCCAAGTCGTTCGAGGCCTGCCAGCTTTACCCGGTCGACAACGGGCGACCAGAGAAACTGGAACGAATAGGCGAGCCCGATCCAGGAGAAGATCCCAATCGTTGCAAGCTTCACGCCGACTTCGCCAAGCCAGGCGGTCAATGTCCCGACCAGCAGTGAAAACGGCAGGCCAGAAGAAAAGCCGAATGCAAGCATGGTCGCCGACTTGCGCGTCGACAATGCTGCTTTGAGCAGCTTCCACCCCTTCGGTCTCTCGGCTGCCACGAACTGCGCTCCTCGGCTCCTGAGCTTTGAGACCTTAAAGAGGTTTCACGCCCTGCCTAGCCCCGCGATGAACCGCTGCTGCAGGCTCACTTGCTGTCGTCGATGCCAATGAACAGTTCGAGGCCTTTGGGGGGCGTCACTTTCTCGCCCTGAAGATGTCGATCAATCGACTCGAGGGCCTGGCGAAGCTGCCGCTCGGAATATGGCTTGCGAATGCAACCCACTGCGTGCGCCGCTGGAACGGACACATGCTGTCCAGTCGCGAGCAGGGTCGGCACGCCCTTGAGGCGCGCTCTCTTGGCAAGCTCCAGCCCCAACTCCTCGCCGTGCAATCGGACATCGGCGAGAATGAGGTGAACCGATTCCTGCTCCAGCTTCTCGACCGCCTGCTGGTAATTGTCGGTGGTCGCAACGACCTCATAGCCGAAGTCCACGAGCATGGTTTCGGTGTCGAATGCAGTCAATGGTTCGTCCTCGACGATGAGGATCCGCTTGACGATACGCTTACGCCTGCCGAACAGCATTTTTCCTGACCTATGACTTCGCCACCGAAACGAACGACGCGCCAACCGGTGCCGCACCGCCGCCGAAGCCTGCGTGCCGCGGTGTCTGCAACACCACAGCCGCGCGAGGGCGATCCCCAGCGCATCGCCAAGCTGCTCGCTCGTGCCGGTGTCGCCTCGCGCCGCGAAGTTGAACGAATGATCGCCGAAGGCCGAATCGCGCTAAACGGCGAAAAGCTGACGACTCCGGCGACGCTGCTGGAAGACCTTCGGGGTGTCACGGTCGACGGAAAGCCGGTCCAGCCGGCAGCGGCAACCCGCCTGTTCCGCTTCTACAAGCCGCAAGGGACGATCACGGCGGCGCGCGATCCGAAGGGTCGCAGGACCATTTACGACCAGCTGCCTCCCGGCCTTCCGCGACTGATGCCGGTCGGCCGCCTCGACTTCACGACCGAGGGGCTGCTGCTCCTCACCAACGATGGCGAGCTGAAGCGCCGGCTCGAATTGCCCAAGACTGGTGTCCTGCGTACCTACCGCGCCCGCGCTTACGGCCACGTCACTCAGGCTCAGCTCGAAAAGCTCGCTGAAGGGATCACCATTGATGGGGTCCACTATGGCTCGATCGACGCAAATCTCGAGCGGCGGACCGGCAGCAACTGCTGGATCGAGATGAGTCTGACGGAGGGGAAGAACCGCGAGGTTCGCCGGGTCCTTGCCCATTTGGGCCTGCAGGTCTCTCGGCTGATCCGTGTCGCATATGGTCCGCTCAATCTCGAAGCTTTGGGGCCGGGCGATGTGGACGAAGTGTCCGCAGTCCAAGTGGACGGGTTGCTGAAAAGCCTCAAATGAGAATCATCGCCGGCAAATGGCGTGGACGGCCGCTCGAAGCGCCGCCGGGGCTTGTCACTCGGCCGACCGCCGATCGGGTTCGCGAGACGCTCTTCTCTATGCTTGCGAGCCGCCTCGGCAGCTTCGAGGATCTGCGTGTCGCCGACCTGTTCGCCGGCAGCGGCGCCCTCGGCCTCGAGGCGCTGTCGCGTGGCGCAGCTTCAGCCACTTTCGTCGAAAACGACCCAAAAGCCGCCGCCGTCCTTCGCCGCAATGCCGAAAGACTCGGCGCGTCGGTGCAGGTCATCGCAAGCTCGGCACTAGCGCTTCCACGATCCGATCCTTTTGACCTGATCTTTGCCGATCCTCCCTATGCGCCGGGCTCGGGAACCTCGGTCGTCGACACTGTCATTAGAGAAGGCTGGCTAGCTCCCGGTGGCTGGATGAGCGTCGAGACCAGCCGAAACGACAGCCTCGATCCAGGCGAACTCACGATCGAGGCCGTCCGCGACATCGGCCGCGCCCGGCTCACGCTTTTGCGCCGCTCTTAGCGTTCGATGCTTTTCGAATTTCATCGATTTCATTGCCGAGACGTCGACCCACGGCTGCCGCCGCCGCTTTACCCGCCTCCTTTACGGCCTTGCCGGCACGCTTGCCGCGCGACCCGCCTCCGCCGCTTGCGATCCCGTGTTCAGCCAGCGAAGCCAGTGCTGCAGTCGCTGCAACCGCCACAAGTTCTGCGACCAGCGGGCTCTGCAGCAACTTTACGAAGGCGTCTCCCGCATCGAACCCGTCTTGCCTGCCAGAGCGACCGCCGTCGGAAGCTCTACGTGTGACAGCCCTGGACACATTCTTCTTCCCACTCTTGCCGCTGCTCTTCCCATTCGCCTTCTTGGCCATCGTCTTTGCTCCTTGTTCGCCTTTGCATCGCTCAACTCGCGCGGCGCGCGCCGTATCCGCAAGCCCCGGTGCGTAGTAAGCGCCCTACTGTATTGACACAATAATACACTTGGCGCTATCCTGCCTCCAAACAGGAGAAGAGCATGTACAGTCAGCAAGAGCTGGACGAAGCAGTTGCTTCGGGCGTGATCACTGCCGAAGCGGCAAACGCGCTCCGCGCGCATATTGAAAGGCAACGGGCGACTGCGATTCCGGACGAAGAGCAATTCCGGCTTATCACCGGCTTCAACGACATTTTCGTGTCGATCGCCGCGGCAATCCTGCTCTTCGCCGTCGGCTGGATCGGCCAGTCGATCGGTCAGTCCGCAAATCTGACGCTCGGCAATGATGGCCCGACCTTTCTTGCACCCCTGGCTGTCGCCGTGACCTCATGGGGGCTGGCGCTCTACTTTACTGCACAGCGGCGAATGGCACTTCCATCGATCCTGCTGCTGCTTGGCTTTGTGGGCGGTACCTTCGCGACGGCAATATTCGCTCTGATCCTCGGCGTCGGTCCAAGCAATGTCGACAACAACAATGCGCTGGGCGGTGCTCTTGCCGCAATCTCGGCAGCACTCGCCGGGGGCGCGGCCTGGCTGCACTGGCGCCGGTTCCATGTGCCGATCACCGTCGCGGCGGGGGCCGCAGCGGTGGCTGCCATTGTCGTTGGCCTGTTGGTGTCGGCCCTCGGCCAAAATGCCGAGCAGGCCAAAAACGCCATCCTCGGTCTCGTCCTATTTCTTGGCGTCGGAGTCTTCATGTTCGCCATGTGGTGGGATTCGTCGGACCGCGCCCGCCTCACTCGCCGTTCCGATGTGGCCTTCTGGCTGCACCTGCTTGCAGCGCCGATGATCGTGCACCCGATCTTCACTTTGCTCGGCCTCAACAACGGCAGCGCGAGCCTTGGGGAAGGACTTGTGGTGGTCCTGCTCTACATCGCCCTTGGCCTTACAGCGCTTGCGATCGATCGCCGGGCACTGCTCGTATCGGCTCTGGCTTATGTTCTGTGGGCACTTGCCGACCTGTTCAAAAGGTTCGGCGCGGTTGAGCTCAACATTGCGCTGACTGCGCTAGTGATCGGCTCTGCGCTATTGCTCCTCTCGGCCTTCTGGCATCAGGCTCGCGCTGCGATCGTCCGGCCGCTTCCCGAAGCGCTCAAGGACAGATTGCCGATTCTCGATCGACCGGCGATCAGCCAACAAGCCGCATAAGCCGTCGCTCGAGCGGGGCCAGGACGCCGTTGAGGTCGTGGCCCCGCTTGAGCACCGCGCCATGTTCGCCAACGAGCGCAAATGCTCCCTGCTTGAGGCGAAGGCCGGGGCGTTTCTCGATTCGGATCTCGGGCCGTTCGGAATGGCGGCGAAAGGCGGCAAACACCGCCACATCGGGGTCGATCCGAAGCGCATAGTCACGCCAATGTCCCGCAGCGACCATCCGGCCATATAGGTCGAGGATGCGGGTCAGCTCCCTGCGATCAAACGTGGCGATTGGGCGCCGGTCCCAGGCTGCCGGGAACGGCGCGATGACACTCAAGCGCTTTTCACCTTGGGCTGCGGCTGGCGCGAAGCCTTGAGCATGTTCAACTGCTTGCGCAGTTCTTCAATTTCCTCTTCGAGCTCGGCAAGGCGCGAGCGCACCGGGTCGCAATCCTCACCGCATGGCGTACCGTAGGGCATGAAGCCGGGGCTGTAGTGGACTGCATCGACCGGCACCGGCTTGGCCGGAATGCCGACCACCGTCTGACCCGGTGCGACATCCTTTGTCACGACGGAGTTGGCACCGACCTTGGCGCCTTCTCCAATTTCGATCGGGCCCAAGATCTGCGCGCCTGAACCGACCACCACCCCGTCCTTAAGGGTCGGGTGGCGCTTGCCTCCGATCCCGGCCGAAGGGTTCGTCCCGCCGAGCGTGACATGCTGATAGATGGTGACATCATCGCCGATTTCGGCGCTCTCGCCGATGATGCTGAAGCCATGATCCAGGAAGAAGCGCTTGCCGATCTTTGCTCCGGGATGAATGTCGATTCCGGTCAGGAAGCGCGCGAAATGATTGACAAGTCGGGCGAGGAAGAAGAGCCGGCCCTCCCACAGCCAGTGCGCGGCTCGGTGCAACGCAAGCGCGGTTACGCCTGGATAGAAAAGCACGTCCCATCGCGACCGTGCGGCGGGATCGCGCGATTTGACCGAATCAAGATAGGCGATGAGACCGGATTGCAAGCAGCTGTGTTCCTTCTCTACGTCACTTAATCTAATTGTCCGTCCTGCTAAATTCCAGCCGTACCGTCGGGGGAACAATTCGCACGCTCTTGCGGGCAAGCCCATGTTCGCCGAAGAGCGCGCCCGCAAATTGGATACAATCTTGAGCTAGCGACCGGCGATCGGACTGAAGGGGGTGCACATCTTCTCCGCTTATAATCCACTCTATTCCCTCGCCGGCTTCCTGGTTGGAATGCTGGTTGGAATGACCGGCGTCGGCGGCGGGTCGTTGATGACGCCGGTCTTGGTGCTTCTGTTCGGCTTTCATCCAGTGACGGCCGTGGGCACCGATCTGCTCTATGCTTCGGTGACGAAGACCGTTGGTACGGTGGTTCATGGGAAGCAGCGGACCGTCGACTGGCGCATTGTCCGGCGCCTGGCAACGGGCAGCGTTCCGGCCTCGATCCTCACGTTATATGTCATGAGTCGCATCGGGACGATGTCCGGTCAGGCCACTGTCACGCTCAACCTGCTGCTCGGCATCGCTCTGCTGCTCACCAGCATCTCGGTCTTCTTCCGGCCGCTGATCCTGCATTGGGCGGGCCATCACATCCACGCCATGGAAGAGCGGCGCCTCGGCCGCTGGACCATCGTCCTCGGAGTCATGCTGGGCGTGCTGGTGTCGGTGACCTCGGTCGGCGCAGGGGCGCTGGGCACGACCGCCTTGCTCATCCTCTACCCGCGCCTGCCAGTCGCGCGAATTGCCGCCAGCGACATTGCCCACGCCGTACCGCTGACCCTGATCGCAGGGATCGGCCATTGGCTGATGGGCTCAGTCGACTTCGGACTCATGCTTGCGCTGCTCGCCGGGTCGATCCCGGGCATCATCGTCGGCAGTCTTCTCAGCGGCCGTTCGTCCGATGCAGTTCTCCGGCCCATTCTTGCAATCACTTTGCTGGTCGTGGCTGTCAGGATGCTGATCGGTTAGAGGGTCGCGTGGACGGTAGCGATCGCCTTCATCACTGCGGCGATCCGAACGGCCGACTGGATAACGTCCGGCTTGATGCCGTGCTCGAGCAGCACGCGCTCGTGGCTGTCGATGCACATTCCGCAACCGTTCATCGCCGATACTGCGAGCGAGAACAGCTCGAACTCCTCCTTGGCGATCCCGTGCGAGCCGATGAAATTCATCCTGAGCCGCGCCGGCTTTGTACCATATTCGGGGTTGGAGGTCAGGTGAACGAAGCGGTAATAGACATTGTTCATTGCCATCACGGCAGCAGCACCCCGCGCTGCATTGGCGACTTGCTCGTTAAGCTTGCCTTCGACTTCGGCCTCGGCGGCGGCCACCAGCGGACGGCTTCCCGATCCGTGCGCGCAGGCCAGCAGCAGTCCAAGTTTACGCTCTTCGCCGATCAGTTGATCGCTCAGGATCGAGCTGAGGTTCAGCCGTAGGTCCTTGGCATAATCGGGTAGCCCGTCCGAAAATTCCTTCAGGGACATTGATTGTTCTCCAGCTATGGAAAAGGGGCGGGCCTGGGGAAGCAAACCCGCCCCTCAAGACGGCCGGCTCTAGGGGGCGAAGCCGACCGGGATCCTCCCCAAGGGGATAGGGAGGATTGTTACGCGGCTGGCTTCAGCACCTCTTCGCCCGGCGTCCAGTTGCACGGGCACAGCTCGTCGGTCTGGAGCGCGTCGAGGACGCGGAGCGTCTCGGCCGGGTTGCGGCCGACGTTGAGCCCGTTGACCGTGACGTGCTGGATCACATTGTCGGGATCGATAATGAAAGTCGCGCGGAACGCCACGCCCTCTTGACGGTCGAGAATTCCAAGCGCTTCAGCCAGCTCCTTCTTGTTGTCCGCGATCCACGGGAAGTCCGCTTGTCCGAGCTGCTCATCCGAGCGGCGCCAGGCGAAGTGGACGTGGCTCGTGTCGGTCGAAGCGCCGATGAGAACCGCATCCCGGTCCTCGAAATCGGCTTTCAGTTCGCCGTAGCCCACGATCTCGGTCGGGCAGACGAAGGTGAAGTCCTTGGGCCAGTAGAAGAGCACCTTCCACTTGCCGTTGGTCTGCCCAAGGTCAATCGTCTCGCCGGCGGGCAGCGCCGACGTGCCCTGCTGGACCGGAAGCTCGAACGCAGGAAGCTTGTCACCAACGGTAAGCATGAATGGATGTCCTCCTTGTTGCAATGCAACGAAATTGATGTCGCACCGCAGCACCTAGGGAGCTGGCATCAATCGTTCAAGTCATTTATACAGCTGTCTGTGATTGGATTTTTCGATTTATGATCGTCCATCTGCCGACCGTCAAACAGCTCCAATATTTGGTTGCGCTGCGCCGCTTCGGCCATTTCGGGAGGGCAGCCGACGCCTGCTTCGTCACCCAGTCGACCCTCTCTGCAGGACTTCGCGAGCTTGAAACGCTCCTCGGAATGACATTGGTCGAACGAACACGCCGGGTCGTCCGCTTCACGCCCCTCGGCGAGAAGATCGCCGACAAAGCGATCAAGGTCCTTCGCGAGACGGAAGAACTGGCGGAGATGGCCCGCGCGCAGGGCAGGCCGCTCCACGGCGAACTGCGGATGGGCGTGATTCCGACGATCGCGCCATTTCTCCTTCCAACGATGCTGCCTCGGCTGCGCGAGCAATGGCCAGAGCTCAAACTCTACCTGCGTGAAGAGACAAGCAACGCTGCCTGCGAGGCGCTTCACCGCGGGCAGCTCGACTGCGTGCTTCTTGCCCTCCCCTTCTCCTGCGGAGAAGTGGACAGCGCTCCTCTCTTCGACGACCCGCTGTTCGTTGCTTACCCACGGGGCGAAGCACCGAAGGCCCAATCCATCGCAGCAGTCGACATCGACGAGAACCGGCTCCTTCTTCTTGAGGACGGACATTGTCTCAAGGACCACGCTTTGTCCGCCTGCAACCGTCCAGACCTTCGCGCGCATGCGGAAATGATGGGGACCTCGCTCCACACGCTGGTCCAGATGGTCGACAATGGCCTCGGCCTGACCTTCGTTCCGGGCATGGCAATAGAAGCGGGCATTCTTGCCGGCACCGACGTCGATGCGAAACCGCTCAGATCCGAGCACCCATATCGCCGGATCGCGCTGATCTGGCGTCGGTCGAGCCCGCGGGAAGGAGAGTTTAAGATGTTGGCGGCGACGCTGCGCCGCATCGCCGGCGAACTAATTCGCGACCTTCAACCAGTCGAACCGATGAAACCCGCGCTCGAGCCGGCCTGCGGCTGACCCAAGCGCGGGTTCACGCTACCTACTTCGCCATCGCCGGTTCACGAACCTCGGCGCGCTTGGCGCGGTCCGGTCTGCGAAGGTCGAAGCGGTCGGCGTTCATCACTTTGACCCAGGCAGAGACGAAGTCGCGCACGAACTTCTCCTTTGCGTCCGCGGCGGCATAGACTTCAGACAGCGCCCGCAGCTGCGAGTTCGACCCGAACACGAGATCAGTCCGAGTTGCGGTCCACTTATGCTCTCCGGTCGAGCGGTCGCTGCCGACGAATTGCTCGTCGCCTTGGGAATCCACCTGTTTCCACGCAGTGCCCATGTCCAGCAGATTGACGAAGAAGTCGTTGGTCAGCTGGCCCACGCGATTGGTGAACACGCCGTGTTTCGACCCGCCGCTGTTCGCGCCGAGAACTCGCAGCCCGCCAACCAGCGCCGTCATTTGAGGTGCGGTGAGTCCGAGCAGCTGCGCCCGGTCAACGAGCAGCTCCTCTGTCGGGACGTTGAAACGGACCTGCAGATAGTTTCGGAATCCGTCGGCTCGAGGCTCGAGCGGGTCGAAGCTCGAAGCGTCCGTCTGCTCTTGGCTCGCATCGCCGCGGCCACCAGTGAACGGCACCTGGACATTGAATCCGGCATCCCTGGCTGCTTTCTCGACCGCAGCGCTGCCGCCAAGGACGATCATGTCGGCAAGCGACACGTTGGTGCCGCTTCTGATCTCGTCGAGTTTGCCAAGCACCTTGGCGAGCTCGTCGGGGTCGTTGACTTCCCAGTTTCGCTGCGGCTCGAGGCGCACACGTGCGCCGTTGGCGCCGCCTCGATGATCCGACTGGCGATAGGTCGAAGCCGAAGCCCATGCTGCCTTGACGAGCTCCGACACGCTCAAGCCGCTACCGAGTATCTTGGCCTTGAGATCCGCAACTTCGCTGTCCGTGGGGACGTTGCCGGCTGGAATCGGATCCTGCCAGATCAGGTCCTCATCGGGCACTTCGGGTCCGAGGTACCGGGCTTTGGGCCCCATGTCGCGATGGGTGAGCTTGAACCAAGCACGAGCAAATGCATCGGCAAAGGCGTCAGGATCGTTGCGGAACCGCTCGGAGATCTTGCGAAACTCGGGGTCCATCTTGAACGCCATGTCAGCGGTGGTCATCATGGTCGGGACGCGACGACCCGGACTATGCGCCCCTGGCGCCATGTCCTCCGGCTTCTGGGCCACCGGTTGCCACTGCTTTGCGCCCGCCGGGCTGGTCACCAGCTCGTAATCATAGTCGAGCAGCATGCGGAAGTAATTCTGGCTCCACCTAATAGGGGTCGGAGTCCAGGCGCCCTCGAGACCGCTGGTGATGGTATCATCGGCCATTCCGCAGCCATGGCCGCTCTGCCAGCCGAGACCCTGCTGGGCGATGTCCGCGCCTTCCGGCTCGGCGCCGACCTTCGACGCGTCGCCGGCGCCGTGGCACTTGCCGAAAGTGTGACCACCGGCAGTGAGCGCTACGGTTTCCTCGTCACTCATTGCCATGTTGTGGAACGTCTCACGAATCTCGCGCGCCGAAGCGAGCGGGTCGGCGCTTCCGCCGGGCCCCTCGGGATTGACGTAGATGAGGCCCATCTGGACCGCTGCGAGCGGATTTTCGAGCGCCTTGCCCGCATCCCCGCCCATCCGCGGCTCGGCACCCTGCCCGACCCAATTCTCCTCCGTGCCCCAATAGACGTCGCGCTCGGGTTCGTAGATGTCCTTGCGACCGCCGCCGAAGCCGAACACCGGTCCTCCCATGGATTCGATCGCGACATTTCCAGCGAGGATAAGCAGATCGGCCCAGCTCAGATTGCGACCATATTTTTGCTTTATCGGCCAGAGCAGTCGCCGAGCCTTGTCGAGATTGGCATTGTCCGGCCAGCTGTTGAGCGGAGCGAAACGCTGGTTTCCTGAATTGGCGCCGCCGCGACCGTCGCCGATCCGATAAGTGCCGGCAGCATGCCAGGCCATGCGGATGAGAAATGGGCCATAATGGCCGTAATCGGCCGGCCACCACGATTGACTGTCGGTCATCAGCGCGGTGAGATCGCGCTTAACTGCGTCATAATCGAGCTGCAGGAAGGCCGCTGGATAATCGAAGTCGTCGCCATATGGGTCCCCAGTCGCGCCATGCTGAGGCAGGATCTCGAGCGAAAGTTGATTGGGCCACCAGTCGCGGTTCGTGCGTCCGAGCAATGTGCGCAGCGCTGCGCTTTCCTCGCTTGGACTGCCGTGCAGCGGGTCACCGGTTTTCGCGTCCATGTCGTACGGCTCCTCTTGAGAATAGGTGCCGAACGGTTAGGCTTCATGCCCGATCTGTGAAAACGAGTTGTTCTCGTCAGTGAGAACAAGGAAATCGATTATTGAGTGTGGTTCCGGCCGAGCCAAGACTTCAGTCCATATGTCTGATTCCGGTTCTCAAATATGAGTAGCCGGTCATCAGCGTCAGCGCTGCGGCCGCCCAAAGGCAGACGATCCCGACGTCATGGACCCAGGACATGCGCGGCAGTGCGCCTCCGAGAATCAGCGCGCCGAGCGCCACCAATTGAAAGGTGGTCTTCCATTTGGCGAGTGCGCTCACCGGCACTGAGACCTGCAGACCGGCGAGATATTCTCGAAGGCCGGAAACAATGATCTCCCGCAGGAGAATGATGAGCGCAGCGACGATATGCAGTCCCGCGACTTCAGGCACCGGGTTTGCCCTGCGGCTCGAGATGAGCATCACCAATACGGCTGCAACCATGATCTTGTCGGCGATCGGGTCGAGGAATTGGCCGAGCCGCGAAATGCTACCCCACGCGCGTGCGAGATAGCCGTCGAAATAGTCGGTGATGCCGACGAGGCAATAAAGGACGAAGGTTATCGCATAGTCGATCGGCGCCGGCTGCCAGAGCAGGAAGACGAGGATCGGCACCGCCAGGATGCGCGACAGGGTCAGCAGGTTGGGCAGCGACAGCATCGTTTCGGGACGGCAGAGTTAGAAGGGTTTGGCGGCTCGCGCAAAGCTGGCTATGCCCTGCCGCAATTCCATGGCAGCCCACGCGCCCCAGCTTTGATACAGAACGTCACTCATCTGCTGCGCGCGCGGCGGTTTCTTCCGCTGTTCACGACCCAGTTCCTCGGCGCTTTCAACGATAGCTTGTTCAAGCAGGCGGTGGTCCTCTTCGTCACCTATCAGCTCTTCTCGAATCCGGCGAAGGAGTTTCAGTTCAGCGCGATCGCGCAGGGTCTGTTCATTCTGCCCTTCTTCCTCTTCTCGGCGCTGTCGGGGCAGCTCGCCGACGACCATGACAAAGCGAAGCTCATCCGCATCATCAAGTTCGCCGAGATCGGAATCATGATCCTCGGCGGCGCCGGGATCATGCTCTCGAATATTCCGCTGATGCTCGCTGCTGTCGGGCTCATGGGCGTTCACTCGACCTTCTTCGGACCGATCAAGTACGCGATTTTGCCGCAACATCTGCGGCATGACGAGGTTCTCGGCGGGACCGGCCTGGTCGAAGCCGGAACCTATATCGCAATTCTCGGAGGAACGATTCTTGCGGGCATACTCGCCTCGAATCCCTCGATCGCAGCGGCGACCACGATCGGCATCGCTGCACTTGGCTTCTTGGCTGGCCGGCAGGTCCCGCCTGCGCCGCCGGCCGCGGAGCGGATCCCATTCAATTGGCACATCATCCATGCCTCGATCGAGCTGGTCCGCGCAACTTTACACATCCGCCGGCTGTTCCTGGCGATCCTGTCGATCAGCTTTTTCTGGACCATCGGTGCGGTCCTCATCATCATTTTCCCGCCGCTCGTGAAGAACGTGCTCGGAGCTGACGAGCAGGTCGCAAGCCTGTTCATTGCAATCTTCTCGATCGGCATCGCGATAGGGTCGGTACTTATCAACCGCCTCCTGAAGAGCGAGGTGTCGGCGCGCTATGCCCCGGGCTCCGTGATCGCCATGGGTGTGTTTGTCCTGCTCTTGCATTTCGTCGCACTAGCCTGGGGAAAGAATGGCCCGGGCCTTACAACGCTCGGCAATTTCCTGGTTCATCCGATGGCCGGATTGATGATTCTCGCCTTGCTCGGCGTTGCCATTACCGGCGGCATGTTCGTCGTTCCGCTCTATGCCTTCCTGACCACCACCGTCCCAAAGACTGAGACTGCACGCACAGTTGCTGCGAACAACATCGTCAATTCAGGCGCAATGGTGATCGGCTCTCTGGTCGCCTTCGGACTCAGCAGCGCCGGAATTGGTCCGACCGGGCAGCTGCTGCTGGTCGCGGCTATGTGCGTCGTTTCGGCCTGGCTCGGGTGGAAGCTCCACCTCGCCTGCGACCGGGTTAGCTGATCAGGACCAGGACGAAGACGAAGCCCAGGACAAATGTCGTCGCGAAGAGCTTGACGTCGTCCGACAGGCGCCACGGGAAAGAGGGTGGGACAGCCACGATGCGCGCGCGAGCGCGACCGAAGCTGCACGGGTGCGGCGCACCAAGAGGGCGGACGAACTGCATTTCCCTAACAGGATCTTTACCATGTTAGGAACGCGCGCAAGCGAAAACCTCTCCGACCGTCCCTTCGAGGGACGAACGGCCAGTATCTCAGCCGTTGACTGCGTTGCGGAGCACTGGCGTTTCTCTGCCGTGGCGCGACGCAAGGAGGTCGCGCGCCTGCTCTGCCGGCATCGGTTTGCCGAAATACCAGCCTTGCCCGATCTGACAGCCGAGGCGCACGACCGTCTTGTAGGAATCTTCGTTCTCGATCCCTTCGACGCATACTGGAACATGCAGCGCGTGGGCGAGCGTAGTGACTGCTCGAACGATGGCCGAGCTCTCACGTTTGGCATTGATGTTGGTGACGAAGCTGCGATCGATCTTGATGATGTCGAACGGCAGCGATCTCAAATGCGAGAGGGATGAGAAGCCGGTACCAAAATCGTCCAGGGCAAGTCGGATCCCCTGGTTCTTGAGGCTGGTGACGATCGTACGGGCAAGGTCGATATCGGCAAACAGCGAGCTTTCGGTGACCTCGATCACGAGCCGATCGGCCGGAAAGCCGGTGTCGGCAAGCGTCCTCACGATGCGCTGCGCAAGCCAGCCGTCGGCAAGCTGCGAAGGGGAGATGTTGACCGAAATCTTGATCGTCGGGTCCCACGCCGCAGCTTCCCGCAGCGCCTCGGCAATGACATGTTCCGACAAACGACCGATCAGGCCGATCTCTTCCGCGACCGGAATGAAGACGTCCGGCCCGATCACGCCTGAAAGCGGATGGATCCAACGGGCGAGCATCTCGAAGCCGACGATTTCGCCCCTCTGCAAATCGACCTGCGGCTCGAAATAGGGCACGAACTGGCCGAGCTCGAGACCCATCCTGATCCCCTGCTCGATTTCGCTGTGCGCGATCAAAGCGCGCTCCATTCCTGCATCAAACCAGACCGGCCGCGCGACGCGTCCGCTTCGGGCGTGATCCATTGCAATGTCGGCGCGGCGTAGGATGTCGGGGATCCTGACGGAGGTTGCAGCTGCCGAGGCAATTCCTGCGAAGGCTCCGACCTGGATGATTCGTTCTTCAAACAGCAGCGGGCGGGTCACCGTGCGCAATACCATGTCGGCGAGCTCGTCGGCTCGGCTCATCTGATCGGCGCGCAGCGCAAGTGCGACCGCGAATTCGTTGCCGCTGAGCCGCGCGAAGACCGCCTCCGGTCCGAGCTCGTCGGATAGGGACACGGAAATCGTCTTGAGCAGCCGGTCGCCGGTTTCATAGCCGTGCTGGTCATTGACCGCCTTGAAGCGGTGGATCTGGAAAGAAATGACGACCAGATTGTCGCCCCGCTCCGCGGCAACGGCGCAGAGCTGCCCTGCGCAATCAGCGAAACCCTTGCGGTTGTAGAGGCCCGTGATGGTATCGGTGGTTGCAAGAACGGTCGCACGTCGTTCGTGCTCCTCCCGCATCTCAGCTTCGTGCTGGAGATCTATGTAACGGCGCCAGCCGAACAAAATCAGTGCAACATTGAGCGTGAGCGCCGTACTCGCCAGGCGAATGTCACGCCCAAATTCGACGTTGTCGATCCTCAGACTGTGGAAGAATGCGCTGCCATTCCAGATGAGCAACATGACCGCTGTGATCAAAATCACAAGCACGATGGCATCGCGGCGCGCTTTCAGCAGCCTTGAACTGGTCGCGCTGGTCACTTGGATCCGCCTACTGCCACGGAACCCTGACTACTTGGCAACGCTTAATAAATTCCTCTCCGTTGCTGAAGAGAGACCCTAACGAAGGTAAAGGGACCGCAGGTACTGCTCTTGGGCCTCGCTTCGTCGGATTGCTCTAGACATCGATGCGATGCAAAACCGCCATTATTCGGCGCGGTAACCTAATCCGTATCATAATTGGGAACGCCGGCCTTGTTGGCGCGCTGCGGCGACATGCCGGCCTATCGCATCACGATCATCAACAAGGACTTCAAGGCCAGCGAGGACATTGAGGCGGCCAGCCATGTCGCCGCTCGAATCGAAGCGTTGCGAGGCGCGCTAAACATCGGAACTGACGAGCTGTGCCATGGCAAGACGTTCTTCGGCGCGGAGATCAACATCCAAGAAAATGGCGGGACGCCAGAGCGGCTGATGGTCGCCATAGGAATGACGCCGCTGCAATGATGCAATCGCCCACAAGAAAGACCGCCCGCGACTGTCACGCTTCGGCTTGGCAGGGGCTCGTACTTACATAGGATAAGCCGTTGAGGCTGCCGTTATGCAAGACTGATCGCAGCCGACGCCTAGGAACGTCTGCGCCCGATTTTCGCGACGGTGCGTTCCGGCAAAATGTGGAGGCCAACATGCGAACGCAGCGAAACGTGGAGACCCGCGAGGCGCGGAAGGAGCGGCTGAAGCAGCAAGCAGAGGTGAAAGCGGAAGCGTCTGCCGCGGCTGAAGCCGCCGCTGACAGGATGATTAGGGAGAACATCAGGCTCTTTGGCCCTTGAGCCTCTTTTCGATTCTTCTCCGAGACGTCCCCCTGATAACTGCGTTAGTTTCTCAGCGGCTCCATACTCGTGGTGAGACTCGCCCTTCGCTCCGACGAGCGTGTCTCCGGCCCAGTGGCGGTTTACCCCTACACTGGGCCGATATTTCACTTGCAACCAATTCGGATCAATTCGGTTAGGGCCCCAAGCTTGCTCGGGGGTGATGTGCCAGAAAATGAGAAGGACAGCCGCGCTAGGGCTGTCGAAGAGGAGTTGCGCGAAGCGCTACGCGCATGTCAGGAGCTGCTTGCGCGGACCGAGGAGCTTCTTCGGAAATGTCACCTGGACGATGTTCCGGTGAACCCCAAATAGCGGCGGCGTGCGAGTAGCATAACAGCTCACCACCCACGATTGAGCTGGCCGCGGTTGAGCAGCCATTCACGCGACAGGATGGTAGATACGCGTCCATCAGCGGCGATCATCTGAAGGCAATTGGTTGAAATTTTCGGTCTAATTCATCCGTTCCGGGTCGTCCCGGTGGAACCTAATTCCGCGGCGCCGGCGCGTGACAGGACCATCAACTTGGGCTCCCTGCGGAACAACCGGCGATTCCCTGTCTCGCCATCTATCACGCGTGTGTCACGGGCTGAGCGCGAGACGGTGGAAAAGGGCAGAAATCAGAGGAATTGAGTTCGATAGAAAGAGAAAACGGCTCCTCGCCTCAGGCGCTCGTTGGAAACGGTTTTCAATGTCTTATGTGGTGCGGACGGCGGGACTCGAACCCGCACGCCCTTTAGGGGCAGAAGATTTTAAGTCTCCAGCGTCTACCGGTTCCGCCACGTCCGCCTCGAGGACGCGAACTATCATAACTCGGCAGGCGCATCCTTAAGATTGAGCCGCTCGCGCATTTCCTTGCCCGGCTTGAAATAGGGTACCCGCTTGGCATTCACCGAAACCGATTCGCCGGTGCGCGGGTTTCGGCCGACGCGGCCGTCACGCTGCCGCGTGGAGAATGCGCCGAAGCCGCGCAATTCGACGCGGCCACCCTTGGCGAGCTGATCGGTAATCGAATCGAAAATGGCGCTCACTACGCCTTCAACCTCGCGCTGCGTGAGGTCTGGGAAATCGGTGCACAGCTTCTGCACCAGCTCAGAACGGATCATCGGCGTCCCCGCATTAGGATGGACCGGCTCCTGTCCCCCGTGCAACCGGAGCCGTTTCGAGTATCACGCTGTCAGGAAATTTTGCCTCACGCAAGAAGGATTTGCGCGGCGCTCTCGCCGAAGAACGCCGCGCATTGAGCCTGATTTGCCTACTTCTTCTTGGTCGTTTTCGCCGCTTGGGCTTCCTTCAGGGCCGCGCCCAGAATGTCGCCCAGCGATGCGCCCGAATCCGAAGATCCGTATTGCGCGACGGCTTGCTTCTCCTCGGCGATCTGCAGCGCTTTCACTGAGAAATTGGGCTTTTTCGAGCGATCGAAGCCGGTGACCATCGCGTCGAATTTCTGGCCGACCTGGAACCGCTCCGGCCGCTGCTCGTCGCGATCGCGACCCAAATCGCCGCGCTTGATGAAACCGACTGCACCGTCGTCACCGACCTGGACATCGAGACCCGCATCCTGGACCGCGCGGACGGCGATGGTGACAATCTCGCCCTTCTTGACTCCGCCCACGGCTGCAGCGCCTCGAGCCGAACCGGCTCCGGCACCACCGCCCTCGAGCTGCTTGATGCCGAGCGAAATACGCTCCTTCTCGACATCGACGTCAAGCACCTGCGCCTTGACCACCTCGCCCTTGCGGTGAAGGGCAAGAGCTTCCTCTCCCGAGACGCCCCAAGCGATGTCGGACATGTGAACCATGCCGTCGACGTCGCCCTCGAGACCGACGAACAGTCCGAACTCGGTCGCATTCTTGACCTCGCCTTCGACCGTCGAGCCGACCGGATGCCTTTCGGCAAAGCTTTCCCACGGATTTGCCTGAGCCTGCTTGAGGCCGAGGGAGATCCGGCGCTTCTCTTCGTCGACTTCGAGGACCTTCACGTCGACTTCCTGCGACGTGGAAACGATCTTGCCCGGGTGCACGTTCTTCTTCGTCCAGCTCATCTCCGAGACATGGACCAAGCCCTCGATGCCGGGCTCGAGTTCAACAAAGGCTCCATATTCGGTGATATTCGTCACCCGTCCGCGGAAGACCCCGCCGACCGGATATTTCGCGGCCGCACCTTCCCACGGGTCGCTCTCGAGCTGCTTCATGCCGAGGCTGATGCGCTGCGTGTCACGATTGATACGGATGATCTGCACCTTCACCGTGTCGCCGATGTTCAGGATCTCGGACGGGTGATTGACGCGCTTGTAGCTGATGTCCGTAACGTGGAGCAGGCCGTCAATGCCACCGAGATCGACGAAAGCACCGTAATCTGTGATGTTCTTGACGACGCCTTCGATCACCTGCCCTTCGGTGAGCGACTGGATCAGCCCGGAGCGTTGCTCGGCGCGGGTTTCCTCGAGGATCGCTCGTCGCGACACAACGATATTACCGCGGCGTCGGTCCATCTTCAGAATTTGGAATGGCTGAGGCAGGTCCATCAGCGGGCCGACATCGCGCACTGGTCGAATGTCGACCTGACTACCCGGCAGAAAGGCGACTGCGCCTCCGAGGTCGACGGTGAAGCCGCCCTTCACGCGGCCGAAGATCACGCCCTCGACTCGATTGCCGGCGGAGAATTCGCCTTCGAGCTTGTCCCAAGCGGCTTCGCGCCGCGCGCGGTCGCGCGACAGCATCGCTTCGCCGGCGCTGTTCTCGACTCGGTCGACATAGACTTCGACTTCGTCCCCGACCTTCAAATCCGCCTTCTGGCCCGGCGCCGCGAACTCGCGCAGCGGGACGCGACCTTCGCTCTTCAGCCCGACGTCGATCACGGCCATGTCGTTCTCGATTCCCGTGACGGTGCCCTTCACCACCT
>CBJLMA010000011.1:0-64088 GCA_966424035.1 uncultured Sphingomonas sp. | reverse complement strand
ACGTGTTAATTAGCCGGACATACCTCGTGTTCGTGACATTTGCCGGAGCGATCGTTGACGTTACGGCCTCAAGCGGCTAACGGGCGGCGCTCTTCGGGCCTCAAGGTCCGACACACGAAAATCAGGATGAAGACCATGTCGCGGGTTTGCGAGCTGACCGGCAAGGGCCGGCAGGTGGGACACAATGTTTCCCACGCCAACAACAAGACCAAGCGCACGTTCCTGCCGAACCTGCAGAACGTCACGCTCATCTCCGACGCGCTCGGAACGAGCGTGAAGCTGCGTGTTTCGACGCACGGCCTGCGCTCGGTCGAGCATGTCGGCGGGCTCGACAATTGGCTGCTGAAGACCAGCGATGACAAGCTCAGCCCCAAGGTTCGCAAGCTCAAGAAAGAGATTGCGAAAAAGGTCGCTGAAGCGGCCTGACCGGGGACAGGTCGCCCGAGGCCGCCCCGATGGGCAGTGCGGTGGCGCAAGGTCGACTAAGAGACTGAGTTTTCACGGATTTTCCTGAACGCGGGCTGCATTCCGCGTTCAGCCTTCATTCCCCGCGAATCAGGCATAAGCACCTGCATTGGCGGGGTTTTCCCCTTTTTCCCCGTCAGGCCTGGACTCAGGCAGATTCCCTCGCGTCGCGTAACGAGGGGGCCCCAGCGTGCGTTGTTGCGCTGGGGCCAATTTTTTGCGCGCGGGTCGCTGGCGTGTAAAGCCGCGCAAAGCCCTGATGTGCAATCTCTACACCCAGTCCAAATCGCCTGACGAAATCGCCCGTGTCTTTCGCGAGGAACAGATGGTGCTGCGCTTCCCCGAAGGGATTCCCAACCTCCAGCCGCGCGACATTCGAATCACAGATCCCGGCCCGATCGTCCGCGCTTCAGCTGGACCTGGCGAAGAGTTCGAGCTGGTCGTTCGCCGATGGAGCTGGCCGGGACAGGGCGGCAAGCCGGTCTACAATTTTCGCTCGGATGGACGGGAATTTCCTGCTGGGCGCTGCCTGATCGTCACCGACGGCTTCTACGAGTTCACGACGCCGACCGACCCCAGGCAGAAACGCAAGGACCGCTGGCTGTTCAGCTTGCCAGACCAGGGGGTGCTCGGGATTGCCGGCCTGGTGCGCGATGCTCCGGGTCTCGGTGAAGCCTTCACCATGCTGACGACCCAGCCGGGACCGGATGTCGCGCCCTACCACGCCCGCCAAGTTGCAGTGCTTGCGCCGCAGCATTGGCGAGCCTGGCTGACCTACGCACGGCCGGCGGCCGAGCTGCTCGCGCCGTCGCCCGCGGGAATCCTCAGGGTTTCCGCGGCGAACGGGGCGACTTAGGCCCCTTCGAACAATCGGGCGAGCTGCTCGATGATCGCGCCGGCGAGCTGGTCGGCGTCCATGATCGTGACCGCGCGGCTGTAATAGCGAGTTACGTCGTGACCGATGCCGATCGCGATGAGCTCGACACTCGAGCGTTTCTCGATCCAGTCGATAACTTGCCTGAGGTGCCGTTCCAAATAGCTTCCGCCGTTAGCCGACGCGGTCGAATCGTCGACCGGCGCGCCGTCGGAGATCACCATCAGGATCCGGCGCTCCTCAGGACGCGCGATCAGGCGATTATGGGCCCACAGCAGGGCCTCGCCGTCGATATTCTCTTTGAGCAGGCCCTCGCGCATCATCAGGCCGAGATGGCGCCTGGCATGGCGGTAAGGCTCGTCGGCGCGCTTGTAGACGATATGCCGCAGGTCGTTGAGCCGCCCTGGGTTCGGCGGCCGGCCGGCGGAGAGCCAGGCCTCGCGGCTCTGGCCGCCCTTCCAGCCGCGGGTCGTGAAGCCGAGGATCTCGGTCGCAACCCCGCAGCGCTCGAGCGTCCGGGCAAGAATGTCGCCGCAAATCGCGGCAATTGCGATTGGACGCCCGCGCATCGAGCCCGAATTGTCGATCAGCAGCGACACGACCGTGTCGCGAAATTCCGTGTCCCGTTCGATCTTGAAGGACAGTGCGTGACGGGGATTGACCACCACACGCGCGAGCCGCGCTGCATCCAGCAGCCCCTCCTCCTGGTCGAAGTCCCAGCTCCTCGCCTGCTGCGCCATGAGCCGGCGCTGCAGCCGGTTGGCAAGGCGGGTGACGACATTCTGCAGCCCTGCCATTTGCTGGTCGAGAAAGGCACGGAGCCGGCCGAGCTCTTCCTCGTCGCATAGCTCGCCGGCTTCGACAATCTCATCGAACCGCGTGGTGAAGGCCTTGTAATCGGTCTCGGGCGTCAAATCCCAGTTGCGGCGGCCGGGCGAGGCAAAGGCGCTTTCGTTAAGATCGTCCCCGGCAGCGGCTTCCTCCTCGCCCACTTCCAACTCGTCGCTGGATTCGCCTTGCGCATTCTGGTCCTCGACCTCTTCGCCGCGCATTTCGACGTCGCCGCCCCCCGGAGTTCCTTCCTCGCCCTGCTCGGCGGCATCTTCTTCGCCGCCCTCGTCGCCCTCGGCATCGTCCCCGGCTTGTTCGGGCTCCTCTTCGCCGAGATCTTCAGCAGCGGCGAGTTCAAGGTCTTCGAGCAGGCGACGCGACAGCTTGGCGAACGCACCCTGATCATCGAGGGTCAAGGCCAGGGCGTCGAGCTCGGCGGCCGCTTTGCCCTCGATCCAGGGAGCGACGAGCTGGAGCCCTGCTTCGGCAGCTCGTGGCGGAGCCTGTCCGGTCAGGCGCTCACGGGCTATCAATCCGACCGCAGTCGAAAGCGGAACCTCTTCCGCAGTGCGGGCGCGGACGATCGCGTCGGAGCGCACCCGCGCCTCGGTGAGCTGCGCGAGATTCTCCCGCACCCCGCCCATGGACCGAGCGCCGAGCGCCTCGACCCGGGCCATTTCGAGGGCATCAAAGACTGCGCGTGCCTCGACATCCATCGGAGCGACTCGGGAATGCAGTCGCGCATCATGATAGCGCAGCCGAAGCGCTGCCGAATCCGCGGCGCCGCGCGCCTCGGCGACGAGCTTGGGTTCGAGTCCGGGCCCTGGGGACGGGACTCGCGCAGTCTTGCCCGAGGCGGGCGCATTGTCGGAGGCGAAGACGACCTCGACCTCCGCATCCTTTGCAATCGCGCGCGCTGCACCGGCCAGGGCGCGGCGGAACAGGTCGATCCGCTCGGCCACGCCTCAGCCGGCCTTCGCGGCCACGCTCTCCGGCAGGTCCTCGCCAAACACGCGCTGATAATATTCGGCGATCAGCGGCCGCTCGGATTCATCGCACTTGTTCAAGAAGCTGACTCGGAAGGCGTAGCCGACATGGCCGAAGATATGCGCGTTCTGCGCCCAGCTGATCACCGTGCGCGGACTCATCACCGTCGAGATGTCGCCGTTGATGAATCCCTGTCGGCTCAGGTCGGCAACCTTGATCATCTTGTCGACAATCTCCTTGCCGCCGGGCTCGTCATATTCGCCGGTCTTGGCAAGGACGATCTGCGCTTCGACCGAAGCCGGGAGATAGTTGAGGGTGGTGACGATGTTCCAGCGGTCCATCTGTCCCTGATTGATCGCCTGGGTGCCATGATAGAGGCCGGTGGTGTCGCCGAGGCCAACCGTGTTGGTGGTTGCGAACAGGCGGAACCACGGGTTCGGACGGATTACGCGGTTCTGGTCGAGCAGAGTGAGCTTGCCCTCGGCCTCGAGCACACGCTGTATCACGAACATTACGTCCGGCCGCCCCGCATCATATTCATCGAAGACGAGCGCGACCGGGTGTTGCAGCGCCCAGGGAAGAAGGCCTTCGCGGAACTCCGTCACCTGCTGGCCTTCGCGAAGCACGATCGCATCACGGCCGACGAGGTCGATGCGGCTGATGTGCGCATCAAGGTTGATTCGGATCAGGGGCCAGTTGAGGCGCGCGGCGACCTGTTCGATGTGGGTCGACTTGCCCGTTCCGTGATAGCCCTGGACCATCACTCGGCGGTTCTTGGCAAAGCCGGCGCAGATGGAGAGTGTCGTGTTCGGGTCGAACACATAGGTCGGATCGAGATCGGGAACCCGCTCGTCGGGCTCGCTGAATGCAGGCACTTCCATGTCGGAATCGACTCCGAACAAGTCACGCACCTTGGCGATCTTGTCGGGAGAAGCCAGCAGCGTCTCGGCCCGGCTTTCGGGCTGTACGTTGGAAATCAGGTCGTCCATGCCAATTGCCTTAAGGGAAGCGCGCGCGGCGCTCAACAAAGTCCCGGCTCAGGCGCCAGGTTCCACTTTGGGCGGAAGCGAAAAGAGCCTGACGAACCGCGCCGCAACCCCAATATCGCCCTTGACGTCGAGATCCTCAACCGGCGCGCCGCCGTAGAGTATCGGCTTGAGATCGTCTGGAGAGCAGCTGATCACGGCGTCGACATCCGCCGGGACGCCCGGACCGACCTCAATCTTTCCGGCCCCTACGCTCGCGAAATAAGCCGATTCGCCGAACCGAAACCCGATCGCAGCGGAGAAATCGCCCGCCAGCTTCGGATCGAAATTCGTCTGCATCGACAGCATGATCGCGACTGCGCTGACCGGCTGCGTCGGATCGTGACGCGGCGAGCGAAACGCCCAGCGGCCGAGTTCACAAAGGATCGGCCCGGCATCGAGCGCCCAGCGGGTCGCCTCATAAACCTTCACCGAGGCAGGCGGCGGAAGCTTGGTTCGTTGGACGAGCCCGCGCTGCTCGAGCTCCGTAAGCCGCTGCGTCAACACATTGGCGCTGATGCCGGGCAGGTCCGCCTTCAGGTCCGAAAATCGCCGCGGCCCAAGCAACAGCTCGCGCAGCACCAGGATCGCCCATCTCTCCCCGAGCAGCTCAAGCGCGTGCGCAAGGCCGCAGGCATCCACATAGCGCCTTTTCTCGTCAGGTGACTGTTTAGTTACATTTTCTAACTTCACGGTTGCAATATATGACAAGCAACGGCAAAAAGCAAGCGAATCGAGTCGCAAAAGGGAGCAGCAAAATGACGACGGCTTCGAAGATGATTTTCGTGAACCTGCCCGTCGAAGACCTGGAACGGTCAAAGACCTTCTATGAGGCGCTCGGCTTCCGCAACGAGCCCAAGTTCACCAATGATGCAGCGGCAGCGATGGTCGTCTCCGACACGATTGTCGTGATGCTGCTGACCAAGCCCTTTTACTCGACCTTCACAAGCAAGCCGATCGCCGATGCGCATGGCAGCAGCGCAGTGCTGCTGTGCATTTCGTGCGACAGCCCTTCCGAAGTCGATCGGATTACCGTTGCCGCGGCCTCGAACGGGGGCAAAGCGGACGTCGGTCCGAAGCAGGACATGGGCTTCATGTACGGGCGCAGGTTCGAGGACCCTGACGGCCACATTTGGGAGCCGATGTGGATGGACCCGAAATTCGCCGAGCAGGGCGCTCATCCGGTCGATGAGACCGTGCAGATTGCGGGCGTCGCAGCGTAACATTGACGAATTAGGAGGCAAGCATGGCAGTAAATCCCAACGCACCGATCGAAATCACCGCGTTCGGCTGGGTGCCGGAACCCGTGCAGGGGCTGGTCCGGGACCTGCGCGCCCGGTGGGCGCTCGAGGAAGCCGGCCTCGACTATCGCGTTCGCTTGCTCACCCAGCAGCGTCCGCCCGAATATCTGCTCGAACAGCCCTTCGATCAGGTACCGTGCTTCAGCGACGGCCAGGTCAAGATCTTCGAGACGGGTGCAATCGTCCAATATATTGGCGAAAAGACCGAGCTGCTCTTGCCGCGCGATCCGCAGGGAAAATATCGCGCGATCCAATGGACTTATGCAGCGCTCAACAGCGTCGAGCCGGCAATCCTCAATCTCCTGCTGATCGACTTCTTCTATACGGGTGAAGAATGGGCGAAGCTGCGCCGTCCGGGCGCTGAGGACTTCGCCAAAAAGAAGCTCCAGCGCGTGTCCGACTGGCTCGGCGACAAGACGTGGCTGGAGGGCGACCGCTTCACCATCGGCGATCTTGTCATGGTCACGGTGCTGCGCTTCCTCAGGCACACCGACCTGGTTGCCGGATTTCCCAATCTCGCTGCTTACCTGAAGCGCGGCGAATCGCGCGCCGCATTCCAGCGGGCGCTTGCGGATCAACTCGCAGCCTATGCTGCCAACCAACCTCAACCCGAAGGAGCAGCGGCATGACCTATTTCGAAGGATTTGTTCTCTCGGTTCCAGCCGCCAACAAGGACGCGTTTCGGGACCATGCAAAGGAAGTCGCCGACGCCGCTCGCGAGTTCGGGATCGCGCGGCAGCTCGAAGCTTGGGAGAGTGACGTCCCCGAAGGCAAGCTCACCGACTTCCGCAAGGCGGTGAATGCCGGGCCGGACGAAAAAATCGTCTTCTCCTTCTTCGAATATCGCTCGAAGGCCGATCGCGACTCGGCGAACGAGAAGTTCCGCAGCGATCCCAGGATGCAGCCGATCGCACAGAAGACTCCGTTCGACGCCAAACGCATGATCCTCGGCGGCTTCGAGGCGATCGTCGAGGAAGGCCAGGGCGGCGGTGGATATACCGACGGCTTCGTCGTTCCCGTTCCGCAGGCCAAACGCGAAGCTTATCGCGAGCTCGCCGCAAAGATGGCGAAGGTCTTCCGTCAGCATGGCGCAAGCCGGGTGATCGAGGCGTTCGGCGAGGACGTGCCGAAAGGCGAAGTCACGGACTTCTATCGCGCAGTGAAGGCCGAAGAAGGCGAAGGGGTCGTCTTCTCGTTCATCGAATGGCCGGACAAGGACACGCGCGACCAGGCCTGGAAGGCGATCATGGATGACGAGAGTCTCCGGCCGCAGGGCGAAATGCCGTTCGACGGCAAGCGCATGTTCTGGGGCGGGTTCGACGTGATTATCGACAGTGCGCAGGCGAGCTTCGAGCCCGCGGCCGCCTAGCGCGATTCCAACTCAAAAGGAGGCAAAGATGACCGATTTGCGTGAAGCCGTGGCGTCAACCGCAACCAACGACAATCGCGGCAATCCCAGGGGCGATTTCATCTGGTACGAGCTGATGACCACCGATGCGGAGGGCGCGAAGAGCTTCTATGACGCAGTCGTCGGCTGGAATATCAGCGAAGGCGCCGAAGAATTTAACGGCTATCGGATGATCGGCCGCAGCGACGGCAAGTTCGCCGGCGGCGTGCTGCCGCTGACCGATGAAATGCAGCAGCACGGCGCCCGGCCGACCTGGCTCGGCTACGTGCATGTGCCGGACGTCGACAGTGCCGTGAGCGATATTACGAATGCCGGCGGCAAGGCTTTGATGCCGCCGTTCGACATTCCGAATGTCGGGCGCATCGCAATGGTCAGTGATGCGCAGGGCGCTCCACTCTATGTCATGAAACCGATTCCCCCGGCGAGCGATCCTAACGCCAAGAGCGACGTTTTCTCGCCAGACGCGCAGCAGCGCGTTGGCTGGAATGAGCTGCAGACGAGCGACGCCGAAGCCGCTCGCACCTTCTACGGCAAACAGTTCGGCTGGGTCAGCGACGAGTTCATGGACATGGGCGAGATGGGCAAATATCGTTTCTGGGATCAGAACGGCACGCGCATCGGTGCCGTGTTCAATGCCAATAACGGGCAGCCCGCGCACTGGCGCTTCTATATCCGAGTGCCATCGATCTCTGCTGCCAAGCAGACGGCCGAGCAGAAAGGCGGAACCGTCCACATGGGGCCGCACCAGGTGCCGACCGGCGACTGGATCATCGTAGGAAGCGATCCGCAGGGCGCGGAGTTCGCGCTCGTCGGCGGCGAATAAGGAAAAAAGACCAATGAAAACTGCGGCCATCCTTGTCGCGCGGCTGATCTTTGCCTTCGACTTTGCGATGGCCGCCGCTTTCAAATTCCTGTTCATCGGGATGCCGGCGACTGCGAGCCAAATCGCAGCGGCGGGTTTTCCCTATCCCTTGTTCCTGGCCTGGGTTGCAGCCTTTTTCGAGACGGCACTGGCGATCGCCTTCCTCACCGGTCTGTTCTTCAGACAGGCAGCGGTTGTCTCAATCGCCTACGTGCTGTTTCTCGGATTCTCATTCCATGGGCCGGACCATTGGGCCACCAATCCAATGGAGTTCGGCTTCTTTGTTGATCACTTCATATTCGTCGCCGGACTGCTGTTCGCAGCGGTTCACGGTCCGGGCGATTGGCTCGTCCTGAGCCAACCAACAGTCTCAAGGAGCAAATCATGAGCGAGAAGTTCATCACGTGCCTGTGGTTTGACAAAGGCGAAGGCCGCAGGGCCGCCGAGTTTTACGCATCCGTCTTCCCGGACAGCCATGTCGGGCCGGCGCACGGCGCCGCCTCCGATTTTCCGGGCGGAGCGGAAGGCGAAGAGCTGACCGTCGAGTTCACCGTCCTCGGCCGCGCGTTCGTCGGCCTCAATGGCGGTCCGAACTTCAAACCCAATCAGGCGGTCAGTTTCATGGTGCTGACGGAAAATCAGGAGGAAACCGACCGTTACTGGAACGCAATCACGCAGAATGGCGGCGAAGAAAGCGCCTGCGGCTGGTGCAAGGACAAGTGGGGCTTCTCCTGGCAAATTACGCCGCGGCGCCTGCTCGAGCTGACCGGCGAGGGCGGCGAGCGCGGAAAGCGCGCGTTCCAGGCGATGATGACGATGCGCAAGATCGACATCGCCAAGATCGAGGCCGCTGCCGCCGGTGAGACGGTCAATGCGTAAGCTCACCGGCGCAGTCTTCCTCTCGCTCGACGGCGTCATGCAGGCGCCGGGAGGGCCGGAGGAAGACCCTAGCGGCGGCTTCCGTTTCGGCGGCTGGACCTTCCCCTACTGGGATGAAAGCATGAGCGCGCCCTTCGGCAAGGTCATTGAGGCCGATTACGACCTGCTGCTCGCAAAGCGGACCTACGACATTTTCGCAGCTTACTGGCCTTACAATCAGGACAATCCGATCGGCGCCAGATTTCAGCGCATCAACAAATATGTCCTGACCCATTCGCAGCAGCCGCTGAGCTGGGACAATAGCCAAAGACTTTCGGGCGATACCGCCTCGGCGGTCGCCGATTTGAAGGCTGCACCCGGGCGAGACCTCCTCATCCAGGGAAGCAGCAGCCTCTATGTGCCGCTGCTCGCGGCCGGTCTCATCGATCGATTGGTGCTCATGACATTTCCGGTGCTGCTGGGCCGAGGCAAGCGCATCTTCGACGGCTCCGAACAGCCCGGCGCGCTGAAGCTCGTCGATCATTTCGTGTCGAACAGCGGCGTTGTCATGGCGACCTACGAGCCGGCCGGCGACGTACCGACCGGAACGTTCGAAACCAGGGAACCGAGCCAGGCCGAGTTGGAGCGGCGCAGGACATTAGCGAAGGAGGACGCGTGAGCATTGCAGAGCTCAAACCCGCTGCCGAACTGGAGCCCGCGCAAGAAATGGCGAGGCAGGCAAGCCGGCCATTTCCGAACGAAGACCCGGAATATCGCGATGCCCGGACCAAGCTTCTGGCGGAAGAGATCGAGCTTCGGCGACACATTCAGCGCGTCGCGCAGATGCGCCGTGCCCTTCCGCCGGGCGGCGAGGCGAAAGACTATCGCTTTCTTGACTCCGACGGGAAGGAACGCAGCTTCGCCGATCTCTTTGGACGCCACGACACTTTGTTCACTTATTATTGGATGTACGGTCCGGAGCGGGAGCGCCCCTGTCCCATGTGCACCTCGTTCGTCGGCTCGCTCGACATACCGGCCCGCGACATCGAGCAGCGCGTTGCGGTCGCGATCCTCTCCCGGTCACCAGTGTCCCGCCAGCTCGAGTTCGCCCGCGAGCGCGGCTGGAGGAACCTCAGCTTCTATCAGACGGTCGGCGACGCGTTCGCCCGCGACTATCGCGCGCTCCAGGACGACGGCAGCGAGGGAGCAATCGTCGCCACCTGGACGCGTGACGGCGACAAGGTTCGGCTGTTTTGGGCAGCCGAAGGCGGGCCCGAGACCGCCGACCCGGGGTTCGATCCGCATCTCGCGCCGGATCCGACGCCGCTGTGGAACATCTTCGACATGACGCCCGGCGGGCGCGCGACGGGTTGGTATCCCAAGCTGGAATATGCCGCGTGAGCCTCATTCTCTTTGGCCATCCCTTCTCGTCCTACACGCAGAAGGCGCTGGTTGCGCTCTACGCCGACGGAACCGAGTTCGAATATCGCCGGCTCTACGTCGAGGATCCCGACCCTTACTTGGCCGAGCTCAAGGGCCATTGGCCGTTCGGCAAGTTCCCGGTGCTGGTCGACGACGGCCAACCAGTCATCGAGACAAGCTGCATCATCGAGCATTTGCAGGGGCGGCACCGCGGGCCGAACGAGTGGATCCCCGACGGCGCGCCCGGACGCCGCGTTCGCTTCCTCGATCGCTTCTTCGATCTCTACGTCATGGACAATATGAGCAAGATCGCGACCGATCCGCTTCGACCGGAGGACAGCCGCGACGCGTTCGGAGTCGCGGCGGCGCACCGAAATCTTGACACTGCATATGACTGGATCGAGCCTCAGATCGGGGACGCCTGGGCCGCAGGCGAACAGTTCACGCTTGCCGATTGCGCGGCAGCGCCCTCTTTATTCTATGCTGACTGGGTGCATCCGATCGGCCAATCCCGGCCCAGGCTCGCAGCCTATCGCGCGCGCCTGCTTGCTCATCCCGCAGTTTCGCGCTGCGTCGAAGAAGCGCGTCCCTATCGGTCATTGTTCCCGCTTGGAGCGCCGGACCGCGATTAAGCGAAAGCCCGTGCTTTGCGCAGCAGCTGATAGGCTTCGATGACTTCGCCGAGCTTGCCTTCGTGGCTGCGATCGCCGCCATTTTTGTCCGGGTGGAAGCGGCGGACGAGCGCCGAATAGCGCTGCCGCAACGAATGCCTGTCGGCGTCTTGGCCTAGGCCGAGCACCGAAAGAGCGCGCCGTTCAGCTCTGGTGAAGCGCGAAGGCTTCTCGCCTTCACGAATATTCCCGAAACGCGCCGAAATCGCCTCGAGCGGATCGGAAAAATCGCTCCATCTGGGCGGCGGGTCTGCTCCGTTCGCTGCAAAGCGGCGGCTCGGCCGGTCCCAACCGGCGAGCGGCGACTGCGCTCGGCTGATTTCGTCAGGGCTCATGCCCTCGAAAAAGTTGTATTTGGCGTTGTGCTGGCGAACATGATCGAGACACAGGAACCGCCAGCTGCCCGGCCCGTCGAAATTCGCCGGTTGCAGCGGCGCCTTATACTCGCCCGGCGCGTCGCATCCCGGCACTGCGCATCTCGACCTTGCCCCTTCAACCCGCCCATGCATTCGCGACTGCTTCACGCCGCCAGCTCCCATTCGAGCAGGAGGTGATCGCCGGGAGCGGCAGCCGACCAGCGGGCCAGCAAGTCGCATAGCCTCGATCTTATGGTCGCGATCGCCTCGTCGGATACAGCGAGCGGTGCGACAAGCGACTGTGAGCAGCCGGCCGCGATCATTTCGCGGACGAGCTCGGGCGCGCAGTCGCCACCGCCCCACAGATCGGCTTCGAAGCACTCCACCGCTCGTTCGGCCTGGACGAGGCGGATGATCGATTCCTGGGGAATCGCTGCCCGGCCGGCGCTCGCGTGGCCGGCCGCCTTGGCGATTGCGGCGATCGCCTCGGGATGCTCGCCGCGAGCGACCATCCCCCAGAAAGCATCCGGAATGGCGAGCGTCGATTCGACGTAAAAGTGCACCGCATCGTGCGGAACCGGCCCCTTGTGCGGGAAGGAGGTACGCACGCTGCTCCCGTCTGAGCGCACCGCTTCGATTCTGTCTTCCCGCTCGCCTTTTGTAATCCTGATGCGCATTGCCTTACTCTCGACGCCAGCCCCTCTATATAAGTTCGATGACGTCCCAAGAAACCGGTCCGGTCGCGACCGAAATGCTTGCCCGCCTCAACGCTGCGTTTTCGCCTGCGCGCATTGAGCTCGTCGACGACAGCGAGCAGCACCGCGGCCACGGCGGCTACAATCCCGCCGGCGAGAGCCATTTCACCTTGCACATCGAAAGCCCGGCATTCGTCGGCAAGAGCCGCGTTGAACGGCAGCGCTTGGTCTACGCCGCACTTGGCGAATTGATGCGCGAGCGAGTCCACGCCTTGGCGATCAAAGCTCAGGCACCAGGAGAATAAACCCTAGTGGCGGGCGAACGGTGCTTCGCGTATCGACTCCGCCGCAAGCGAGACTGGGAGAAGAGTGATGGCCACGATCGAAACAGGGTTGGAGCAGGTCATCGCCCCGGTCACCCACGACCTCGGCGACTTCAAGGTCAACCGCACACTGCCCGCGCGCGAGCGGACCATGGTCGGCCCTTTCATCTTCGTCGACGAGTTCGGGCCGGCTCGGCTGCCTGCCGGTCGTGGAATGGACGTCCGGCCCCACCCGCACATCAATCTCGCGACGGTCACCTATCTGTTCGAGGGAGCGATCGAGCATCGCGACAGCATCGGCTCGCATGCAGTGATCGAGCCTGGTGCAATCAACCTGATGTCCGCTGGCAGCGGAATCGTGCATTCGGAACGCTCGCCCAATGCACTGCGACCGGAGGGCCCCAGCCTTTACGGCATGCAAACCTGGCTGGCGCTGCCCGATGGACGGGAGGAAATTGCACCGGCGTTCGACCATGTGCCCGCCGATGCGCTGCCGCTGGTCGAGGATGGCGGGGCCAGTGCCCGCGTGCTTATTGGTACCTTGTGGGGCGCGAGCGCAGCCACGCCGCAGCATTCGCCGACAATCTATGCCGACATCCTGCTCGGCGCGGGGAGCTCGATCCCCCTCGATGCCGAAGCCGAGGAGCGGGCAGTCATGCTGGTGGGTGGTGAGGCCGATCTCGACGGCCAGGCGCTCGATCTCTTCACCCTCTACGTGCTGCGGCCCGGGCATCAAGCCCGGCTGTCGAGCGCCACCGGCGGCCGCGCAATGCTCCTGGGTGGAGCGGCCTTCTCAACGCGTCGGTACGTCTTCTGGAATTTCGTCTCCTCCTCGCGCGACCGGATCAATCAGGCGAAGGAGGATTGGAAGGAGCAGCGGTTCGCGCTTATCCCCGGCGACGACCAGGAGTTCATTCCGCTACCCCAGGTGCCGGTGACGGTCAGCTATCCATGAAACAATTCCGGCGAGTTCCTCTGACGAGCGGTGTTACGCTCAACGTGGCGCTTGCCGGTGACCAATCGAACCCGGCCGTAATTCTGCTCCACGGCTTTCCCGAATCGCACCGAACCTGGCGCGAGGTTGCACCGCGGCTCGAGGAGAAATTCTTCCTCATCATGCCCGATCAGCGCGGCTTCGCGGCTTCCGATCTTCCGCAGGAAATCAAAGCCTACAGGACCGAGATCTTGGTCGACGATATTTTTGCGCTCGCCGACGCGCTTGGCCTCGGCGAATTCGCATTGGTCGGGCACGACTGGGGCGGTGCAATCGCCTGGGGAGCGGCGCTGCGCGCCGAGGCGAGACTGAACCGGCTCGCAATCGTCAATGCGCCGCACCCGTTCATCTTCCAGAAGAGTCTGGTTGAGAACCCCGAGCAGCGCGCCGCCTCCCAATACATCAGCGTCTTCCGCTCTCCTGGGTTCGAGAAGATGGTTGAAGCCAAGGGCTTCGACTGGTTCTTCGAGACGAGCTTCGCGCGTCACGTGGACTTGGGCAAGGTCGCAGCAAGCGAGAAGCGATGCTATATTGCCGACTGGTCGCAGCCCGGCGCCTTCAACGCCATGCTCAACTGGTATCGCGCCTCTCGGGTCGTGGTCCCCCCTGAGGGCGTGACGATGGCCCTGCCCGACTGGCTCCTTCGTGCGTTTCCCAAGGTAATGGTGCCAGTCACCGTGATTTGGGGAATGAAGGATAGCGCACTGCTTCCGCTCCAGCTCGACGGACTCGACGAGCTCGTCGAGGACTTGCGCATCGTCCGCCTCCGGGACGCGGGCCATTTCGCTCCCTGGGAGGCCGGCGAGGAGGTCGCTTCAGCGCTCGAGCCCTTCCTTGAAGGCCAAGCGGCGGCTAGTGCCGCGGCATAATGACCGAGATCCGTTCCCGATCGCGTTCCGCCGCCCGTCTCGCAGCTGTCCAGGCCCTCTATCAGCAGGAGATGGAGAGCATACCGCTGCAGCGCCTCCTCAAGGAGTTTCACGACCACCGGCTTGGAGCGACGATCGAAGATCAGACCTATCATGACGCCGAGCGCGCCTTCTTCGACGATATTGTCACTGGAGCCGACGCCCGTCGCGAGGAGATCGATGCACTGATCAGCGAACGGCTTGTGGAAGGCTGGACCCTCGAGCGGCTCGATCGGCCGATGCGCGCCATTCTGCGTGCCGGCGCTTATGAGCTCATCGCCCGCGCTGACGTCCCGATAGGATCGGTCATTTCCGAATATGTCGACGTCGCCCACGCCTTTTACGACAAGCGCGAGAGCGGGTTTGTGAACGGCCTGCTGGACGCAATTGCCAAAGGGGCCCGGGCCGAAGGCGGAGGGCCTCGGCCAGCGCGCGCCTGATGCGCGAGTCCGAAGTGATCGAACGGCTGCGTCGGATTGCGACCGCGCCGGAAGCCCGCGGGCTGCTCGACGATGTTGCAGTGCTCGGCGATCTGGTCGTCACTCACGACAGCATCGCCGAAGGCGTTCACTTCCTGGCCAATGATCCGCCGTCGAGCGTCGGCTGGAAACTGGTCGCAGTGAACCTTTCGGATCTTGCGGCGAAAGGAGCGACACCTGCCGGAGCCTTGCTGTCGCTGGCAATCAGCGGGCCGGGCGAATGGGAGATGGACTTTCTCACAGGGATTGAGGCAGCGTGCGAGAGCTATGACCTGCCGCTCGTCGGCGGCGATACCATAACGCTGCCGACCGGCGTTCCGCGCGTCCTTGGATTGACTGCAATGGGTCGCGCAGGAGCGCGCGTCCCGGAACGAGCCGGCGGACAGCCGGGCGATGGCTTATGGCTGGTCGGGACCGTCGGCGATTCTGCGGCAGGACTCGCCTTGCTTCGCGCCGATCGCAAGGCCGAGGGGCCACTGGTCGACATCTATCGACGGCCGGTTCCGCAGCTTGGTGCCGGGCGTGCTGTCGCGCCGCATGCAAACGCAATGATGGACGTTTCCGACGGGCTGCTTCTCGACGCGAAGCGAATGGCAGAAGCAAGTCGCTGCACGATCAGCATCGAGCTGCAGGAACTGCCGCTGTCGAGTGCGTTCGTGGCCGAGCGGGGAAACGACCTTGCGGCGCGGCTGTTCGCAGCAACCGGGGGCGACGACTATGCGCTGCTTGCAGCCCTTCCGTCGGCGCTCGATCCGTCAACACTTCCTTTACCAGAAAGGACCAGGATCAGCCGCATCGGTTCGCTGACCGTCGGTAAGGTATCCCTTTCCCTCACCTACGGCGGCGAGCCTGTGGACCTGCCGGAGAGGCTAGGCTTTGAGCACGAGAGCAGTGACGATCGCGGGCTTCCCGCTCCGCCAATGGGTGATCGGCCTTAGCGGGCTGATCTCCGGCATGACGCTCGCGCTGCTTATCCGCTAACCTGTTTGATTCACGCGGTTGCCAGCCGCGAAAACGCTCCCTAAACCGGCCCGCGTCTTCGGGCGGCTGACCGGTCTGTCGGGCCGCCAAAGCCTGCCCAACGGGAGGGAAGCACAATCTCATGAACCTGATTTATATCGCTTTAGCCTGCGGGCTGATTGCAGTGCTCTACGGTATTTTCACCAGCCGCCAGGTGCTCGCAATGTCGCCCGGCAACCCGCGCATGATCGAAGTCTCCGGAGCAATCCAGGAGGGCGCCGGCGCCTATCTTCGCCGCCAGTACACGACCATTGCGATCGTCGGAATTATCGTTGCAATCATCATTGGCATCTTCTTGAAGCCCCTTTCGGCAATCGCATTCGTGATTGGCGCAATCCTTTCCGGCTCGGCCGGCTTCATCGGAATGAACATTTCGGTCCGGGCGAACGTCCGCACCGCCGAGGCGGCGAGGAACAGCCTGCAGAGCGGGCTCACCACCGCCTTTCGTGCGGGTGCGGTCACAGGCCTGCTGGTCGCCGGTCTCGCGCTGCTCGCGATTGCCGGCTTGTTCTGGTACCTGACCGGTCCAGGCGGTCACGCGCCCAATGATCGCCCGGTCGTCACCGCACTCACGGCCCTCGCCCTCGGCGCTTCTTTGGTCTCGATCTTTGCCCGCCTCGGCGGCGGCATCTTCACCAAAGCCGCGGACGTCGGGGCCGACCTTGTGGGCAAGGTCGAAGCCGGCATTCCTGAGGACGATCCACGCAACCCGGCAGTGATCGCCGACAATGTCGGCGACAATGTCGGCGACTGCGCCGGCATGGCTGCGGACCTGTTCGAAACCTATGTCGTGACCGTCGGGATTACCATGGTCTCGGTCGCGCTCGCACTCGGCGCTTCGCCGCTGCTGCTGCCGCTGATGAGCCTGCCGCTGCTGATCGGCGGCGTGTGCATCATCACCTCGATCATCGGCACCTACATGGTCCGTCTCGGCGCCAAGGGCTCGATCATGGGCGCGCTCTACAAGGGCTTCTGGACAGCGACCCTGCTCGCTGTGCCGGCCATCTATGGCGCGGCTTATTACGCGCTCGGCGGCGACCTCGGGCAGACGGTGACGACCGCCGGCGGCCTAAGCTTTCCAGCAACCAACCTCGTCTGGGCGAGCTTCATCGGCCTTGCGGTGACCGCATTGATCGTGTGGATCACCGAATATTATACCGGCACGAACTATCGCCCGGTCCAGTCGATCGCCCGCTCCAGCCAGACCGGCCATGGCACCAACATCATCCAGGGCCTTGCCGTCAGCCTCGAAGCAACCGCGCTTCCGACGGTCGTGATCATTGTCGGGATTATCGGCAGCTGGAAGCTCGCAGGACCGCTTGGGATTGCTTTTGCTGCCTCGGCAATGCTCGCGCTGGCAGGAGTCGTGGTCGCCCTCGATGCTTATGGCCCAGTGACCGACAATGCCGGCGGAATCGCTGAAATGTCGGGCCTCGAGGAGGATGTGCGCACGCGCACCGACGCCCTCGATGCAGTCGGCAACACGACCAAGGCGGTGACCAAGGGCTATGCGATCGGCTCGGCCGGGCTTGCGGCTCTGGTGCTGTTCGGTGCCTATACTGCCGACCTCAAGGAATATTTCCCGTCGCTCAACGTCGATTTCCTATTGTCCAACCCGTACGTGATCGTCGGCCTGCTGCTCGGCGCGTTGCTACCCTATCTGTTCGGCGCAATGGGCATGACCGCAGTCGGCCGAGCGGGCGGAGCAGTGGTCGAGGAAGTCCGCGGTCAATTCCGCGACAATCCGGGCATCATGGATGGGTCGGTCCGACCCAACTATGCACGAACGGTCGACCTCGTGACCCGCGCGGCGATCCGCGAGATGATCCTTCCGTCGCTCCTGCCGGTGCTCGCTCCGATCGTCGTTTATTTCGCCATCGGCGCAGTGGCGGGCAAGGAGAACGGTCTTGCCGCGGTCGGAGCGCTGCTCCTTGGAGTGATCGTTTCCGGGCTGTTCGTCGCTATCTCGATGACCAGCGGAGGCGGCGCGTGGGACAATGCCAAGAAATATATCGAGGACGGCAATTATGGCGGCAAAGGCTCCGAGGCGCACAAGGCTGCGGTGACCGGCGACACGGTTGGTGATCCGTACAAGGATACCGCCGGTCCGGCCGTGAACCCGATGATCAAGATCACCAACATCGTCGCTCTGCTGCTGCTTGCCGCACTTGCGGGGGGAGCGACGCACTAGACTTCGTCTCGTCGGGTAAAAAGGGGAGCCCCGTCCGAGCCCTGGCTCGGGCGGGGCTTTACTTTCCAGGGCGGCCGCCCATCTGCGCGCAATGGCCCACGCGATCCGTGTTCATCATACTGGAGGACCCGAAGTCCTCCACTGGGAAGAAATTGAGGTCGATGAACCAGGCCCCGGTCAGATCCGCCTTCGGCAGGAGGCGGCGGGGCTGAATTTCATCGACATCTATCACCGCAGCGGCCTCTACAAGCAGGGGCTGCCCTTCACTCCGGGGGTCGAGGGAGCCGGCACTGTCGAGGCGATCGGACCTGGCGTCAGCAATGTGCAGGCCGGCGACCGCGTCGCCTACGCTGGGCCGATCGGCGGCTATGCCGAGGTCCGGCTGATCGATGCCGATCGCGTGGTGAAGCTGCCTGATTCCATTTCATCCGAACAAGCAGCGGCGATGATGCTCCAGGGGATGACTGCACACATGCTGCTCCGGCAGGTCTATGCGGTGAAACCGAGCGACACGATCCTGATCCATGCTGCTGCGGGCGGAGTCGGCCTGATCGCCTGCCAATGGGCCAAGGCTCTTGGTGCGACGGTCATCGGCACCGTCGGCTCCGACGAGAAAGCGGAGCTGGCGCGCGCCCACGGCTGCGACCATGCGATCGTCTACACTCGTGAGGATTTTGTCGCAGAGGTAGGCCGTATCACTGCCGGCGCAAAGCTGCCCGTCGTTTACGATGGCGTTGGCAGGGATACTTTCATGAAGTCGCTGGATTGCCTCGCCCGGCGCGGGATCATGGTGAGCTACGGCAATGCCTCAGGTCCCGTCGATTCCTTTCCGCCGGCACTGCTCGCCCAGAAAGGCTCGCTCTTCCTCACTCGTCCGATGATGTTTGATTATACTGCAAAGCGGGAGGAACTGGAGCAGTCTGCGCGCGAGCTGTTTGAAGTCGTTGCCAGCGGCAAGGTCAAGATCGAGGTCAAGCAGCGTTTCCCTCTCAACCAGGCCGCCGAGGCCCATCGCGCTTTGGAGGACCGCAGGACCAGCGGCTCGACCGTTCTAACCGTCTGATAGAAGATCCTCTTCTGTAGGCTAACCCTTGTTGGGGTGCCTAGCTAAGTTCATAATCGCTACCTTCGCCGGCGCTCACGCCCTTTCCGGCCCGTTGCTTGCCCAAGCGCAGACCAGCAACTTTGCTGCGCAAATAGCCATTGCCAACTTTATAGCCTTCCATTGAGCGAGGAGCCTGTGCAATCGATCGGTGAGCATCGGATTGCAGCGCTGCATGTGGCGCAAGGCAAGACGAAGATCGGTCTTCGGAGCATTCCCCGCGAAATAGACTCGAGCCTCAGCAGTTCGCCTTCACTTTTACGGCTCCCGCCGCTAAGGCTCCGCGACTTTTGAACGACGGAGACGGAACTTTTGGCCAAGGAAGAATTGCTCGAGATGCGTGGGCAGGTGGTGGAGCTGCTGCCCAATGCAATGTTTCGCGTCCGTCTCGAGAACGGCCATGAGATTCTCGGTCACACCGCCGGCAAGATGCGCAAGAACCGCATCCGCGTGCTGACCGGCGACGAAGTGCTGGTCGAGCTGACGCCATATGATCTGACCAAGGGTCGTATCACCTACCGCTTCATGCCCGGCCGCGGAGGCCCGCCCGGTTATCCATAATGCGACGGCTGATCCTCGCTTCAGCGAGCCCACGTCGTCTCGACCTTCTGGCCAGGATCGGAGTCGTCCCCGACGCCATAGTCCCCGCGGACATCGACGAAAGCGTCCCTAAGGGCGAACTTCCGCGCCAGCACGCGCTGCGCCTCGCACGAGAAAAAGCCGAATCTGTCGCTGCCAGGGAGCCGGACGCGTTGGTGCTCGGTGCTGACACGGTGGTCGCCGTCGGCCGGCGTATCCTTCCAAAGGTTGAAGACGAAGCGACGCTGCGCTCCTGCATGAAGCTTCTGTCGGGCCGCCGCCACCGCGTGTTGACGGGCGTCGTCTTGGCAATTCCGAACCACGGCCTTCGTGAACGCCTAGGGGAAACCATGATCGCGATGAAGCGACTCTCTGACGAGGAGATCGACCATTACGCGGGCCATGGCGAATGGCGCGGCAAGGCCGGCGGCTATGCCCTGCAAGGCTATGGCGAAGTTTACGTTCGACACATCGCCGGCAGCTACTCGAACGTGGTCGGACTGCCACTCGCTGAAACACGAGCGCTGCTGAAGAGCGCAGGTTATTCGATTGCCTGAGTGGCTCGTCGAGCGTGGGATTGGCGAAAGCCGCGCAGCACTGGTCGACGAGGGACGAATAATCGAGGCTCGGATTCAACTGGAAGGGGCGATTCCGGCCGGCACGGTGGTCAAAGCCCGGCTGGTTGATTCGGGGACCAGCGGACGCAATGCGATTGCGGTCGGCAGCGACGGGACGGAATATCTCGTCCCCAATGTTTCCCGCGGACTTACCCAGGGGCAGCGGCTGGCGCTTGAAATCACGCGTCCGCGGATCCCGGGACCCGAACCTTGGAAGAGGCCCATGGCGAAGGCGACATCGGGCGAGCCAACCCGCCCGTGCGCGCTCGCCGCACAGTTGCGAAAGGCCGGAGTGCAAGTCCGCGAGCTGACCTTCCCCGCCTCGACGGACGAGCTAGGCGAAGCAGGGTGGGCGGATGTGCTCGACGAAGCGAGGAGCGGACTTGTCCATTTCCCCGAAGGGAGCCTTGGCCTCTTCGTCACGCCGGCGATGACATTGATCGATGTCGACGGGCGCCTTCCTCCAGCTGAGTTGATGGTCCGCGGAGCAGAGGAGGCGGCCCGAGCGATCCGGCGCCTCGATCTCGGCGGTTCGATCGGAATTGACTTGCCCACCGGTGGCTCAAAGGCTGCGCGGCAGGAGGCCGCTGGCGCGATCGACGCCATCTTGCCGCAGCCGTTTGAGCGTACTGCGGTGAACGGCTTCGGGTTTGTGCAGCTCGTACGGCCGCGTAGCCGCGTGTCGCTGTTGGAATTGGCGCTTGATCGACCTGCATTCGAGGCGCGGGCGCTGTTGCGCAGGACAGCGTTGGAACCCCCGGGGGCCAAGCGGCTCGTTGCCCATCCAACCGTGATCGGCACGCTCGAACGAGAAAAGGAGTGGGTTGAAGTGCTTGCGCGGCAGGTCGGTGGTGCGGTCGGCTTGCGGGCTGATGCGGCTCTCCCCATGTCGGGCGGGTATGCCGAAAATGCCTGACAATCCGAAGCCCTGTCCATTGTGCGGCAAGCCGGAAGCGCCCGAACATGCGCCGTTCTGCAGCCGTGGCTGCAGGGATCGCGACCTCCTGAACTGGTTGGGGGATGGCTATCGTATCCCCGGGCCTCCCGCCGATCCCGAAAGGGTGGACAGCGACGGGAGCGGCGGTTAGGGAGCCCGCTCGCTGCACGGGGCCGTCCGGGCCCCTAGGTTATGCCCAGGTAGCTCAGTTGGTAGAGCACGTGACTGAAAATCACGGTGTCGGTGGTTCGATTCCGCCCCTGGGCACCATCCCATTATTGCAGAGCACCCGAACGTCCCGAACCACTTCAAAACGGCATCGGCGGCCGCCCGCACGCGGACGCCGACAAATCACGCCTGAGAAGGATCTGAAGATGAATGCCAGGGCCGAGCTGGATCAGTCGTCCAACCGTCATCGGTGAGGCTCGCGACAAGCCGACGATCCTGCCAAAGCTCGCATTTCACGGCGTGCGGCACGAGCTCACGCGCCAGCGCCATCGCTGCCTCATCAGTTTCTGCCCTGACTTCTTGACAGAAACCTAGCCGCCCGGCCTCATCTAAACTGTACACGCGATACATAACCACAAACGCCCCGCCAGATACGCAACTCTGGATCATGATGCGCGAAGAGTCTCGTGCTTGCAATAACTTAGCTCAATTCGACCGCGTCTCAGTTGCACTCAAAGTCAGTACAGCGGCTCGACAACCAGCTGACCTTACCCAGGATCTTGAACGAGAACCGCTCCCGCCCGCGCAGCAGCGGGTCTTCGTCCCGGCGAGCCGCACGCGAACAGCCATGACGACAACGGCGTTAGGACAGGCCCGGACTCAACAAGCCGGCAACACATGCGCACGCATGGCGCGCGACTGCGACCTCGAGCCTTCGCTCACCCAAATCGGCGCCATTCATCTGGATCAGGCGTGTACCCAACGCGCTGCCTTCGTTTGAGTTTGGCTGTCACCCTGATTTTCGCGCATCGCGTCGATGTGAGCGGGCCACGCATCGGAACAGGCTATTTCAGATGATGACGCGAGCAGGGGCGTATGACCGCCACCTTTCGGCCGTCGCACCAGATTTCCGCAGTTGAATGCGGGCGAGACGAGGAGGCTACTTTCGCTGCTAAGACGAGATCATCCGACACAAGCTCTTCTGCGCCGTCGAAAAGCCCGCCCCGGAGATAGAGGATCCGGTACGTGGACATGCCGACAGAACTCCGCATTCACCCCGGGGGTTCACATCACAGCCGAGGCGGCCTTTGTTCAATCAGACTAAGCTCTTCCAGTTCGGCGATGTCTGCGAGTTGTTTGAAGTAAGCTGCCGCCATCGCACCGTGCGCCGCCGCAGCACGCCGGTTCGCAGCACTTGATGCGAGATTGGCTTCCTGTGTCGCGCGCCTCTTCAGGTAGGTTCGATCGATCATTTTTCACCCTCCGCTCCTCTCGAAAACGGCCGAAGCAGCTGAGTTCATCCCGCGGACCATATATGTGTCGCTCCGGGACGGATCGGCGGCCCAGGCGGTACGCGGTCCCAAGAGACGTGGGAATGTTTTGGGAAAGATGCACCCTTCGGGCGTCACGGAACGTTACGGTGTCGTATGGAAGGCGTGAACGTCATTGAGCGGGCTTTCCAAGTCGCGCCCGAGTGCAGTTCGCTCGAAGATGTGAAGCAGCGACTGACCGGCGAAGGCTATTTCTATGTAATCTCGCATCTTAGCGGGCGGCAGATCCGGAGAGATATTAGGAGCCGGCTCAACCGCAACCTCACGCGTCAAAGGCACGCTGGAAGCTTCGACGTTCAACCGTCAGAGCGCTAGACTCGGTTCCAGTTAGGTGGGAGCGCGGCCCCGGGCTGCTTTTGCCGCGCCGGGAGGAAGTATGCGCCGCTCGCCGTGACACTGAAACGCACGCGTGCCGAGGTCAGTTGACGCCACGCCGAGGCAGAACAAGTCCAAACTATACCGCCTGCTTTGCTTCGATTCGTTTTTGCGATCTCTAAACGCTCGCGATCGCAACAATTGTTCGGTGCGGAACCAAACTAACTTACATTAGTTTTTGTGCCCTGTGCCGCGCGACAGGCCCCTGAGCAGCGGCATATTGAAGGGCGACCCCAAAACCGAGCGGGGTCGCCCTTCTGCGGCCTCATTGGACATGTCGGCTCCCATCGCTGGACACGAGCGTGCCTGCTCCGAAGTGACCTACGCGCGGGCCGATAAGCGGGCGCTGAGCGCCTTGCTCGATGACATCCGTGCGCATGGCTCGCATGTCGTAACAGGGCCTGCCGGCCAGGCGGTAAGGGGACCGATATGCCTCCAACCTACTGGCGCCACATCGGCCTCAGGTGGGGTTCAGCAAGAGCGGCCCAATATCGGCCGGACGAACGATCGGGTGCGTCGTGCATCCGTCCACGAGGTGCATTCCTATGTCCAAGTTCCTAATTGTCGCGACTGCGGTCGCTGCGCTGGCTGCCTCGCCTGCAGAGGCTCGATATCATCATCGTCATCATCACCGATATTACAGCTACGGCTACTCACGCTATTCACCGTACTCTTATGGCTATTCGAGCTATGGCTACGGATACCCGAACTACGGCTATTCCTACCCGAGCTACGGCTATTCCTATCCCAGCTACGGCTATTCCTACCCGAGCTACGGGTACCCAGCCTACGGCATCTACGATCGATACCGGAGCGAGGGCTGGCGTCATCATGAAGACGAGGAAGACGATCGCGACGACTGATCGAAAATCGCATCAGGGTGCCGCATGATGTCGAGCGTGTCCGGGTCAGCGCCCGCAATCTGTTCCCGAAGCGCTCGGCAATTGGCATAAGACAGACAGCCCCGAAACGAGCGCCGGTCACCCTGACCAATGCAATGGCAGCACTCGTTCGCGCGAATAAGCCGGCGAGAGCGAAGTCATTAGTGAAGGTGTCAGCACATTGAATGCTCGTGAGCGCGCCCTGGATGATTGGCTGAGGACGCAGGCACTGCCCGCGTACGATGCTTATCGCACCGATCCCTCGAGACGAATCGCGCTGGAGGACGTACGCGCATCGATGGGCAATCGGCACGGCTGCGCGCGCAAGCAAACACCACGGTGATTTACCGCATCGTTTTGATGCTGGGTCGTAACTCCGGTGACTGCGGAAGCCTCGCGGCAGGCGCCGCGACCTCTACGGGCACGGTTCCCGAACTTTCATAGTCGCGTAAAACCCGGACCGAAGAGAGAGCAGCGCCTGTTTGACTAGCAGCGATTTTGAATCGACGATCACTTGCGCCTTAACCCCGCGCAGGACGCGTCCGGTCGCGTCGTTCGCGGTAACTGCCGTCAGGGGCCGCGCCAGTTTCTATGACATCGGCCGTTCCTGTTTCGCAAACCAGAGCGCAGCGCCCCTGAGGGCGTTACCGACGCCCCACTGACCGCAGGAGCGAGGCCGCTTCCTGACCGGTCGGCAGCTTGCCCGAACTCGTCAGACGCTTTGCTTGGTCGTCCCAGTGCAGCACTGCGGACCGGCCGCCACCCGATCTGTAGGCGTTGGTCACTCCATCATCGTCATACAAAGTGAAGCTCGCGCTCGCACCCGGATAGACGCGGATCTCCTTCAAAGCCTGGCGCTGGCTCGTGTTCTGCACGGCGGCGCCCAGAGGTACGATCGAGCCGGCGCGGACGAACAATGGCATGCGCTCGATCGGCGCAGCAGCCTCGATCCACTGCCCACCGGAATAAAGCTTATCCGTCCACCAGTCATACCAATCGGTCCCTGCAGGGAGATAGACGCGGCGACTGGTCATCCCCTGGTCGAGCACCGGCGCAGCAAGGAAAGCCGGACCGAACATATATTCGTCGGTGAGACCGGAGACCTTGGGATCGTTGGGGAAGTCCATGAACAATGCGCGCATGAATGGAGCGCCGGTGCGGTAGGTCTGGTAACCGAGCGAGTAGATATAGGGGATGAGCTCGTAGCGCAGCCGCAGGAAGTCAGCGAGGATCGGCTCGGCCGCCTTGCCATATTCCCAGATTGCGGTGGCCGGCCGCTGGCCGTGAACGCGCAGCGTCGGCGTGAAGGTGTTGAGCTGGAACCAGCGGACGAACAGCTCGGGATAGTCGCGGTAGGACGGCGGCATTGCGGTCGCGCCGGCCGGATCGACCAGCACCGGCCGCTGCGCTTCCGGACCATTTGGAAAACTCCAGCCGCCCGTATCGCTGCTGGTGTAGGCAATACCGCTCGCCGCCATGTTGAGGTTGGCGGGAACCTGCCGCTTCAGCGCTTCCCAGGTCGGATTGACGTCCGAAGTCCAGAAAATTGCACCCGAGGATTGCGCCCCGAGATAGGCAGCGCGGGCAAGGATCAGGTTCCTGAAGTTCGGCCGCTCTTTGGCGACGTTCTCGGCAACCACTTTGGTGTGCATCAGCGGATAGAGATTGAAGTACCGGTCGCCCGACCCGATCGAATAAAATTTGCCGGCAGGAACGAGGTCCGGCTCGGTTTCGTCGAGCCACGTCCAGTCGAAGCCTTGGGCGAGGATATTGTCGCGGATCTTGCCCCAAAGCCAGTTGCGCGCCTCAGGATTGGTGCTGTCGATCAGCGCGCCGGCGCGGTCGGACCGGACCGCGAGGCCATAAGCGGGTTCGCCGTCCTTCTCCTTCAAGAACCAGCCGCGCGAGGCGAGCAGGTCATAGTAGCGCCCCTCCCGCTCGAACCGCGGCCAGATGGAGATGATCGAGTGCATGCCCCAGTCGTGCAGCTGGCGGTTCATTCCAGCGGGATCGGGGAAATAGTTATGGTCGATGTCGAGCTGCCCCATGCGGGTCCAATAGAACCAGTCGAGCACCATCACGTCGAGCGGAAGCCCACGGCTGCGATAGCCCTCGGCGATGCTCATCAGCTCCTTCTGGCTTTCGTAGCGGGCTTTCGACTGGATCAGACCGAACGCAGCCTTGGGCGGCAGCGGGGTGGTGCCGGTGAGCAGCCGATAGCCCTGATAAAGCTCATCGCTGTTCCTGCCGGTTACGATGTAAAAGGAGACGCGCTCGCCGACCTGGCTCGAAAAGCGCGTCGCATTGTGAACGCCCGGCGAAACGGCGGTGACCGACGGATTGTCCCAGATGATCATGTAATTGTTCGAGCTGACCAGAACCGGCACGCACACACTTTCGCCGGCAGGGGCATCATAATTGTGGCGGCAGTCGATCGTCCGGCCGCGCAGATCGAGATTGCCCTCCTGGTTCTGCCCAAGCCCGTAGAAATGCTCATGAGGTGTGACCGAAAAGCCCGCGCCCACCTTGAAGGTCTTCTCGCCATTGACCTCCTGCGGTGCCATGTCCCAGCCGGTCATCTTGACGATCGGCCTGCCGCTGCCGTCGCCGATCGAAAGCGACACCGGTGGAAGCGACGGCAGGAAGTAACGAGCCATCGTGTTGGGCGGACCGGGCCAGGGCTGCGGGTCGACCGTGACAGTCATCGCGCCCGAGCGGAAACTGTCGCCGTCAGCGCCGCCAAAATGGGTCCAGCCGGCCGCGTCGCTCTTCGCAACGATGCCGTAGTGCGGCTCCTTGTCGATGAGGTCGGGCTCGAGCGCGATGGTCACGTGGACGACGTTCGGCGCGAAAGGCTCGACCGCGACATAGCTGCCGTGCCGCTCGACGGTCGCGAGCGGCGCCGCAAGCGCAGCGCCTGCGAGCAGGGCCGCGGCCGATGTCACACCGGTGCGAAACAGATTTCGGAAGATCATGGAAGCCTCTCAAACAGATGATTTGGTGACACGCCGATCGAGCGAGCGGCAATGGATTCAATTCTCATTGGTCATTCACGGGCGAGGCGCACATTCATTGCAGCAGCTCCACGCCATAGGCGGGCAGGTCGATCTTCCCAGCGTAGTCCTTGTGCGTGAGCACGCCGGTCTTCGTGCCGTTGAAAGTGACTGTGACGGGCGAGTTCTTCGTGTTGACGTATAAGGTACGCCCATCGACGGTCCGCGCAGAGACTCCGTCGGGCGTGACGGGCCCCGGCTTGATGCCCAGCGTCGGATAGAGCGAGCGGATAAGCGGCGCGATAAATTCCGGCTGGGCCGCAGTTGCCAGATAGATGGCGCGTCCCTTCCCGAACCTGTTGACGGTAAAGGCCGGGCTCTTCTGCGGTGTATTCGAGAAGACCGCGAGCGTCGCCGCAGTGCTGGGCTCGAGCACTTCGTAATAAGAATCCGAGCCGGTCAGCGCCTGACCGTTCAGCGTGAACTGGAGCGGCTTGTCCGAGCGGTAGAATTCGTTCGTCCGCAGCCCGAAGACGTCGGTCAGGCCGCCGGGCAAAGGCGTGCTGAACCATTTGCCGGTTTCGTCGACCTTGGCCGAATAGCCGGTCATGATCACTGTGCCGCCTTTGGCAACATAGTCGCGCACGGCCTGGGAGATCTTCGGGTCGATCAGATATGCGCTGGAGAGAACGACAAGCTTGTATCCGTCGATCGGGTCATGCCCGACGTCGATCACCGACGCATCGATGTTGTCGCGGAACAGCGGCGCGTACGCGGCCTTCACCTGCTCGCCGTAATCGCCCTTGAAATATTCCTTCATCGTGTTGCCGCCCGGCGGCGGATTGGTCAGCCAGTTGGCGTCATAGGAATAATGGATGGCGACCTGCGGATCGTCGTAGCGCGGAAAGCCGAGCTTCTGCAGCTGGCGGAACTCTCCGGCGATCTGGCCCCATTCCTTGAGCTTCCAGGAAGGCCGGTCGTCGTGATCGATCAGGCCGAACAGCGCCTGTTCTTCGCCGCCGAGATGTGAATTGAACGTCCAGGCGAGGAAAGCCTGGCCGTAATGCATCAGCGCGAAATAGGCCCACATGCGCGAGCGGCCCGGCGTGCCGTAATAGCCGCCGCCTCCGGCCGTGAATTCGTTGAACCACATGGGCGTGTCGTGCCCCGCCTTGTTCATCATCAGCTCGAAGGCGGCATTGAGCGGATCGCCCGGGTAAAAGCCCTGCGCTCCATAAGTGGAGATCTCGTCCCACGAACGGCCATAATCGAAGCCCTTGGTCCACGCTTGCGGCCACAGGTTCGACAGGACCGGAAGGTTCGGCGCATATTGCTTCCGCACCGCCTCCAGCTCCTTGAGCGCGCCGATCGTGTCGTCGGACCAGTAGCGCCTGAGGTCGAGATAGCGCTCGTTCGGGCCCGGACCGTGGATGTAGGGCAGGTCGACCTGATCCCAATTGTTGATCCGCCGCGACCAGCGCTGCGTCGCCCAGGCCTCGTTCAGCGCCTCGATCGACCCGTACTTGCGCTTGAGCCAGGAGACGAAGCGTGTCCGGTCCGCCTCGGAATAAGAGACCTGGCCGTTGCCGATCTCATTGTCGTAGCCGACCGCGATGACCGCCGGATTGTGCGCATAACGCTGCATCATCTTCTCGGCGAGACGGCGCGCGAGGCGGCGGTAATCGGGATCGCTGATATTGTCCCAGTAGCGCCACGCCGGCTTCACGACATCGCCGTCCTGGTTGACGATGTCGACGCCCGGATAGGTCTTGTGCAACCAGATCGGCGCGGGCTCGCCGGGGATGTCGACAATCACCCGAATCCCCGCCGCATGCATCTGATTGAGGATGTCGTCGAACCATTCGAAGGTGAAGCGGCCTTCCTCGGGCTCGAACGAATCCCACGACAGGTCGCCCATGCGGACGATGTTGAATCCGGCGGCCTTCATCAGCGCGATGTCGCGCTTGATCTGCGCAGGCGAGCGATCGATCGGCTGGTAGCAAGTGCCGACGAACAATTGGCCGCGGCCGGGCCAGTCGGGATGACCGACGGCGCTTTGCGCCTTGGATGCGCTTGGCATCACTGCCGAGAGAAGCGCAGCCGAAAGAGCCAACCCAACCGAGGCAGCGGCGGTTCTGATGCGGATCATCATTCGGCAATCCGGGGTTCGACGAGCGTTGGCACGACAGCGTTGGTTTCCGCGCGAAGAGCCCGCACGTGCGATTGCGCGGCTATAGCGTGCGCCGTCCGCGGATTCGGATGGCTGCGAAGGAACCTCCAACCTCGCGGCGGCGGTCAGTGGGTCGCGCTTGGCCAGATCGGTTGATGTCATGAGCGATGCCTCATTTCAAAGACCGGTCGCAGACCGCCCGACTGGCGAGGCTATATCGCGACTGACCGCGTCGATCCGCACTTCGCGGGCAGGCAGTCCGTCCGCGTCGACCTTTATCGTGATGGGCCCTGCCTCAAGCCCGGCGCGAACGGCCACGACGACGCGGCCATGGAAAGTCTTGCGGTTGCCCGACTGGAAGCTCGAAGCGTCGCGTGGGTTGCCGTTTCCAATACCCGCCAACGCGCCAGCTCCGCTTACCCTGACGTGGACGGCGCGGTCTGCGTCCTGCGCGTACACGGGAAGTCCATTCGCATCGATGAGCTCGACGGTGACGTAGGCGAGATCCTCACCGTTCGCCGTGACCTGCGAGCGATCCACTGAGACCTTGGCGGATGCCGGCGCGCCTGCGGTCTGCAACGACCAGCGGCCGGCCTCGCGCCCGTTACGATAGCCTACCGCGGTCAGCTGTCCCGGCGCGTAGGGCACCCTGAACGACGCCTTATACTCCGTCTCGAGGCCAACGGCCTTGCGGCCCAGGCTCTTGCCGTTGACGAACAGTTCGACGTCCGGGAATTCGGAATAGACGACGACCTCGAGCGGCTTGCCCTCCTGTCCCGGCCAGGTCCAGCTCGGGTGAACGTCATCCAGCGACCAGTCGAGGTGATAGGGATCGACCTGGTACAGGTGCCGGTCGGGGAGATCCTCGGTCCCCACGGGTTGCCGTACGAACGCGCTGATCGGGTCAATGCCGGTCTTCCACACGACTTCGCGATAATAAGCCGCCGGCCGCTTGCGCCCGGTAGCGTCGATCTCGCCGCAATAAGCAAGGTGCCAGGGATAAGGCCCAAGCTTCTGCCAGTCCTCGCTGTAACCCATCCAGCCGATACCCGATTCGCCGAGATAATCGACCGCGGTCCAGACGAAATCGCCGATCACCCACGGCTTCGTCTCAACTTCACGCCAATAAGCGAAGACCTGCTTCGGAAGCGATTCAGCCGTGAACATCGGCTTGTCGGGCAGCTTTTCATGATCCTTGGTGAACAGCTCGGCATGATAATTGAAAGCCGGCACGTCGAGCACGGCCGCCTGGGCGGTGCTTTGGGGTGGATCGTTGTTGATCGCCTGCGTGACTGGACGGGTCGGATCGGAGGCATGCACGCGCGCTGCAAGGCGTCTGGCCGTTTCGACGCCTAGAGACGTGCCTGTCTCAGGAATTTCGTTGCCGATGCTCCAAAGGACTACGCTCGGATGATTGCGGCCGCTGACGACCAGGCTGTCCACGTCCTTTTCCCAGTCGGCCCGGAAGAAGCGGCTGTAATCCTCAGGCTTCTTGCTCTTGTTCCAGCTGTCGAATGCTTCGTCGATCACGAGCATCCCAAGCTCGTCCGCGGCATCCAGCGTCGCCTGACTGGCTGGATTATGAGCGTTGCGGATCGCGTTATAGCCGGCTGCCTTCATCAGCTCGACCTTGCGCCGGTCAGCATCGGGCGCACCGGCAGCGCCGATCATGTAATTGTCATGATGGATATCCCCGCCGCGCATCTTGACCGGCTTGCCGTTGATGCGGAGCCCATCGCGCGCGTCGATGGTGACGGTTCGGACACCGAAGCGCGTGCGCCGTTCATCCAGGGTCGCCGCGCCAACGCGTATCTCCTGCACGAGCGTGTAGAGGTTGGGCGAATCCGGCGACCACAGGAGTGGCTTGAAAAGCTGCAGCGTCTGCATTGCTGCAAGCCGGCCTCCGGCGGCAACGGACCGGGTCTCGCGCGCTTCGGCAACGGTGGTGCCCTGCCCCGATATTACGCGCGATCGCAGCTCGACGGTCTCAGGCTTCGCATAACTGTTGCTGATCGCGAACTTCACCGAGACAAGGCCACGATCCTCGTTCGCTACGGGCGTGGTAACGGCGATGCTGTCCGGATCGAAATGAACGCGATCGAGGATTTCCAGCTTCACCGGCCGGATAATGCCGGAGCCGGCGTACCAACGGGAGGAAGGATCCCGATGATCCGCCCGAATGGCGATGACATTGTCTCCGGCGTGAAGCTTGCCGGTCAGGTCGAGCGCAAATGCCGTATAGCCATAATGGTGCCGGCCTAAGTGCTCGCCGTTCACCCAGACGTCGGCATCCATGTAGATGGCCTCGAAGTCGAGACGAATGACCTTCGCGGCTTCGGCAGGAGTCAAGTTCAGGTGGCGCCGATACCAGCCGATGCCGCCGGGGATGTAACCGGAGTCCTGGCCGGAAATCATGCCGGGATCGAAAGGCGGGCTCCCATCTGGCTTATCCATGATCGACCAGTCGTGCGGCACGACGACCTTGCGCCAGCCATTGTCGGCAAACGCCGGCGCTTCGGCGCCATTGCTGTCGCCCTTATGGAACAGCCAATCCTGGGACAGGCTGCGCGTTTCGGCGAGAGCCGGCACCGCCCACGCGGACAGGATAAAGCTGCACGTTAACGCAAAGGTCAAAAATCGCGACACAAACTTCCCCACAAAATGCTCGGCTGCTTGGTGCAGGGGCTCTAAACCAGCCCGCGCCCGCGGATCCGCGCCACCGGCATCATGGCGCCGCCACCCGCCGACGGCAGAGTCAGGCGCAGCGCGTCGGCGTCGCGGCGGAACTTGAGTTTGGGACCGCCGAGCAAATCCACGCGCTCGATCACCGCGCCCGGAAGCGCTTTGCTCCCGAGTGAAGCAATCGCGCTTTCGCCCTGCGGCCAGCCGAGAAAGATGGCGTAGAGCGCGTCGCGCTTGGTGGTGAAGCGAATGTCTGCGGCAGTGTAGTCGCCGGATTCGGCGAACGAGCCGGCTTTCGTGCTGGTCGGTCCTTCGCCGTACGTCTTCCAGGGCCGTGTGCCGTGGATCGCCTCGGAGTTCACCTTCATCCACGCGCTCAGCCCGGCGAGCAATTGTTCCGATTGGGGCGGCAGGCTGCCGTCGGGATAGAGGACGACATTCAAAAGCAGATTGCCGTTCTTGGCTACGATGTCGGCGAGCATCCCGATCACTTCCTGCGCGGTCTTGTATCGGTCGTGCTCGTTGAAGAACCAGTCGCCGTTCGACGTATCCGTCTGCCACGGCAGCGGATTGATGCCTTCGAGCACGCCGCGCTCGACGTCCTGCACTCCGGCTTTGGGCAGGAACTCGCCGGAGCCGAGATTCTTGTGCGCGTAAACCGCCTCGAGCTTCCCCGAACGGGCGATGCTGCTGTTGTACAGATGCGCGACCATTGTCCGGCCAAACTCACCGAACGGAATGCCTCCGTCGGAGTAGAGCAGGTCGGGCTGATAGCTGTCCACCAGGTCGCGGATACGCTGGAACCAGATGCGATGGTACTTGGGGTTCTTGGTGTACCAGGTCCCTGGCTTGTTCAGGAACGGCTCGTCACGATTATCGTGGTAGAGATCGGCATAACGTGGATCTGCGCCGTCGTAATCGACCCCAAGCTTCGGCCAGAACTGGTCGTAGAGGTGGTTCGGGTACCACCAGCAATAGCTTGCACCGAGATGCTCCGACACGCCGAAGCGCAGCCCATGCTTCCTGGCGGCTGCCTTCCACGCGCCGACGATGTCGCGCTTCGGGCCCATCGCGGCAGCGTTCCAGCGATGGTGCCTTGAATTCCACAGATCGAAATTGTCGTGGTGGCAGCCCATCGACACGAAATATTTGGCGCCGGCCGCAGCATATTTGCTCATCAGCGCTTCCGGATCGAACCGTTCGGCTCTCCACAGCGGAATGATGTCCTTGTAGCCGAACTCCGATGGGTGGCCGTAGGTCTTCAGATGATGGTCGTAGTGGGGGTGGCCAGGCACATAGAGAAAGCGCGCATACCAGTCGCCCTGGCCCGCCACCGCCTGCGGGCCCCAGTGCGCCCAGATGCCGAACTTGGCGTCGCGGAACCAGTCCGGCGTCCGATAGGTCTCGAGCGATGCGACGCTCGAATTGAATGGACCACGACCTGCGTCGAGCATTGCGTCCTGGGCGCCGGAGACGCCGCCGTTCCCTTCTGCGCGCGCTGACGCCTGCAGCCCCAAGGCCGCGACGAGAGGTGCAACCAGAACCTCGCGCTTCGTAAAACGAACCATCACCCCTCCTCGTGCACCCTGTGTGAAGCCGCCCCTGCTTTCTTGCAGATTATTGCGCAGCCGCCGGTTCGAAGATCGCTGCCGCGCCGCCGCCGCCTGACATCTTGATCGTCATCGTTTCGCCGGGCCAAACCTTGCGGCTGGTGCGCCCGACGTCGTTCGGCTCTGCGCCGTCCTGCCATATGGTGGCCTTGAACATTCCACGTCCGAGGAAACTCAACGGGATCGTGACCGTCCGCGCCAGCTCGTTGGTCATCGCTCCCAAATACCAGCGCCTGCCCTTGCGCCGGGCGAGGAGTATGTAGCTCTCGGGCGTGCCGCCGATGAAGCGGGTCTCGTCCCATGATGTTGGGACCAGCTTGATGAAATCGAATCCAGGGGCATTCTCGTATGCAGAAGGATCATCCGACACCATCTGCAACGGGCTCTCGTAGACAACATATTGCGCCAGGGCCTGGCCGCGGGTCGTGCGCGTCATCGGCATCACCTCCCGAGCGACATATGTCTGGGGAGTCGAGTTCCGAAAGCCGCCGGGCGTATAATCCATCGGTCCGACGAGCATGCGCGTGTAAGCGAGCTTCACATTATGGTCGGGAGTGACCTGTCCCCAGGAGAATTTGTCATATTCGAGGCCCTGGACGCCTTCCTGGGTGATGTAATTTGGATAGGTCCGCGACATTCCAACCGGCGGAAAGGCGCCGTGCTGGTCGAGCAGCAGGTGGCGCTCGGCGGTCGCCTTCGCCAGCCGCAGAAAGAATTCGACCATCTGCTGGTCGTCACGCATGGTGAAATCGACCTTGATGCCCTTGATGCCCCAGCGCCGATAGGTGTCGAGCACCTCGTCGATCCGCGGCTCGACATGTTTCCAATGCGCCCAGAGCAGAAGGCCGACGCCTCTATCGGACGCATATCTGACAAGCGCAGGCATATCGATCGCCGGGTCGGGGCGAGTGATGTCGGTCTCAGGCGACGCGTCGCAGCACGGGCCGGTCTTGTACGCCCAACCCGCATCGATCAGGAAATAGGGGAAGCCCGAGGCCGAGGCGAAGTCGATGAAGCGCTCATAGCGCTCCATGCTCGGCTTCTCGCCGGCAGTCGGTCCGGACCACCAGTCCCAGGCGGTAAGCCCAGGCTTCACCCAGGAGAAGTCGCCCACCGCCTGCGGCGCAAGGTTGCCGATCAAGTTCGACTGGATGAGGTCGCCCGCGCGTTGCCCGAGCATGACGACGCGCCAGGCGCTTTCAAGGCCGTCGCTCGAAAGAACCGACACAGCCTTATTATCGACGCGCGGAGTAAGGTTCACCTGCAACCCGCCGTTCGCGCGTTTGAGGCTTGCACCGGCATAGTTGCTGAGGTCCGCCTGAGCGATCGCGAAGTGCGTTCGCCCGGACGGCGATTCACAGGAAGCCAGAAGGTCGTAGGACTTGGCCGGGTCGAGCTGCGAGATCTTGCGCGCTGCCCAACTGTTTTCGTGCGCACCCGAATATTCGGTGACGAGGCACGTCGGGTCGCCGCGGAAGCGGAAGGTCGTTTTCTCCTTCCTGACGCTCACGGGCCCGCCTTTGGGCAAAAGATAACGGAAGGCGATCCCGTCATCATAAGCGCGAGCCTCGATCGTGAGCGTGCGCCGAGAACCCGTGGACTCGCGAAAGGCGATTAGCGCCGAGTTGTAGTGATCGAGGGCACTTCGTGCCTTGCTCGCGGTGAGCGGGATTGTCCGCCGGACCGTCGTCCGCTTTATGCCGGCCAGCTCTAGCCCGGAGAAGCCCGGCGCATCGCTCAGCTCCAGTCCAAGCGGCGATGCCGCGAGAATCTGCTCGCCCTTCCTCGACACCGACAGGCTGGACCCGTCGGACGCAATCTCGATCCGCGTCGCTCGATCGGGCGACTGCACGGCGATCGAACCAGCAGCCGCCAACAGCGTAAACAACATTCGAGTGAGTCCCCCGCCCTGTCCTAAATCCTAAACGAGCCCACGACCTCTGATCCGGATGGCCGGAATGAACGCTCCGTCCCGGGCTGGTGGAAGCGTCAGCCGAAGCGCGTCCGCGTCACGCCTGAACTGCAGTTCCGGGCCCCCGAGGAGATCCACGCGCTCGATCACGGCCTCGGGCAGCGCGCTACGTCCGAGGGATGCGATCGCGCTTTCGCGTTCCGGCCAATCGAGGAAGATGGCGTAAAGCGTCTCGCCCTTTTTCGTGAAGCGTATGTCTTCCCCGGTGAACGGCTTCTGCTTGTCCTCGCCGAACGCACCAGGGGGCGGCGGCTTGGTCGGACCCTCGCCATATTTGCGCCACGGCCGCGTGGCGAAGATCGCCTCGCCGTTGCGCTTGGTCCAGGCGGTGAACTGGTCGACGATCGCCTCTTCCTTTTCATCGATCGTGCCGTCGCCGCGCACGGGCACATTGAACAGCAAGGTGCCATTCTTCGAGACGACGTCGGCAAGGATCTGCGTCACCTGCCTGGCGGTCTTGTAGCTGTTGTTGTCGAAATGGCGCCGGTCGTAGTGCCAGCTGCCGATGCAGGTGCAGGTCTGCCACGGCGGCGAGTGGATGTCGTCGAGTACGCCGCGCTCGACATTCCAGGTAAGCGCACGCTGCGCGAAGGCATCCAGGATTCCGCCGGTCATGATGACGTCCGGCGATCCGTGCCATTCGACCGCCTTGTTGTAATAATGGGCCACTGCCTCGAGGCCATATTTGCCGAACGGCACGCCGGCATGGTCCATGAACATGAGGTCGGGCCTGTAGTCTTCGACGATCTGCTTCTGCCGCTTCAGCCATTTTTCGACGAAGGCGATATTGCCCGCCGGTATTCCTTCGAGCCACTGGCCGTCGCGCTGGCCATGCCAGTCGTTCATTTCCTTGATCGTGCGGATGCCGGGCGGCGCGACATAATATGGCCCGGTGTAGAGCTCCTGCGGATCGAGCCCTTCCCAATATTTGCCGTGGCCGAGGTGCTTTCTCAGCCAATAGGCGTCGTAGCGCCGGCCGCGCATCGGCCCTTCCGCGTCATAGCCGTAAGCCGGCTGGTACCAGTGCCACGCATGCCCGGAATGGTTGGAAACGCCGAACCTGAGGCCCGCGTCTCGCGCAGCTTTCGCCCATCCAGCGAGGATGTCCTTCTTCGGTCCGACGCGCGTGCTGTTCCACTCGTGGTGCTTGCTCGAATAGAGGTCGAAATTGTCGTGATGGCATCCCATTCCGACGAAATATCGTGCGCCTGCGCGCTGATACTTCTTCACCAGATAGTCGGGCTGCCAGTTCTGTGCCTTCCACTGCCCGATGATGTCGATGAAACCGGTGCGGCTGGGGTGTCCGTAGCGCCGCAGGTGGTTCTCGTAAGCTGTCTCGCCAACATCCCACGGATTGCGACCCTGCTGGTAAAGAGCGCGCGCGTACCAATCGCCCCACTCCGGCTGACACTGCGGACCCCAGTGGGCCCAGATGCCGAGCTTCGCATCGCGGAACCACTCAGGATGCCGGTACCCTGAAGCAAGCGAAGTCCAGTCGGGGGAAAAGGGCGCCTCGCCAGTCGCCAACGCCGGAGCGGACGCAGTGCCTGCCAGCGTGAGGGCGGCCCCGGCCTTCAGCAGCTCACGGCGGTTCACGCGGGCCGATGCCCTCTTGTTCATGAAGCTCTCCCCATTGTTTCCAGATTTGGCGAATCGTGCGCTTGGAAGCGTCGTCCAACAACCAGAGCGCCCGCCCTAACGGGCGGAGCATCCGAACCGCGATGCACGATCGTGTGGTGAAGCACGACCTTGCGCACTTCGGGCTCTTCGCCGCGTTCGATAGCCGCCAATTCCGCAATAAGCTGGCGAACGGCCCACTGAGCCATCTTGCCCACGGGTTGGCTGACCGTCGTCAACTGCGGCGAAACAATTGATGCGACCTCGCTGTCATCAAAGCCGCAGACCGTGAGTGCGGCAGGCACCGGAACGCCGCGCCCATTGGCGATATTGATTACGGCCGCCGCCATGTCGTCGTTCGCCGCAAAGATTGCAGTTGGTCGCGGCTCGCTGCTGAGAGCCTGGCCGGCACCGGCCAAGGCCGAAGCGTAAGTATAACTGCCCTGCCACTGCAAGGAGGGGTCTGGAACCAACCCATATTCGAGCAGCGCCGCCTCATAACCTGTTTGCCGCCGCGCAGATGAGCGGTGCCACGGCGGCCCGCCAATGAAGCCAATGCGTCGATGGCCAAGTTCGAGCAAATGCTGGGTCAACTGGTAGGCAGCGCGAGTGTCGTCGATTCCGATCGTCGAGTGAGGCAGGTTCCTGTCGTCAGTTCCGATCGCGACGAGGCGAGTTCCCGCCGCGAGCGCCTTGCGCAGACCCACGTGGTCGCAAAGCGGCGGTGAAAGAATGACTCCTTCGATGCCAAGGTTCGCGAGAGTCCTTTGGACCTTCGCGGGGTCGCAGTCATGCTGGACTTTGATGAATACCAGCTCGGCTGCGAAGGAGAGAGCCTCCGCGAAGCCGGTACTCACCATGTCTCCGAGCACGGCTCCATTTGGCGTTCCGAAGAGGAAGGCAATGTTACGGGACTGCTGCCGTTCGGCTAATCTGCGCGCCGCCTGATTGGGGACATAGTTGAGTTCGTCGGCTGCGCGCTTCACGCGGCGGCGCATTTCCGGACTGACGAAGGCGCTGTTGTTGAGTGCCCGAGATACGGACATGACAGAGACGCCGGCCTTCGTCGCAACGTCCTGCAAGGTCGGCCGACCATTTTGAGGGCGGCTTGATTTCCGTGACCTCATGCGACGCATGCAAGCCGTGTCGCCCTGCGCAGTGGCGATAGCTGGAGCGATGTGGAGAGATGGCCAACACCCTCAGCCAAGCGCAACCACCTCCGCTTGTCTCTGAAGTTCAGCGCTGGCGATAAAATCGTCGACCAGCGGCATTGCTTCGACGAGGCCGACAATGTCCCGCATTCGGCCTTGCACCTGGGCGATATGCTCCTGCTCAGGCAGCGCATCGACGCGAGGATCGTAGGTCTGCGGCATCAGCCCGTGGCCGATGAACAGGCTTTCCCAGTCCTGTTCCTGGAAAGTCTCGTCATCGTAGGACGGGATGCGCCCCCGTGCGGCAAAGACGTTAAGCTTGCGCTGCAGGCTTTCGGGAACGGCAACATCGCGGCAGCCATCCCACAGCGGTGCGTCGAAACGGCGGTTGAGCTTGTAATGCGCGGCCTGGAAGTCGCGAAGATTGATCGCGACCCTGCGGATGATCCGATCGTAGACTTCGGCTTCCCGGAACACGCCGGCTTCTACCGGGAATAAAGGCACCAGCTGCGAAATGCAGTTGTGCGTTATGTGCAGTTGCACGGCGTCGAGGGGTTCCAGCGAGAAAGCGGATTCGCCGACTGCAACGCAATTCCCAACCCACGTGCGCTTGCGAATTCCCTGGTTCAGTTTGGAAACCACGGCATCGCCGATCGGCAACCTGGCGAGGACCGGCAGGTTCTGAAGCACCCCTTGGTCGGAAATCTGGCGGCTGTCGTAGACAGCGACGACTGCTGTTCTATCCTGAAGCGGATAGAGGCCGACCCAGCCGTGCCGGAAGGCCGAAATCTGGCTGAACCCGGGATAAGGCTGAAGCATTTGGCCGGACGCCGCCAGCATTCGGTCGCATGGCAGCCATTCGCGCCAGGATTCGAATTCCGCACCAGGCATACGCCCCATCAGGACAGCTTGCGGTCCCGATGCATCGACGAACAAGTCCGCCTCGACGCGTTCGCCGTCAGAAAGGACGAGGGCGATGATCCTGTCGTTTTCCGTCTCCACATCGGAGACCATGGCCGCTTTCCACTCCACGCCGCCGCGAAGCGCAAAGTGTTTTAGGAGCGCCGAATAGCTGCCGGCATCGATGTTGTAGCCGAAGGTTGAACGCAGCTCGGCGCCTTCGGTGGACACCGGAACGCGATTGGACCTCGCTGCCACCGCGCCGAGCGAGAAATTCTCGAATTCGCTGCGCAATCCATTTTGTCGGCCCTTGACCCACAATTGTGCGAAGCCAAGCCCTGCTCCCGTAGGCGATGGTCGATCATATCCGTGGATGAACGGCGGCGCTGCGCCGGACCAGTTGGAAAAGCGCTGCCCGGCGATCGGAACGGCCTTGCAGGCACTGAACAGCAGCCGCTCTTCGAGGCCGATGCGATAGTGAAATCCGGCCAGCGCCGGCAGGGCCGAATAAGCGTCGATCGATTGTACCAACGATGCGAGCTCAATGACACGCACCCGGACGCCGGCGGGCGCCAGCGAATGGTGCAGTGCGGCGGCAGCCATCCACGCGGGAGCGTCGGACCCGACGACGACGACCTGCTCGACGCGGCGGTTCATTGCAGCGCTTCCGCGGCGACTGGCGCAATCTGCGGCTCGGCCGCGCAATAAAGCTCGATGAAGCGATCATGCCGTCGCATTTCCTCGAGCCTGTCCCGGATCTCGGTTCGAAACTCGTCGAGACGGGAGATCAGACTCTCCTCCGGCATCGTGTCGGCGAGCGGACTATAGCTTTCCGGTATCAACCCCTGCCCGATGAACACGCTGAGCCAACTCGTTGGAGTGAACAGCCCGTCCTTATATTGTTCGATGATGGCGCAGTGCCTGAACAGCTCGATCTTGCGGGCCAGGCTCTCCGGCACGTCCATGGCAGCGCAATAGCGCCAGAGCTCAGAATCATCGCGATTGTTGAGCTTGTAATGGAGGATCAGGAAATCGCGGATCCGCTCATATTGCAAATCCATCAGGAGGTTGAACTCGTCGCGCAGCCGCGGATCGATGGTCTTGTCGGGCAGCAACGGCACAAGCTGCATGATGGCTGCCTGGATAAGATAGATGCTGGTCGACTCGAGCGGCTCGAAGAATCCGCTGGCAAGCCCGACAGCGACGCAATTCTTCCTCCAGCTGACGGTACGGTGACCCGTTTGGAACTTCAGCAGCCGCGGCTCGCCTAGGACGTTGGTGTCGAGGCTCCGCAACAGCGAGGCGGCGGCTTCATCCTCATCGATGAAGCTGCTCGAGAAGACATAGCCATTTCCAGTGCGATGCTGCAGCGGGATTCGCCACCGCCAGCCCGCCTCCATCGCCGTCGAGCGCGTGTAGGGCGAGAGCTCGTCCCGCTCGCTCGGCACCGCAAGAGCTCGGTCGCAAACCAGCCACTTCGACCAGTCCTCCCATTCGACACCGAGCGTCTGGCCGAGCAGGAGTGACCGGAAGCCCGAGCAGTCGATGAACAGGTCGCCGGAGATCGCCTCGCCAGATTCGAGCAGCAGCGAGCTTATGTCGCCGCTCTGCGGATCCTGAATAACCTGTCGTACCTTGCCTTGAGTTCGCACGGCTCCGCGCTGCTCGGCGATCGCTCGAAGAAAGGCACCATAGAGGTGCGCGTCGAAATGGTAGGCGTAAGTATAGGCCGAATTGATCGTTTGCCGCCGTGTCTCCGGAAACTCGAACCGGCAGTTTCGTGCCGCTTGGGCGGCGAACGAATAGTCGTCAATCTGCGTGTTCAGACCCATCTGCCGAGCACGCAGCCATTGATGGTGAAAGAGGTGGCTCATGTTGGCAGGGCCGTGGACCCCGAAGGGGTGGATATAGCGGGATCCTTTGGAGCCCCAGTCGACGAACTCGATGCCCAGCTTGAATGCGCCGTTGCTGGCCCGCATCATCTCGGCTTCGTCGATGCCGATCGCATCGTTGAAATATCTGATTTCGGGAAAGGTCGCCTCGCCGACGCCGACGATTCCGATCTCCTCTGATTCGACGAGCCGCACCCTGCAGCGGCTCCGCGGGATGAGGGAGACGAGCGCAGCTGCGGTCATCCATCCAGCGGTCCCGCCACCCAAGATCACGATGTCGAGTGGTTCGCTCACTCCTTGAGTTCCGTCCACACTGGCGGCTTCGATTCGCCGCGTCGCAAGGCCATATTCTCAAGAGACGGGCGCCGCTCGCAAGAGCGACGCCCTCCCTTCTTAGCAGCGTCCCGCTTAACGCCCCAGCTTCCAGCGGACGCCGAAAGTGAATCGCCGATCCTGCCTGAACCACGAGTTGGGGGCCAGGATCATCTTTTTCTCCGGGCTCGTGGAGTCGGTCAACATCTCCAGGGTCACGGTCTTCGTGCTCAGCAGATTGCTGCCCTCGAGGCTGAGGTCGATTTGGTCGTTGATTTTGTAGTGTATCGACCCGTCCAGATAGCCGGCGGCCCTATTCCAGGTAGGGAGCTGGTTGCAACAGGGGTTGGCCGTAATCAGATATCTCGACCGCCAGTTATAGGCGAGCCGGAACGAGAGCGGGAAATTGGATCTCTCATATACGCCAACGACGTTGAACGCATATTTCGACAATCCCTCCAGCGTACCCGGATTAAGGACGGGTGTGTTCGTTATGGACGCATTGCCAAAGAAGGTATTCAGGCCCGAGTTTGCGATGCCTTTGTTCTTGATAAAGGTGAAGTTCGTCTGCACGCCGAAGCCGTCGAACGGCTTGGGCAGGAAATCGAAGAAGCGGTTGTACGCGACTTCGAAACCCTCGATCTTCGCCCCCTTGCCATTGGCGGGCCCGTTCACCTGGACGGTCCTCGTCACACCATTGTTGGTGATGGGCACATCGAAGGTTCCGCCCTGAATGTAGTTCTGGAAGCTCTTGTAGAACAGATCCAGGCTGAACAGACCGGCGTTGCCGAAGTAGTTTTCAAGCGACACGTCAAACTGCCAGGCGGTCTCCGGCTTCAGCTTCGGATTGTCCGCACTGGCCTGATACAAAACCTTGGTTCCGATGATATTGCCCTGGGCGTCCTTGATCCACAGCGGATCGGACTGACTGCTGCCCGGCAGAACCTGTTTGATGCTCATGTAGTCCTTGAGCAGGCCCATGTCCGGCCGCGTCATCGCCTTCGAGACCGCGAAGCGCACCAGCCAGTTCGGCGATAAATCGAAGCGCAGGTTGAAGCTTGGGAGCCAGTTATTGAACTTGTTGCTGGACGACACCGGGCTCGCCGAGCCTGTGCCACTCGCGAACTGCACATCCTGCGGCGACAAATAGCAGATCGGGTCATAAGGCGCCGGTGCACCGGCTGGGAGAGACCCTGGCGCTATATTGGGCAGATTGCCCGTGAGACCGCCCGGCACCAGCGCGACCCGCGGACAGGTCGTCGCCGGATTTTTCGTGATCTGCGGATAAACGAAGAAGCCGTTACTCTTGTCGTCAGTCTGGATGAAACGCAGGCCGACATTGCCGCTGACCTTCACGCTGCCGAGATGAATGCTGTCATTACCGCCGAACTTGACCATCAAGTAGGCGGCCTTGGTCTTTTCCGAGATGTTCGCGATCTCGTGAGCAGCGAAGCAGCTGTTCGGAAGTAGATCTGTCGCTTCGTGGTAGCCTGACGGATACGGCGCATGACGCAAGCATGCCGGCTCGTACTGTCCAACTCCGATCAGGTTGGCGCCAAGCAGATCTTGGCCGTGCGCATTCAGGAAGCTGAATGGCACGAACGGGAAGCTGCCGAGCGTTCCTCCAAAATAGGACTCGCCGAACTTCTCGACATCATAAAGGCCGGCCGGATAGCCTTTGAAAACAACCGTTGGATCCGATGGACAAGTCGCCGGCTTCGAATCCAGGTTGTAGTAGATATACTGGCAGCCATTGGTCCAGGTGTTGGCAATGCTGTTCCAATCATAGTCGCCGTTGCGGACCAGCTGCTCGCGATCAGCATAGCGCGCGCCGAATTTCAGCGTGTCGATCCAGCTGCCGCCCGGCACATCCCATTGGCCATCTGCCTTGAAGGCCCATTCGTGTCCCTTGCTGTCCTGAATCTGGTCGGCGAGATTGTCGATCCGCCAGTTGTCGGGATTGGCGAGGCCGCCCGGCGACAGGAAGATATTCGTCGGTGGATTCAGCGCCACGATGCGCGGATGCGTACCGAGCCCTGCGAACGTGGGATTGGCGAACGACGCAAAGCCTATGCTGGAGTCATAAAACTTGGCCGTTGAGTCGACGTATTGCCCGTCGAAATTGAAGTGCAGGACGTTCGACGGGTCATATTTGAGGTTTAACGACGCTTCCTGCGTCATGTCCCTGTTTTGTTGAATTCGATTGACCGAGTTGACGCCTTCGCCGTTAACGCCGAAGCCGCCGGGGCAATAGCCAGCCACTCCGCCGGGCTCGTCCGTGTAAACGCTTTCCTGAGGACCGCTCGGATTATTCGGGTCCACCGGCTTTTGGGCCCACGAATAGCAGCTGTGGATCATCGCCTGGCCGTTCGAGTTCAGCGCCATGCCATTGTCGACATCCGGGCCGAAGGGGTTACCGTACCAGCCGCCGGTCGAAGCGAATGTGCCGCCGGTGAGAAAGCCGTTACCGAACGTGAAATCGGGCGAGCTGCCGCCCTCAATGGGAATTCCCCCGTCGCCGGGATGGAAGCGGAAATTCGGATCGCTCGAACTCCCGAAGATCCCGGCGCCGATCCCGTGCTCTTCCATCGAATTGTTGTAAACCGACCGGATATACTGTCCGGTCGCCAGCCAGCGGTGATCGTTGCTTCGCCACTGCGCCGCGGCAGCGATGCCGGTCCGCTTGCGGTCGAACCGGTCGTCGAGCATGGATTCGCCCGCCGGGGCCATGACGTTACCCTTGCCGAAGGGGCTGGCGACATTGGCGCTTCCAGGGAGCGCGCCCCCCATAAACACCTCGGTGTGATAGTTTTGCAGTCCCTCCGAGCCGCTCTTCAGCCGCGAGTATGCGATATCGCCCATCAGGCCGAACTCGCCGATACCGGTCTGCCAGCGGTTGCTGTAGAAGAGGTTGGCATCGGGGGTGGTCTTCTTCGCGATGTCGCCCCAGTTCGCCTTGACTCCAATCTCGACCACCTGGCCGCTCGAGTCGAACGGAACGCGCGTGCGGAGGTTGACCAGACCGGCAATGCCGCCTTCGATCAGGTCGGCAGTCTGGTTCTTGTAGACGTCCACGCCACCCAGGAGCTCGGCCGGGACGTCGCCCCAGGAAAGAGCCCGGCCGGCGTTCGCGGAGAATGTATCACGGCCGTTGAATTCGTTGCGGACCTGCGGAAGGCCGCGGACGAGAACGCCCGAAGGCTCGGTCGTGAAGTGTGCCGGATCGGTTGGGATGGCGAAGCGCGTGACGCTAATTCCCGGAACGCGCTGCAGCGCTTCGGCAACCGACTTGTCCGGGAAAGCGCCGATGTCAGTCGCGCTGATCGAGTCGATGACCGTATCCGCGTTCTTCTTGCGCTGGCGAGCCGACTGCAAGGCCTTGCGGATGCCGGTGACGACGATCTCGCCGGTTTCGGACTTTGAGCCATTCGTCTTGGCGACCGGCTGCGAGGCGCTTTGGGCTTCGGCTGCTCCCCAGGCAGGCCCCGCCAACATTATCGCGATAACTGCCGTCGACGCTCCGAGTCGCACTGCTCGACCGGACGCACGTTCCCCCTTTAAAACCTGCATAACTCCCCTCTCTCCCGAGCCGCCAAATGGCAACGGCGGCTTTTGTCTGACAATTGCGCTAGCATGGGTGAAGTATCACATTCAAGTATGAAAACAGGCTCTGCGGAATTTTTCGCATTCCTGACCGTCAATGGAGCGCCGCATCTGGCGCTCAGCCCCGGCCAAAATGGGGGCCCGCACGAGCGGACCCCCAAAGTGATGAGGCCGAGAAGGGCCTCAAGAGCGAGGGGCGGGAAGAGGCTGCCCCTCGTTGATCTGTCTACAGTCGGCCTTTTCTTCGGGTCAAACTCGATTTCACTAATGCAATGCATCTCTTATATAAAAAACGGTTGTTTCCGCTATTTATCCGACTAGAAAATCCCGGTCGCCATCTGCGTGTCCGGTTCGCTCGGCCTATGTCCGGTTCAGAACATTTCTGGCGGTTTTGACGAAGGAATCGCCCTCGGCCATCCGTGAGCGAAGCGCGCGTCCGCGAAGGCCGCAAAAGCAGCTCAGGGGTGACCATTGACAGGCGACTGGCGAGGTTCGGCAAGCGAAGGGGATTCTGCCGGCAGCCGCGCGCGCGGCGACTCGCCGTCCTTGATGGACGCGTTTATTGTTGCGAGGGAGAAATACTGAGCGTTGACGATCGAACCATGAACTACTCCGGCCATGATCAGATTGCTGTGGTACGCGCTCGGCGAGCTTCGATGTCATTCCGGCTTGAGCGGATCGGCGAGAAGTGGCCTCGGATCACATGGATTAGACCGGCTCTTGCCCTATTTCTCGTGTGGACGGCGATCGGGCTGTTCCAATCCGCTCCTGACATGCTCGAGGGGTTTCAATGGCTCACCCCGGTTGCGAAAGTCATCGAGGCCTGGACATGGGCATTGCTTACGCCGCTGCTCCTGCTGTTTGACCGGAAATTTGCCTCAAAGGAACATAATGCGGCGCGCCTGGTGCTGCTTTACTTGCTGTTGAGCGTCCCCGTCAGTCTGGTTCACACTTATCTGACGGCGATCATTCTCTATCCGATACCGCAGGTGTGGTGGAGCCCGCTTCGCAATCACCAATTCGGCATTTACTTCTTCCTTGGAAGCTGGGCCACCTATTGCGCGATCATCGGCATCTTTTACGCATTCAAATTCTACAACCGGTTCCTGACAGGTCAGCTCCAGCTGGAGCGCGTAGAGCGAAGCCTGATCGAATCCCGATTGAACGCGCTCCGTCTTCAGCTCGAGCCTCACTTCCTGTTCAACACGCTGAATGCGATTTCCTCGGAACTGGAGGCAAACCCGGCGCTCGCGCGGGAGATGGTCGGCAATCTCGGAACGCTGCTCAGGCAGTCGCTCGATTGCAAGGACAAGGCCGAAATCACGCTGGCGCAGGAGCTCGGCCTCCTCGAACATTATGTTTCGATTCAGCGAGTGCGCTTCGGAGAAAGGGTCGAAATCCAAATCGACTTCAAGCCCGACACGCTTTCGGCCCTGGTGCCGTCGATGCTGCTGCAGCCTCTGGTCGAAAATTCCATCCGTCACGGAATCGAGCAGCGAATATCGGGAGGAACGATTGTGGTATCCGCCTCAAAGCGCGGGAGCTACCTGCGCATCGAGGTGGCCGACAATGGGGTCGGTCTCCCGCCCGACTGGGAAATGGCCAAGTCCCGCGGTCATGGATTGCGCCTGACGCGCGAACGCCTGAGCGCGCTCTATCCCAAATCAGGAGAGCAGTGCCTGGCGATCAGGCGCCGCGCGAGGGGAGGCACAAGCGTGACGATTCTCATCCCGCTGCGCAGCGCAGGAATGGAGTGGCATGGAATTGTCGCCTGAATCGATGCTGGCGCTCGTCGTCGACGACGAAGCTCCTGCGCGCAAGCGTCTGGCCGACTTGCTCGCCCGCGACCGGGACGTCGATCGAGTGCTCGAGGCAAAGGACGGAGTGGCGGCGGTCGCGGCCATCCAGGAAGAGAGGCCCGACATCGTCTTCCTGGACGTGCAGATGCCCGGCATCGATGGCTTCGGCGTGATCGACGCGGTGGGCATGACACACATGCCGCTCACGGTTTTCGTCACCGGCTATGACCGGTTTGCGCTGCAGGCCTTCGAGGCCGACGCAATAGACTATCTGCTCAAGCCGTTCGGAGACAGCCGGTACGGGCTTACGATGGAGCGAATCAAAAAGCGTTTGCGCGAGCTTCGGTCTGCCAATTCCACCGACGCCAATGCCTTTGGCCCGGAAGTTCTGAAATTGGCGGCGCGGCGGGCGACGCCGGGCGAATTCTGGCAGTGGTTCGCAGTCAAGACGAGGGATAGCACGCGGCTCATAACGGCGGAGGACATCGACTGGATTGAAGCCGCCGGAGTGTATGTGACCCTGCATGTTCGGGGCGAGCAATTTCTTTACCGCGCCGGGCTCGCTGCAGTCGCAAATCGCCTCGATCCTTTTCAATTCGTCCGAATCCACCGCTCGAGCGTGGTCAACCTCAGGTCCATTGCGCTTCTCGAACGCCGCTCGCACGGGGAGTTCGAAGTCGTGCTGAAAGACGGAAGACACCTGATGCTCAGCCGCAGCTATCGGGCGGATGTCGAGAGAATGCTGGGGCAACCCCTCTGATCACCGCGCCGGCGCTCAAAATCAGCTTCCCCGTCGTCCGACTGCCTGGTCACCTGAGCTACTAAGGCTGATCCGCGGCTGCCTCGCAGGCGAAGACCGCCCAAGCGCGGTCCGTCACCGTCAAAGCCGCACAAGCCCCTTGAATTTCCGTCATATATGAACGCTCATGCCCATATATGAAAACAGCCGCTTGAATATTTCGCAACGGACGAGTGGATCAGCAATGAATTGCCGGTGAAAGTGAGATCGACTAGCGTTGCTTATGTGTAAACCTGTTTTTATATACACAAACGTCTTGCAACAGCTACGCAGCGGAGGGACATGAAGGCAATCGTCTGCCAGGAGCCGTTCGATCTATGTGTCGTCGATCGGCCCGCGCCCGAGCCGGGCGAGGGGGAGGTACTCGTTCGGATTGATCGGGTCGGACTATGCGGGACCGATTACCACATCTTTGCCGGCAGGCACCCCTTCCTCTCCTACCCGCGTGTCATTGGGCATGAGCTTTCAGGACGGGTTGCGGCAGCGCCCTCCGGTTCCCGATTCCACGAAGGGCAGCTGGTGGCAATCAATCCCTATCTGTCATGCGGCACATGCATTGGCTGCCGCAAAGGACGGCCGAATGCGTGCGTGCGCGTGCAGGTCCTCGGCGTGCATACCGACGGCGGCATGTGCGAACTCTTGTCCGTGCCGGAACGCGCAGTGATCGACGCGACCGGCCTCGCGCCGGATCAGGCCGCCATGCTCGAATTCCTCGCCGTCGGCGCGCATGCCGTCGCCCGCTCGGGCGTCGCATCGGAAAATAGGGTCTTGGTTGTCGGTGCAGGTCCAATCGGAATCGCAACGGGTCTCTTCGCAAGGCTCGAAGGCGCGGCAGTCACCCTGGTCGACCAGCGAGAGGCGCGACTCGCTTACGCGCGCGATCACCTCGGTTTTGGAGATGTCCTTGCTGCCGGCGAAGGACTTCTGGACTCGCTTAAGAAGAAGACCGACGACGAGATGTTCGATGTTGTGTTCGACGCCACCGGCTCGATCGAATCCATGGGGAAGAGCCTGGATTATCTGGCTACCGGCGGCGCGCTGGTTTTCGTCGGAGTGGCACCGGGCGAAATCACCTTCTCAGATCCCGAATTCCACAAGCGCGAGGCGACCTTGCTGGCCAGCCGCAACGCGCTCGCAGCGGATTTCGAGCGCGTTATTTCGGCATTCAAGGCCGGCCTTATCCCAACCGCAGCGCTACAAACGCACAGCATCGCCGCTGAAGACATGCCTCGACGCCTGCCCGAGCTGATCGAGAACGCCGACCACGTTCTGAAGGCGATCGCCTATTTTTGAGCCTGGATGACACCGGTTGCCTGGAGACATGTCACTCGCCCCGATAGCCGAGCGCCTCCGATATTTGGGCGGCCGCGCGGCGCAGCATTTCTAAAGCAGCGCCGAGATCAACTTTCTGCGAGCCATCAATGAGCTCGAGGAAGGGAATGGTCAGAGCAGCGACGACCTGCCCGTCGAAGCCGAAAACAGGAAAACTGATGTCCGTGACCCCATAAGTTATCGGGCTCGGCCGGCTATCATATCCGTGCGCCCGGATGACAACCAGACGCTGCGCAAGCGCTTCCCTGTCGACTGCGGTTCCGTGCTCTTCTTCTACCGCAGCGATAATCTGCTCGGCGCGCTGCGGCTGGGAGAAAGCCAGAATCACCTGCCCCGAACAGCTCTTGGTCATGTCGATCCTGGCGCCAACGCGCAGCGAAAAGCCGCGCGGGCCCGGCTGCTGCTCACATGCCACGATCAGTCCCGAGCCGGCGTTGGTCACCACCAGATGGCACGACTGCCCGACGTCATGTGCCAGTCCCTGCATCTCCGGGAGCGCTGCCCGAATCAGGTCCTGCGCCGGTGTCGCCCGATATGCAATTTCAAGCAGCTTGTACGCGACCCTGTAACGGTCAGTCCTCGCAAGTTTATGCAGGTAACCGAGCTGCTCCATGACGACCGCTACCCGGAACAGTTCGCCGACCGAACGACCCAAATGCGTGGCCATCTCGCTGACCAATAGCCCGTCGGGGTGGTCGGCAAGTAATTCGATGATCTGGAAAGCCTTTTCGATTGCGGGCGCCGTATAGGTGCCCTTCAGGCCATTTCGCGCCATTTCTACTCCGTTCGGAACCGCGGCTGTCTAATGCCTTGGCGAGAATGTAAAGGTGGGTCACAAATCCAGGCGGTGGAGCGGGCAGGTCGAGATCGAGTGCCCGTTGCATGCGCTACGCTGGCCTGCAGGGCGGCTGAGCCGCAAGCGTTAACGCTGGCCCACACAGCTATTCTTTCTTTCAGCGGAACGACTATCCCGCCGCCGAAACATTGCGAGCTGGGGACGCTTACAATGTTTGTCGGGAGCGAGGCATCTCAAGTCCTTGGACACAATAGAGCGCAGAGCGAACGGATTTATGCTTTCGTCGCGCAAGCAATTTTGTTAGCGCTACCGACCTTGGAGTTCAGAACTATGCAAAAGATCATCCTGTTTTCGGTTGCCGCGGGTGTGGCCCTCGCAGCGGCAAGTGCGGCAGACGCGCAGGGCATGGGGGGCGGCCCTCCGGCCGCCAGCTTGCCGACCGGGGGACCCCGTCCGCAGGACATCGCTGCCAGTAACCGCCAAGTCGATGCTGACTATAACACGCTTGCGTCGCGCGGCGTGAAGGTGACCAACCAGGACCGGGCCAACGCCAAGCCGCCGAAACGTGCATCGGTCGGCCCAGCCACCGCTGCGGACATCAAGGCCGGCGCCCAGGTTCGCGATATCAAGGGCGTTCCCGTGGGAACCATTGCAACGCTCGCTGCGAATGAGGTCGCACCCGATCCCACTCAGGCGGTGATCGACACCGGACAGACCAAGATCGGCGTCCCGCTGACCGCCTTCGGCAAGGACGACAAGGGCCTGCTGCTGAGCATCACCGCCGACAAGTTCAATCAGCTGGTGGCACAGGCACACGCCAACGCTCCGGCAGAGCAAGGCAAGTAGGGACTCGTCGGTTTCCAAAGCCGCGTGATGCCGGGTTTGCGTTAGCCGCAACAAGGCGGGCCGGCTCTGCGAAAGAAGCCTGATTGCCCGGCCTGAAGCGGATCGGCTCAGGCGGCAGCTTCGGACAGTTGCTCGAGCCTGTCGCGATCAAGGATCTGAACGACGTCGAGGGACTCCAGCCGGATGACTCGATCGCGCTTGAGCGCCGAGATCACGCGGCTCACGGTCTCCTTGGTGAGGCCCAGATAGTCGCCAATGTCCGACCGGCTCATTGCCAGCCGCACCATTCCGGCTTGATCCGGGCTCGACACATGTGCGCGACCAGACAGCAAGAGCAGGAAGCTCGCCAGCCGCTCAATGGCGGTCTTGCGGCCGAGCAGTACAAACTGCTGCTGAGCGGCCGCCAGTTCGTGGGCCGCCTTTCGGTAAAGCTCGCGCTCCAGCGCCGAATAGTCCTCGACGAAGTCGTCGAAGCGGCCTCTCGGGAACCAGCACAATTGTGAATCCTCCAGCGCCTCGGCGCTGAAGGCATAGTCATCGTCAACGCTGATGCCGAGGAAGTCGCCTGGATGCAGAAACCCCGTCACCTGGCGTCGGCCGTCGGCAAGCAGCTTGTAAAGCTTGAGCGAGCCGCGCGTCAGGGTGAACACGCGGGTTGCCGGATCGCCTTCGTGGAACAGCGCCTGGCCAGGCGCGAGCCTCAGCGTCCATCCCAGGTTCCGGAATTGCTCAAGGCTCGCGCAATCGAGGATCCCGCATACCGCTTTGTCACGCACTTCGCACCCCTGGCATGGGTGTCCCTGCGGCAACGGTTCGAGGTGCCGGGCCGATGCGAGCATATGATCCGTTCCCAACAATCGTGACCTGGATCATTCGATAAGATGATCTGCCTCATCGCTGGATACGCATTGTCCCTTAATGCTGCAGTGGAGGAACTGTCAGGCGATGGCACGCTTCGCGATCGAGCATCTGGGCGAGGACCAACTGGTCGAGGCCTGGCCGGTCGTGCGCATGTCCCATTCGCGAGCCAATGCGGACTGGTGGATCTCCGAGGCTGCGGCTCTCGCCGGCCGCGGCGGCGGGATACTTGCGGCTCGGGCGCCCGATGGAAGCATCCACGGCATCGCCACCTACGAAGTCGTAAGAAAGGCACTTCTCGGAAGGGTCCTTGCAGTGGACACTCTGATCACATTCGAGCTTAGCCGCCGGGCTCCGGCGAGGAATGCGCTGTGCGATGCGCTGGAGCTGCTCGGACATGCATTCGATTGCCGCAGCATCGTTCTCCCGCTTCCCTCGAAAGGACATGTCGAAGATCGCGCGAAGAGAATATTCGGCCTTGTCGATTTCCAGGTGCCCGACAGCCCTTGAGTGTGCGCTGCCGCTTCTGCGTCATAGGCGGGCGCAGCAAAGCAGTTGAGGCAAAGACGCCGGACTGCTTTGCTGCTTGATGTTTCCTCGATGGTCAGAAGAAGCCGAGCTTCTTGGGGCTGTAGCTCACCAGCAGGTTCTTGGTCTGCTGGTAGTGATCGAGCATCATGCGATGGGTTTCCCGGCCAATGCCCGACTGCTTGTAGCCGCCGAAGGCCGCATGGGCCGGGTAAGCGTGATAGCAATTGGTCCACACCCGCCCGGCTTTGATGGCACGGCCGAAGCGGTAGCAGGTGTTGACATCGCGGCTCCAGACGCCCGCACCGAGGCCGTAGAGCGTGTCATTGGCGATGTGCAGCGCCTCGTCGGCATTCCTGAAGGTGGTCACCGACACCACAGGCCCGAAGATCTCTTCCTGGAAGACGCGCATCCGGTTGTGACCCTTCAGCACCGTCGGTTTGATGTAGTAGCCGCCGTCGAGCTCGCCGCCGAGCTTCGCCGCCTCGCCGCCGGTCAGCACTTCAGCGCCTTCGTGCCGGCCGATTTCAAAATAGCTCAGAATCTTCTTCTGTTGCTCTTCCGAAGCCTGCGCGCCGATCATCGTCACTGGATCGAGCGGATTGCCCTGGACGATGGCCTCGACACGCTTGAGCGCCTTTTCCATGAATCGGTCGTAGATCGATTCCTGGATGAGAGCGCGCGACGGGCAGGTACAGACCTCGCCCTGGTTCAGCGCGAACATGACGAAGCCCTCGATCGCCTTATCGAAGAAATCATCCTCGTCGCGCGCAACGTCATCGAAGAAGATGTTGGGCGACTTGCCGCCAAGCTCGAGCGTTACCGGGATCAGATTGGACGAAGCATATTCCATGATCAGGCGCCCCGTGCCGGTTTCGCCGGTGAACGCGACCTTGGCGATGCGGCTGCTCGATGCGAGCGGTTTTCCGGCTTCTACGCCGAAACCGTTGACGACATTGAGCACGCCCGGCGGAAGCAGGTCGGCAACCAGCTCCAGCCAGAGCATGATCGAGGCCGGAGTCTGCTCGGCCGGTTTCAGAACGATGCAATTGCCGGCAGCGAGCGCGGGCGCAACTTTCCACGCGGCCATCAGCAACGGGAAGTTCCACGGGATGATCTGCGCGACCACGCCGAGCGGCTCGTGGAAGTGATAGGCGACGGTGTCGTCGTCGATCTCGGCAAGCGAGCCTTCCTGGGCGCGGACGCAGGCCGCGAAATAGCGGAAATGATCGATCGCCAGCGGCAGGTCAGCGGCCTTGGTCTCGCGGATGGGCTTTCCATTGTCCCAGGTTTCCGCAGTCGCCAGAAGGTCGAGATTGGCCTCCATGCGGTCGGCGATGAGGTTCAGGACGCGCGCACGCTCCGCGACGCTGGTCCGGCCCCAGGCGTCCTTTGCGGCATGCGCCGCGTCGAGTGCTGCCTCGACATCGGCGCCGCTCGAGCGGGCGATCTGACAGATCGGCTTGCCGTTGATCGGGGAGACATTGTCGAAGTAGCGGCCGAGCTTGGGCGGGGTCCATTTGCCACCGACATAATTGTCGTAACAGGGCTCGAAGGGCGACCGCATCAGGGTCGCAGCCGATGTCTGCATTTCCATTTCAACCCTCCTTGCGGCCCGCACGTGCGGGTCGGGCAAGAAGGCTGCGCTCTTCCGGCCAGCCTGTCAGCGTGAGCGCAAGAGATGACCGGCTGCAGGTGTTTCACAATCGAGACAGGCGGGCGATGATTAGTGCTCCGTCGGCCCCGCGCGGCTCATGCGCCGGTAGAATGTTGCACGGCCAATGCCCAACTGGCGCGCAGCCGCGGCGACATTGCCTCCACTTCGCGCGAGGGCACGCTTCAGCACAGCCCGCTGCGACTCGCCGAAGCTCTCATTGTCGCCATATCCGAGAACATCGGATGCCGGCCTCGGGCTGGCGAGCGCTTCGTCGGTCAGGCCGTAAAGTCGGCGGGCCGCGAGCGTCGCGCCAATCACCAGGTCGTCACGGTCGACTGCGAGCAGAGCCGGGCCAGACCCAGCCGTTTCGAGGCCACAGATGATCCGTGCGTCCGGAAAAGCAGCGAGGAACCATGCTCGTTCGATCTTTCGTGCGGCGTCGCTGACCAATGCTCCAAGCAGGAGGGCCATGCTCTCATCATGGTCGTAGCGGCAGGAGGAAACGTCGAGCGCAGCAATGAGCCGACCATGCTCCTCATGAACCGGAGCGTCCATGCAGCTCATGCCGGCATTGCGGCTGTAGAAATGCTGGCCGCGGTAGATGGTGACGGGGCGGTCCTCGGCGAGGCAGGTGCCGATCCCGTTGGTGCCTTCGAATTGCTCGCCCCAGTTGGCGCCGACGGCCAGGCCGCTCTGATCGAACAATACGGAATCGGCCGCGGTGGTGCGTCGTTCGAGGATGGTTCCGCTGTCGTCGGTCAGAACGACGCCGCATCCAGTCCTTCCCGCCAGCACGTACAGATTGTCGAGAATCGGGCCGGCGATCCGCAGCAATCCGACGCGGGCTTCGCGCGCTCGCCGCACGTCGACCTCGTCGATGCGGTCTGCGCGGCGCGCTTCAGCTGGATCCAGGCCATGCTTGAGCGCCGAGCGACACCATGAAGCAGCGATCGCCGACAGGGCCGCACCGCTTCGCGAACGGATCGTTTCCCAGACCAGGTCGCTGTGGCTCTTCATCAGGTGAATCCCTCTTTCGGCCTCCGACAACACCGAACCCTAATTACGCTCTCTTCAACTCTTGAGTGCGACAATTTGATCAACCGTGCTGGTCGCAGCGGTGATCAAGCCTTGCATGCATGATGGTCGAAATGAAGGCATAGCCGGGATCATCGCTTCGCTGGATATTGCCGACGATCGTGGTCCAACTCTCGCCGTCCTCGTGCGACATGAACCGGCTGACCGTGTCGGCAACAAAGCGCGGCACGTCCATGCCAGCGCGCTCGGCTTCGAGCGCCATTCGTGCGGCGAGCTCGGGCTCGCGCGCGGCGACGTCCTCGGGAAAGTCGCTTTGCGCATTCATCGCCAATTTGATGACCTTGCCGAGCAGCATCACTGCACCAGCGGATTGTCGCCGGCGAGTTCGATGCCGCTGATCTTCGCACCGGCCGCGAGCAGCTGCAGATATTGCGCGATTGCCCGGCGCTTCGACGTCTTGCGCAGATGATTGGCGATCCAGCCCTTCGCCTGCTCCAGCGGAAGTTCATTCGGCGGTGCCCGATCATCGAGCCGCAGGACATGATAGCCGTGGCGCGAGCGGACGAGCTCGATCGCGCCGATCTCCATCGTCGCCAGCGCACGTTCGACTTCAGGGTTGGTGTCGCCTTTCCGAACTAGTCCGAGCGAGCCGCCCTTCTCCTTTGACGAGCAGGCGGAATGGTCATGCGCGAGCTCTGCGAATCGGCTCGGCTCAGCTTTGACTTCGGCCAAGACGGCAGCAGCCCTTGCCTTGGCCTCAGCGCTCGCAGTCTCGTTGCTTGCGCGCGCAGCGAAAAAGATGTGCGCCGCCTGGTAAAGCGCGGGCGAAGTGAACTGGAGGCTGTTGCGGCGGTAGTAACGCGCGACCTCTTCCTCCGTCGGCTCGGGAATGCGCACTTCATCATCGATGAGGGCGGCGATGCGCTCGTCCTCGGTGGCGCCTGCGATCTCGCGATCGCGGACCCGCTGGACGAGCAGTTCGCGCACCACCAGAGCAGTCGCCGCTCGCCGCTCGGCTTCGTCGCGCGACTGCGCCGGGTGGTGCTGCATTTCGCGCGCGACAGCTTCGTCTCCGATGGTCACGCCATTGACGCTGATCATGCTGCCTCCTTGTGCCGCACGGGCTCGATCCGGACCATTGGGCGAACGACATAGGGAGCCAAATCATCGTCCCGGGCAGCGGCCAGCGCACGCCGCTTCGTACGCACCAGCTGATAGCTGCGGAACAGATAGCCGACCGGCGCGCTCCACACGTGGACCAGGCGGGTGAAGGGGAAGATCAGAAAGATCGTGAACCCCAGAAACATGTGGAGCTTGAAGATCAAAGGCACGCCGGCGATCAGCGCCGGCTCCGGACGCAGCGTCACGATGCCTTGAACATAATTCATGAACCTGACCATCATCGAACCGTCGAGATGGCCCAGGGAGAGCGGGATGGTGAGCATTCCGAGCGACAGCTGAGCGAAAAGGATCAGCAGCACTGCAACGTCGCTGAAGCTCGACGTCTTGCGGATGCGGCTGTCAAACAGGCGTCGATGCAGCAGCATGGCGAGGCCAACAAAACAGGCCGTGCCGCAGAGGCCGCCAATGATGATCGCCATCATCTGCTTGAAGCTGTGGGTTATGCCAAGGAACTCGAAGACGGCGACCGGCGTCAGCAGGCCGACCCCATGGCCCAGGAGAATTCCAAGGATTCCGACGTGGAACAGGACGGATCCCAAGATCAGCTGCCGGCGTCGCAGCAGCTGGCTCGATTTGGAGCGCCAGCCATATTGATCGGCATCGAAGCGAACCAGGCTCCCGACCATGAACACCGACAATGCGATGTACGGGTAGACGCCGAACAACGCCTGGTGGGCGAACTCTCCCATGATCAAGCTCCCGCTCTCGCATATTCGGCCGCCCGGTCACCGACCGCAACGCCGGCGTAGGGACAGTCCTTCAGCGCCGATCCGGCGGTGAAATCGACCGGCTCCTCGGCCCATTGCCCGTCGAGCTCTTCGAGATTTGCCGGATCCTGCGGATCTTCGGCCAGTATCGCCTCGACTTCATCGATGCTGGCTTCTCTCGAAGAGAGCGTCACCAGCGCGGCAAGCAGTGCGCCATAGCTGGAGTCCCGTTCTTCGAGGCGGATGCGCAGCGCCTCGATGATCTCGATCGCGTCCGTCAAATACCGCCGCGCATGCACCTCGGGGATGACGCTCAAGAATTCGAGGAACAGCGGCAGGTAGTCGGGCATCTCGGACGCGTTCAGCTCGAAGCCGTTCATTCGATAGGTTAGCGCGAGGTTGACCATGGCTTGGCCGCGGTCGCGGCTCTCGCCATGGCTGTGCTCGTAAAGGTGCAGCGCCAGCCGCTTCGAGCGGTCGAACAGCCCGATCCAATATTCCTGAAGGTCCATGATGTCGCTGCGGCGCAGTCGTTCTACGAAGGCGAGTACGCCTTCGAGCTCAGCTGCAGGGATCGCGCGTTCCTTGGCAAGCGCCTGCTCAATCTCGTCGGCAGCGGCCTGGAGCTCGCCCGTCGGATAGTCGAGCAGTGCGCCGAGCGCCTTGAAGCTGATCATGCCGCCCTCCTCTTCCCGGGAACCGGCACGTGCCCGACCTTCTTCGGCGAGCCGAACAGGCTCGGCTCGGTGCGGCCTCCCCCGCTGCAGCCGTTGCCAAAGCTGAAGCCGCAGCCGCCCTTCATTTCATAGGCGTTCTCGCTCACTTCGCGGTGGGTGGTCGGGATGACGAAGCGATCCTCATAATCGGCGAGCGCCAGGTACCGGTACATCTCGTCAACCTGGGCCTTCGTCAGCCCCGTTTGATCGAGCACTCGAAGATTGGTTGCGCCTTCGACCTCGCGGTCGCGCATGTGGATGCGCATTGCGAACATCTTGCGGAGCGCCTCGACAATCGGCTCTTGCTTGCCCGCAGTGAGGAGGTTGGCGAGATATTTCACGGGAACCCGCAAGGAAGCGATGTCGGGGATCTCACGGTCGAAGCCGATATGGCCGCGCTCAGCGACATTCTGGATCGGCGACAACGGCGGGACGTACCAGACCATCGGCAGCGTGCGATATTCCGGGTGGAGCGGGAAAGCGATTTTCCACTCCATGGCCATCTTCCAGATCGGCGAGATTTTGGCCGCCTCGATCCAATTGTCCTCAATCCCGTCGGCACGCGCCTGAGCGATCACTGCCGGCTCATTGGGGTCGAGGAAGATTTCGAGCTGCTTCTCGTAGAGATCCTGCTCGTCCTCGGTCGAGGCCATCTCCTCGATGCGGTCCGCATCATAGAGGATGACGCCCAAGTAGCGGATGCGCCCGACGCAGGTTTCCGAACAGACGGTCGGCTGCCCGCTCTCGATGCGCGGATAGCAGAAGATGCACTTCTCCGCCTTCCCGCTTTTCCAATTGTAGTAGATCTTCTTGTAGGGACATCCGGAAATGCACATCCGCCAGCCGCGGCACTTGTCCTGGTCGATCAGGACGATGCCGTCCTCCTCGCGCTTGTAGATCGATCCCGACGGGCAGGCAGCGACGCAGGTCGGATTGAGGCAATGCTCGCACAGCCGCGGCAGATAGAACATGAATGTCTTTTCGAACTCGCCGTAGATCTCTTTCTCGATGTCGGCGAAATTCGAATCCTTGGAGCGCTTTTCAAATTCGCCGCCGAGGATCTCTTCCCAGTTGGGGCCCCATTGGATCTTCTCCATCCGCTCGCCGGTGACCAGCGACCGCGGCCGTGCCGTCGGGAAGGTCTTCATCTCCGGTGCCGACTGGAGATGCTCGTAGTCGAAGGTGAACGGCTCGTAATAGTCATCGATCTCGGGCAGGTCGGGGTTGGCAAAGATGTTGGCGAGCACGCGCCAGCGCGCCCCGATCCGCGGCTCGATCTTACCGTTCTTCCTGCGTCGCCAGCCGCCGTTCCACTTCTTCTGGTTTTCCCACTCCTTCGGAAAACCGATACCGGGCTTGGTCTCGACATTGTTGAACCAGGCATATTCAACGCCTTCGCGGCTGGTCCACACGTTCTTGCACGTGACCGAGCAGGTGTGACAGCCGATGCATTTGTCGAGGTTCAGGACCATCGCGATCTGGGCACGAACTTTCATGTGACGCTTACTCCTCAGGCCGCCGCCGGGGCGACCGGCTCGTCCATCCAATCGACGTTGTTCATCTTGCGAACGATCACGAATTCGTCGCGGTTCGATCCAACTGTGCCGTAGTAATTGAAGCCGTACGCCTGGTGCGCGTAGCCGCCGATCATGTGCGTCGGCTTGGTGATTGTGCGCGTGACCGAATTGTGAATTCCGCCGCGCATGCCGGTAATCTCGGACCCCGGCACGTTGAGGATCTTTTCCTGGGCGTGGTACATCATGCACATGCCGGACGGCACGCGCTGGCTGACCACTGCGCGCGCGTTCAGCGCGCCGTTGACATTGAATGCCTCGATCCAGTCGTTGTCCTCGATTCCGACGCGCTTCGCGTCTTCTTCGCTGATCCACACGACCGGGCCGCCGCGGTTCAGCGTCAGCATCAGCAGATTATCTGAATAGGTGGAATGAATGCCCCACTTCTGGTGCGGAGTGATGAAGTTCAGCACCAGCTCGCCGTTGCCGTTGCCGCGCTTGCCGAGCAGAGGCGCAATCACCTTGGTGTCGATCGGTGGCTTGTAGGTGGTGAAACCCTCGCCGAACGCGCGCATCCAGGGGTGATCCTGGTAGAGCTGCTGACGGCCGGTGAGCGTCCGCCACGGAATCAGCTCGTGCACATTGGTCCAGCCGGCGTTGTAGCTCACCTTCTCGCTCTCGATCCCGGACCAAGTGGGCGACGAGATGATCTTGCGCGGCTGCGCCTGCACATCGCGGTAGCGGATCTTCTCGTCCTCGCGGGTGTCGGCGAGGTGAGCGTGCTCGCGGCCGGTGAACTCGCTCAAGGCCTCCCACGCTTTCACTGCAACTTCACCGTTCGTCTCCGGAGCGAGGCTGAGGATCACTTCGCAAGCGTCGATATCGGTCTCGATCCTTGGCTGCCCATCGGCGTCGGCGCCGTTGAGGGCACCGAGGAAATCCACCTCATGGTCGGTATTCCAGCTTATGCCTTTGCCGCCGTTGCCGAGTTTCTTGAGAAGCGGTCCAAGTGAGGTGAAGCGCTTGTATGTCTCGGGATAATTGCGCTCGATCGCAACGACGGCCGGCATGGTCTTGCCTGGAAGCGGATCGCATTCGCCCTTCTTCCAGTCCTTGACGTCGAACGGCTGGCCGAGCTCGCCGGGCGTATCGTGCTGCAGTGGCACGAGCACCACGTCCGTCTCTTTGCCCAAATGTCCTTGGCACACCTGCGAGAAACTGTTGGCGATCCCCTTGAAGATTTCCCAGTCGCTGCGCGCTCCCCACGCCGGATCCACCGCCTTCGACAGTGGATGGATAAACGGGTGCATGTCGGAGGTGTTGAGGTCGTTCTTTTCGTACCAGGTCGCCGTCGGAAGGACGACGTCGGCGTAGACGCAGGTTGTCGACATGCGAAAGTCGATCGCGACCAGCAGATCGAGCTTTCCCTCCGGCGCATCGCGGCGGAACACGACTTCTTCGGGCAGCTGAGTGCCTTCCTCGCCGAGGTCCTTGCCCTGAACGCCGTGCTGCGTGCCGAGCAGGTGCTTGAGGAAATATTCGTGCCCCTTGCCCGACGAGCCGAGGAGGTTCGAGCGCCAGACGAAAAGATTGCGCGGAAAGTTCTTCGGGTTGTCGGGATCCTCGCAGGACATCCGTAGCTCCCCGCTCGTCAGGTCCCGGGCGATGCGTACGCCAGGATTTTCACCGCCCAACGATCGGCCGAGTTCAAGCGGGTTCGTCTCGAGCTGCGGCGCGGACGGTAGCCATCCCATGCGTTCCGCGCGGATGTTGAAATCGATCAAAGTGCCCTGGGTCGCGACATCGCTCGTCGGCGATGCGATTTCATCGACTGCGAGCTTCTCGTAACGCCATTGATCGCTGTGCGCGTACCAGAAACTGGTGCCGTTCATGTGCCGTGGCGGGCGGTGCCAATCGAGCGCGAAGGCGAGCGGAGCCCAACCGGTCTGCGGTCGCAATTTCTCCTGTCCGACATAATGCGACCAGCCGCCGCCCGACTGGCCGACGCAGCCGCAGAACACCAGGAGATTGATGATCCCCCGGTAGATCATGTCCATGTGGTACCAGTGGTTCACACCGGCACCCAGAATGATCATCGACTTGCCGTTCGTCTTCTCCGCATTCGTCGCAAAATCACGCGCGGTGGCGATGATCTGCTCGCGCGGAACGCCGGTGATCTTCTCCGCCCAGGCGGGGGTGTACGGCGTGTCGTCGTCGAAGGATTTGGCGGCGAGCCTGCCGAAGCTGCCGTCGACCCCATAATGCGCAATGATGAGATCGTGCACGGTTGCGACCAGTGCCTCGCCGTCTTTCAGCAGCAGTTTCTTCACCGGCACGTGGCGGCGAAGCACGTCGCCATGCGCAGTGCTGGTGAAATAGGGGCTTTGCGGGCCTGAGCCGAAATAGGGAAAATCGACGTCGGCAATGTCGTCGCTTCGTCGGGCGAGGCTCAGCGCGAGCGTGACTTCCTGGCCGCTGCTCTCGCGCTGCTCGAGGTTCCACTTGCCCGTGTCGCCCCAGCGAAAACCGATGGAGCCGAGCGGCGTGACGATTGCCCCGGTCTTCTCGTCGAGCGCCACCGTCTTCCATTCGGGGTTGTTCGCTTCGTCGAGGCTATCGTCGAAATCCGAGGCGCGGACGAAACGTTCCGGCACATAGGCATCGCCGCGCTTCACCAGCCGGACGAGCATCGGCATGTCGGAATATTTGCGGCAATAGTCGCGGAAATAGTCCACCTGCCGGTCGACGTGGAACTCCTTGAGGATCACGTGCCCCATGGCCATCGCAAGCGCGCTGTCGGTACCCTGCTTCGGCGCCATCCACAGGTCGGCGAATTTTGCGGCTTCGGAATAATCGGGACAGACGACGACCGACTTCGCTCCCTTGTAGCGTACCTCGGTGTAGAAATGGGCATCCGGCGTACGGGTCTGGGGAACGTTCGACCCCCAGAGCATCAGGAAGGTCGAATTGTACCAGTCCGCGCTTTCCGGAACGTCGGTCTGCTCGCCCCAGGTCTGCGGGCTCGAGGCCGGAAGGTCGCAGTACCAATCGTAGAAGCTGAGCGGGACGCCGCCGATCAGCGACAAATAGCGAGCCCCTGCAGCGTAACTGACCATCGACATCGCCGGGATCGGCGAGAAACCGGCGATCCGGTCGGGACCATATTGCTTGGCCGTGTAGACGTTTGCAGCGGCAATGATCTCGTTCGCTTCATCCCAGGATACCCGCACGAAGCCGCCCATGCCCCGTGCCTTCTTATATGCCTGCGCATATCGAGGCGTTTCGACGATGGCCTTCCACGCCTCGACCGGGTCGGCGATCTCGCCGCGCACGGACCGCCACAGCTTCACCAGCTTCTTGCGGATCATCGGGTGCTTCACCCGGTTGGCGCTGTAGAGATACCAGCTATAGCTCGCGCCGCGCGCGCAGCCTCGCGGCTCGTGGTTGGGCAGGCCCGGGCGGGTGCGCGGATAATCGGTCTGCTGCGTCTCCCAGGTCACGATCCCGTCCTTGACGTAGATCTTCCATGAGCAACTGCCGGTGCAGTTCACGCCGTGGGTCGAGCGCACGATCTTGTCGTGACTCCAGCGGCCGCGATAACCATCCTCCCAGCTCCGGTCCTCGTTGGTGACTATTCCATGGCCGTTGGAGAAGGTACCGACGTTCTTCCGGAGAAAGGTCAGGCGATCGAGAAAGTGGCTCATTAAATCCTCGGAACGTGATTTCCGGCGCCGCTAGCCTTGCTGCCGTCGGGGCCGTTGATGCAGGTCATCGACAGGGAAATGCCGACTGCGGGCCGCTCCAGGAATACGCAGTTTCCCTGACGCGAACTGCAAATGGGCCAGGGCAAGTGGAACACCCGGGCTCTCCGGCAAAGCTCTCGAGCGGCAGGCTATTCGGCCGCAATTATCCCTGGATACAGCGACGGGCGCGCCGCCTGCACCGGCGGCTTGGGCACGTTCGCGCTTGCGCTCGCAATCCCCAAGCCCTCCATTTCCGGGAGCTCGGGAAGCCTGCGCAGCTGCGGAATCTTGCGACGCTCCATCCGGCGGATCGCGAGATGCATCCACAGCATCGCTCCGGAAACCAGCGCGAACAGCAGCATGAAGCAGCTGGTCCAGACACCGGTCAGATCGGCCATTGCGCCGAAGGCAATTGGCAGCACGAAACCGCCGAGGCCGCCGATCATGCCGACAAGCCCGCCGACGGAGCCGACATTGTCCGGATAATAGACCGGAATGTGCTTGTAGACCGCAGCCATGCCGAAGCTCATGAACATTCCGAGCACGAAAGTCAGAATCGCGAACGGCACGATACCCATGGCGAGCGTGAATTCGACCGGGCCCTTGATGCCCTGCACCACATAGTGCGTCGTCGGATAGCTGAGCAGGAAAGTCGAGGCGATCGATACGCCAAAAGTCCAGTACATGATCATCCGTGCACCGAACCGGTCGGAGAGCCAGCCGCCGAAAGCGCGGAAGACACTCCCGGGGAGCGAAAATGCGGTCGCAAGCATGCCCGCCATGCCGACCTTCAGTCCGTACGCGCCGATGTAATATCGCGGCAGCCACAGGGCGAGCGCCACGAATGCGCCGAACACGAAGGCATAATAGATTGCGAAGCGCCAGACCTGGATCTTGGCCAAGGGTGCGAGCTGTTCGGCCAGTGAAGGTCCGCGCCCGTGCCTCGCAGCGAGCGGATCGTCCTTGGTGAAAAGGAAGAAGAGGATCGCAACCGCGGCAAGCGCTGCAGACCAGATCCTCGCGACGGCAATCCAGCCGAGGGCCACCATCAGGAACGAGGCCGAGTTGGTAATCGCTGCGCCGAGCGTTCCAATGCCGAAAATGCCAAGGGCAGTGCCGGTGCGCTCCTTGGGATACCAACGCGCGACGTAAGCGACGCCTGCAGCGAAACTGCCGCCGGCTACGCCCATGAACAGAGCCGCAGCGAGGAATTGCACATAGCTGTGCGCGAACGTGATGAGAAAGGCTGCGGCTGCGGCCGTCAGCATGACGAGCGGCATCACCCTGCGTCCGCCAAATCGGTCTGCAAGGATTCCGATGAACAGGCGAGACACCGCACCGGTGAGGATTGGCGTTCCGGCCAGCAGGCCGAATTGCGTATCGGTGAGCCCGAGCTGCTTCTTGATCTGGATGCCGATGATCGAAAAGATCGTCCACACGGCGAAGCAGGCCATGAAGGCGATCGTGCTCGCGCCAAGCGCCCGCCGGCGCTGACCTTCAGATATGATCGTCTGCTCGAGCATGTTTTTCATCCCTTGAGGGCGGCGCCTGGAGCGGTCCCACCTTGGCGGCGGATGATCGTTGATCTGAATCACGCCTTCGATCAGGAAATGTACGGAGGAGGACTGCCGAGATGAGTGACCCGAGAGAGATCAGCGATGCACCCGAGGTCGAGCTTCCCGGCACTGCCGGTCAGGTCGCGCGAGACAAGCCTGAGCTGTGGCGTGCATTCCAGGCCCTGGGCGCTGCGACCGGCGCTGCCGGGCCGCTTTCCCAACGCGAGCAGCGGCTCGTCAATCTCGCGCTTGCAATCGGCGGCGACAGCGAGGGCGCAACGCACTCGCATGCACGGCGTGCAGTGGCTGAAGGATTGGCAGCGGACGATCTCGAGCATGTCGCATTTCTGGCCATCACCACGCTTGGCTGGCCGCAGGCGATTCGCGGCTTGACGTGGGTCCGCGACGTCACCCGGAGGGGATCGGGAGGATAGTTGCAAAAAGATGGCCCCGGCCTG
>CBJLMA010000010.1:0-71460 GCA_966424035.1 uncultured Sphingomonas sp. | reverse complement strand
GAAAATGGCCGCCAAACCGCTCGATGATGGCCTTGGTATGGGAACGATAAGCTTCGTACCCGGCGGGATTGTGGACTTGGGCTTGCGCGGCGAGATAGGCCTTGGCCATTCGCGTCAGTCGCCGGCGCCGGGCTCTGGCGTAAAATATTTGTCGTACTTGCCTTCTTCGCCCTTGTGCTCGTCGGCGTCCGCGGGGCTATCCTTCTTCCGGGTGATATTCGGCCAATCCGCAGAGAAATTGGAATTGAGTTCGAGCCATTTCTCGAGCCCGCTCTCAGTGTCCGGAAGGATTGCCTCGGCCGGGCATTCCGGCTCGCAAACGCCGCAGTCGATACATTCGTTGGGATTGATGACCAGCATCACTTCGCCCTCGTAGAAGCAATCGACTGGGCAGACCTCGACGCAGTCCATATATTTGCATTTGATGCAGGCGTCGGTGACGACGTAGGTCATTGGTTTGCGGCTCCTTCGGTCGCCTCGCTAGGTCGCGGCCTTTCCTTCGTCAACGCCCAGCTCCTCGTAGCAGGCCCGAGCTTCACGGGCTGGGCCGCGGCGGGCGGGGAGGGCGAGCACGCGAATGACGAGGACCTCCCCCCGGAGCGGGAGCGCGATGACGCTTCCTATCCGAACTTCTTCGGATGATTTCTCAACCCGCTTGCCGTCGATGCGGAGATAGCCCTCCTCGATCACATGTTGGGCAAGGGTGCGGCTCTTCATCAGCCGGATGAAGAACAGGAAGCGATCGATCCTCACTTCTTTTTGAGCTTCGCGAGCTCGGCAAAGGCATTGGACGACGCCCCTCGGCGATCCGGGCGCGGACCGCGGCGACCGCGCCAGCGCCAGGAGTCACCGGTCCTCGTAAAGCCGATCTCGTTCATCAGCCGGGAGAGCGCCTCTTCGCCAAGACCAATCGAAGCGGCAAGCATCCGGTCTACGGGATCTTCGCCGCCGACCGAACGGACCTTTCGCGCATGGCTCGCGAGTCGATCGGCGAGATCGATGCGGATCCAGGTAGAGCCGAGCCGCCGATAGGCCAGCGCAGCTCCGCGCGGATCGGCTTCTGCGGAAAGAGTCGCAGCTCCGGCCGCAGGGAGCGTCGGCATCGTCGAACCGTGCTTCACCGCGAGCAGCGCCGCCCGCCAATATTGGGCGGAAGGCTTGAGCAGCAGCGGGACGAAGATGTCGAGCGGACCGAGGCGGACGCGCAGGCGGTGTAGCGCCTGGCGGTCGGCCTGCTCAAGATGGGCAATGGCGCTAAGCGCAGCTTTGCGCGCAAGCACGCCACCAGCATCCGTCAGCATCGCCGCGAGTGCGCGAACTCCAGGAGAGCTGGCCGGGTCGCTCGCCGAGGCGGCGAGCTGCTTCAAGCTGCGCAAATGGCGATTGATCTGTGTGTCGAGCCAGCGCTCAAGCCGTTGGCGCAACGCGCCGCGGGCCGGAACCGAGAGACGGTCGAGCGCTCGCGCCGTACGAAGTGCAGGTTCAAGCAGCGAGCGACCGGGGGAGAGGCGGGCGAGGACATGGCCGTCCCATGCGACGGCGAGTCCACCATGCTCCTCGACGGTCAGTGCAAAGGCCTCGTCATCGATTTCGACGAGGGCCTTGGCCCGCCGATCAAGCTCGTCGCCGAGGCGGCGCTCGGCGGCAGCGAGCAAGAGGCGCTTGTCGGCGAGCCGAGCGGAAGGATCGACACGAAAGTCGAACCCTGACAGGTGGCCGATTGGTTCCGGCCCAACGCTGACCTCGCCGTCGGCGGCTACCGTTACCGGGAGCGCATCCGATCCGCGCGCGCCGATGTCGCGCACGAGCACTGCGGTTCGGCGGTCGACGAAGCGTTGAGTCAGGCGTTCGTGGAGGGCGTCCGAAAGGCGTGCCTCGACTTCGCGTGTGCGCTCGGCCCATTTGGAAGGTTCTTTCAGCCAGTCCGCCCGATGCGCGATGTAAGCCCAGCTGCGGATTCCGGCGAGGCGGTCGGCCAATGCTTCAATGTCGCCGCTCATATTGTCGAGCCTTGCGACCTCGGCAGCGAACCATTCGTGCGGCACATGGCCACCCTCGCCGATATAGCTGAACAGGCGGCGGACCATGCGGGCGTGGTGCATCGGGCCGATCTTGCGAAAGTCCGGAAGGCCGCAGACCGCCCACAGCCGCCGCGCCTGGGCGGCGCGTCGCGATGCGATCGCGGGATCCTCGGCGAGCAGCTTTAGAACCGCGAGATCGATCGCTTCCGGGGCTGGGCGAAGGATTGGATCGTCGCTCCTGGCCTCGAGGCTGCGGATCAGTCCGCGAACGTCGCCGAAATCGAGTTCGGCGTTGCGCCAGTAGAGCGAATCGAGCGGGCGAAAGCGATGCTCCTCGATCGCGGTGATTTCTTCCTCGCTGAAGCCGCCGCTTTCCTCGGTAAGGCCGAGCGTCCCGAAGGTGCCATCCTTCTGGTGGCGGCCGGCGCGGCCGGCGATCTGTGCCATCTCGGAAATCGTGAGCCTGCGGTCGCGGCGCCCGTCGAACTTATTTAGGCCCGCAAATGCAACGTGGGTCACATCCATGTTGAGGCCCATGCCGATCGCGTCGGTAGCGACCAGATAGTCGACCTCGCCGCGCTGGAACATTGCGACCTGGGCGTTGCGGGTCGCTGGTGAGAGCGCGCCCATGACTACCGCTGCGCCGCCCTTGAAGCGCCGCAGCATCTCGGCGAGCGCGTAGACCTGCTCGGCGGAAAAGGCGACGACTGCAGAACGCGGCGGCAGACGCGAGAGCTTGACGCTGCCGGCGTAACGCAGGGTCGAGAAGCGCGGGCGGCTGACGATTTCGGCGTCCGGCAGCAGCTCGCGCACTATCGGGCGCAATGTATCGGAACCGAGGATGAGCGTTTCCTCGCGGCCGCGCGCTCGGAGCATGCGATCGGTAAACACATGGCCGCGCTCAGGGTCGGACCCGAGCTGCGCTTCGTCGATCGCGGCGAAAGCGAAATCGCGGCGCAGGTCCTCGTCGTGATGATGCTCGCCGACTCCGCTGACCGGCATGCTTTCTGCAGTGCAGAGGAAATAGCGCGCCGTGGACGGTACGATCCGCTCCTCGCCGGTGAGGAGCGCGACCTGATTCGCACCCTTGATTGCGACAACGCGGCCATAGACTTCGCGAGCAAGAAGGCGGAGCGGAAAACCGATGACGCCGGAGCTGTGGCCGCACATCCGGTCGATCGCGAGGTAGGTCTTCCCCGTGTTCGTAGGACCCAGAATGGCCCGGACGGGAGCGTCGGAGCGGCGCGCCATTATACTCAATGTGGCAGCGCTTGAACGAAGCGCAAGGTTCCAATTAGGCCAGTCTTAACCCTGATTCGGCATCACTGCTCGGATGTTGGCGTCACCAAATCGTGCGCACCGGCTGCGGCGCTCGCTCGGCCAGGTCTGGCCGAAGCCTGGCTGGACCAGTGCCGGCGTGCTTGCGTTGCTGTGCAGCACGGTCGCCTGGGCGAGCTTTCCGCGGTCGGCGGAGATTCCCAACGGAGAGGGTGAACAGTGGCGAGCGCTCGGCGTGTCGCCGCTGTCGAGCGGTGGATTGAGCGGAATGGCCATGGTGCCGACTGAAGCAGCAGCGACGGCCGACTTCGTGCCGAAGCGCGCTGTGCCGGCACTCACGCCTGCGGCGGCGCCTGCACCGGCGGCCGGCGGACCACTGCGCATCCGCGGCCGGGTCGGTGACGGACTTTACTGGTCACTGCGCGCAGCGGGAGCATCGCCCCAGGCCGCAGCTCAATATCTTGCAGCACTCGCGACCGAGATCGACGTTGGCGCGGTTGGTTCGAGCGACGGCTTCGACATGGTGCTCGGGCCGGGCGGGGAGTTGCTCTATGCTGGGCTCGACCGGGTCGGCCAGGGCACGCTTCAGCTGGTGCGCTGGAGTGCCAATGGCCGCAGCGAATGGATCGATGCCGCCAATGCCGAGCGCCCAACTCCGGCGACCGGCGGCATGATGATGCCTGCCCAGGGCCCGATCACTTCCTACTTCGGCTACCGCTATCATCCGATCCTGCACTTCACCCGCTTCCATGCAGGCGTCGACATCGGCGCTGGCTTCGGAAGCCCGATCGTCGCCGCCGGAGACGGCCGTGTGATCGGCGCCGGCTGGGGCGGTGGATTCGGCCGCGAGGTGGAGATTGCTCATGCCGGCGGGATCACCAGCATCTACGGGCATATGAGCGAAATCGTTGCCCAGCAGGGGAGCTACGTCCGCGCCGGACAGCTGATCGGCTATGTCGGTTCGAGCGGGCTATCGACGGGACCGCACCTGCATTTTGAGGTGCGCCAGGCCGGCCAACCGGTGAACCCGCTTGCGGTGCGCTTCACCAGCCAAGCGGTGGTCGATACTCACCTTGCCGATGCCGTGAAGGCGCGGGTGAGGGCGCTGCTCGGCATTGGAACGAAGCGGGCATAGCTTCGTCGCCGAATGCGCACGGATCGTGCGATTTTTTGACCGCTTAATCTCGCGGTCATCCAGGATCCGGCAATCGCGGGCCTCCCAAAAAGGCTCAGGACATATTCGCGAATGGCTTTTCTGTTCCTCGCGCCCACACTCGCCCTGGCTGCTTCCAGCCCGATTCGGGCGTCTCAGGCGCAAGACGTCTCGATCATGAGCTACAATGTGCATGGCTTACCGTGGCCATTGACGCGCGGCCGCCCGGGTGCGCTGCGGAAGATCGGAGCTCGCCTTGCGGCGATGCGCGCCGAAGGCGATCAGCCGCACCTCGTCCTCCTCCAGGAGGCGTTCACGCGTGATGCCAAGGCGATTGCTCGCGAAGCTGGCTATCCCTTTGCAGTGACGGGTCCCGGCCGCGCCGACCGTCGGCGGTCGCATCCCGATGCGGGTGAAGCTCAATTCGTCAGGGCCGACAACAAGCTCAAAGGCGAAGGCGACGGCACGTTCGAGGACAGCGGACTGCTAGTACTTTCGGATTATCCCATTCTTGACGTGAAGCGGATGCCCTATTCGCGCTTTGCGTGCGCGGGTTACGATTGCCTCGCGAACAAGGGAATGCTGCTCGTACGGGTTGCAGTGCCGGGCGTGGAGAAGCCGTTTACGATCGTCGACACGCACATGAATTCGCGCGGTGCGTCGGGAGTCCCGCCGCAGCGCTCGGACATGGCTTATGCGCGGCAGGCTCAAGAGCTGCGCGGCTTCGTGAGCGCCAACATCCCGGTTGATGTTCCGGCGGTCGTCGCAGGTGATTTCAACGTCAAGCGCGATGCCTATCGACGCGCGATGATCACTGGGGGCGGCGGCGTCTTGACCGGCGCTGAGGATGCGATTCGAAGCGCGCTGTCCGGAAATGCCGCGCTGGACGACAAGGCTGCAGTCGAGACGATCGCCGATCGGGGAGCCGACTGGCTATTCGCGCGAAGCGGGGCAGGGGCGAGTCTGACGCTCGAGAGGGTTTCCGTGCCGTTCGGGAAAGAGCCCAACGGGAAGAGCCTGTCGGACCACTATGGCTATGTGGCCCATTATTCGCTTTCGAACGGACTGACCCCGGCTGCGAACGTGGCGATGGCTGCCGGCTCGCAAGCCGATCTGGTCGGCTCCGAGGCAGCTCAGCGGCCGTGACCGCGCCAGCGCTTGATGGTGCGGCTGATGATCCCCTGCTCGTCTCCCGTCTCGCGCCATAGGCGGGCGAAGCTCGGGTCAGAGGAGGCCGGCCGCTTTTCGGGCTCCAAGTCGTCGAAACGGACCCGGATCGGGATGGCGACACCCTCGCCGCAGACGATGCACTCGCGGTTGCGCAACGCCGGGATTGCGTCGAGAAAGCCGCGGGCGCCTTCAGGCATTGCTGCCCGGACGCACGCCTGGTCACGGTCGTTGTTCAAGCGCATGGAAACGATCGTGCCGCACTGCGAGAGCACGCCTTCCGCCAAATCGGACGGACGCTGCGTGATCAGGCCCAGCGACACGCCATATTTACGGCCTTCCTTGGCGATACGCTCGAGTATCTTGCGGACCGCCTGCGCGCCGGACTTCTCGTCCTTGGGGACATAGCGGTGTGCCTCTTCGCAGACCAGCAGCAGCGGCCGCTGCGCCTCGGTCCTCGACCAGATCGCATAATCGAACACCATGCGAGCGAGCACCGAAACCACGACGCTGGTGACTTCGGACGGAACGCCTGAGACGTCGACGATCGAGATCGGTCGTCCCTGGCTTGGAAGGCGGAACAGCTTGGCGATGAAGCTGCCCATCGAATCGGAAACGAGCATTCCGGAGAACATGAAAGTGTAGCGCGGATCGGCGCGAAGCTCGTCGAGCTTGGTCTTGATGCGCTGGAACGGGAGCGTGTCGCCTGCCCGATCGAGCTTGCCCATCTCATTGACAATGATCCCATTGAGATCGGTCAACAGGTACGGGATCGGGCTGTCGACCGTGACCTTGCCGAACTGGCTCATGTCCTTGCCCTTGGTCCGTGCCGCGAGCAGGCATTTGGCGAGAATGTCGGCGTCGCGCTGACGCTCCTGGCCCTGGGTCGTGAGGATTACCTCGCAATGCTCCTCGAAATTCATCAGCCAGTAGGGGAGTTGGAGATTGTCGACGTTGAACAGCTCACCGCAGCCCTTGAAAGCGGCGGAATATTCGCCGTGCGGGTCGATCATCACGATGTGACCCTCGGGGCTTAGCTGCGAGATGCGATGGAGGATCAGAGCGACCGACGTCGACTTGCCGGTACCGGTCGATCCGAGCACCGCGAAATGCTTGGACAGCATCGGGTCGACGTACAGCGCGCCGCGGATGTCGTCGGTCGGATAGACCGTGCCAATCTCGATATGCGGCTCGTCGCTTGCCGCAAAGACGGCACGCAGATCCTCGGTCGTGACTGGCAGCACGTCGGCGCCAGGAATTGGATAGCGGGTTACGCCGCGGCGGAAGTTGGCCATGTTGCCGGCCGAATCGCGACTGCCTTCGCCGAGGAAATCGACGTGCGCAATGAGCTCGCCGGCCTCTCCTGCCTTGAGCGTCCGCACATTGGCGATCAGCCAGCTGTTGCCGACGACGGTCTTGATCTGGCTGCCGACCTGGCCGGACATCGCAACCGACGGGTCCTTGTGCGACTGGAGCGACATTACTCTCGCCGAATCCATCCGGATCTGCGAGCCCGAGCCTGCGATTTCGAAGACCTGGCCGATCGGACCCGGCGCAGGGCCCGAGACTTTCGCGGGTGCGGCGGGCGATCCGGCCTCTTCCTCCTGGAAGCTGCTGACCTGGTTGAGAAACTCGCGCAGGTTCGGCTGCTCGTTCATGTCTTCCATCGCTTGCGGCACTCCTTTTGGCGGCCGGGATAAGCGAAAGCGGTTAAGATTAACTTGAGGATGGAATCCGCCGCGGCTCGGCTCAGAATCGGCGCCGGAAAGCCGCAGCCGCTGCCCAGCCGAGCCCGAGCGACAGCGCAACGCAAGTGAGGCCGTAGAGCAGCTGGTGGCGCCGCGCTGCAAGCGCAACCGAACGCTCAAAACCGGACTTGTTGATCTGGATGTCGCGCGTGGCTGCGGCAATGATCTTGTGCCGGTCGATCAGGAAGGTCTCGGCGGTATATGTGCCGATCGGAACCTGGCTGGGGATGGTTATCGTCGCGCGGTAGAGCACGCCGCCGTTGATCTCCACGCCGTGAGGATTCTCGGAATAAAGTCCACGGCGACTGCGAAGATCGAGCAGCCCGGCTTCGAACCGCCGCTCTTTGTCAGGCAGCGCTCCGCCGCCCGGTGATAATTGCAGGTTGTGGACTCCGAGCTCGTAGATCGCAGCCGTCCGCTCATCGAGCAGGTCGCCGATTGGGCGAGACGAGGCGACCGCATAATATGATGGCGCCGAGCGGAAGCGATCGGAATCGGCGTTCATCCAGATTCCGGCGATCTTCTGCTTTTCGCGCACCAGGATCGGCTGGACCGGGCCGCGAAGGACCACTGCAATATCGACCTGCCGGTCAGGTGGACGGCCCCCCGGATAGACCACGGCTCCGAACAACAACAGCTGGGCCCCAGTGAAGCTGTAGCGGATCTGCACCTGGCGGGCGCTGATGTCCGGGACGAGCAAGGGCTTGTCGGCGGCAATCAGCAACGGCGCGAGAAGGGCGAGCGGAAAAGGAGCGAAGCGGATCGTCACAGATATTCGATCGAGAAGATCTCGTCCGGGTGCCAGAACAGCCCGAGAAACATGCGGAGCCCGACGAGCAGGATGATGACTGCGAGCGCGAGGCGCAACAGGTCCGGCTTGAGGCGCGTCGTCAGGATCGCCCCATATTGTGCGCCGATGACGCCGCCGACGAGAAGCAGCCCGGCGAGGACAATGTCCACTGCTCGCGTCGTGATCGCATGGATCATCGTCGTCCCGGCGCTGACTGCGAGGATCATGACGAGGCTCGTGCCGATCACGATCCGCGCGGGCATTGCCAGGAGATAGATCATTGCCGGCACCAGAATGAAGCCGCCGCCAATTCCGAGGAAGACAGTCAGCGTGCCGGCGACAAAGCCGAGCGCGAAAGGCGCGACGGGCGAAATATAGAGTCCGGAACTGTAGAAGCGCCAGCGAAGTGGTAGCGATGCGACCCATCGGTTATGCCTGGGTCGCGACGGATCGGAAGCTGAGGTCCTCAAATAGCCAAGCGACTTCAGGCTATCGAGCAGCATCAAGCTGCCGATCCAGCCGAGGATCAACACATAAAGAAGGCCGATCACGACGTCGATCTGGCCGCTCGACTGCAGCAGGCGGAAGAGCGCTGCGCCGACGAACGAGCCGAGAAGGCCGCCGGCGATCATCACTCCGCCCATCTTGAGGTCCACGCCGCCGCGGCGCATGTGGACCATCACGCCCGAGACGCTTGCGCCCGTGATCTGGGTCGCTGCGGAGGCGACCGCGACGGTCGGCGGGATTCCGTAGAAAATCAGCAGCGGCGTGGTCAGAAAGCCGCCGCCGACGCCGAACATGCCCGAGAGCAGGCCGACCACGAACCCCAGCACGACAATGAAGGCTGCATTGACCGATTGGCCTGCGATGGGGAGGTAAATATCCATCTCCCAAGCACGACTAGCCGGAAACGGCGGCCCGGGCCAAGCGCTCGGGGCCGTGGTGCCGAGTTCAGCGTCAGTGGTCGAGCATCCTTTGGGATCCGCACTTTGCGATCCACGTCGACCTACGTCGTCATTAACCTTCTACGAGTTGCTTCGTAATGAATTCTAATTAGCTTCCGCTCCGCCGAATCGTCCGCCAAGGGGAGCGGGCTAGTGGGAATTGTGCGTAGGATCCCGGTCAGGGATCAAAATGGTGACGAGTTCACTTTGTATGAATTTCAGGACCGCCGTTTCTTGAGGAAGATTCGCCGGCTGAAGCTCTGCACCGGTGAAACTGTTGAACAGCTTGGCGATCGCCTTATCGTCGTTGGAACGGGCGAGACACTGGTGCCGGTCTAGAGCGTCCTTCCCGAGCGAGCTCGGGCAAGTGACGCATCGGCACCTCACTTGTGGCGTGCTGCCCATGTTCGGGTTAGCCTGACTCCGGTGAGATCGGTTCTTCTATTTCTCATTCTACTTTCCGCGGCGGCCGCAAACGCGCGTGGAACGATTGTCTTTGCAGGTGGCGCCTGGGCGGCGATCGATCGCGGCACGAGCTGCGAAGCGCTGACGCGCTCGCAGCGGATCGCAGCCAAGGATCAGGTGCAGGCCGTCGCCGGGGTCACGTTCACTGCGGATCGCCGGCGCTGGGGCGAATTTCACGTCCGGCTCAGCCGGATGCCGCGAATCGATGCAAGCGCAATCCTGCAAATCGGCAACCAGCCATTCCTGCTGGCGAGCCGCGGTGGCTGGGCCTGGAGCCGGGGGCCGCTTCAGGCGCAGGCGATCATTGACGCGCTTCGCTATTCGAGCGCGATGCGGGTCGAGAGCCGTGACATCTCCGGGGTGCGCTTCTCCGATCCGTACCTGCTCGACGGGGCGCCGACCGCGATCGATGCCGCAGCTGCGCGCTGCGCGCTTCGCGGTGCTGGCAAAATCAAATAATCACACCTAGATAGACGGCTTCCTATGAGTGCCGACACCACCCTCATGCCGATTCCCGGCGCCATCGACCCTGTCCCCGTGCCGCGGACGGCAAAGCCGCGCGCCGACGGCCGAATTGAGCTGGTGGGTCTGCCGAAGGAAGAAATCCGGCGTGAGCTCGAGACCGCCGGCCTCGAGCCGAAACAGGCCAAGCTCCGTGCGAAGCAATTGTGGCATTGGATTTACAATCGCGGAGTGACCGACTTCAGCGACATGAGCGATGTCGCAAAGCCGCAGCGCAGCTGGTTCGCCGAGAAATTCGTCATCTCCCGTCCCGAAATCATCGAGGCGCAAGTGTCGTCCGACGGCACGCGCAAATGGCTGCTGAAGACGCACGACGGCCACGATTTCGAAATGGTCTTCATCCCCGACGCCGACCGCGGGACCTTATGCGTATCGAGCCAGGTCGGTTGTACGCTCAACTGCCGCTTCTGCCACACCGGAACGATGCAGCTGGTGCGCAATCTCGAGCCGGCGGAGATCGTAGGCCAAGTGATGCTCGCGCGCGACGCGCTCGGCGAATGGCCGAGCCAGCCGGAGGGCCGGATGCTCACGAACATCGTAATGATGGGCATGGGCGAGCCGCTTTATAATTTCGACAATGTCCGCGATGCGCTGAGGATCGTGATGGATGGCGAGGGCCTCGGCCTGTCACGCCGCCGGATCACGCTCTCGACGAGCGGCGTGGTCCCAATGATGGCGCGCGCCGGCGAGGAGATCGGAGTCAATCTTGCTGTATCGCTGCATGCGGTGACCAAGGAGATACGCGACGAAATCGTGCCGTTGAATCGCAAATATGGCATTGAGCAGCTGCTCGAGGCCTGCGCAGCCTATCCGGGCGCAAACAATGCGCGGCGCATCACGTTCGAATATGTGATGCTCAAGGACAAGAACGACAGCGACGAGCATGCGCGTGAGCTGGTGCGGTTGATCCGCCGCTACCGGCTGCCGGCGAAGGTAAATCTGATTCCGTTCAATCCCTGGCCCGGAGCGCCCTACGAATGCTCGACCGACGCGCGGATCAAGGCGTTCAGCAACATCGTGTTCGAGGCTGGGATCTCAGCGCCGGTGCGCACTCCGCGTGGACGCGACATTGACGCGGCGTGCGGACAATTGAAGACTGCGGCCGAACGAAAGCGCAGGCCCGCTGCCGCGTAAGTGGAGATATTCGGATGTCGCTCATCGGTCGGCTTGTCGACAAGTTACTGACCAAAGGCAGCCTTACGCTGAAGCTGCCGGGAAAGGCGCAGCGCACCTACGGCGCGGGCGGCGGCAAGCATCTGACCGTCCGCTTCACCGACCGGAAGGTCGCCTTCGACATTCTCAAGAACCCCCGACTTGGGCTCGGGGAGGCCTATATGGATGGCCGGGTGGTGATTGAGGACGGGACAATACTCGAGCTTCTCGAGATGATCGTCGGCGCCAATCGCTGGGAGGACCATGGCGAGGGCCGAAAAGCGCTTCACAAAGGGAAGAACCCGCTTGTCAGGCTGCTCGGCAAGCGAAACGATCTCAAACGCGCGCGGCGCAACGTCGCCCATCACTACGATATCGGCAACGCTCTCTACAGGCTCTTCCTCGACGACGACCTCCAGTACAGCTGCGCCTATTTCACCGACCGCTCCAACAGCCTCGAACAGGCGCAGCTCGACAAGAAGGCGCACATTGCGGCCAAGCTCGCGCTCGAGCCGGGCCAGCGCGTGCTCGACATCGGCTGCGGCTGGGGCGGCATGGCGCTGTTCCTGAACAAGGTCGCGGGCGTCGACGTGCTCGGAATCACTTTGTCGCAGGAACAGCTCAAGATTGCCCGCGAGCGCGCAGCGGCAGCGGGCGTTTCGGAACATGTAAAGTTTGAATTGATCGATTATCGCCAGCTCGACGATCGCTTCGACCGCATCGTTTCCGTCGGCATGTTCGAGCATGTCGGTGCGAAGCATTATGATGAATTCTTCGCCAAATGTCGCAATCTGCTGAAGCCTGACGGAGTGATGCTGCTGCATACGATCGGCACGCTGGGGCAGGCCGCCACGTCGCCTGATCCCTTCACCGACAAATGGGTCTTTCCCGGCTATCATTTGCCGTCGCTCAGCCAGATGTGCACAGCCAGCGAGAAAGCGCGCATGATCGCCAGTGACGTCGAGTCCTTGCGGCTCCATTATGCTTACACGCTGCGACATTGGCTCGAGAGAGCGATCGCTGCGCGCGGCGAAATCGAGGCAATGTACGACGCCCGGTTCTTCCGCATGTGGGAATTCTATCTCGCCGGCGGGATCGTGATGTTCGAAAGCGGATCCGCCTGCAATTATCAGGTGCAATATGTGCGCGATCGCAGCGCACTACCGATCAGCCGCGATTACATGCTGGAAGCCGAGCGGCGGTACCGCGAACTCGGCGGCGAGCCGGCGGCCAAGAAGACCAGGATCCGCAAGAAGGCGCTGGAGACCGCCGCAGCTTAGCCCGATCAAAGCGTGTCGGCTGGGCCTGCCGCAGCGAAGCCGCATCCGATCGTGCGGCGCCTAGATCGGATGATGCGGTGCACGCGTCAGTTAGCGACGCGCCTCACGGCGCTCCTCGGGCGTCAACTTGCCATCGTGGTTGAGGTCGGCCCGATCGAAACGTGCGAGTGCTGCCGCTTGTGCCTCTTCAAGCGATACCCGGCCATCATGGTTCAAATCCGACATCTCGAACATATGCTCAGCCATGCCCATCGCATTCCCGTGCATCATCGCCGAGCGATGCTCGCGCATCCTGGAATGGGCAGCGATGAATTCCTGGCGGCTGATGACCCCGTCATGATTGGCGTCAAGCCGATCGAACATCGCTGCGGGATCAGCCATACTCATGCCCATGTCCATGCCGTGGCCGCGCATGTCCCGGCGCTTGCCGAGAGCCATGGGCATCGTCATTCGGCCGTGGAGAGCCTCGACTTCGTCCTTGGTGACAAAGCCGTCGTGGTTGGTGTCGAGCCGCGAAAAGAGCGCGCGGACGTGGCGGACGACTTCGTCGCGGGTCATCGTCCGGTCACCCATTGGCCGCATGCGCATCGGCGGCTGCATTTGCCGCGGCGGAAGCGCTGGCGCGGTGCCCTGCGCCACTCCCGGCGGCGGCGGGGGCGCTCCTTGCCCGGTGGCCGGCACCGCCGCAACTGCGAGCAGGGCGGCTGCGCAGCCGATCAGAAGCTGGTTCATCAGTCAGGCCTCCTCCTCAAGGTTGAGGAACGGCTAAATCACTGTAGCTTACTGACGATTGAACGACGAAGAGGCGCCCAGCGCCGGTAGCATGGCCGAACGTCAACATATCCCCAATGCTCGAGCGGACCGGCCGCCGAACCCGGGCAAGCGCGCCCGCCTTCGTGCCTGGGCGTAAAGCGATGATGGTTAACAGCGTGTAATCCACCGTTCCCACTGATGGACAATTGAGCCGACCTCGTTAACAGGCGCGCGGGCAAGTCATTGCAGGCGTATGACAAATGGGGGTTGAAGCCGTTCCGGCGATCGACGTGGCAACAAAGGTTCGTCCGTGGTGGGAATCACGGGCTTGCCTGACGCTCGTCGTGCTCGCGACGATGCTCCCGCTCATCTATCCGCCAATCCCGCCACTCGTGGACCTGTTTGGACATATGGGGCGGTACCGGGTCGAGCTCGACCTCCATCATTCGCCCTCGCTGCAGCAATATTACGATTATCACTGGGCAGCGATCGGCAATCTCGGTGTGGACCTTCTGATCATTCCGCTCGGCAAGCTCCTGGGTCTCGAAGCTGCGGTGAAGCTGATCGTGCTGGCGATTCCGCCGCTGACTGCAATCGGCATGCTGTGGGTCGCGCGCGAAGTGCATGGCCGCGTGCCGCCGACCGCCTTCCTGGCCTTGCCGTTCATTTACGGCTTCCCGTTCCTGTTTGGCTTCGTGAACTACGCACTTTCGGTCGCGCTGGCGTTCCTCGCCTTCGGGCTATGGCTTAGACTCGGCCGCCTCGAGCGCACGGCGCTCCGAAGCTGGCTGTTTGTCCCGATCTCGGTCGCCATTTTCTTCTGCCACACCTACGGCTGGGGTCTGCTCGGGCTGATGTGCTTTTCAGCCGACGCTGTGCGCCTACACGACCGCGCCCGCTCCTGGTGGCGCGCGGGGCTGGAAGCGGCGCTCCACACGTCAGTGATGGCGCTCCCGCTGCTGATCATGATCGCCTGGCGCGGCGAGACGCATGGCGGATCGACCAGCGATTGGTTCAATTGGAAGATCAAGTGGCACTGGATCTACATGGCGCTGCGCGACCGATGGAAATTGTTCGACATCTGGTCGCTCGCAATTCCGGCTCTCGCCTTCGTTTACGCGCTCATCAGCCGCAAGCTGACCTTTTCGCGCAACCTCGCTTTCTCGGCGATCGTGCTCGCCGTTTCCTTCGCGATCCTGCCGCGGATCATCTTCGGGTCGGCTTATGCCGACATGCGTCTGGTGCCTTATCTGATGGCCGTGGGGCTGCTCGCAGTGCGCTTTCGCGGCCCGCCGAATCGCAAGATGGCGCAGGTGCTCGCAACAGTCGGCCTGCTCTTCTTCGCAACGCGAACGATCGCCAATACCTTGAGTCTCGCAATCGCTGCCGACGATCAGGCTGCGAAACTGAAAGCAATCGACATCATGCCACGCGGCGCGCGGGTGATTAGTCTCGTCGGTATGGACTGCAAAGAATATTGGCCGATGCTGCGTAACGGCCATTTGGGTGCAATGGTGGTGGTCCGCCGCGAAGGCTTCTCCAACGACCAGTGGCTGCTCGAGGGCGTCAACCTGCTCGATCTCAAATATCGCGCTGCGGGCTATTTCGCGGCCGACCCGTCGCAGCTCGTGCGGCCAAACCGTTGCATCGACCCGCTCCACCGGATGATCGACGATTCATTGTCGAATCTTCCGCGTGACGATTTCGATTATGTTTGGCTGATCGACGTTCCGCCCTACAGTCCCGAAACCGTCGCGGACATGAAGCCGGTCTGGCGCGGGCCGGGGAGCATCCTCTACAAAACGCATCCATGAAGCTGTCGATCGTCGTTCCCTGTTTCAACGAGGAAGCCTGCTTGGCTGAGCTGCATGTTCGCCTTGGCTCAGCGGCGCGAGCAGCGGTCGGCGACGATTATGAGTTGGTGCTGGTCAATGACGGCTCACGCGATGCGAGCTGGACCATCATGCAACGGCTGGCGGCTGACGACGCCCATGTCGTTGCCGTCAACCTGTCACGCAATCACGGGCACCAGCTTGCGCTTACTGCGGGGCTCGACCTCTGTCGGGGCGACGCGATCCTGATCATTGACGCCGACCTTCAAGACCCGCCCGAGCTGCTGAGCCCGATGCTTGAGACCATGCGCGAGCAGGAGGCCGACGTCGTTTATGGAGTTCGCAAGAGCCGAGCCGGTGAGACCGCGTTCAAGCGCGCGACTGCGCACGGCTTCTATCGCCTGCTCTCGCGCGCGACCGAAGTCGATATCCCGCTCGATGCCGGCGATTTCCGGCTGATGAGCAGGCGCGCGCTCGATGCGCTGCTCGCAATGCCGGAGCAGGCGCGGTTCATTCGCGGAATGGTCGCGTGGATTGGGTTCAGGCAGGTGCCCTTTGCCTATGATCGGCAGGAGCGCTTCGCGGGCGAGACCAAATATCCGTTAAAGAAAATGATGCGCTTCGCCTTCGATGCGCTAACCGGCTTCTCCTCCGCTCCGCTCAAGCTCGCCAGTCATGCCGGACTGCTGCTCTCAGGCGGATCCCTGCTGATCATAATCTATATCGCTTGGGCGTGGCTGTCGGGCCAGAGCATCCAAGGGTGGACCTCGCTCATGCTCGTCGTAGTCGTACTGGGCGCGGTCCAGATGTTCGTGCTCGCCCTGATGGGTGAATATATCGGCCGGCTCTACAATGAAGCCAAGCGCCGGCCGCTATATGTCGTGCAGGAGGTCGCCGGTCGAAAAGCCGATGGAGCGCGGCTCGGCTATCTCGCCGATGCAACGGCGAAGATCGACAAACCCGGCGGCAAAGGCAAGCGTCCGACCAGGTGACGCTCGGCTGCGAAGATCGTCTCGAGCGCAGCGTTCAATGGCGGCGGCGGAAGGTTCACGTCGGCATTCTCCTTCCCGCGCAGTTTCGATGCGGCGCGCTCCGCGACGGCAAGCGGAAAGAGCAGGCTGTTGAAATAGCCGATCTTCACCAGCTCCAGGGGTGAAGCTTCGATCAAGGCCTTCAGGCTCCTCCTCGAATAGCGACGCTTGTGGTGGTTCACTACGTCGTGCGCGGACCACATCCATTGGTGCGCCGGCACGGCCACCACGAATTTTCCGCCGGGCTTGAGCTTCGCCGCGATCGACACGAGCGCGGAGCGGTCGTCCTCGATATGCTCGATCACGTCGAACGCGCCGATCAGATCATAGTGGAGGTCAGGCACTTCGGCGAGCTCGGGCAGTGGGGAGCTCATGACTTTGCGGCCGAGGCGTTTCTCCGAAAGCGCTCGCGCTTCCTCGTCGAGCTCGAGCCCGTCGACATGACCGAACTCGCCGAGCATCGCCAGATTGTGGCCGGTGCCGCATCCGATCTCGAGGATTTGCGCGTCGGCCGGCGGCCGCGCCTCCCGCCGGATCAGCTCGGCCAGAATCTTGCGGCGCGCGCGGTACCACCAATGGCGCTCGTCCAGCTCGGCCATCTGCTGATAGACGACGCGTTCCATCAGCGGAAAACCAGCTGGCGATTGAGCGCGAATGTAGCCAGCGGAGTGACGAAGATGGCCGGAATCAGCGGCCACCAGGTTGCTCCGTGGACGAGCGGGCCCGTCAACACCCAGGTGAAGGCCTCGTTGAGCAGGAACCCTGATGCCTGGACCAGCAGAAACTTCACCTTCAGTTGGTTGTCCTCGCGCCGGCCGTGTCCACGGAAGCTCCAGCGGCTGTGGAGGACGAAGCCGATCGACACGGAAACGAGAAAAGCGATGACCACCGCCAGCATCGGGGTCATCACATAGGTCGCCAGATACCAGTAAATCGCCGAATAGACGCCGGCCAGCGAGAAGCCGACGATCGCGAAACGTAGCAATTGACCGATAGTCTCGTGAGGAAAGTTTAATTTGGAAGCCATGCCCCGGCTGCTTGCCGTTTAAGGTCGAGCGGCTAGAGCGCGAAAGATGGCGGAAGGCAAGGCGCAGGTTTGGGATGCGAAGGCGCTCGAGTTCATCGAGCGTCGCTGGAAGCTGATCCTATTGCTCATCTGGCTCGGCTTCTGCGGATGGATGATCTTCGATCGGTGGAACGAGATCCGCTGGTTCGGGCTCGGCGACACCGACGACAATATGCGCATCATGCAGGTCCGCGCGCTGCTGCACGGGCAGGGCTGGTACGACCTTCGCGATTATCGGATGAACCCGCCGTTCGGCGCGAACATCCACTGGTCGCGGCTCGTCGACCTCCCGATTGCTGGGCTGATCCTGGGGATGAGGCCGTTTGTAGGAGGTGCCGCCGCGGAACGGTGGGCAGTCGCGATCGCGCCGATGCTGCCCTATCTGCTGCTGCTTTTTTCAATTGCGTTGACGGCGCGAAGGCTGCTCGGACCCGCCGCTTATCCGCTTGCCTTTCTCGGGCTGTTCTTTGCCGGCTCCAACAATGGAATGTTCACGCCCGAGCGCATCGACCATCATGGCTGGCAGCTCGCGCTGCTTGCTCTCAGCGTTTCGGCGATCGCTGATCCCAAGCGCCTGCGCGGCGGCCTGACGCTCGGCATATCGACCGCGCTCTCGCTCGCCATCGGGATGGAGATGCTGATCTATCTCGCGCTGGCCGGCGTCGCGATTGTGCTGTTCTGGGTCGACGATTCTGAAGAACGCGAGCGCCTCCTCGCCTATGCGGTTTCGCTTGGCGGCGCGACGGCATTTTGCTTCCTGGTCTTTGGTTCGAACGACAATTGGCATCCCGTTTGCGATGCGCTTTCGCCGGTGTGGTTGTCGGACGCGCTCATCGGCAGCGCCTTGATGTTCGCGCTGGCCCTGGCATCCCCTGCCGATTGGAAGCAGCGCCTTGGTCTGGCAGTCGTCGCCGGCGTCATTCTCGCTGCTTTCCACGCACTGACCTGGCCGCAGTGTCTGCACCGGCTCGAGGGCGTGTCGCCGGAGGTCGAGCAGCTATGGCTCAGTCACGTCAAGGAAGCCCGGCCGGTTTACATGCACGGCTGGCGCATCGCGACATTGATTGCCGCCTTGCCAGTCACCGGGGCGATCGGTTGGGGACTCCTGGTCTGGTGGCGCTGGAATGACCGCGAGCTTCGGAGGCGCGTCATTGGCGCCGCACTTCCAGGTCTCGCAGCCTCGCTGCTGCTCCTGTGGCAGGTGCGCACCGGGCCCGCTGCACAGATGATGGCAGTGGTCGGCGGCGCGGCAATCATTTGGATCTTCCTTCCGAGATTTTGGAAGAGCGGAAACTTCGTGGGCGTCGTATTCGGCTCCTTCCTCGTCGTTGCGATTGGCGGCGGCATGGTCGTGCCGGTCGTCGTCGGCTGGATTCCCGAGCGCAAGGCAACGGCGCGCGACATTCAGATCGGTCGCGCGAACCGCTTGTGCTCTTCGCTTTGGGGATTGAGGCCGGTGGCGCTCCAGCCGAAGGGAATCGTCTTGACCTACGTCGACCTTGGTCCGCGGCTGATCGCAGTCACGCATCATGACGCGATCGCCGGTCCCTACCACCGCAACGGGCAGCAGATCGCCGATGTGTTCAACTTCTGGCGTGGATCGGAGGCGCAGGCGCATCGGATCGCCGCCAAATATCACGCCAATTATGTCCTCAGCTGCCCCAACAGCTCGACCACCACGATCTTCGATTCCGAAGTCCCGAACGGTTTCTACGGTCAGCTCGAGCGCGGAAAGGTGCCGAAGTGGCTGGAGCCGGTCCAGCTGCCGAAAGATTCGCCCTACAAGATGTGGAGGGTGGTCGCCTAGGCGAGGACGTGCGGGAAGCTTTGCTTCAGCCCGTCGACGATGAACTGTGCTGCAAGCGCTGCAAGGATTACGCCCAGGATTCGGGTGATCATTGCTTCCATCTTCTCGCCGACCAGCCGCATCAGTGGTCCCGCTGCAAGCAATGTCAGCATCGTGATCAGGATCACCACGGTAATTGCGGCGATGACGACGACGACGTTGGCCGGCGTTTCAGCGCGCGATACCCAGAGCATCGCGCTGGCGATCGAGCCGGGGCCGGTGATCATCGGAATCGCCATCGGGAAGACGCTGATATCCTCGGCCTGAGGCGTACCCTCTATCGAGTGAGCGCGTTCCTCTCGCCGCTGGGTACGACGCTCGAACACCATATCGAGAGCGATGATGAACAGCATGATTCCGCCGGCGATTCTGAAGCTCGCCAGGCTGATTCCGAGCGCATGAAGCATCGGCCGGCCAAGCAAGGCAAAGAACATCAGGATCGCCCAGGCAATCAGCGAGGATCGGATCGCCATCGCGCGGCGGTGAGCGGCCGGCGTTCCGCGGGTCAGGCTCGCGAAGATCGGCGCGCATCCTGGTGGATCGATGATCACCAGGAAGGTGACGAGCGCCGAGCCGAACAGTTCGATCATCTGGCCTTGGGCTTGGGCACGTCCTCGGCGAGGACCTGGATATAACGCGTGCCGTTCCATTGGTAGAGACGGAACCTGCGCGCACCGCTCTCCTCAACCTTCCAATCCCAACCCAAGGTCCCGTCCGCCGATTGACCGCGGCCACTGTCCTCGGGGGTCGTGCGCGCCTGCTTCGGAGTAAGCGGCCGGGGCGGGATGATTGGCGCGCCGGGCGCATTGCCGCGGCAAGTTGAGCGCTGGATTTGAGCTTTCCCTGTGGGCGCCCGGCCGTTCGCCGGGCTGCCACCGTCATAGGCCCAGCGCCAGCCTGCGGAGGTCCACTGCCAAACGGTCGTGAAGGTTCCGGCGAGAGTCCCGTCCTGCTTGAACCAGGGGCCGGTGTTTACCGCTGTCCGGCCGTCGCACGACACGAAGCTCCGAGCCGGGCGCCAGCTGATCGAATTGGGGGGATCTTTGAGCGGCTTGAGGAAGGTCTTGGCCCAGACCGCCTGCGGCGTGAACATGACAGCATCCCGGTCCACCCATTTGCGGAATGCGCTCCACTGTCCGATCTTCCTGGCGTCGCGTGCGAAGGCGACTTCGGCATCGACTGCGGTCATCGACGGCTTGGCCGCGACGGCCGAGCTTGCCAATAGGAGTGCCAGGATCACAGCCCCTCCGGAGCGGCGAGGCCAGCGCGGCGATGTGCCGCGACTACCGTATTCCTAAGCAGGCAAGCGATCGTCATTGGCCCGACGCCGCCGGGCACCGGAGTGATTGCGCCTGCGACCTCGATCGCTTCGTCGAAGGCGACGTCGCCGACTAGCCGTTTGCTGCCATCAGGCTGGTCGACGCGTTCCTGGCCAACGTCGATCACCGTAGCGCCGGGTTTCAGCCAAGCGCCGCGGACGAGCTCCGGGCGGCCTACCGCAGCGACAACGATGTCGGAGCGACCGACGGCCGCCGCGAGATCGCGGGTCCGAGAGTGGGCAACGGTGACTGTGCAGTTTGCCTGTATCAGAAGTTGGGCCATCGGCTTGCCGACGATGTTGGAGCGGCCGACGACTATTGCGTTCAGCCCCCCAAGATCGCCAAGTTCATGCTGAAGCAGCATCAGGCAGCCAAGTGGCGTACACGGGACCAGCGCCTCGAGGCCGATCGCCAATCGGCCTGCATTCATCGGGTGAAAGCCATCGACATCCTTCGCCGGGTCGATGCTAGTGATCACCGCCTGCTCGTCGATTCCGCCGGGCAGCGGAAGCTGCACGAGGATCCCGTCCACGCGGTCGTCAGAATTAAGCTGGTCGACCAGCGAGATCAGCCCGCTCTGGCTGACCCCTGCGGGGAGCTTGTGCTCAAAGCTTTCCATCCCGGCCTCGACCGTCGCCTTTGCCTTCGAACGCACATAGGCGGCGCTCGGCGGATGCTCTCCGACCAACACCACCGCCAGCCCCGGCGCACGGCCGGTCTGCGATGCAAAATCTGCTGCACGGACGGCGACACGTTCCCGAAGGCCAGCGGCGAAGGCCTTCCCGTCGATGAGGCGCGCGGTCATCCGCCGAAATAATATTGGTTGTAGACGCCGGTGAGCAGCTTCTGGAGGACCTGGACAAGAATCAGGACCACCAGCGGCGAGAAGTCGAGTCCGCCGAAGTCAGGCAGCAGCCTGCGAATCGGACGATAGAGCGGCGCAGTGATCCGGTCGATCGCGACCGCGAAGGTCCGGACACCGTGCGAGCTGGTGTTGAGCACGTTGAAAGCGAACAGCCAGCTTAGGATCACCTGGACGATGATGATGAGACTGACGATGCTCAGCAGATATTGCGCAATTTCGATCAGGGCACGAACCATGGTCAACGCTTAGCCGCGCGGTCGTTACGGCGCAAACCTCTCCGGTTCTGCAACGGCGAGGATTTCCGCGAAGTCGCCCGCCGGGTCAGTCCATTCGACAATGGGCGTCCAGCCGCCTGCGAGGAGAAGCACGCGTCCGCCGCGTTGACCATATTTATGGCTGTTCTCGATGTGGATCGAGGAGCCCCGGGCCACTGCGAAGTCGTGACCTGACACGGTGAAGCTGACGTCCCGCTCGGCGACGAGATGGATTTCTATTCGCGACAATATGTCGTTCCAGCGCGCTTCGTGCCGGAAGGATTCCAAGGGGATGTCGCCGTCCAGCTCGCGGTTGATGCGGGTGAGAAGGTTCAGCGTGAACTGCGCAGTCACGCCTTCCGGATCGTCGTAGGCGGCGATCAGGCGCTCGACCGGCTTCACCCGATCCATGCCGATCAGCAGCTGCGATCCAGTGCCGAGCAGCCCGCGAAATCCGCGCAGCAGATCGGTCGCGCTCCACGGAATGAAGTTGCCGATGGTCGAGCCTGGAAAAAATCCGAGCTTGGGCAGTTGCTCAATGCCTCCTGGCAAGCTGAACGGCCGCGCGAAATCGGCGACGACCGGGATCACCTCTATGCCAGGCAAGCGCCGCTGTAGTTCGGCGGCACTGTGCTCGAGATAATCGCCCGAAATGTCGACCGGAATGTAGGCTGCGGGACTGATCGCCTCGAGCAAGATCGGGGTCTTGGTCTGGGAGCCCGCGCCGAATTCCACGACCGCTGCGCCCTTGGGTACGCGCGCTGCGACCTCGTCCATGATCGACTGGAAAATGCCGGTCTCGGTGCGCGTCGGATAGTAAGATGGCAGTCGCGTGATCTCATCGAAGAGCTCGGAGCCTCGACGGTCGTAAAGCCAGCGGGCGGGGATCGCCGGTATCGGCGCTGCAAGGCCAGACAGGACGTCGCCCCGGAATGCGCCAAAAGGGTCGGCAGGCGCCTGGGCATCAAGCATCTTTAGCAAGGCGAACTCCCGTGAATTGCCAGCGTGCCGCCGGCGGAAAAAAGTTGCGGTATGAGGCGCTGCTATGCCCCCGGGCAGTGGCGCAGCTCGCGCCCTTCAGCACCAGCTGACCGGACATGAACTTGCCATTATATTCGCCGACCGCGCCTTCAGCCGGAGCAAAGCCGGGATAGGAGCCGAAGGCGCTCTGCGTCCACTCCCACACATCACCGAACATGCCGCCTGAAGCGCTCGGGACCACCGCCGCCGCTTCATCCAGTTGGTTGCCGATGTGGGGATCGGCGGAGGATGCGAAATCCTCCCATTCGGCCTCGGTCGGGAGACGTGCGCCGGCCCAGCGGGCGAATGCGTCGGCTTCGTAGTAGCTGACATGGGCAACCGGCGCGGCCCAATCCACTTCGCGGCGGCCGCCGAGGGTGAATTCAAAGCCCTCTTCACGCCAGTAGAGTGGTGCGGCGATGCCCTCCTGCTCGACCCAGGCCCAGCCGTCGGACAGCCATAGAGTCGGCGTGCGATAGCCGCCGTCGTCGATGAACTCGCGCCATTCCTGATTGGTGACGCGCCGGTTGGCGAGCTGGTGCGGGGTTAAAAAGACCTTGTGGCGCGGTCGCTCGCTATCGAAGGCAAAGCCGATGTGCGAAGCGCCGATTTCAGCCAGGCCTTCCCGGCCGCGCTGGAAGGACAGCGGCTCGATTGCGAAGCAGGTCGTCGGCGGAAGCTCGCCATATGCCGGTTCCATTGGATTCTCGGCAAAGGTCGCCAGGATGTCGGTGAGGAACAGCTCCTGATGCTGCTGCTCGTGATTGATTCCCAGTTCGACCAGGTCGAGCGCGGCTGAAGTGAGCGACGGGAGCGCTCGCTCGAGCGCCTCGTCGACATGAGCCCGATAGCTCCGCACCTCGTCGAGCGACGGGCGGCTCAGCATTCCCCGTCGCGGCCGCGCATGGCGCGGTCCTTCTGCCTCATAATAGCTGTTGAAGAGGAACGCCCAGCGTTCGTCGAACGGCCGATAGGCCGGCACATGGTCGCGCAGCACGAAGGTCTCGAAGAACCAGCTCGTGTGCGCCAGGTGCCATTTCGCTGGCGAGGCGTCCGGAAAGGGTTGGATTGTCGCGTCGGCGTCGCTGAGCGGCCGAGCGAGGTCGAGCGTCAGCTTGCGTGTGGCGACGAGCCGCTCGCGAAGCGCCTTGGGGGCTTTCTCCGAATCCTCCCGGGCCATGGCGACGCCCAGTGCCACGAAACGGCGGTCGGGGCCAGCCAAAAGTTCGCTATATGTTCCATAACCGACGCTACTCGCCGCGCGTTTCTCCCGGTTGCCAGAGAAGGTCCCCGCCCTCGCCGGCAGCAACGAATCGCGCGGCGACGAACAGGTGGTCGGAGAGCCGATTGAGATAGGCGAGCAGCTGTGGATTGAGCGATTCCGCCTCGGCCAAGGCGACGGCGACGCGCTCGGCTCGACGCACGACAGCGCGTGCGAGGTGGAGCGCCGAGACGCCGGCGCTTCCGCTCGGCAGGATGAAGCTGGTCAGCGGCTCAAGATCAGCATTCATCGCGTCGATCTCGCGTTCGAGACGGCTCACCTGGGCTGCGATCATTCTCAACGCGCCTTCGATTTGTCCCGGGGTTGCGACATCTGCGCCGAGATCGAACAGATCGTTCTGGATCCGCAGCAGCATTTGTGGAACTTCGCCGTGCCCGAGCGCTGCAATCGCCACGCCGATCGCAGCATTGGCTTCGTCGACCTCCCCGATCGCCGCCATTCGGAGGCTCGACTTGCTCACTCGGCTGCCGTCGACCAGCCCGGCAGCTCCCTCGTCCCCGGTGCGCGTATAGATTTTGTTGAGCTTGACCATCAGCGGCCGGAGCTGCCGGCCACGATGAGGATCAGCACGACGATGATGATCGCTGCCGCCTGGAAAAGGACGCGCCGCTGCATCCATTTCTGCGACTGCTCGCCGGTCAGGTCGCGACCCGAGGCCATGCCGATGACGCCGCGTACCAACGCGTAAACCACTCCGGCCATGACCAGGAGCAGGAGGACCAGCAGGACGATGCGCATGGATCGCCCTTAAGCCTCGGCAAAAGCGAAACCAAGCGGAAGCTTGCCGGCCACGAGGTCCGCCGCGAGCGCCGGTCCGTCCACTCCGCTTTCGCGCATTGCGCCAAGCGTCGGCGCAAGCTCGCGCTTGGCGAGCCGGCGGCCGTCTTCATGGGCCACCAGCGGGTGATGGAGATAGGTCGGCTCGGGCAAGTCGAGCAGCCGCTGGAGGAGACGTTGGACCGGGGTCGAGGAACGCAGGTCCGCACCGCGCACGACCATGGTCACTTCGCTTGTCGCATCGTCGATGACGCAGGCAAGGTGGTAGGCGGCGGGCGCGTCCTTTCGGGCTAGGATTATGTCGTCAAAATCTTGAGGTCCTGTCGCCAGGCGGCGGCCGTCTTCCTGCGCCCACGACGGAAAACCGGCGAGCGCGAGCGCCTTGGCGCTGTCGAGCCGCCAGCAGTGCGGCATTGAAGCGCGCAGCTCCGGGCTGTCGGGACGCGCACGGCAGGTGCCTGGATAAGTCGCAATCCTGCCATGCGGCGCTTCGAGCGCGGCGGCGAGATCGGCGCGCGTGCAGAAGCAGGCGAAAACGAGACCGCGTGATCTGAGTTGCTGAAGCGCGGCAACATATGCTGCCGTGCGCTCAGACTGGACGAGCACCGGTCCGTCCCAGTCGAGACCAAGCCAGCGCAGATCCTCATGGATCGCCTCGACGTACTCCGGCCGGCAGCGCGTCTGGTCGAGGTCTTCGATCCTGAGGCGGAATTTGCCGCTGCTTTTTCGCGCCCGGGCATGGCCCAGAAGTGCGCTATAGGCGTGGCCGAGGTGCAGCCGACCCGTCGGCGAAGGCGCAAAACGCGACACAATCATAATCTGTGTTGCCCAAAGGACTCTTGACGCTGAGTCATTGAAAATGCTGTCATAGGCATGTCACGCCGGCTTGGCATCCGGTGGACAACAAGGGAAGACGGGCCGCATCGCCCTCTCCTCCTTGAGTGCGACGAGGCCGGGGAGCTGGAGTTCGGTTCGAACCGAACGAAAGGCTGTTGTCGCTCGCATGTACCACCCTGAGCTGATCCGGCACCCCGAAAGCTGCCCCGCGCTGGTCCTCAACGCGGACTATACGCCGCTCTCATATTATCCCCTTTCGCTGTGGCCTTGGCAGACTGCGATCAAGGCGATGTTCCTCGAGCGCGTCGACGTCGTCGCGCATTACGATCGCGAAGTGCACAGTCCGAGCGTCGCACTGAAGCTGCCGAGCGTCATCGCGCTGCGCGAATATGTGCGGCCCAACGAATATCCGGCTTTCACCCGGTTCAACCTTTTTCTCCGCGACCGCTTCCGCTGTGTCTATTGCGGCTCGGCAAAGGAGCTGACCTTCGACCATGTCGTTCCGCGTGCTCAGGGCGGGCGGACGATGTGGGAGAATGTCGCAACCGCTTGCGCGCCGTGCAACCTCAGGAAGGGTGGGCGCACGCCCGCGGAAGCGCACATGCACTTGATGCGCGAACCAATCCGGCCGACGAGCTGGCAGCTTCAGGAGCATGGGCGGGCATTTCCGCCGAACTATCTGCACGAGAGCTGGCGCGATTATCTCTACTGGGATGTCGAGCTGGAGCCATAATCCCGCTGTTGCCCGATGGGCCCGCGATGCCCATCGCGACCAGCAGCCGATTCGGCCGGCATTGCCGCTCGAGCTTCAGGGGCCGCTATGTCAGCCTTCGTCTTCGTCCACACGGCGGTTCCAACACTGCGGTAGTTGACCGGATGGCTTGCAAGGCTGGTGGCGACCCGCGGGTAGACGGCCGGTTAACCATTTTCATTTAGCTCCGTGCGCGATGGAAATCCGGCATCCCGCAACGCCCGACGAGCGCCCGCGCATCCTCCTCGTCGAGCCGAACCGTAACAATCTCGGAGTGATGGCCCGACGGCTTGCGGAGGCCGGCTATCGCGTCACCGCTGCGGACTGCGGGTCCGCCGCAATCGCCGAGCTCTACCGGCTTCCGATCGATCTTGTGCTTGCTGAATTGATAATGCCGCGGATGAGCGGCTCGGAGCTCGCGCGGGCGATCCGCGGCGAAGTCCAGTGGAACGACATTCCTATCATGCTGATCACTGGCAAGTCCGAGCCGAAAGACGCCGTGCGCGGCTATGAAGCGGGCGCCGACGACGTGATCCTCAAACCTTTCCATTTCGAGGTCCTGATCGCCCGCATCGCCCGCCGGATCGCTTGGGCGCGTTCGGTGCAGCGGTTGAAGGACGACAATGCGGCGCTCGATGCCCGCGTGGTCGAGCGCGCTATCCAGATCGGCGAACTTCGAGAAGCGCTGAGAACGGTACGCGAAGGGACTGTTGTCGGCCCTGGCCAGACATAAGCTTTTCCTTCGCTTGCTGAGGGTGAGAAGCCCGGCGGAACCGCCTGAATCGCCGCGCTCAACATGTCCGGGCCCCTAGGAAGTCCCGAACAGCCGGACCCACGTCTTCACGCTCGAGCGCCATGGCCAAATTGGCGTTCACGAACCCAGCGGCGCTTCCGCAATCATAGCGTTCGCCCTCGAACCGGAAGGCGTGGAGCGGCTGCTTGCCGATCAGCTTGGCAATGGCATCGGTGAGTTGGATTTCGCCGCCGGACCCCGTCTCCTGAGCATCGAGAATGCGCATGACTTCAGGCTGGAGGATGTAACGGCCCGGGAGCATCAGGTTCGAGGGGGCGGTTCCCGGAGCCGGTTTTTCGACCAGGCCGCGTATCTCGGTCAGGCGGCCGTCCGCCGTGCCCGGGTCGATCACGCCATATTTGTGCGTTTCGCTGCCCGGCACTTCGAGCGCGGCGACGATATTGCCTCCGATTTTTGCGTAGGCTTCAACCATTTGTGCCAGGCAGTTGGGCTTGCCCGACATCAACTCATCGGGAAGCAGCACTGCAAAAGGTTCGTCGCCGACGATGTGACGTGCGCACCAGACCGCATGGCCAAGGCCGAGCGGCTGCTGCTGGCGGACGCTCACCACTTCGCCGAAGCCGGAGCGTGACGGCTCGAGTGCATCGAGGCTCTTGCCGCGCTCGCGCATCACCGTTTCGAGCTCGAACCCAATGTCGAAATAATCGTCGAGCGCAGCCTTGCCGCGCCCGGTTACGAAAATCAGCTGCTCAATCCCGGCTTCCCGCGCTTCGTCGACCGCATATTGGATGAGCGGCCGGTCGACGACCGTGATCATCTCCTTGGGGATGCTCTTCGTGGCGGGGAGCAGACGAGTGCCGAGGCCGGCGACCGGAAACACCGCCTTGCGGACGGGGTTGCGCATATGGGATCAGCCTCCAGGTGTGGCGGCGGTGGTGTTGTTGGCGACTGCGCCGGGGTCGCTGCCGGCGGGCAGCGACGGCGCATTGCCGCCGGTCGGCGGCGGCAGGTCGAACGGATCGGCCTTGCGAGGCTCGGACCTCTTGACCAATTCGTCGACGCGATCGGGTCGCGTATAGCTCGGCGGGGTCAACAAATTGTCGACCGTCGGAGTGGTGCGCGCCATTAGCGGCTTCACGGGCATCCGATGGCCGGGCGCAGGCTCGAGGTCCGCCTGGCGTCCGCAGGCCGCGAGCGACAAGGCGCCGCCGATGACGAGAAGCCGCTTCATGGCTCCCGACTAGCCGTTCAACGGTCTTTGCGCTAGCGCCGCCGAACCATGCGTCCGCTCCTCATCGCCTGCGCGTTTGTTGCGCTTGCCGCATGCCAGCAGAAGTCCGCCGAGGAGCCCGCTGCGAAGCAGGGCGCTCCAGCTGTTCAGGCCGGTCCAGTCAAGGGTGTCGACCGCAGGCACAAGGGACTGGCGGCGCCGGAGGCCAGTTTCAACGATCCTGACGGGCGCGAGATCAGCCTCGCGAGGTTCAAGGGCATGCCGCTGCTCGTCAATCTCTGGGCGAGCTGGTGCGCGCCCTGCGTCAAGGAGCTTCCGACGCTCGACAAGCTGGCCGCCGCCCACCGCAACGACGGTCGACTTGGCCTAATCGCCGTCAGCCAGGACTCAGCGCCTCAGCAGTCGGTCAAGGCTTTCCTTGCGAAACTGAACGTCAAGAATCTTGGAGCCTACCAGGATCCCAAAATGAGCCTCTCGGGCACGCTCGGCCCCGATACCGTGCTTCCGACCTCGATCCTGTTCGACGCCAACGGGAGGGAAGTGTGGCGCTATGTCGGCGACTTGGACTGGACCAGTCCGGAGGCGGCTAAGCTTCTTGGGGAAGCCGGCGCCGCCGCTCCCAAAAAGCCTTGAGCAGCCGACCGTCGATCGCCGCGAGGCCGAGCGCAATCAAAGCGAGGCCGATGAAATCCTGCGGCGCCAGCGTTTCGTTGAGGAACAGCGCTCCCAACAGGATCGCAACCGGCGGAACCAGCAAGGTGACGAGCAGCGCATTGGTCGCGCCCGAAGTGGCGATCAGGCGGAAATAGAGCACATAGCCAAAGGCAGTGCAGAGCAGCGCCAGCGCAGTGATCGCCGCGAGGGCGGTCAGCGGCGGAAAACCATGGGTCCAAGGCCGATCGACGAGCAGCGACAGGGGCAGCATCAAGATCGCGCCAGCGGTCAGCTGACCTGTTGTGACGCTCATTGGCGAAATACCCTGTCGGCGGAAGCGGCGCGCCCAGACGGCCGCCAGCGCATAGCTTAGCGATGCGGTCACGCAGGCCAGCTGCGCGAGCGCACTGGTGCCAAGGCTGGAGAGCAGCGACGGGCCGATCATCGTCGCAACGCCGGCAAAGCCGAGGAGCACGCCGGCGATCTTGCGCGGAGTCATCCGTTCATCGTGCGTGAGAAAGTGCGCGACGACCACACCCCAGATCGGCGTCGTCGCGTTGAGGATTGAAGCGAGGCCGCTTGCGATGTGCGTCTGGCCCCAGCCAAAGAGGGTGAACGGCAGCGCATTGTTGAGAAGCGCGAGGAGCAGGATGGAGCCCCAGGCCGAGGCGGGAAGGCCGAGCTTCTCGCCCTTCAATCGAAGCGCGGTCCACATTGCCGCGGCGGCGATGGTCAGCCTCAGCCAGACATAGGTCAGTGGCGCAACGTGCCGAACCGCGACGCCAATGAAGAAGAAGGCGCCCCCCCAGATCACTGCGAGAATGCCGAGGATCAGCCAGTCGCTGCGGTTCATCTGCGCGCGGATCACGTGCGCATCCTGCGACTGGGCTGGAGCCAGAGCTTCCGCCTGCTTGCGGTCAAACGCGTGGGGATCGACGGGCTTCATGGCGGGGCCGGATTTACCGGTTGCACCCATGTGCCCGCCAACAAATGGCGGGCGCCCCCCGATAAGCTCAGCTTATCTAGTCTCTCAACAACTCGTTGATGCTGGTTTTCGAGCGCGTCCGCTCGTCGACACGCTTGACGATCACCGCGCAGGCGAGCGCCGGATCGCCGTCCTTTCCGGGCAGCGAGCCGGGAACGACAACTGAGAATTCCGGCACTCGGCCGTAGTGGATCGCACCTGAGGCGCGATCGACAATCTTGGTTGAAGCGCCGAGGAACACGCCCATCGACAGGACCGAGCCGCGCTCGACGATGACGCCCTCGGCGACTTCGGAGCGGGCGCCGATGAAGCAGTCGTCCTCGATGATTACGGGACCTGCCTGGAGCGGCTCGAGCACCCCGCCGATCCCCGCGCCACCGGAGATGTGCACATTCTTGCCGATCTGGGCGCAGCTTCCGACAGTCGCCCAGGTGTCGACCATCGTGCCCTCGCCAACCCGGGCGCCGATATTGACGAAACTCGGCATCAGCACCGCGCCGCGTGCGATGAATGCGCCGCGGCGGACGATTGCGCCGGGGACTGCACGGAAGCCTCCGGCCGCGAATTCCCTTTCGCCCCAGCCCGCGAATTTCGACTGCACCTTGTCCCACCAGTGCGCACCGCCCGGACCCCCGCCAATCGCTTCCATCGGATTGAGGCGGAAGGACAGTAGAACAGCCTTCTTGAGCCACTGGTGCACGGTCCACCCGGCGCCCTGTTTTTCCGCGATGCGAGCTTCACCTGCGTCGAGCGCGGCAATGGCCGCATCGACTGCCTGTCGAGTCTCGCCCTTGGTGCCGGGGCCGATGGTCTCGCGCTCGTTCCAGGCGCGTTCGATCACCGCTTGCAGCTCGTTCGTCATTCGTCATTCTCCAGAATAGATTCGAGCCATTCGCCGATGTCGCTCACGCGAAAATCGACGACCGCATCATCGTAATCAAAGCTTGCTTGTTCAGAGCCGTTGTCGACCCAGATGGTGGTCATGCCCAGCACCTTGGCTGGAGCAAGATTCTTGATCATGTCGTCTGCGAGCAGCGCATGTTGCGGATCGATTCCGAAGCGCTCGCACAGCAGTTCGTATCCGTGCGGATCGGGTTTCGGCCGGTAACTGCTCGCGTGGATGTCATGCAGTTCGTCGAAATGGCCGTGCACGCCGATCGCCTCGAGCACGCGGCGAGCATAAGGCGCGTCCCCATTGGTGAAGACGAAGCGCCTGCCCGGAAGCCGCGGCAGGAGCCGGTCGAGCCGCTCGTCGCATTGGACGCGATCGAGCGGAATGTCGTGCACCTGCTCGAGGAAGTCGCTGGGGTCGATCCCATGCTCATGCATGAGACCGGCGAGCGTGGTCCCGTGTGCATGGAAATGGGCCTTTTGGACCCGTTTCGCCTCCTCCGGCCCACAGCCGAGAAGCCGCTCGATATAAGCGCCCATGCGCTCATCGATCAGCGAGAACAGCCCTGTCGAGGCCGGGTAGAGGCAGTTGTCGAGATCGAAGATCCAGTCGCGAATATGGGCGAAACGGCGGTCCATGAGCGGCCGCGACCTAGCGGCTCGCACGCTTTAAGCAAATTGAAAGGAATCATAAACCATAAGGCCAACCGGGAAGCCGTGTTTTTTCAACGGCTTGAGCGGAGCGGGGTTATGAAAAATCGGTTCCTTGGAACGAGCGCGTGCATGCTGGTCATGGCGTTCGGGCTGAGCGCCTGCGGCGGCGGCGGCGGAGTTTCGCCGATTCCGAGCTCGCCGGTCACCCCGACTCCAACGCCGACGCCCACTCCGACCCCTACGCCTACACCCACTCCGACTCCGACGCCAACGCCAACGCCGACCACAAACTACAACACGGCCGAATATCAGAACTCCCAATATTCCGTCGTTTCCAATGCGATCGCCGCCTACAATGCGGGCGCCACCGGCCAAGGCATCAAGATCGGCATCGTCGACAGCGGCATCAATCCGAATCTCGACGAGTTCACCGGCCGCATCGATCCGGCAAGCGGCGACGTCGCCGGGAACCGCGGCGTCGGCGACGATGGTGGGCATGGCACCGCCGTCAGTGCGGTGGCGGCCGCGGCGCGAAATAACCAGGACACGATGGGCGTCGCGTTCAACGCGACGATCGTCAGCGAACGTGCCGATACTCCCGGGAGCTGCGCAAACGGCCCCGACAAGTGCAGCTTCTCTGACGACGCTATCGCGGCCGGGATCGATGCCGCGCGGCTCGCTGGAGCCCGAGTCATCAACCTGTCGCTTGGCGGATCGTCCCCCGGGCCTATCCTGCTCACCGCGATGCAGGCGGCGGTCAACAAGGGGATCGTGCTCGTCATCTCGGCTGGCAATGATGCCACTGCCAACCCCGACCCGTTCGCGCTCGTTCCCGCCCAGAATTTTCCGGGCTCGGTGATCATCGCCGGTTCGGTCGGAGTATCGTGCGGCAGCGGCTGCACGGATTCGAGCCAGATTTCGACCTTTTCGGATCGTGCTGGAACGGGTGCGGCTTATTATCTGATGGCGCAGGGCTATCACGACCAGGCGCCCGACCAGACTGGCGCCCAATTCATATGGTCCGGGACGAGCTTCTCGTCGCCGACGATCGCTGGTGCGGTGGCGCTCATGGCCCAGGCTTTCCCCAACCTTAGCGGCCAGAAGATAGTCTCGATCCTGCTCCAGACCGCGGACGATCTCGGTGCGGCGGGGGTCGACTCGACCTACGGCAACGGCCGCCTCAACATCCAGCGGGCGTTCCAGCCGATCGGAACGGCCAGTCTCGCGGGCAGCCAGACGCCAATCACCACCAGCGCCCTCCCGCCGGCTGCGGGCGATGCCAAATCGGGCCAGTCACTTGGGGCGATCATCCTCGACGGATACAGCCGCGCCTTTGTCATGAACCTCGCAGCGACACTGCGCCGGGCGGACGTCGATCATCCGCTGTCGCGGTCGTTGCAGAACGATGTGAGGGTCAACAGCGCGCAGGCGGGTCCTGTAAACATCGCAATGACCGTACGCGAGCGGCACGACCTTGCCGACGGCTACACAATCGAGCGCATGGGCATTGGTCCCGAGGATCTGCGCAGGTCGCGCCTGATCGCTGGATCGGCGGTCGCCCGCCTCGACAACAAGACTGCTATCGCCTTCGGCTTTGCCGAGGGTGCCAAGGCGATGGAACGGCGCCTGACCGGCGCCAACAGCAACGCCTTCCTGATCGCCAATGACATAAGCGGAACGCCCGGTTTCGCGGCCAAGCGCAACAGCAGCATGGCCGTCCGGCATCAGTTTGGCGGGCTTGGAGTGACCGTTTCGGGCGAAACCGGCAATGTGTGGCAAGAATTCAAGACCAGCGCCACCGGATCTCCCTATCGGCTTGCGACGATTAGCGCAGACCACAGCTTCGGACGCAATTGGCTATCGCTGGGGCTCAGCCGGCTTGACGAGAAACAGTCGCTCCTCGGAGGCCGCATGTCGAGCCTGCTTGGCGGCGGCGGCGCTTCGACCACCTTTATCGATGCGGAGGCTCGGCACAATTTCGGCGGCGGCTGGTCCAGCACGCTGGCTGCGCGGCGCGGTTGGACCGATTTTGGCGGCGGCAAGTTCCAGACGGGCGCCTATGCGTTCGATCTTGCCAAGCTCGGCCTGCTCTCGGACCATGACTCGCTCGGCTTCCGCCTGGCGCAGCCTTTGAGGGTTGAGCATGGCGGCTTCGCGATGATGCTTCCGACCAGCTATGACTATGTGACCGAAACGGCAACCAACAGCCTCAGTCATATGTCGCTTGCACCGAGCGGCCGCGAGATCGATGCGGAGCTCAGCTACGGCTCAACGCTCCTTGGAGATAATGCCTGGCTCGGCGCCAACCTCTTCTACCGGCGTCAGCCGGGGCATATCGCAAGCGCGCCTGACGATGCCGGCGCTGCGGTCCGCTTCACTTTGGGTTTCTGAACGATCTTTCGCACTCGAACCCAAATGCCGATTCGCGCCTTCGGCTATGGTGGGATCTTTTAACGGCCGCTCACTCTATATTTGACGACGATCGGCACCTCGCAGCCGTCGATGCGCCGATAGACGGCGGAGTAGAAATTCGCGTCCGGAAGCTCGGTCAGCTTATGGGGCTTCACCCGATTGCCGCGCTGCAAGGCGAAGTAGCCAGTCGCGCGTGGGCAGTTTGACGATTGGGGCTGCAGTTGTGCTGCGCTCGGCATCGGAGCTGCAACAATTGCAGCGGCGGCTAGGAGAAGCATCGATGGTCTCCCTCCGCACTAGTGATTAGCAGTTTGAAGCTAGACCGTGAAGCTTTCGCCGCAACCGCAGGCGCCCTTGGCATTCGGATTGTCGAACACGAACCCTGCGGCGAAATCGTCCTCACGCCAGTCCATCACTGAGCCGATCAGATAGAGCACCGATGCGCCATCGACGTAGAAGTTGCCGCCGGGAGTCTCGATCTTCTCGTCAAACGGCTTCTCCTCGGCCACGTAATCAACCGAGTAAGCGAGCCCCGAGCAGCCGCGGCGCGGGGTCGAGAGCTTCACTCCGATCGCACCTTCGGGCGCACGGCTCATGAGCTCGGCGATGCGCGCTTCGGCGGTTGGAGTGAGGGTAATCGCTGCCGGGCGAGCGCGGAGTTTCGATTCCTTGTTCATAGCATTCCCAGTTCCAGCCGGGCTTCGTCGCTCATCTTCGACGGGTCCCAGGGTGGATCCCACACGAGGTTGACGATCGCGTCACGTATCCCCGGCACCGACAGCACTCGCAGTTCCACTTCATTGGGCAGCGACTCGGCAACCGGGCAATGGGGCGTCGTCAGGGTCATGGTGATCGTGGCGTCGCCATCTTCGCTAATGTCAACGTCGTAGATGAGGCCAAGCTCATAGATGTCGACCGGTATTTCGGGGTCGTAGACGGATTTCAGCACCTCGACGACCGACGCCTGCAGGTCGCTTCCGGCCCCGCCCTTCGGTTGATCCGGCTTCTCGCCCGACAGGAAGCCCTCGAGATAATCGCGCTTGCGCTCGAACTCGGGCGTGACGCGGGCACGAGGCGGCGGCGTTGCTGCCGTCACTTCCTCAGTCTCGATCTTCCGTTCTTCATTCATACGCCGAAGATCCGCTTCACCTGCTTTATCCCGCGCGCCAGGGCTTCGATGTCCGAGCTGTCGCTGTGGGCTGCAAAGCTCGCGCGGGCAGTCGCGGGCACTCCGAGCCAGTCCATCAGCGGCTGAGCGCAATGGTGCCCGGCGCGGACCGCGACGCCGGCATCATCCAATATGGTGGCCGTGTCGTGCGCGTGCACCCCGTCGACATTGAAGCTGACGATGCCGGCGCTGTCTTCCGGACCGTAGACCGCGACGCCCGGGAGCGCGGACAGCGTCGCCCGTGCTTCGGCGACGAGCGCAGATTCGTGCGCGTGAATCGCCTCAAGGCTCAGTCTATCGACCCAGTTGACCGCCGCATGGAGGCCAACCGCGCCGACTATATGCGGCGTTCCGGCTTCGAACCTCGCCGGGGGATCGAGGAAGGTTGTCTTCTCGAACGTCACCCGATCGATCATCGCTCCGCCGCCCTGCCACGGCGGCAGCGCCTGCAGCAGTTCGGCGCGGCCCCAGAGGCAGCCGATCCCGGTGGGGCCGTAAAGCTTATGCGCCGAAAACGCGTAGAAGTCGGCGCCTGTTGCTGTGACTTCGACCGGAAGTCGCGGCACCGCCTGGCAGCCATCGAGCAGCAACAATGCGCCTTTCGAATGCGCGATTTCCGCCGCGCGCTTCGCATCCAGGATGGAGCCGAGCACGTTCGACACGTGAGCAAGGGCGACGATGCGATGCTCTTCTGTGAGCATCCGCTCGGCCGCGTCCAGATCGATCCGACCATCCTCAGTTAAGGGCGTTGCGTCCACTTCGAAGCCGGCGAGCTGCCAGGGAACGATGTTGCTGTGATGCTCGAGCGTGGAAACAAGGACGCGGCCCCGGCCGTCCTTTGGCAGCGTGCGCGCAACGAGGTTGATCGCTTCGGTCGCGCCGCGCGTAAAGATCAGCTCATTGGCCTTGCCGCCGACGAGCTTGGCTGCTGCGCCGCGCGCGGCCTCGTAGCTCGCGGTCATGCTCGCCGAGCGCTCGTACACGCCCCGGTGGACGGTCGCATAGTCGCGCGAATAGGCCTGGACGATGGCATCAATGACAGCCTGAGGCTTTTGTGCGGTCGCAGCGCTGTCGAGATAATGCCAGTTCTCGATCGCCGGGAATTGGTCGCGGACCGACAGCATCGAATTGGCGATCAGCTGGGCTTCTTTGTTCATACAACCCTCCGCAGTGCCTCGCGCGCAGCGGCTGAGATCGCGTCCGGGTTCTTCGCACCGTCCCACAGGCCCATGACAAATCCTTCAAGCAACAGCGCCCGGGCGGACGCGGGATCGAGGCCGCGGCTTTCGGCGTAGAAGAGTTGCATCGGATCGAGCTCGCCGACGGATGCGCCGTGGGCGCATTTCACGTCGTCGGCGAAAATCTCGAGCTCGGGTTTGCAGTTGGCGGTCGCACCGCGATCGAGCAGCATGGCCTTCACCGACTGCTCGGCGTCGGTCCCTTGAGCACCGCGCGCGACTTCCACCTTGCCGAGGTAGGAGCCGGTCGCCTTGCCGTTCAGCACCGAGCGAACGACCTGGCGCGAGCGCGCGCCGACACCCACGTGCTTGACGTTGGTGACGATCTCGTTGGTCGAAGGGCCGCTGCCGATATTGGCTCCGAAGAGCTCAAATTCGGCACCTTGTTCGAGGCTGACCTCAAGCTCCACGCGGCCGTAGACCGGCGCGGTGTTGAGCGCGAAGATGCGCGCTTTCGCGCGCGGCCCCAGCGCGAGCTGGACGCGGCGCAGCTGGACGTCGCTCGCGACCGGGAGCCAGATCTCTTCAAGATCTTCCCCTCCGCCCACGGTCAGCGTGACCGGCTCGGCGAACTGCTCCCATACGGGTCGCAGCGAATCGAGATCGGCGTAGCGCCACTCTTCCTGCCGGTTGGTGGGGAAGGGTGCGGTCATCAGGCAGCCGCCTCCGCATAGCCTTCGCGTTCAAGCTCGCGTGCAAGCTCGGCCCCGCCCGAGCGGCTGATCCTGCCTCGCGTGAGGACGTGGACCTTGTCCGGCTCCACATAGTCGAGCAGGCGTTGATAATGGGTGATCAGCAGCACGCCCTTGTCGCTCGCGCGCATGATCCGGTTGATGCCTGCGCCCACGGCCTTGAGTGCGTCGATGTCGAGGCCGCTGTCGGTCTCGTCGAGAACTGCGAATTTGGGGTTGATGATACCCATCTGAACCATCTCGGCCCGTTTCTTCTCACCGCCTGAAAAGCCGACGTTCACCGGCCGCTTCAGCATTTCGGAGTCCATGCCGAGCAGCGCTGCCTGTTCGCGCGCGATTCTGATGAACTCGCCCGCCGACAGTTCGGTTTCGCCGCGTGCCCGCCGCTGCGAATTCAAACTCTCGCGCAGGAACTGCAGGTAGGAGATTCCGGGGATCTCGACCGGATATTGGAAACCCAGGAACAACCCCGCCGCAGCGCGCTCGTGCGGCTCGAGGGCAAGCAGATCCTGGCCATCGAATCTGACGCTGCCGCCGGTCACCTCGTAGCCGGGCCGCCCCGACAGCACATAAGCGAGCGTCGATTTGCCTGAGCCGTTGGGGCCCATGATCGCGTGCACTTCGCCCGCAGGCACGCTCAAGGACACGCCATTGAGGATCGGCTGGTCGGCGACTGCCGCCCGGAGGTCGGAAATCTCAAGCATTATCGGTCGAGCCTTTCGCCCTTCCCGGCTGGGCAATTGTTGAGGAAGTAGCGGCGCATCGAATCCATCGCATCCTCGCGGATGCTTTCGAGCATGCGTTTGTCGTTGAGCGCCTTTTGCCGATCGTCGAGCGCGGCCTGCTGAAGATCGAGCTGCTTTTCCTCCTGCCTCTGTTCGGCCGGCTTGGCCGGCGTTGTCGCTTCGCGCAGCGCCCGTCGCTGATCGGCGAGCGCGAGCCGGTCGCTCACTATTCCTTCCTGCTCGCGATAGGCGTCGAGCAGATATTGGCTGCGCCGCGCGGCTTCCGAGGCGAAGACCGGATTTGCCGCAGTCCGATCGCACCGCGCCACCGCCTGGTCGAGCGCATCCAAGTCGGCTGACGCCGCGGCTAGAAGGAGAAGCGGCATCATCGGGCAGTCGACCTCATTGCGGGTGAAATAAGAGCCAAGTCTAGGAACTGCTGAGTTTCCCGAACAAAGAATGCGATGCACAACAAGAAGCCGAGATAGATCACCCGACGCTCCCCTCGAGACTGATTCCGAGCAGCTTCTGCGCCTCGACCGCGAATTCCATCGGCAGCTGCTTCAAGACTTCGCGGGCGAAGCCATTGACGATCAGCGCGACCGCCGCCTCCTGGTCGAGACCTCGGCTCATCGCATAGAACAATTGGTCCTCGCTGATCTTCGACGTCGTCGCTTCATGCTCGATTGTCGCGCTCGGATTCTTGACCTCGATGTAGGGCACGGTGTGCGCGCCGCAGTCAGATCCAAGCAGCAGCGAATCGCACTGGGTGAAGTTGCGGACATTCTCGGCGCGCGGAAGCACGCGCACCAGCCCGCGATAGGTGTTGTTCGACTTGCCGGCACTGATTCCCTTGGAGACAATCGTCGAACGCGTGTTGGCGCCGATGTGGATCATCTTGGTGCCGGTGTCGGCCTGTTGCCGATTGTTGGTCAGCGCGACCGAATAGAATTCGCCGACGCTGTGGTCGCCCTTGAGAATGCAGCTTGGATATTTCCAGGTGATCGCGCTTCCGGTTTCGACCTGGGTCCAGCTGACCTTCGAGCGGTCACCGGCGCAGAGCGCACGCTTAGTGACGAAATTGAAAATCCCGCCGCGACCTTCCTTGTCGCCTGGATACCAATTCTGGACGGTCGAGTATTTCACCTCGGCGTCGTCATGCGCGTAGATCTCGACGACTGCGGCGTGCAGCTGATTCTCGTCGCGCATGGGCGCCGTGCAGCCTTCGAGGTAGGAAACGTACGCACCCTTGTCGGCGACGATCAGGGTGCGCTCGAACTGGCCGGTATTCTCGGCATTGATGCGGAAATAGGTCGACAGCTCCATCGGGCAGCGGACGCCCTCGGGCACGTAGACGAAGGTGCCGTCCGAGAAGACGGCGGAGTTCAAGCAGGCGAAATAATTGTCGCGCTGGGGAACGACGCTGCCGAGATACTTCTTCACCAGCCCGGGATGTTCGCGGATCGCCTCCGAGATCGAGAGGAAGATGACGCCGGCCTTCTTGAGCTCCTCACGGAAGGTGGTCGCGACCGAGACGCTGTCGAACACAGCGTCGACCGCAACCTTGGCGGCGCCTTCGACTCCTGCGAGCACCTTCTGCTCCTCGATCGGAATCCCGAGCTTCTCGTAGGTGCGGCGGATTTCAGGATCGAGCTCGTCGAGGCTCTTCAGCTTGGGTGCAAGCTTGGGCGCGGCATAATAATATGCGTCCTGATAATCGATCGGCGGAATCTCGAGCTTGGCCCAGCTGACCTCCTCCATCTCTAGCCAGGCGCGATAAGCCTTGAGTCGCCAGTCGAGCATCCAGCCCGGCTCATTCTTCTTGGCCGAGATGAAGCGAACCGTGGCTTCGCTGAGCCCCTTTGGCGCGCGCTCCTGCTCGATGTCGGTAACGAAGCCCCATTCGTAATCGCGAGCGACGAGCTCCTGGACCTCGCGGTTGCGGATATCGTCGGTCATTGGGCGAGCTCTATCAGCGACACTGCGCCGAGCGCGCCGCGTACCGCATTGCCGACGATGCCAATGTGCGGCTTGACCCGGCAATGGGCGTCGAGCTGGCATTCATGATTGTTGGAGTCCGAGCACATGGTGAGCGCAATCGGGCCTTCGACTGCCTCAACGATGTCGGCGAGGCTGATCGCTTTGGGTTCACGTGCCAGCGTGAAGCCCCCCGCCGCGCCGCGAGCGCTGGAGAGCAGCCCGCTCGCGGCGAGCTGGCCCATGAGCTTTTGCGCGGTTGGAAGGGGAACACCGGTCTCGCCGGCGAGCTCGGTCGCGCTGAGACGCGCGCCCGCGGGCCGGCGGGCGGCGGCGGTCATCAGCACGACCGCATAATCGGCAAGATGGCTAAGGCGCATGAATTCGGAGCTTTCCGGTCCGATTTAGTGCGTTGCGGAGGGAAACTCAACCTAGGAGCGTTCTTTCGACGCCCGCTTGCGGGACTCGCACGAATGAGTGCTGAAACATGTCCATCATGACGCTATGCGACCGCAGTGCGCCTTTACCCGCTCGTCCGCCCGCTGGCATTCTTGGTTGAGCCCGAGACATCGCATCGGCTCGCGATCAAGGCGCTGAAGCTCATGCCGCCCCACGGGCCGCCCCACTTTCCGGATTCCCTGAAAACAACGGTCGCCGGACTGGACTTTCCGACCCCGGTCGGGCTTGCGGCGGGCTTTGACAAGAATGCCGAGGTGCCGGAGCAGATGCTGAGCTTCGGCTTCGGTTTCGTCGAGGTCGGAACGCTTACCCCCCGGGCGCAGGAGGGCAATCACAAGCCCCGGCTGTTCCGGCTCAAGAGCGATCGGGCGGTCATCAATCGAATGGGGTTCAACAATGTCGGGCAAGCCGCTGCGTTCGAGCGGATTGAGAGGTTCAGCCACCTGCCCGGGATCATCGGGGTCAACATTGGAGCCAATAAGGACAGCCAAGACCGGATCGCCGATTATGCTTCAGGCGTCAGGGCGATTGCGCCGATCGTCGATTATCTGACGATCAACGTCAGCTCACCCAATACTCCCGGTCTGAGGGGACTGCAGGACGAAAATGCACTTGCGGATCTGTTATCGGCGGTTGCGGAGGCACGAGGGCGAAGCGGTCCTCCGGTGTTTCTCAAGGTTGCCCCCGATCTTGACGACGACGATCCCGAGCGGATCTTGCGCGCTGCGATCGACCACGGGATTGATGCGCTCATCGTCTGCAACACGACCGTTTCGCGGCCGCCCCTCAGGTCGCGCTACCGGAGTGAAGCAGGGGGACTGTCGGGTGAGCCGCTGAAGGCGCTCGCACTCGAAGCGCTGCGCAAATTTCGTCGAGCAAGCGGAGGCGAGATTCCGCTCATCGGGGTTGGCGGGATCAGCAATGCGGACGACGCGTGGGAACGAATCCGTGCAGGCGCGAGCCTCATCCAGCTCTATACTGCGATGGTCTACGAGGGCCCAGGAATTGCCAAGCGGATCGCGCGGGGCCTGGCGGTGCGGCTCAAGCGCGAAGGCTTCGCAAGCATCTCGGAAGCCGTCGGAAACCTGTAACTAACGCGGAAGGGTCAGCACCACGCCTTCGCGGCGCGGATCGGCGCCGCCGTCAATCGTGCCATTGCGGATCAGCACTGCAGTCACGCCCGAATCTTCTCCCTGGCCCGGCTTCAGCTCGATGCCCCGCCTGCGCAGACCTTCGAGCAGCTCAGGGGAAAATTTGGACACCTCGCCCTGAAAATTGGACCCGCGAGCGACGAGGTTCGGCTCGGCAAGCGCTTGCGGCATTCGTTCCTTCCAGTCGATCGCTGCAACGAGGTTCTTGGCAACGAAGGCGAGGATCGAATTGCCTCCCGCCGAGCCGATCGCCCCGGCGAAGCGGCCGTCGCGGTTCAGGAGGATCGCCGGCGTCATGGAAGAGCGCGGGCGTTTGCCGGCGGCGACCGCATTGGCGACCGGTCGGCCCAGGTCGTCCACCGGCATGAAGGAGAAGTCGGTCAGCTGATTGTTGAGAAAGAAGCCGTCGACCATGCGGCCGGTTCCGAAGATCGATTCGACGGTCGTGGTCATCGAAACGACATTGCCTTGCGCATCTCGCACGATGAGGTGCGAAGTGCCGGTCGGCTCAAGCGTATTGTCATTTGCAGCGACCGACGCCCCTGCGGGAACGCCCGCAGCCGGAGGCGGGCCTGCTGCCGGTCCGATAAGCTTGGCGCGCACTGCAGCGTATGCCGGATCAATCAACCCGGCGACAGGTACGTGCACGAAGGCCGGATCGCCGACATAACGGTCGCGATCGGCGTACATCAGCCGGCTTGCTTCGGCGAACAGATACCAAGCCTGGGGATCGCTGGGTCCACGTGAAGCGATATCGGTGTTGCTGAGGATCTGCAAGAGTTCGACGAGGCCGACGCCGCTCGCCGGTGGCGGCGGGGCGCAGAGGATGTAGGCGCGATAATGGCCGCACACCGGCTGGCGCTTGATCGGGCGGTAGCTCGCGAGGTCGGCCATAGTCATTGAGCCGGCGAGGGGCCCGGCATGCGTTCGGGCAATGATTTTGGCCGCAGTCGAGCCGGTGTAGAGCGCCGCGGGCCCAAGCCTCGCAAGACGGCGGAGAAACGAGGCGTAGGGCTTGTTCACCAGACGATCGCCGGCACTGAGCAGAGTTCCGTCCGATTTCGAGAAATAGCGGATCACGTCTGGCGCATGGTTCTCGGCAAAATCGGCATGGATCATGCGCGCGAGCCTAGGGCTGACGATGAAGCCCTCGTCCGCAGCGCGTTCGGCATCGCCAAAGAGGCTGCTCCAGCCAAGCTTGCCGTGCTCCCGGTGCGCGAGCGCGAGCATCTTGATGGCGCCTGGAACGCCGGTTGCTCGGCCGCTCACAACCGCAGTCTCGAAGGGCAGCGGCTTGCCGCTCGCATCGAGGAACAGGGTTCGTGTCACCAGTGCTGGAGCAACCTCTCGGCCGTCGTACACCGTGATCTTGCCGGTTCGCGCGTCATAATAGGTCATGAATGCGCCGCCGCCGACGCCGGAGCTTTGCGGCTCGACCAGCGAGAGCATCGCCTGGATTGCGATCGCAGCATCGACCGCGCTCCCACCGCGCTTGAGAACGTTCAGCCCTGCCCGTGCCGCCAGCGGGTTGGCCGCGATTGCGAAGGGCTCCGAGTCTGCGGTCGGCGCAACAGATTGGGGTTGATGGCGGGATTCCGCCGCTGATGCGACCACGCCCAATGTTAGGAAGGCGGCGAGCTTGTGAATCAGGCGCATGAAAGCCGGGGTAGCGCGGCGATGTGCGGGCGTCGAGGAGTGGCGCGCTCCAGCTATTGCGCTAAGAATTGGCGCCCGAGGGGACAGGGAACGCATGGCTCGGCAACTCGAACACTTCAACAATCTCGTTTCGCTCTTCCTCACCCGCGCCGAGCAGAAAGGCGACAAGCCTTTCCTGTGGGCCAAGCGTGAAGGTCGCTGGCGCCCGACGAGCTGGAACGAGACTGCGCGCCAGGTAGCGGCGATTGCGGCGTCGTTGAAGCGCATCGGTCTGGAACCCGGCAATCGAGTTGCGCTGGTGAGCGAGAACCGGCCGGAATGGCTGATCGCCGATCTTGCAATCATGGCTGCCGGTTGCGTGACGGTACCCACCTATACCACCAACACCACCCGCGACCACGCTCATGTCCTCGGCAATTCCGGAGCACGGGCGGTGATCGTCTCCAACCAGAAGTTGGCGAAGAATCTCGTTCCGGCGGTCCTGACTTCGAGCGAATGCCATCACATCATCGGGATCGAAGAAATCCGGGCCGGCCAAGTGCCGGACTGGGTCAACGTCCATCACTGGGCCGAGCTCATCGCCTCGGCTGCCGAGGTTGAGGCTCTCAAGAATGAAGTCGCAAGATTTCGGCGGGAAGACCTTGCCTGCATCATCTACACCAGCGGGACTGGGGGAGCACCGCGCGGCGTGCAGATCCACCACGGCTCGATCTTGCACAATCTCGAGGGCTGCGCGGACATCATCTCGACGGACTTCGGCTGGGACGAGGAAGTGTTCTTGTCCTTCCTTCCGGCAAGTCACGCCTATGAACATACCGGCGGGCAGATGTTCCCGATCGCTCTGGGAGCGGAGATCTATTATGCCGAAAGCCTCGAGAAGCTCGCCGCAAACATCGAGGAAGTGCAACCGACAATCATGGTCGTCGTCCCGAGGCTGTTTGAGCTGTTGCGGGCGCGGATCATGAAGTCGATCGAAGGCCAAAGCGGCTTTGCCAAATATCTGCTTGCCCGGGCGCTCAAGATTGGAGCGGACAAATATAACGGGCAGCTCAAGCCTTGGGACTTGCCGATGGACGGCCTTCTGTCGCTGACGCTTCGACGCAAGGTCCGCGCCAAGGTTGGAGGGCGGCAGAAGGCCTGGGTCTCTGGCGGAGCGCCGCTCAACCCGGAGGTCGGGATCTTCTTCGAATCCTTGGGAATCACCTTTCTCCAAGGCTACGGACAGACGGAGGCTGGGCCGGTGATCAGCTGCAATCGGCCGAGCAGGGGCATCCGCCTGGACACGGTCGGAGTACCGGTGAAGGGCTGCGAAGTGCGCATCGCCGACGACGGCGAGATCATGGTGCGAGGCGAGAATGTGACCCGCGGCTATTGGCGCAACCCGGAAGAGACGGCGCGAGTGCTTCGAGACGGCTGGCTGGCAACGGGCGATGTCGGTCATTTCGATGACAAGGGCCGGATCAAGATTACCGATCGCAAGAAGGACCTGATCGTCAACGACAAGGGCGACAATGTCTCGCCCCAGCGGATTGAGGGCATGCTCACGCTGCAGCCCGAAATCGCCCAGGCCATGGTCTATGGCGACCGGCGACCGCACCTTGTCGCGCTGCTTGTGCCGGACCCGGAAATCGCCGGCGCGGCCGATTTGCATGCTTTGCTTCAGCGCGCGGTCGATCGCGTCAATGGCGATCTGTCAGTGATCGAGAAAGTGCGCCGGTTCATCCTCGCAGACGAGGGGTTTTCGATTGAAAACGAGCAACTGACTCCCTCGATGAAAATCAGGCGCCACGTCATTTCGAAAGTCTACGGCGAGCGCCTCGACGGCCTTTTCAGGCGTTAGCCGCGGCCCGGTCTCACATAAGGCACAAAGTCGCCGAAAACGCAGCTGCCGACGGTGAAGCCGTTGAGGGTATCGACGACGTGGGCGATGTCGCCGCGGCACAAGTCGGCGGATCCATATTGCCTCGTGACAAGCGCATTATGGCCGATCGACAGATTGGTGCAGCCGCCCTGCATATTGTTGATGTAGACGCGGCTGCCGTCCTTGAAGGCGATCGTATTGTCATCGATGACCTGCATGTCGCCGGACCGATAATGCGGCAGGCAGCTGATCGGCCGCTGGGCAACCTTGCCCATCAGCAATTGCTGGAATTGATGTTCGCTCTGAGCAGTGCGCGTCGGAGCCGGTGGTGCCGTCGTGCATGATACAAGCGCCGCGCTAGCGATCAGGGCAGAGATCATCCGCATCTTGACCTCCTTGGACGTCCTCTTACGCGCCCCCGAAACAATCTAGAGCGCCCGCGTTCATGAACGGAAGCTGTCTTTTTCCCGTCTGAGGCGCGCGAACTCCTCGACGTCTGTGGCTCGAACGAAGACATTGGTTTCACGTTCCTTTGCGACCGTAGTCGGAAGAGTGATTTTTCCGTCTTCGCGCAACCGCTTAGTCGCATTCAGGCGGGCCAGGATTGGGGCATTTTCAGGCTGCGCATGAGCGGCGAAGCGTGCGTTCGAAAGCGTATATTCGTGCGCGCAGTAGAGGCGCGTGTCGCCGGGCAATTCCGTCAGTCGCTGAAGCGATCGGTACATCTGTTGCGGCGTTCCTTCGAACAGCCGCCCGCAACCCATTGCGAACAAGGTGTCGCCGACGAAGGCGACGCGCTCGTCGTCGAAGATCAGCGCGATGTGGCCCAGCGTATGGCCGGGGACTTCGATAATGCGCGCCCGATGTCCTCCGATGCGGATCTCGTCGCCTTCCTTCAAAGCCACGTCGCGCCCGGGAATATTCTCGCCCGCAGGACCGGAGATTCTCGCGCCGGTCGCTTCCTTGATGATCAGGTTTCCGCCTGTGTGATCGGGGTGCCAGTGGGTGTTCCAAACCTGGGTAATCGTCCAGCCGCGCCGCCTGGCCTCGGCGAGCACGGGCGAGGCATCGCCCGGATCGACCACGGCGGTTTCTCCGCTTGGCTCGTCGTGGACGAGCCAAAGGTAATTGTCAGTGAAGGCTGGGACTGCGACAATCTCCATTGCTTCGATCCTAGTTTCGCTCCTCGAGAACCGCCAGTGCGTCGGCAGCGAGCCTGCGGGTCAGCTCGGCGGCGGGAAGCGCCTGCCCGAGCGGCGCGGCCTGCCCGGCCCACATCGGCCCGAAGCCATACTCACCCCGCTTCTCGGCAGCTGCGCGGATTGAGGCGAGCGCGCTGCTGGCGATCGGATAGGGCGGCACTTCGGCGCGAACCGGCCCAAGCTCGTCGACGAGACGACCATGCAGTCCCCGCGCCAGTCCTCCGCTCATCAGATTGGTAAGGAGCGTGCGCCCGTCACGGAGGCGCCGACGGTGCGCCTCGCTGATCGAACTGTCGGGCGTGTGGAGGTAAGCGGTGCCGAGCTGGACCGCACCAGCGCCAAGAACGAGCGCTGCGGCGATGCCGCGTCCGTCGGCAATGCCACCGGCGGCGATCAGGGGCACAGAAACCGCATCGGCGACCTGCGGCACCAGTGCAAACAGCCCGAGCGCCTCGACGGGGTCACTGCCAAGAAAGCGGCCGGCATGCCCGCCGGCTTCGAAGCCTTGGGCGATGATTGCGTCGACGCCGTGCCGCTCGAGCCAGCATGCTTCCTCAAGCGTGGTAGCGTTGCCGACAACGATCGCGCCGGTCGCCTTGACGCGATCGAAGAGGTCGGCGCCCGGAAGCCCGAAATGAAAGCTCACGACCTCGGGCCGGACCTGTTCAACGAGTGCGCACATTTCTGCGTCGAATGGGAGCCGCAGCGCGCTGCCGTTGCCCGGCTCGACTCCGAATTCTTCGTAATAAGGCCGGAGCAGCGAGAGCCACGCGCTGTCGTCGGCTTGCGTCGGCATTTTGTGACAGAAGAAGTTGAGATTGAGCGGCCCCTTCACCTGGCGACGCACTTCAGAGACTTGCGAATGGACTCGTTCGGGTGACAGCATCCCGCACGGAAGCGAACCCAATGCGCCTCCTCGAATGGCTGCGACGCAGAGAGCGGTCCCGCCGGCCCCAGCCATCGGCGCCTGGATGATCGGATGTTCGCATCCGACCAGATTGAGAAAGCTGCGGTCGGGCCAGCCTACCATTGTCCGGTATTGGGCATCGATGCCCAGGGCTCGGCCGGCGCAAGGGCGGCGCCCTTCTGCAGTAGCTCGATCGAGATTTCGTCCGGCGTCCGGACAAATGCCATGCGCCCGTCGCGCGGAGGGCGATTGATCGTCACTCCTCCGTTCATGAGCCGGCCGCATGTGTCGTAGATATCGTCGACCTCGTAAGCGAGATGGCCGAAGTTGCGGCCGCCGTCGTAACCGCTCTCGTCCCAATTCCAGGTGAGTTCGATCTCGCCTCCCTGGTCACCGGGAACTGCCAGGAAAATGAGGGTGAAGCGGCCCGCTTCATTGTCCAGTCGACGTCGCTCCTCCAGCCCCAATAGTTGAAAGAATGCAACAGTCGCGGCGGGATTCGACACGCGAATCATCGAATGCAGGAATTTCATTCCATCTTCCTCAATTCGTCGCTATATTTGCACGGTTCGTCGTAGCCCAAGCCGGCGATCGTGACCGGTGGCTACTCTATATGCGGACGAACGCAGGGGTTTTCATCCCATGATCCACAAGCTGCAGGACGGCCGCGCAGTCCTTTTGGGCGCGGTAGCAATTTTTGCGATTGGACTGACTACAAGCGGATATGCGCTGGGCGACGGACTGCGCCGCTCCAAGATGGCAGAGCATCGGACGGTCACAGTTCGCGGCGTTTCCGAGCGCAATGTTACCGCCGACCTCGCGACTTGGTCGGTCAGCTTCTCGCATCAGGGGGAAGACCTCGGTTCGGTCCAGCAGTCGGTCGATGGACAGGCTCGCGCGGTCCGTGCCTTCTTCCAGCGATCCGGATTCAAGCCCGATGAAGTCAGTGACACCGGAGTCTCACTGACTCGGGAGCAGCTGAAGGACAAGGATGGCAAGCCGGTCGGGCAACAGCGCCTCACCGTCAACCGCTCGATCCAGCTCCGGACCAACGATGTGATGCGGGCCCGGGCGGCTTATGCCCGCCAGGCGGAGCTGTTGCGCGACGGAGTCGAGGTCTCGGGAACCAACATCAGCTACACTTTCACCAAACTGAATGCCTTGAAACCGGACATGATTGGGGAGGCTAATCGCAATGCGCGCAGCAGCGCCGAGCAGTTCGCGCGCGACAGCGGCACGAATGTCGGGCGGATCAGGACCGCAAGCCAGGGCTATTTTTCGGTCGGCGCGCGCGACGGCGAGGATTGCGACGACTGCGGCTCTTCGGGCGGAAGCTCGCCATTCCAGAAGGTCCGCGTCGTAACCACAATCGACTACGATTTGGGCTGAGCAGCAGTCTTTGGACGCTGGGCGTCGCTCTTCACCGTCGGAGTTACGCCCAGCATCTCGACCGCCTTGGCGGCTGCTCGACCAACCGGCCCATTGGGATCGCTGCCGGCGGCGCGCATCCAGTAGCTGCGGGCAGCGTCGTGGTCGCCATTGAAGTCGGCGACATGACCGGCTTCGAACAATATTGCGGGATCGGACGGCGCCAACTTGAGCGCCCTCGCGATCGCGTTTGTCGCGCTCGCTCCGTCGCTCTCACGAAGCGACAGCGCGGCGGAGAAATACCAGAGGAACGGATCGTCCGAAATCGTCGCAGCCGCCTCGTTGACCTTGGTCCGCGCAGTCTTCAGGTCATCCTGCGCCTCCGCAGCCCTTGCGCGATCGAGCAGGGCCTCGCCGCGCTGCTCGCCCTCGAGGCCGGAAAGCTCGAGCGCCTTGTCGAGATCAAGCACCGCCTTGCTCGGCTGATTCGCAGCAATCCACAGATTGCCCGCCGCCGCATAGATGCGTGCGGTCTTTGGATCCTTGTCCGAGGAAGCCTTTGCCGCTTCCTCGAATGTTTGGGCGGCCGATTGATTGTCTCCTGCACGTTGCGCTTGGAGCGCCCTGCAGACCAGTGCGTCGGCGGTAACCAGATTGGGGCAGGCAAGCGCTGCGGGTGCGGCAGTCGCAACGGCGGCGGCAAACAGAAACTGGATCAAGGCGCAGGCTCCAACAGTTCGGCAATGGCTCGCAGGATCGCTTCGATCTCGTGCGTCTCCGACAGCCGATGACCGCCGCCCTTGATGATCGTCAGCTGGACATCGGCTGAACGGAGCGCCCGCATTGTTCGCAAGGCGATGTCCGCTGGCACCTCGCGGTCGCATTCGCCGTGAATCAATCGGACTGGACAATCGACCGCGATTTGACTGTCCAGCAACAGCATCCGCTGCCCCGACTCCCAGAAGCCCCGCGTGGTTACGAACGGCAGTGGCCCGTAGGGATTGGGCTCTTCGATCCGCCCATCCGACAGCAGCTTTGCCTGCTGCTCCTTGCTGAAGCCCCAGTCGGTGAAGTCGGGTGCCGCGGCAATGCCGACCAAGCCGCGCATCCGTTCTGGCCGAAGCAGCGCCAGATGCAACGCAATCCAGCCACCCATCGACGATCCGGCGACGATCAGCGGGCCCTGGGTCAGCCGCTCCGTCGCAGCGAGCGCTTCCTCCAGCCAAAGCGCGAGCGTGCCCTCCTCGAAACGCCCGCCACTTGATCCCGTGCCGGAATAATCGAGCCTCAGCATTGCAAGACCCTTGCGCCGGGCGAAGCCGTCCAGCGCCAAGGCCTTCGCCCCTTCCATGTCCGACGCATAGCCCGGAAGGAAAACGAGAGTCGGTCCGTTGCCGCTCCGCAGACGATAGGCAATTCGTCGGCCGGCGACATTGAAATGGCGAAGGTCGGCGGTCATTGGCTCGTCTGCAGTGCAGGCGCCAATTCTCCTCTTTGGGCAAGGATTGAACGGCCGCGCACGAGAAGTCGCGATCGCGCGCTGAACAGACTGACCATTGCAAGGCCAAGGAGCGTGCAAACGACCGGCCACAGCGGGACGAGGTAACGGAAGAAACCGATCTCAACGATTGCCGTGATCGCCAGGACACCGTGGAAGGCGACGGCTAGTGCTGCCGTTACGGTAGTCATGGACCGCAATTCCGGTGCGAGCCGGTGCCGGAAGGGCCAGGCAATCAGCGAACACAAGCCGATGATCGCTGCACCGCCGAAGAGAAGTCGAAGCGGCAGCAGTGCAAGGAATGGCACTTGAGCGACGACGTCCAGGCGTTGGCGAACCGGATTGAGACCCGAAACCTGATTTCCAGCTTCGCTTGCCGCTCTTATCGCAAGTCGTTCGTCGCCGGGCAGGACCGGATGTTGAGCGATCTCGGGCGGCGGATGACTGGCCATGAAGCCGTTTGCGCGTCGCCCTTCCTCGGCTGTCGGGTCGGTGGCGAAGACAGCCATGCGAAGATATTCGGCCGCGACGCTGCTCGCGTAACAGGATGGATTGGCTCTCACCCTCTCGCCCGCAATCCGCGACAAATAGGGATCCAGCTGCGATCTCAGCTGGAGATGGTGACGCTGCCCGAGCACCGGGATGATCGAGCCGAACCGCAGCGGCGTACTGTAGGAGCGGCGAAGCTGCTCCCGGACGTCGAAAGGAGCGGCTTCGATATAGTGACGGACCGGCGCAGCCTCAGCTTCCACAAATAGCGCGTCGGCTTCGCGTGGGGGGCTGCCCGGATCGCAATAGAGCGTGTGCTGGAGCACGCCGCGCGCAAATGGGCTCGTCGTGTCGGCTGAGCCATGGACCAAATATTGCGCAAAGGGTGTCGCAGCCCATGCTGCGGCAGCGCCGAAGCCGGCCAGCGCAAGCGCCCCCAGCCGCTCTCGCCTCGGCAGGGCGGCGACCATGAAAAGGGCGGTGCCAAAGAAGAGCGCAATCAGCGAAGGGCGAACCATCGTTGCGAGCGCTGAAAGTGCCACCAGGAATGTCGAGCCGCGCAGCGAAGGCGCATCGAGCATTCTCACCAGCTGCCCGCACCAGATAGCGATCAGCGCAGTCGAAAGTGCTTCCGTCATCAGGAACGCCGAGACAAACCACATCCCTGCCTGAAGCAGGAGGATTGCCTGGAAGGCCAGCGACCAGCCAGGACTGCGGACGAATTGGTAGAAGCTTAAGGAGAGGAACAGCAACGAAGCAGCAAGCAGTGCCATCTGTATCTGGACTGCATAGGCGACGTGGCCGGTCGATATACGGACGAGCTCGAGGAATGCCGGATAGCCGACGCTTCTCGATTGGTCGAAATAGAGATATTCGGCGCTGTCGCCGCGAAGCGGATTGGTCGAACGCGTTGCCCAAAGCGCCGCAACGAGAAAGACGACGACAATTGCCGTCATGATCAGCTGCACCCGGCCTGGTCTTGGGCGCTTTGGCTGGTCAGTTGCGCCCGCGCTGTCCAATGGGAGGGTCTCCGTCGGCTCGGTGTCGATGTGATTGCGACTTCGGCCAAAGCGCGTTTTGGATGCGCGGTCTAGGGCCTCGTTCTCAGCATGCATTATCGCAAGCTCGGCGGCAGCAATCTCGAAATTTCCGAAAAACCGCTCTGGTCCTGGCTTACTCACGGTGCGGGCATTGAGGCGGATGACTTCGGGCGCGATCGTGGATCGAGAGCCTTTCCTGCACGCCCAAGCCGACCACCGACCAGAGTTCAGCAGTAGCAGCGAACTCAAGAGAGACGATTCGTCGCGGCTGAATGGCGCTTGGCCGTTAACCGATGAACATAAGTTCACTTCGCGAACCCCCGGCTACTCCGAACGTTCTCGAACGTACAGATCTTCCATTCCGCAATGCGCAGGAGGTTAGTGCAATGCTTCGCAAAGTCATTCTCTGTGCGCTCGCATGCGCGGCGCTCGTTCCGACGACTGCGATCGGACAGGGTCGCGGCGGCGGCGGTGGTGGCGGCGATCACGGCGGCCCGGCCGGAGTCGGCGGCGGCATGGGCAACGCCGGCGGTCTGGGCGGCGGCTTCGGCAATGGCCCGATGGGAGGCGGCATGGATAACGCCGGTGGTATGGGCAACAGCTTTGGTATTCAGACGCGCGATGCATCGCGCATCAACAGCCAGGGCCCGAACAACGCCTCGGCCCCTGGAATCGCGCACGCCAATCAGAACAGCGTGCTCTCCGGCTCGGGTGCGACGACCACGAGCAATCTCAACACCATGTTCCCTGGCACCCGCACTACGACGACGGTGGCCAGCGGCACGCTTAGCGGGTTGACAACCGGCATGACCCTCATGTCGAACGGAACTGCGGTCGGCACGGTCCAGCAGATCCGGATGACGGGCAACGGCTCGGTTGCCGTGGTCATAGTTCGGGGAACCAACGGCAGCTTCTTCGCAATTCCTGCGACCAAACTGAGCTTGAGCGGCGGCACATTGTCCACCACCGCGCGCCTCAATGGCATCAATGGCTCGTCCCAGGCGCGGCTGAATAGCCAAGGTCCGATGCATGCTTCGCCGACCGGCATCGCGCACGCGAACTTTCACAGCGTCCTCGCGAGCGGCATGGTCGTGAGCGGCTCGCTTGCCGGACTGACCAAGGGGCTCACCGTCAATACGAGCAGTGGAACGACCCTCGGGACCGTCAGCCAGATCGTCACCGATAGCAGCGGCAACATCCGGTTGGTGATCGTCACATCGTCGACTGGCCAGACCTTCCGCCTGTCACCATCGAGCCTCACTCTTTCGGGTGGGGTGGTCACCACGACCCAGACGCTCGGCTAAACGGCCATTGTTTGAGATCAGCCCCGCCGGCGGATCCGTCGGCGGGGCTTTCTTTGGCTGTTCTCGTTTCGACCGCGCTGGCGTATGATGCGCCTGTACGGGGGTTGTATGCGCGGTGTTTGAAATGCCTCGTTCCCTGCCGAAGACGTCGAAGATCAGTAGCGGTCCCGGCTGGCCGCTCGATCGGCGTCCGCAACTTGCAGCCTGCATTGCCCGCATTGCCGTCCTTTGGTCGCGAGTCGAAGAGCGGCTCGGCTGCATCACCGTACAACTGCTCGGCGCCGAGCCGATCGCCGGACTGCGCATGTATGAAGCGCTGAGCAGCTCGGCTGATCGTGTCGCAGTGCTTCGCGCGGTCGCTCGTGACCGTATTGACGAGGAGATGCAGAAGAAGCTCGAGACGATGCTCGGCCGCTATGCTGAGGCCCGTTGGAAGCGGAACAAGGTGATCCGCGGGCATTGGTATGTCAGCGATGAACATCCTGACGAACTGGTTTGGGCGGACCCTGCCGACGAGGCGGTCGACGCGGGCGACTTCTGGACTGGCTTCAAGTCGCATTACGACTTTCGCGGGCAGCTGGAATTTGCGCGAAACTACAAGAGGCGCCGGCCGGATTACCTCCTGTTCGACAAGAATGAGTTTGAAACGATTCTCGACGAGATCCGGGGAGTCGGTTTCGCCCTGACCGACTTCTGCGTTGATCTTCAAGAGCGCGAGCAGCGACCTGAGGGCAAGCCCGTGGCCCAGCGCGAGGACAGCAGCGGGGCGGCGGAAACCGGTTAGATTGCCCTCGAGCTGCTGCGCGCCGCAGAAACGAAGATCTCCTCGATCTGCCGGTTGAACAATTCAGCGATGCGGAAGGCTAATGGTAGCGAGGGATCGTATTTGCCCGTTTCGATCGCGTTCACGCTTTGGCGCGAGACTTGGAGCCGATCGGCGAGATCCTGCTGACTCCAGTTGCGCTCGGCGCGAAGCAGACGGAGACAATTTTCCATCTTCTATTCCGTCGTTCCACGGTCACCGACGGTGCTGACGCATCCGGACACGCCCTGCATCACGACCCAGACGAACGGAACCCAATAGGCTTCAACAAGCGGCATGACGCCGAACGCCTGCAGAAACCCCCATACGACCGCACCGCCCATTGTCGCATTGGTTGCGATCGCGATCCGCCGAAGCGTGAGCGCCTGATGATATTCGTCGCGCTCGTCGGAGATATAGCGGCCCCAGCTGGCGAAGATCCCGAGCAGCGGGAGGGCCGCCGCGAAAGCCATCAGGAGCGCCACGACTGGGTTGATGTGCCGATGGGCGTGAAGCCACACCAGCGGTGGCAGGATGATCAAATAGACTAGCATCAACCACAGGATCCGTCGCGTGTGGGCGCGTTGTGCGGGAGTGAAGTTCGACATCAGCAGGCCCCTCTTCGGCCGAGGGTCAGCTTGTTATAGAGGCCGCCTAGTCCAAGGCCAAAATACCAGACTAGGACAATCCAATAGCCATCGACGTGGCCAACCAACCTGAAATTGTCGAGAAAGCCCCAGCTCGTTGCAACGCTTAACGTGAACGCGCTCGCGCACAGCGTCTGCCGGACCATGAGCATGCGAACATATTCATCCGGCTCTTCAGCCAGATAGCGCCCAATTGCGCCGAAGACCCCGATAAGCGGAAGGGCCGGTAGGATCGCTGCGACATAGGCTAAAGGGTGGGGCACCAGCTGGTGCTTGAAGCCGTACGTCGTGGGGAAGAGAAAGGCGCCGTAAAGCAGAGTGAGCCAAATGATGCGCCAGTTGTAGTGCTTCCAGGCGAGGGACCGAGGCATGTCAAGCGTCCTTGTTGAAATGACAAGTACACCTTACATCGCAGCGCCGCATATGTCAAGCTTACTGGACATTACACTCCGACGAACCTGACCGATCCCATCTACCACGACGCCGCGAGCATCTGGAGCGGCTGCACGGGCTGCATGGGCCGGTGTGCCCGCATTGCGGCTCGGTAGAGAACATCACCAAGCTTCAGGGCATGACAGCCGCCTGATCACCGACGACGCGCACTGCTACAAGAGCCCCGGCCTAGAATTTGCCGCCCATGAGCATCTACCAGCACTGCAGCTCGAAGCATCTGCAGCGCTATCTCCACGAGTTTGACTTCTGCTGCACGCTCCGCTCCGCGAACGGCGATGACGACACAGGCCGCACCGCAGAGGCATTGAAAGGTGCGTGCGGCAAACGCCTCACCTACCGCCAACCTGCTTTCGCGACCGTCTGATTTCTACCGGCTCGCACCCCATTTCGGGGAGCGGCGGAAGCGATGGACGCGGCAACAGCCGGAACAAATTTCTTAACGGTCTGCTTACCATAGTTGACAACATACGGGTTGCAAACCATAGGATACATATGATCGAGGTCCGCCAGACCACCCGATTTTCGACGTGGCTGGCAGGCCTAAGGGATGAACGTGCCCGTGCCAGAATCCTCAAAAGATTGGACAGGGCGCGCAACGGGAATCTCGGTGATGTGGCTCCGGTTGGTAACGGCGTCTCCGAAATGAGGATTCACTACGGCCCCGGCTATCGCCTCTACTTCGTTCAGGTTGGGTCACAGCTAGTCGTGCTTCTCTGCGGCGGCGACAAGTCTAGCCAAGACGGAGACATCGCAGAAGCGAGAGCCATGCTGGCAGAAGGGATTGGATGCTAATGGCGAAGATCGAAACCACCGCGTTCGACTCAGCCGACTATCTCAATACTGCCGAGAACATCGCGGCATACCTTGACGCTTATCTCGAAGAGTCTACGCCAGAGGAGTTTCGCACGGCGCTTGACACAGTTGCGCGCTCTCATGGCGTTTCCGACCTTTCAAGGCGTAGCGGAGTGACGCGCGCGGGCATCTACAAAGCGCTTGGGAAGGACGGTAATCCGTCCTTTGAAACGATCCGCGAAATCCTAGCTGGTCTCGGATTGAGGCTTACAGTCGAACCGGCCGAGCAAGAGCCGGAGCACGCCTAAGCAGAGCGTTTGCGCGGCACTTGCTTTGATCGCCTGATTATCTCTTCATTGCTGGAACGCGCATCACGATTTCCTCATCTGAGGATACATCATCGAAAATAAGCTTCCTGCCGCCAGCTTTCAGCATGGCGGGTGTAACTCCGATCGTGCGCCGGCCTGTCGGCGACTCTGCATACGGTATTTGAGGTGCCGCCGGACATTTTGAACTGCAATGCTTGCCGTCCATCGCGCGTTCGAGGTCGAGAGAAGCCTTGAAACATGGTCGTCTGAAGCCGGCGCGCCGCCTTCATCATGTCGGCAACTCTGCGCTTGTCGATCAGGCGCCGACGAGAGGCATTGCCACCAGAGACTTGCTGTGACCGACCAAATATCAGCCATTGTACGGCGATTTCCGCCAGTCGGTTGAGGGGCGAGGGGCGCATCGCTACATGGCCCTTCCAATGACCAAGATGTTCAAGATCGCGCTTCCCGACGGATCGGTGAAGGAGATGCCCGAAGGATCGACGCCCGCGGATGTCGCTGCGGCGATCGGCCCTGGCCTCGCAAAGGCGGCGCTCGCTGCCAAGGTCGACGGCGAGGTGCGCGACATCACGCGGCCGTTCGAAGGAGATGCGAGCCTCGCCCTCATTACCTCACGCGACGAAAAGGATGCGCTTGAACTGGTGCGTCACGATTTCGCGCACATACTCGCGGAAGCGGTGCAGAGACTTTTTCCCGGGACCCAGATCACCTTCGGCCCGGCAACCGAGGATGGGTTCTACTACGATTTCGCACCGACCGCTGAGCACGGACCGTTCCACGAGGACGAGCTGCCCGCAATCGAAGAGGAGATGCGGCGGATCATCGCGGCCGACAGGCCCCTCTTGCGGGAGGTCTGGACCCGCGACGAGGTACGGAACTTCTTCGAGCAAACGGGCGAGACCTTCAAGGCGGAATGGGTGATGGAGCTACCCGAGGGCGAAACCATCACGATGTACCGTACGGGTGACGGCGAAGGGGCGTGGATCGATCTCTGCCGCGGTCCGCATCTCGCTTCGACCGGCAAGCTCGACCCGAATGCGTTCAAACTGACCCGTGTGTCGGGCGCCTACTGGCGCGGCGATCCCAAGAATCCGATGCTCAGCCGCATCTACGGTACCGCTTGGCTCAACAAGAAGCAGCTCGACGCCTATCTGCTTAGGGTCGAGGAAGCGGCCAAGCGCGACCATCGCAAGATCGGCCAGGAGATGGACCTGTTTCACCTCCAGGCTGAAGCTCATGGATCGGTCTTCTGGCATCCCAAGGGTTGGGTGATTTGGCGCGCGCTCGAAGCCTACATGCGTCGGCGGCTCGATGCCGCCGGTTACAACGAGATCAAGACTCCTCAGCTGATCGACTCGAGGCTGTGGGTTCGCTCGGGACACTGGGGCAAGTTCCGCGAGAACATGTTCGTGGTGCCGGACGAGGTGCCCGGCACCGAAGAAGGCAAGCCGGTCATCACTGGGAATGCCGATCTGATGGCACTCAAGCCGATGAACTGCCCGGCGCATATCCAGGTCTTCAAGCAGGGAATCACCAGCTATAAGGAGCTGCCGCTACGGCTGGCCGAGTTCGGCTGCTGCCACCGCAATGAGCCGCACGGAGCACTTCATGGAATCATGCGCGTCCGCCAGTTCACTCAGGACGATGCGCACATCTTCTGCACGCAGGCTCAGTTGGTCGAAGAAACCAAACATTTCTGCGCATTGCTCGATTCGATTTACCGCGACCTCGGCTTCGCCGACTATCAGGTGAAGCTCGCGACGAGGCCGGACCAGCGCATCGGCTCGGACGAGGAATGGGATCGCGCCGAAAGCGATCTTGAGACTGCCCTAAAGGAGACGGGGCTTCGTTATGAAGTCCTTCCGGGCGAGGGCGCCTTCTACGGGCCCAAGCTGGAGTTCCACCTGCAGGATGCGATCGGACGCACGTGGCAATGCGGAACCCTGCAGCTCGACCCGCAAATGCCCCAGCGGCTGGAAGCTAGCTACATTGGCGCCGATGGCGAGAAGCATACGCCGCTCATGCTTCACCGCGCGATCCTCGGAACGTTCGAGCGATTCATCGGCATTCTGATCGAGCATCATTCGGGCAAGTTCCCGCTGTGGCTCGCGCCTTTGCAGGCGGTGGTCGCTACGATTGTTTCCGATGCCGACGATTACGCAAGGCATGTCGCAGCGAAGCTTGCTGACGCCGGCATTCGTCTGGAGACGGACCTTCGGAACGAAAAGATCAACTACAAGGTCCGCGAGCACAGCCTCGCCAAGGTCCCGTTGCTGCTGGTGGTCGGCAAGCGTGAAGCCGAGGAAGGCACAGTTGCGCTGCGCCGCCTCGGCAGCGACGAGCACCAGAAGATGATGAGCCTCGACGAGGCGGTTCGAATGATTGCCGACGAAGCCGTGCCGCCAGACCTGAAGATATAGAGATTGGCTGCGTCCACCGGGCCGACGGACTCGGCGATGCGATGGATGAGTGCTGTTATTGCCGGCTCGTCCTCGATGTTAACGTGCGTTCCATATCCCACGAGATATTCAATCAACTCGCGCTGAAGGGGGCTCAACAGGCGAGCAGACCGGTGCTAATCCTGACGCGGCTCCGCCACAGGTCGCGGCAAAAATGACTCACATTTGTTCGCGCGCACTTTTCAGCAAGCGCAGGAGTGCTTAACTCCATCGTTCAACAACAACCATAACGGAGACTTCGCTATACCGCCGCCCTATCCGCGCCGTCCAATGGCGCCCCCGCCGCCGATGAGCGGCCCCCGCTACAACGAGTTCATCCAGTCGCCGCGCGTGCGGGTGATCGACGAAAACGGCGAGAATTTGGGCGTGATGTATACGCGCGAAGCTTTCGAGCAGGCGCAGGAGGCCGGACTCGATCTCGTCGAGATCTCGCCCAATGCCGATCCGCCGGTCGCCAAGTTCCTCGACATCGGCCGCTACAAATATGAAGCTCAAAAGAAGGCCGCCGAGCAGCGCAAGAAGCAGAAGACGCAGGAGATCAAAGAGATCAAAATGCGCCCGAACATCGACGACCATGACTATGACACGAAGATGAAGAAGGTCTTCGAGTTCCTCGAGGAAGGCGATAAGGTGAAGGTCACGATGCGCTTTCGCGGCCGCGAGATGGCGCATGGCGAACTGGGCATGGCGGTGCTGCGTCGAGTCCAGGAGCAGACTGCAGAGATGGCCAAGGTCGAGGCCCACCCGCGGATGGAGGGCCGTCAGATGCTGATGGTGCTCGCGCCAAAATGAGCTGTGCCCAGGCGATCGGACCGTTTGAAGGCCCCGCGCGGTCCTGACGCATTACTCTTACTTACACTCCTGTTGCCAAATTGCTGCAGCCGCTCGCCTTTGTTGACGTGCGGCTGCTGCAGAGCTTCACTTTGATCACAGTTCGGAGTTAGCCTCCCCGCCGACCGGCGTCCGTCGCCTGAGGGGGAGAGAAGAATGATCCGCAAGTCCGCCTTGCTGGCATCCACCGGCTTTCTAGCGTTGGCTACTCCGACATTTGCCCAAACCACTCCGCCGCCCAGCAACGAGAGCGGCAAGCCGACGACAGCGCCGCCGACCGAAGGATCGACTTCGCAGGCGGCCGCAGTCCAGACCAGGGCAGTCGAACAACAGCCGATCAACACCGGTGACATTGTGATCACCGCGACTCGACGCAATCAGGCGCTGTCGGACGTTCCGATGGCGGTCAGCGCAGTCACAGCGCAAAACCTGCATAACACCGGCGCGACCGACATTCGCCAGCTCAACCAGATCGCTCCGTCGCTCCTGGTTTCCTCTACCTCTTCGGAAGGCGGAGCGGCGGTAGCGAGAATCCGTGGCGTCGGAACGGTTGGCGATAATCCGGGACTCGAAGGCTCGGTCGGCATTTTCATCGACGGCGTCTATCGCTCACGCGCCGGCGTCGGCCTCACCGAGCTCGGCCCGCTCGACCGGATCGAAGTGCTGCGCGGGCCCCAGGGCACTCTGTTCGGCCGCAATACGTCTGCAGGCCTTATCTCGATCATCACTGCCAAACCGCGCTTCACGCCCGAGGTCAGCGGCCAGGTCGACATCGGAAATTACAATCTGCGGCGTTTCGAGGCGAGCATCACCGGGCCGATCAGCGACACCGTCGCCGCCCGACTCGACGGGGTCTACGTTAAGCGCGACGGTTTCCTCAAGGACGTGGTTTCCGGCCGTCGTCTCAACAACCGCGATCGCTGGCTGCTGCGCGGTCAGATCCTCTTCCAGCCCAGCGACAGTCTCTCGCTCAGGATCATTGGCGATTATTCGAAGCGCAACGAAGAGTGCTGCGGCGCGACGTTCCTCCCTGCGATGGACGTGACTGCGGCCGGTCCTCAGCCCTCGACCATCGCGGCGATCGAGCGGGGTCTCGGCGGGATCATCGAGGACGACACCTTCGCTCGCAAGACGGCGCTTACTCCGGGGCGCAGCTATCGGTCGGACGTCAAGGACTGGGGGCTTTCGGGCGAGCTGGTCTATGACTTGGGCGGCGCCGAGCTGACTTCAATCACCGCCTATCGATACAACAAATACGTTCGCGGCCAGGACGCCGACTTCAACAATCTCGACATCCTGTACCGTCCCGATGACGGCACCGCGTTCAACCGCTTTAAGACCTTCACCCAGGAAGTGCGGCTGCAGGGGAAAGCCTTCGGCAACCTGCTCGACTGGCTGGTCGGCGGCTATTACGCCGACGAGAAGCTGACGCTTCTCGATAACCTTACATATGGCGCGGATTATGCGCGCTATGGCAACTGCCTTGTCGCTGCGAACTTCGCTGCGGCGGCTCCATCCATTCTCGCGCCAGGCGCATCGCCGACCTGCTTCAATACGCCGGTCGCCTCGTTCGTGCGCTCGGCGCTCGAGCAGCAATATCTTGCCGCAACCTCTCCGGCAGCCAAGGCCGCTATCGCGGGACAATTCACCGTTCTCAGCGCATTTGCGCGCCTGCCGAACGATGCGTTTGTCACGACCAATTTTTCGGGCGCACCGTTCACCAACAGCGGTTTCTCGAATCTCGCCAGTCCGGCGCTCACGCTGAACGGCGCAGCGCTGAACGACCTCTACAATCAGAGGAGTCGCAATTGGGCGCTGTTCACGCATGACATCTTTTCCATCACCGATCGCCTCAAACTGACGCTCGGGGCGCGCTACACGCATGAGAAGAAGTCGCTCGATGCGCTTCTCAAAGACAATAACGTGCTGTGCACCATCTATGCATCGAGCGCACTTGCATCGCTGCAGACATTGCCTTGCGTCACTCCGAGTGCCCCAGGAGGCCCGTTCGCGCTGAACGACAGCTTCACCGAGAGCAAGGTCTCCGGCACGGCAGTGCTAAGCTACAAGGCCACCGACCGACTGCTGACCTACGCGAGCTATTCGCGCGGCTATAAGGCCGGCGGCTACAATCTTGACCGTTCGGCGCTGTTCCGCAGCTCTGCTCCGAGCGTGCCTGCCCCACCATTCGTCATTTCCGGCAACGGCGCCATTTGCACGACTGCGACGCAGGTCAACTGCAGCGGCCATGTCGCATCGGGAGAGGATCTGCAGTTCAAGCCTGAAATCAACGACGCATTCGAGGCCGGCTTCAAATATCACGGCCGCGGAATTGATCTCAACTTCGCACTGTTCCACGAGATGTTCCGCAACTTCCAGCTGAATACGTTCAACGGCCTCAATTTCGTCGTCGAGAATATCAACAGCTGCAGCACCAGTCTCAATGGTGCCGACGCCGACAACAATCCTTATACCGGTGCCTGCACTGGCCATCTCGGCGCGGGAGTCAGGAGCCAGGGCTACGAGCTGGAAGCGTTCACGCGTCCGATCAGCGACGTTCAGCTAAACGGCGGCCTCACCATGGCCGACACCAAATATCGTCATAATTTGGTTGGAGCGGATGGTCGGCCGCTGACCAACGCACTGTTCCAGTTGCCCGGACGGAGGATTTCGAACGCGCCGCTGTGGACCGCGACCGGATCGATTGCCTGGACTCCACCGCTGGGCGGCGCAGGCCTTCGGGGACTCGTCTATTTCGACGGTCGGTACATGAGCAGTTTCAATACCGGCTCGGATCTCGACATAGAGAAGACGCAGAAGGCATTCACCGTGTTCAACGGTCGGGTCGGCGTCCATGGTCCCGATGACGCATGGGCGCTCGAGCTGTGGGGCCAAAATCTCTTCAACAAGCATTTCATCCAGGTGGCCTTCGACGCGCCGCTCCAAGGGAGCGGCACGACACGGGCCGTGCAGGCGGGCTTCATCACCCGCTCGACGCAGCTTTATGGCGCATTCCTGGGCGAGCCGCGGACCTTCGGCGTGACCTTGCGGGCAAGGATGGGGTTCAATCGGCCGGCACCACCGGCGTACGTTCCGCCGCCCGCGCCGCCGCCGCCCGCAGTCGAGCAGCCTGCGCCGCCGCCACCGCCGCCCCCACCGCCTCCGCCTCCGCCTCCAACCAAGGGCGAGCGCGGCTGAGCGGCCTTTACCGCGATCGATAATGGAGATGGACGGAGCCCCGTCGGCTCGAACAAGGCCTTGCGTTCAACCGGCCCTGGATTTGGCGGGCTCACGCGCTGCGTCGAGCAGTGCAGAGCGGAGCTTCTCATTCTCTTCGGGTGAGAGCTTCTTGCCGTCAGCGCGGGTCAGGTAAAAGACATCGACAGCGCGTTCGCCGTAGGTTGCGATATGCGCCGAATGGATCGCATGACCCTGATTGTGGACGGCAGCGGCAAGGCCTGCGAGCAACGCCGGCCTGTCGCGTGCATTCACCTCAACCACCGTAGTGCGCGTCGAGGCGCGGTCGGCGATTGCGACTGACGGCGCGACCGCGAAAGCCGAACTTCGCCGCCGAGGCTCTGATGTGGGAAGCGGCGGCGGAGTTGGACGGTTGATCGCAGCCTCGACAGACTTGGCCAAGCGGCCGCGCAGCCGGCGATCCGTATACGGCTGCTCGCGAGCATCGAGAACAAGCAGATTGTCGAGCGCCATTCCGTCGCGCGTCGTGTGGATCCGGGCGTCGATGATGCTTGCGCCGGCCGCCGCAAGCCCTGCGCAAATGCGGTAGAACAGCGCCTCGCGATCGGGCGTGAACACGCTGACGCGCGTTGCGCCGCTTTCGGGGTCATCCTCGACCACCACGTTCGGGGCGGCTTCGCCGATATGCGCCTCGGCTGCTGCGACTTGCCGGGCATTGGCCAGCTGCCAAGCCGGCGGCTCGGCCAGCCAATAGCTGTCGGGAAGACGCTTCATATGGGCCCGCGCGACGCTTGCCTTCCATCCAAGCTCGGCTGCGAGCGCTTGCTGCCGCTCCTCGACGATCTCAGCGCGGCCGTGCTGTTTGAAGCCGAGCCGGAGGCGTTCTTCGGCGGCCTCGAAAAGGGTGCTGAGGAGGCTTCGCTTCCATTCGTTCCACACGCCGGGCCCGACTGCGCGAATGTCGACAACCGTGAGGATCAGAAGCAGCCGGAGCCGCTCGGGACTTTGCACCTGATGAACGAAATCCTCGATGGTCTTGGGATCGGCGAGGTCGCGCTTGAACGCCGTCGCGGACATCAGCAGGTGATAGCGGACGAGCCACGACACAGTCTCGGTCTCGGCTTCGTCCAGTCCAAAGCGGGGGCAAAGTTTCAGCGCGATCTCAGCGCCCATCAGACTGTGGTCGCCGCCGCGTCCCTTGGCGATGTCGTGCAGCAAAACCGCGGCATATAGGATTCGCCGCGACGCGATCTGTTTCTTGAGGATAGCCGTCGAGAGCGGATGGTCGCCCTTGAGCTCGCCGCGTTCAATTGATGCGAGCAGCCCGATCGCGCGGATCGAATGTTCGTCAACCGTATAATGATGATACATGTCGAATTGCATCTGCGCGACGACGCGTCCGAAGTCAGGGACGAAACGGCCGAACACGCCTGCTTCGTTCATCCAGCGAAGCACCAGTTCGGGGTGGTGGATTGAGGTGAGGACTTCCATGAAGAGCGCGTTGGCACGAGGATCGGCGCGGACTTCCCGGTCGATCAGCCCTGCGTCCCGGCTCGCCGCCCGCATCGCCGCGGGGTGGATCTCGAGCTGCTCGCGCACCGCAAGGGCGAACAGTTCGAGGAGGCGCACCGGGTCGCTTTCGAAGAAATCATCGGCCGGAATCGAGATTCGTCCGCGAACGAGGGTGAATCCTCCGAGCCGCTTCGGCCGACGGCGGATCGTCGGAAGCGCGAAGCGGATCCCTTTCTTGCCAAGCTGCTCGTCGAGTTGCGCGAGGAAGACGCCAGTCAGGTCACCGACCGTTTTCGCGTTCAGAAAATAGAATTGCATGAACCGTTCGACGGCCGATTTCCCCGGCCGATCGGCGTAATTCATGATTTCGGCGATACGCGGCTGATACTCGAAATTGAGCCGCTCCTCGGCGCGACCGGCAAGCAGGTGGAGGTGGCAACGTACCGCCCAGAAGAACCGCTCCGCGCGATCGAAGCGGCGGAATTCGGCGGCGGTCAGCAGGCCCGCCCGGACGAGGTCGGCGGGTCGCTCGACGCCATGGATATATTTGCCGATCCAGTAGAGCGTGTGGAGGTCGCGAAGCCCGCCCTTGCCATCTTTGACGTTCGGCTCGACGACGTAGCGGCTGTCTCCCATCTTGATGTGCCGCTCGTCACGTTCGCCGAGCTTCGCAGCGACATATTCGGCGGCGGTGCCAGCGACGATCTGCTTGCGAAAACGCGCGGATGCGAAATCGAAGACCTTTTCGTCGCCCCACAGCCAGCGCGCCTCGAGGAAGGCCGTGCGGATGGTCATGTCCTTTTTCGCGAGCGCGAGCAGCTGCGGGACGGAGCGGACGGAATGCCCGACCTTGAGCTTCAGATCCCACAGCAGGTGAAGCATCGTCTCGGCCGCGCGCTCCTGCTCATTCGATGCGACCTTCGGTGTGAGAAACATGAGGTCAAGATCGCTATAGGGCGCCATTTCGCCGCGTCCGGTTCCCCCCAGGCCGACAAGGGCAAGTCCGCTCAGCGACCGGCCGACGACGCGCTCGGCGATGAAGTCCCACGCAAGCCGGACGAGCTGGTCGTGGAGGAACGCCGTCGCCTGTGCTGCGGAACGTCCATTGCCGGGCTCTTCGGCCAGACGCTTCGCGACTTCGGCGCGGCCATATTCGAGCGCTTCGCGAAGGATCGCTGCAGCTCCGCCGGCCGACTTCCTGCCCGACTCAAGGCTTGCAAGCCGGTCGGCGATCGCCCGGCGATCGATGATTGCGCGGCGATGGTCGACGTCGAGACCGCTCACGCTTCGTTCTCCGTTGCCAGTTTCTTCAGGCGATAGAGGTGGTCGAGCGCTTCGCGAGGGGTCAATGCATCGGGGTCGAGCGAAGCGAGCGCAGCGACCAGCGGATCGCGTCCATGCTCAGGTTCAGCGGCTGCAGCGAACAGGGGCAAATCGTCGAGACCTGCAGCAATTCCGCCGGTCGCGTCCCGACCCGCCTCGAGCTTCGCAAGGACCGAGCGCGCCCGAGCGACGACCGCGGGCGGCAGCCCGGCGAGCTTGGCAACCGCGATTCCATAGCTCCGGTCAGCTGCCCCGTCGGCAACTTCGTGGAGCAGAACCAGCTCGCCCTTCCATTCGCGTGCTCGAACATGGTGAAGCGAAAGCGAGTCCAGCCGCCCTTTGAGCCTGGTCAGCTCATGGTAGTGCGTTGCGAACAAAGTTCGACATTTCACCTGGTCGTGCATGGCCTCGGCCACGGCCCAGGCGATCGCGAGTCCGTCATAGGTCGACGTGCCCCGGCCAATCTCATCGAGGATGACGAGGCTGTTGGGACTTGCCTGCGCGAGGATCGCTGCAGTCTCCACCATTTCAACCATGAAGGTCGAGCGTCCGCGCGCGAGATTGTCCGAGGCGCCGACGCGGCTGAACAGGCGATCGACGATTCCGACCTTGGCTCGGGCGGCGGGAACGAAGCTGCCGACCTGGGCGAGCAGAGCGATCAGCGCAGTCTGCCGAAGGAAGGTCGATTTGCCGCCCATGTTTGGCCCGGTGATGAGCCACAGCCGATCGCCGGGTCCGATTGAAAGATCGTTGGCCACGAACCGCTCGCCAGCGTCGCGCAGCGCAGCCTCGACCACGGGATGGCGCCCGGCGTCGACGTCGAGGCATGGCTCGTCGGTAAGTTGCGGCAGGGTCCAGTCGCCCTCCGCTGCCCGGTGAGCATGGCTTGCAGCAACATCGATCCGCGCAATCGCCCCGGCGGTCGAGGTGATCTGGGATGCTGCGGCAACGGCCAGGGCAGTCAACTCTTCGGCGTGGGCGGCTTCGCCGGCAAGCGCGCGCGCGCCAGCCTCGATCACTCGGCTCGCCTCGTCGTGCAGCTCGGGCGAATTGAACCGCACCACTCCGGCAAGGGTCTGTCGGTGGGTGAAGCCCGTATCCGGCTGCATCAGCTTGTCAGCATGGCGCGCCGATACCTCGACATGATAGCCGAGCACGGCGTTATGGCGGATCTTAAGCGAACTGATCGCAGTCATCTCGCGATACTTCGCCTCAAGCGCTGCGATCGCTCGCCGGCCGTTCGATGCGGCGGCGCGCAGCGTATCAAGATCGGTGTCATAGCCTTCGGCGATATACCCGCCCTTCGAGGCGTCGATCGGCGGCGACGCGACAAGTGCGTGCGAGAGCTTTTCGATCAGTGCATCATGGCCACCGAGCTTGGGCAGCAGGCTGCCAAGCAAAGGCGGACGGTCGGGCTCGGAGCCCAGCTCGTGGCTGAGCGCGGCAGCGGCGCCAAGCCCATCGCGGAGCAAGGCAAGATCGCGCGGGGACCCACGCCCGGCTGCCAGGCGCGCAAGGGCGCGTGCGAAATCGGGCATGGACTTCAGCGCGAAGCGCAATCGTTCGCGGCGGATGGTGTCCTCGTGCAGCCACTGCACGAACCCCAGACGCCGATCGATCGCCTGGCGGTCGGTCAGCGGCGCGGCAATGTCCTCGGCGAGCAGACGCCGCCCGGCGGCGGTCTGGCAGCGGTCGATTTCGCCAAGAAGGCTCCCGGCCACGCTGCCGGACACTGACCGGGCCAGCTCCAGACTGTCGCGGGTTGCGGCGTCGATTGCCATATGATTAGCGCGCGCGACGCGGCGCGGCGCGTCGAGCAGAATTCCGGCCTTCTTCTGAGTCGCATCGAGATAGGAGAGAAGGCCGCCTGCAGCGGCGAGCTCGGCACGCGACGGAGATCCTAGACCATCGAGAGTCGCGAGGCCGAACCGGCACTTCAGTGCCCGCTCGCCGGCGAGGCTTTCAAAGCCGCCCTTGCCGGCGCTCGTCTGGATGCCCGGAACCGACGAATCAGCGATCGTCTCAGCGGGTGCGAGCCGCGCCAGTTCGGCAGGGAGATCGCCCGGAGAGCAGCTCACCAGCTCGAAGCGACCGGTCGAAATGTCTGCGGCTGCGATTGCCCATTCGTCGCCGGCGCGGCCGATCGCCGCAAGCCAGTTGGCCGAGCCGGATTCGAGCAGAGTTTCCTCGGTCAGGGTTCCGGGAGTGACGAGGCGGACTATCGCCCGCTCGACCAGCGCCTTGGAACCGCGCGCCTTGCGCGCTTCCAAAGGACTTTCGGTCTGCTCGGCAATTGCAACCCGATGGCCGGCCTTGATCAGTCGGGCCAGGTAGGATTCGGCCGAATGGGCGGGCACCCCGCACATCGGAATCGGCTCGCCCGCATCTTCGCCGCGACGGGTCAGCGCGATGTCGAGGCAGGCCGAAGCAAGTCTCGCATCGTCGAAGAACAATTCAAAGAAATCGCCCATTCGATAGAATAGCAAAGCGTCGCCCGCCTCGTCCTTTAGGCGCCGGTACTGGGCCATCATCGGTGTCGGTGCGTCGGCTCGGGCCATGACTGGAACCGTAGCGGCTAGGCCGTCGCCAATCGACCCTCTAATCGGCAAGCGCGTGACTCTTGCGCAAGCTGTCCGCTAAGGCGCGCGACCATGTCCGAAAGCAATGTCAAATATACTGAGGCCGAGGCGCTCGATTTCCATTCGCGGGGGCGGCCGGGAAAGCTCGAGCTCATCGCCTCGAAGCCGATGGCGACGCAGCGCGATTTGAGCCTCGCCTATTCGCCGGGAGTCGCGGTTCCGGTGCGGGCGATCGCCGAAAATCCGACCTGTGCCTATGACTATACGACCAAGGGCAATCTCGTCGCAGTGATCTCCAACGGCACTGCGATCCTCGGACTCGGGAATCTCGGAGCGCTCGCCTCCAAGCCGGTGATGGAGGGCAAGGCCGTATTGTTCAAGCGCTTCGCCGACGTCGACGCTATCGACATTGAGGTGAAGACCGAGGACGCGCAGCGGTTCATTGATGCTGTCGAATTGCTCGAGCCGAGTTTCGGAGGGATCAACCTCGAGGACATTGCCGCACCGGATTGCTTCATCATCGAGCAGACGCTGCGCGAGCGGATGAACATACCGGTGTTCCATGACGACCAGCACGGCACCGCCATCATCACTGCTGCGGGGCTGATCAATGCGTGCCTGATTACCGGCCGCAGGCTTTCAGACGCAAAGGTGGTTGTGAACGGAGCGGGCGCGGCAGCGATAGCCTGCACCGAGCTCGTCAAGGCGATGGGCGTCAAAGGCGATCACGTCATCATGTGCGACCGCAAGGGCGTGATCCACAAGGAGAGAACCGACCTCGACCAATGGAAATCGGCGCATGCGGTGGAGACCGACAAGCGCACGCTTGCCGAAGCGCTCGAAGGCGCCGACGTCTTCCTCGGCCTCTCGGCCGCGGGTGCGCTTCTGCCCGAAATGGTCAAGAGCATGGCAAAGGATCCGATCATCTTCGCAATGGCCAATCCCGACCCCGAGATCTGGCCGCCACAAGCAATGGAGGCGAGGCCGGACGCGATCATCGCCACCGGTCGCTCGGACTTTCCGAACCAGGTCAATAATGTCCTTGGCTTTCCCTTCATCTTCCGCGGTGCGCTCGACGTCAGAGCAACAGCGATCAACGACAAGATGAAGATCGCAGCAGCCGAGGCGTTGGCGGAGCTGGCGCGCGAACCCGTGCCTGAGGAGGTCGCTGCTGCTTACGGCGGGCGCGCGCAGAGTTTCGGTCGCGATTATATCATTCCAGCGCCGTTCGACCCGCGGCTGATGGAGGTCGTCGCGTCGGCAGTCGCAGGAGCAGCAGTGCAAAGCGGAGTCGCACAAAAGCCAATCGCAAATGTGGAGGCGTACCGTCAGGAGCTTCGTGCGAGGCTAAACCCGACGGTGGCGGTGATGAGCCTCGCCTATGAGAATGCGCGCCAGAATCCGAAGCGTGTGCTGTTTGCCGAAGGCGAAGAGCCCAACGTCCTGCGAGCAGCGATCGCCTTCAAGGAAGCGGGGTACGGAACACCGGTGCTGGTGGGACGCGAGGAGGTCTATGATCTGTTGAAGGAGATCGGCGTTGAGAACCCCGATGAATATGAGGTGCTCAACAGCCGCAACTCGCCGCTTGTCGGTCGGGCGGTCGATTATATTTACGCAAAGCACCAGCGCCACGGCATGCTGCGCCGCGAGATCGAACGGCTGGTCAATCAGGACCGAAATTATTTCGCCGCAGCAATGCTCGCCCTTGGCGAAGCGGATGCAATGATCACCGGCACGACCCGCCCGTTCAGCCAGTCGTTGAAGCAGGTTCGCCTCGTCATCGATGACGAGGCGGCGACGACGCCCTTTGGAGTAACCGTCGTCGTTGGCCGAAACCACACGATGCTGGTTGCCGACACTGCGGTCACCGAGCGTCCGACGGCCGAACAATATGCGGCCATCGCGATGCGATCGTCGGCTTTCGCGAGGCGCATGGGGATCGAGCCGCGCGTCGCCTTCACTAGCTATACGACGTTCGGCAATCCGCCGGGGACGCATGTCGAGGGACTGCGCGAGGCTGTCTCGATCCTCGACGGTTTCAAGGTGGACTTCGAATATGAAGGCGAAATGGCACCTGACGTTGCGCTCAATTACGAGATGCAGAAGCGTTTCTATCCGTTCACGCGATTGAGCGGCGCGGCCAACATCCTCGTAATGCCGGGCCTCCAGTCGGCCAGTCTCTCGGCCAAGTTGTTGAAAGAGCTCGGCGGCGAGAGTGTCATGGGGCCTTACATGCTCGGGTTGGCACATTCGGTCCAAATTGCGCCGATGACCGCTAGCGCGTCAGATCTGGTGATGCTGGCGGTGCTCGCCGCCGGCGATGCGCATGCGCGTCAGCAGCGGAAAGCAGCAAGGGTCGCCTGAGATCAAGCCGGATAGAAATCCAGGCTAGGGCCGCAGCGGCGGGCAGGCGAGCTGGTGCGGCGCGACGAAACAGTTGCGCTGTCGCGCGATAGCGTCGGCGATCGGCTGCCACTCGGAATAGAAGATCCAGATGACCGCCGAACGGTCTCCCGCGGCTTTGATCAATTCGCGGCCGTCAAGGCTCGCCATCATCCGCGCCTCAATTGGCACTCCGGCACGCCGGAAGAAGAATGCGCCGAGCTCCTGGCGAGTCTCGGGTGCGAGTGTGTGCTGGCCCTTGTAGCCGAGCGAATAGATGAGCTGGGCGGGCCGGCGGGGAATGAGCTTGTCCGCTGCCCATTCCATGCTTTGCTCGCCAATGCGAAGGGGGGCAGCGGCCGCTGCATAGATGGCGAGCGCTCCGGCAACGGCGACGATCAGGATGCGTGCGCCGGTGCCCGCGGCGATCGTCGCTACACCGAGCATCAGCGCAGGCGCGCAGGCGGTGAGATAGCGATCGGAGAGGAGCGAGCGCCCCCAGCCGGCGACAAGAAGAATTGCAAGCGCAATGAATCCCGCCAGGGAAGACAGCGCAGCAGCCCGCGCTATCGGCTCCGATCGGTTCAGGTAGCGCGATGCGAGTGCAATCAGCAGCAATGCAGATGCCAGCGGGCCTATGCCGTAAATTGCATAGTGGGGAAAATTGGAGAGGGTGACCGGGGGGAGCCAATTCGCGTCACCTGAGGCGAATGCGGCGAGTAAAGGAAGATGGGTTAGGATCTCGGCCGCCGGCACCAGCAGCAAAAGGAGTGACGGCCATAGCCTGAGCGCCCCGGCCCGCAGCACGCCGAGAAGCAGCAGGCCCTGAGCAAGGCCCAGCGGGGCGGCCATGTAATGGGTGAGCAGGGTGAGCGACGCGCATCCGGTCCAGACGAACGCCCGGGCCAAAACCGGCTTGTCCATCAGCCGAGCGAAGGCGATCGTCTGCATCGTGGCGGTCAGGAACAGCAGCGCATAGGGCCTCGCCTGGACGGCGAAGATTGCGCCGGGGAGCCAGAGGTAGAGCAGCGCTGCCCAGGCGATTGCAGCGCTGCGCTGCTGTCCGGGGATGCGCCACACCAGTGGAAGCGCCGAACCGGCAATCATGAATGCCCAGGAAGGCAGCCGCAGCGCAAAGTCGCTGTTGCCGAGGTGAAGCAGCCGCAGCGTCGTATAATAGAGTGGCGCGGCGATATCGCGGCGGGTCTCGCGAATGAAATCGGCGAGGCTGTGCTGGCTCGTGATCATGCCGGTGAAGGTTTCGTCCATCGTCAGCGGCTGGCCGCGCGCCGCAATGATCCGAAGAATGAATGTGGCGGTGACCACTATGATCGCCAACGCTGCAATCGTCCGCTCGCCCCGGTCACGTTGCTGAACCCGGAGAGCCCCCGCCAATGCGCGCAAATTCAGATCCTCTCGACGCTGGAGACCGGGTCCGCCTCCCGCAGCGCGGCGATGATGGCGTGCAAATGGGCCAGGTCGTGCACCTCGATATCAAGGTGAAATGTGTGGAAATTGCCGTCGCGGTGGACCAGTTGCAGGTTCACGATGTTGGCGTGCTTCATGCCAAGAATGCCCGACATTGTTCCGAGCGCTCCAGGGATGTCGCGCAGGATTACGGAAAGGCGTGCAGCGCCGCCGTCCGAACCCTCGCCCCAGGCGAGATCGAGCCAGTCGGCATCGA
>CBJLMA010000009.1:0-73896 GCA_966424035.1 uncultured Sphingomonas sp. | reverse complement strand
GCTCAGCGTGTAGGCCATGGTCGTGCGCATGTAGACTGGACTCGCATCGAGCGTGCCGGCGCGCGAATCACTGATCCGGAAGCGGCCCGTGCGCTCCCATTCGTCGCTTGTGATCCGTTCGCGCTTCATCACCGCCGATTTGACCTTCACGTCAAATGCATTGCCCGTTCGGATCGCCAGCTCCGAGCCCATGGGCGTGTGGGGAATCGCGCTTTCGCCGATGAACTGCGGCTGGCCTTTCGAATCGCGGATGTAGACGCGCACTGTGCCGGCAGGCAGCTGGTCGCCGAGCCCGCCGTGGCTGCTGTTGTTGAACTTGAGCACGGTCGAAGCGCTCTCAGGAGTCTCGATCGTTTCGAGCCACTCGATGCGCTCCTCGTACGACTTGCTCGCCGGCGCGCCCACCACGTCGAGGAAACTCACCTGCTTGGTCTGGGCATTGGCAATGGTGGTTCGCCCCGGCAGCGGATAGAGATAATAATCGCCGAGGCGCTCTCGCCGGCCGCTCTCCGTCCCGGCTCGCCTCAGCGGCGGCATCGCCGAATCATTGTCGTCCGAGCCTTGGCCGCTCCCGCTTGGCGTTCCAGCGACCATCACGACGTCGGCATTATTGTAGCTGGTGCCGCTATTGTTGCTGAGCGTGATCCACCCCTGGACGTCGATTTTGCCGGCATTCTCGTCGAACAAGGCAACATAGTCCGACTTCCAGCCAAGCCCGGGAGTGAGATAGGTAAGCTTCGCCGGCCGGATCCCCGGCCGGCCACTCTCGACCGTCACGGACAGGGTGGGCCGGGCACGAAGATTGTCCGGGACCCGGTCGAAGATCACGCGAACGGGGAGGCCGTCGTCGCGAAGTACCTCGATGCGATCGCCGATCTGAAGCACGACTCCGCCGTTGGTTGACAGCACCTTGGCGAGTTCGCGCGTCTCGGCGCCGGTGGCGGGGTTGACCCGGACAATGGTGACGGTCTTGCCAACCGCCTTTTCCATCAGCTTGGCGGGAGAGAGGAGATCATAGTCGAAATTTTGCTCGACGATCTCTGTGTCCGGAGCAGCAAAAGATACGGTTTCGGGCCGGATCTGACCGGAAACGTCGCGAAACTCCTGCCGCGAGCGCCCAGCCGGGATCGACAGCTGGCGCACATCCTGAACCAGGGCCAGATTGTCGTTGTAAATGGTAACGGCGACATCGCCTTGCGCCGTCAGTCCCGACCCAGGCTCTGCGGTTTGAGCAATCGCCGGGACTGAAATCGCTACTGCGATCGAGACCGGAAGTAGGCCACGCATGTTCTCGCTCCCCTCGGCACGAGAGCGAACATGTTACAATGTAACACCGCCGTCAAGCCGTGGGAGCGGCGAAGATCCACCGCAATGTCCAGCGCGCCGCGAGAACAATCGCCGCAACTCAAGCAGCTGGCGCGATTTCTTCCTCACCCTCGGCAGGACGGGCCGACCGCGAGCGGCGCCGCGGGCGCCGCGGTTCTTCATTCGCTGCTTCGCTGCTGTCCTTGTCATCGCGGCCAATCGCCGGCGGAAGCGCGTCGAACGGGATGGTTTCGCCACCGCTATCGGTGCCGGAATCGTCGCCTTCGGAGTTCTCGCGCGCATCGCGTTCGCCGCGATCATCGCGGCGCGGCCGACCTCGACGGTTGAAACGCTCGCCGCGCTCCGGCCGCTCGCCACGGTCGGGGCGCTCGGCGCGCTCCGGCCGTTCCTCGATGGAAGCCTCCTCGCCCGCTTCGACCATCTCTTCTTCGGTCTCGTCGCCGTCGAACTCTTCGTCGCGGTGTCGCCGTTGGTTCTGATCTTCGAACCGGGCCCGATTCTCGCTCAGCACGCGGAAATAATGGTCCGCATATTGGAGGAAATATTCGGTCTGCACGCGGTCGCCCGCGAGCTGGGCGTCGCGCGCCATGCTCTTGTACTTTTCAAGCAGCTGGGCGGCATTGCCGCGCTGACGATTGTCCTGGCGGTTCCCCGGCTGTCCGCCGAGGTTCTGGCCCCGCTGTCCACCGCGACCGCGCCTGCGGCCGCCCTGACGATTGTTGATCAAATGCTACGTCCTTACGCAGTAGTATCGTAGCCCCTTCGCCTCAGGCGGGCAGGGCGGCGCTCAAGCGGCGCAGCTCTGACCTTCTCGTTCCGGTCTCACGCGACTTGCGCGAAGTGAACGGCCGATAGTGTCGGGGTTGGGACAGGATGCGCTCTCAAGCGTTCGTGGTGGAGCGGGCCCGGCCCAGGCCCCCGATGTAGTGTCGCCGACGCAGGATGCCAAGCGATTTCGATCAAATGCAGGTTAATTCCATGTAAGCAACACTGCACGCGGCCTGTCCCCAAGGTCTTTGGCGACCCGCGCCACGAGGCCATCGCGGGCGAGCAGGGCAGTGACTGCGGCGGACTGGTCGTGGCCGATTTCGACGACCGCAATGCCTCCCTCGTTCAGCAAACGGGGCAGCTGGGGCGCCAGCTCGCGATAGGCATTCAAGCCTTTTTCGCCGGCAAACAGCGCTTCGTCCGGCTCATATTCGCGCACGCCCGGACCAAGATCCGCGCCTTCGGCAATATAGGGAGGGTTGCAAAGGATGAGGTCGAAGCGCTCGTCGAGACCATCCGCCCAATCGCCGAGCCTGAATTTCACCCGTGCCTCGAACCCGAGCCGCCGCGCGTTGGCCGCGGCATAGGACAAGGCATGGCGCGACAGGTCTATCCCGACCCCGGTTGACTCCCCCCAAATGTCGAGCGCAGCCAGGAGCAAAGTTCCAGGCCCCGTGCCAAGGTCCAGAATATGCGCCGGAGGGCGGCCGCCCCCGAAATGCTCGATTGCGGACGCAATGAGCACCTCAGAATCGGGGCGCGGAACGAGCACTCCGGGGCCAACATGGAGGTCAATGTTCCAGAAGGCGCGCCGGCCGGTGATATAGGCAATCGGCTCTCCGCTGGCGCGGCGCTGGATGAGGCTCCAGAAGCGCTCGGGTACAGCCCGGTCGGGCGGCGCCAGGATCAATGCGTCACGGTCGATATGCAGCGCCTCGGCCATCAGCAGCTCGGCATCGAGACGTGACGTATCGCTGGTCTTCGATAATTGGCGCGCTGCTTCTGCAAGCGCGCGGGCAATCGGCTTCAATGCTCCGATTTCCTTCACTCGGGCGGAGGAAATCTACGCATCCTCCAGACCTGCCAAGCGCTCTGCTTCGTCTTCCGCCACCAGCGCGTCAATGATCTCGGTTAGTCCTGGACCTTCGAGCACCTCGTCGAGATTGTGCTTGGTCAAATTGATCCGGTGATCGGTGATGCGACCCTGTGGAAAATTGTAGGTGCGGATCCGCTCCGACCGATCGCCCGAGCCGACCATCGACTTGCGGGCGCCCGCACGTTCGCTGGCGAGCCGCTCGCGCTCCATTTCGAACAAGCGCGTCCGCAGCACCTTCATCGCTTTGGCCTTGTTCTTGTGCTGGGACTTTTCGTCCTGCTGGATGACGACGAGACCGGTCGGCAGGTGAGTGATCCTGACCGCGCTGTCGGTGGTGTTGACCGACTGGCCGCCCGGACCCGACGAGCGATAAACGTCGATGCGCAGGTCCTTGTCGTCGATCTGAACGTCCACGTCCTCGGCCTCGGGCAGTACTGCGACCGTCGCCGCCGAGGTATGGATCCGCCCGCCGCTTTCGGTGACCGGCACGCGCTGAACGCGATGAACCCCGCTTTCGAACTTCAGCTTTGCGAAAACGCCTGGTCCGTTGATCGAAGCAATGGCCTCCTTGTATCCGCCAAGCTCCGACGGGCTTGCACTGATCAACTCGAACCGCCAGCCCTGCGCCTCGGCGAAGCGCTGATACATGCGAAGGAGATTGCCGGCGAACAAGGCCGCCTCGTCGCCGCCCGTTCCTGCACGAACTTCAAGCATTGCTGCCCGGTCATCCGCAGCGTCTCTCGGCAGAAGCTTGACCGCGAGTGCGCGCTCCGCCCCCGGGAGCTTGTGCCGAATCTCGTCGGCTTCGGCCGCGGCCATCTCCTTGAGCTCGACCTCGGCGGTCGGATCGGCGACCATTCCGTTCAGCACATCGAGCTCTGCGCGCAGGCGCCGAACCTCCCGCGCGGCTGCGGCGACGGGCTCGATCGCAGCATAGTCCTTCGACAGACGAACGAACTCGTCGGGCGAGAGGTTCGGTGCCGACATCGCCCGCTGAAGCTCATATTTGCGAGCCTCGATCGAGGCGATGCGTTCGGACGAGATGTGGGTCACGAGCCAAACGCCTTCGTGACTTGGTCGAGCGCAACATTTTGCTGTTCACCCGTCGCCAGCTTCTTGAGCTGCACTTCCCCGCGGTCGAGCTCGTCGTCACCAATGATCAGCGCGAATTCGGCGCCTGCGTCATTGGCGCGGCCGAGGCGCTTCTTCATGTTGCCGCGATAGGCCATATCCGCTGCGACGTGCTGGCGTCGCAGATCGGCTAGCAAGCGCTGCGCGGCCTCTTGGGCACGCTCACCCAATGGAATCAGCATCGCGGTCGGCTTTTCGGCACGCGGCGCATCGATCATCATCGCCAGGCGCTCGATTCCCGCAGCCCAACCGACCGCCGGAGTGAGCGGCCCGCCAAGCGCTTCGATGAGGCCGTCGTAGCGACCGCCGGCAAGCACCGTGCCCTGGGCCCCCAGGCGGTCGGTGACGAACTCGAACGCGGTATGGCGATAATAATCGAGGCCGCGGACCAGGCGCGGATTGCGCTTCCAGACGACGCCCGACGCGTCGAGACCGGCCGTAACTGCTGCGAAGAAGTCCGCGGCTTCAGCGGTCAGACACTCGTCGATGCTCGGCGCTTGCTCGCAAATCGCCTTGTCGCGCGCGTCCTTGCTATCGAGAATGCGCAGCGGGTTGCGCTCCAGCCGCGCCTGGCTGTCCTCCGACAGGCGCGAACGGTGGGCTTCGAAATAACCGATCAGCGACGTGCGCCACGCAGCACGCGTCTCAGGATCGCCGAGTGTGTTCAATTCAAGCGTGACGCCTTCGCCTATCCCGAGCTCGTGGAGCAGCTGATTGCCGAAGCCAAGGAGTTCGACATCCGCCTGCGGCTCGGCCGCTCCGATAATCTCGGCGTCGAGCTGGTGGAACTCGCGAAAGCGCCCTTTCTGCGGCCGCTCATATCGAAATGCGGATCCGTGCGTCGCGACCTTCAGCGGCGCGAACTGCTGCCAGCCCTCGCTCAGATAGGCTCGACAAATTCCGGCGGTGAACTCGGGCCTGAGCGTTATCGATTCCCCGCCGCGGTCTTCGAAGGAGTACATCTCCTTCGAGACGACGTCGGTCGTCTCGCCGATCGTTCGCGCGAAGACCGAAGTTTGCTCGATCGTCGGCACTTCAACCCGCTTGAAGCCATAGAGGCGGCGCAGGCGATCGAATGCCGATATCACCGCGGCCAGGCGGTCGGCATCTTGTCCAAGCAGGCTTTGTGTGCCCCGAACGGGCTGAACTGGCGTCATTTCGCGCGGGCTAAAGCATAATTTTGAGCTTTGCGAAATTCGTTCACCGCGATTGTTGTTGCAGCCGTTCCTCCCGGAATTGCCTGCGGAACCATGCGGGTGAGGGCAGGAACAGTTTCCGGAAGCTGATCATGATCGTGCGCCCGAGCGGATTGAGCAGATCCGGCTGGTAGCTCGGCGGCACGTTGCCCGCGGCGTCGTGGACGTGCGGCCGGCTGTTGAAGACGTCGTTGACCTCGAGGCGAATCTGCGTCCCCCGCAACCACGGATGTTTGACGACAATCTCGGGAATATCGCCGGGATTGGCGAAGAGCCTGAGGTCGAAAGTTCCGACCGGCGAGAAGTGGAGATTGTTGCCGCCGAGCGTGTTTACGTCGGTTGCGCTCTGCCAGTTGGCGCCGATGCGGGCGCCAAGGCCATTGTTGAAATAGCCGAGCTGCGCCTCGACCTGGTGCCGCGGCGTGCCGCCGCTCGAACCCGCTGCATCGCCATGGAGGTAATCGAGCTCGGGCCCGCCAGGGGTGATCCTGACCTTGTCGACGAAGGTGATCGTGTCGGTCAGCGAGAACATCAGGCGGCCGCGGCTGCCTGCGCCGCCGGCTCCGCCGAAGAAGCCGCCGCCGCGGCCGAAGCCTCCGGGGCCGCCGCCGCGACCGGCTTCTCGGGGAGGACCAGCGCCTTCTGCCGGGGGTCCGCCCGGCGGCGGAGCTGCGCCCTGGCTGCCAGCACCTCCCTGGGGGGCGCGGGGGCCGAAACCGAACTGAGCCCGCATCTGGTCGATGACCGACTGCGACGGACGCCGTGATTTCAAGGGTTTGGTAAAATCGAAGCCCAGCCGCAGCTGCTCGCGCCGCGACTGATCGAAATTGACCGGAGTAAGATCAACCCTGGTGAGTTGGCCTGATGCATTGCGGACGAAGCGGTTTGGAAATGCCGCCTCGACCGCCGGGGTCGCAGTGATGTTGGAGATTGGATTGTCGATCGTCTGGTGGACATAATCGGCCCGCAGGCGGAAATCGGTCTTGGAGAAGGGCTGCCAGTTTCCGCTGAGCTTGACGACGGTGCGACGGTCGGCCTTGAGGCTGGGATTGCCGCCGGTAATTGCATCGACCAGCACCGTCTGGCCCGTCGAGAAATCGAAAATCCGCGAGCCGGGAGTCTCGAGCAGAGGATCGCCAAGCTGGTTCATCGTCGGCGCGCCCTGCTCGCGGGTCCAGCTGGTGATGAAGTTCAGGCGATCGGCTGGCGACCAGTTGAGCCCCGCACCGATCGTCGTCAGAGTCCCGAAGTCGGACAGTTGATCGACCTCGGCATTGCCGTTGACAGTCAAATTGCCGAGCGCGCCGAAGTCGCGGCCACGCCGCGAGATCGGCAGATCGACGTTCATCGCTGCCTCCCCCGCCGTGCGCGACAGGGAATTCGAAGAACCGACGCCGCGGCTCGTCCTGCTGCTGTCGAGATGCTGAGTGCTCCCGCCGAGCGTCAGAGTCGTGCTCGCATTGCCCGCCGGCAGTTTGAAAAGGGTGCCGTTGGCGGTCGCTTTGAGGTCTGCCGTTTCAGTCGTTTCGTGGGCGCGGTCACGTGGAAAACCGGCGTCCCTTTGATCGCTATGGGTGAGGCTGGAATCGAGGTCGGCATTGCTTGTGACGGTCCAGCGCCACTGCGACTTGGTCGTGCCGTTGAGGACTAGCCCCGCATGTGCAGAATCGGTCTCGCTATTGCGCGCCAGCGGTTCGAGCAAGCTGGGGTTGAGACCGATCAGCGAGCGGGTTTCAGCATGCTCGAGTTCGGTGTTCAAAGTAGCCGAGACATCGCCCAAGATCTGGCGATTGAAGGTTGCCGATCCCCGAATATCGCGTTTGGTGCCGATCAGCGAGCGAGCGGCGAGCTCCTGCTGTGCGTTCGCTCCCGTCGAGCAGGGCTGGGTAAGACAGATGTCGCGCTCGGCTTCGGTCAGCATGCTGTTGCCCTGCGCATGCAGATTGAGCGTCGTTCGACCCTTGCGCTGGATCAATAGGCGCGTCAGGTCGGCGCTGCCGCTCGCATAGCCGCCGTCGGTTGCACCCCCGCCGCCGACTTGTGCGACGGTCGACCGGAACCGCTGCCGAAGCACGATATTCACAACCTTCTGGTCGGCGCGATATCCATATTTGAGTGCGACTTCCTCGGGCAGGATCTCGACCCTGACAATCGCCTCCGTCGGAATATCGCGAAGCTCGCGGAAACTGGATATGCGCTGACCGTTGAGCAGGAGCACCGGCTGCTCGCCGCCGCGACCCTGAACGCTGCCGATCTGGGGCGCAATCGCCTCCAACAGCTCATTGATGTTGGTTGCCCCAGTCGCGCGCACGTCTCGCGCGTCGAGCGTGTTTTGGGGCGGAATATCGCCCACCACCGAGCCGCGCGCCCGCTGACCGGTGATGACGATATCTTCCTCCTCGCCGGTTTCGTCAGGTACCTGCGCCGATGGAGCCGGAGCCGGCGTCGCATTTGCCGGAGCGGGCCCCGTCTGCTGCTGCGCGAACGCTGGCGACACTTGGACGAGGGCGGCGGCGCTGGCGAGCAGCATGGGGCGGCTGATCATGAAATACCCCGCTAGTGAGGCGATCTGAACGGGCGCTTACAACGAAGTGGCCTTCGACAAAGTGCCAAATGGTACCGACAAACAGCAGTGGCCACGATCACATTTCCAGTTAATCAAAGGTCCGCGTTGATTTTCAGGGAGTTGCGTTGATGCGCCGAGCGGTATTGGCATTCGTTCTATCAACCTGCCTCGCCAGCGGAGCATCGGCCCAGCTCGTTCCGGCGCTCAACAGCCGTCCGCAGGCAACTGCAAAAACCGATTCGATCCTGGCACCTCGCGATGTCCCGTATCCCGGCACCATGGAATTGACCGTTGATGCAAGCGACGTCGCCCGCGGGATCTTCCGTGTGCATCAGCATGTGCCGGTGCCGGCCGCCGGCGATTTCGTTCTGCTCTATCCCAAATGGCTGCCGGGCCATCATTCGCCATCGGGACAAATCAACAAGATTGCGGGCTTCCGCGCCACTGCCAACGGGCGGGAGCTCGCCTGGGTCCGCGACACGCTCGATGTCTATGCATTCCATGTAACGGTGCCCAAGGGCGTTGGCGCAATCGACGTCGACTTCCAATATCTCTCGCCCACTGAAAAGAACCAGGGCCGTGTCGTTGCGACTCCTGACATGGCGAGCATCCAGTGGATTGCAAACTCGCTCTATCCCGCAGGCTATTATGTGCGGAACATTCCAGTACAGGCGTCGGTAATCGTGCCGACCGGCTGGAAGGTCGCGACTGCGCTTCGCCCGAGCAAGGCGAGCGGAGCTCGCATCGATTATCCTGTTACGAGTTACGAGATCCTCATGGACTCGCCGCTGATCGCGGGTGCGCATTTCCGCCGGATCGCCCTCTCGGCCGACGTTGCCCTGGACGTGATCGCCGACAATGACGAGGAGCTCGCCGCCAAGCCCGAACAGATCGCCGCGCACAAGAAATTGGTCGAACAGGCGGTGAAGGCGTTCGGAGCCCAGCATTACGACCATTATGATTTCCTTTTCACCATCTCCGACTATCTCGGCGGCTCTGGGCTCGAGCATCACCGCAGCTCCGAAGACGGAGTCGAACGCGGCTATTTCACTGACTGGGAAAATAAGCTCAGCGACCGCAACCTGCTGCCGCACGAATATACTCATAGCTGGAACGGCAAATATCGCCGCGGCGCCGACCTCTGGACGCCCGATTATCGCACGCCGATGCAGGACAGTTTGCTGTGGGTCTACGAGGGCCAGACGCAATTCTGGGGTTATGTCCTCGGCGCCCGCTCGGGCATGCTGTCGAAGCAGGACACGCTTGATGCAATCGCGGCGACCGCAGCGAGCTACGGCTATGGAACGCCGGGCCGCACCTGGCGTCCGCTGATCGATACGACCAACGACCCGATAATCGCACAGCGCTCGCCGCAGCCCTGGCGCAGCTGGCAGCGCAGCGAGGATTATTACAGCGAGGGCGAGCTGATCTGGATCGACGTCGACCGGATCATCCGCCAGCAATCTGGCGGCAAGCGTTCGATCGATGATTTCGCCAAAGCCTTTTTCGGCGTGCGCGACCGCGATTATGGCGAGCTCACCTACACGTTCGACACGATCGTCGACACGCTCGACCGCGTCCAGCCCTACGACTGGCGGGGATATTTCCAGGGCAGGGTCTATGACATTGCTGCGCAGCCGCCGCTCGAGGGTATCACCCAGGGTGGGTACCAGCTCCAGTTCACCGCCGAGCCGACCAAGTGGATCAAGAGCGCCGAGAAGGAAGGGAAGACCAACGACCTCACTTATTCCGGCGGCTTTATTGTCGGCAACGACGGCAAGGTTAGCAGGGTGCTGTGGGACAGTGCGGCGTTCAACGCGGGGATCACGATCGGCTCGGAAATCATCGCTGTGAACGGCCGCAAGTTCGACGGCGACGCGCTGAAGCGCGCGATCAAGGCTGCAGCGGACAATGGGCCAGCGCCGGAGCTCTTGGTCCATGACGGCGATATCTATCGAACGGTCGCGCTCGATTGGCACGGCGGCTTGCGCTATCCGCGGCTCGAGAAGGTCGGCAAGGGCGAAGGCACGCTCGACGCGCTACTGGCGCCGCGCTGAGCCTCGGCTGGAGGGCGCGTATGCGCGGGTTCATCGTCGCAACGGCACTGACATTGCTGGAGGCTCCGGCCTTTGCCGCACCGAGGGCAGAAGCCAGCGTCCACGCCGCGCTGGAGCGGATTGCTCGCATAGACCCGCAGCTCCATTCCGTGATCGCCGTCGATCCCAGTGCGATCGATCAGGCACGGCGCATCGACGCGAGCAATCTGGATGGGCCGCTTGCCGGTCAGCCGGTACTGATCAAGGACAATATCGAAAGCGCCGGGTTATTGCCGACGACTGCCGGCAGCCTGGCGCTGGCCGACAATGTCACGAATCGGGATGCACCCTTGGTCGCTCGGCTGCGGGCCGCAGGAGCGATCATCCTTGGGAAGACGAACCTCAGCGAATGGGCCAACATTCGATCCAGCCATTCGATCTCGGGCTGGAGTGCCGTTGGTGGGCAGACCCGCAACCCATGGGCGCTCGACCGCAATCCCTGCGGAAGCTCGAGCGGCAGCGGCGCGGCCGTCGCCGCCGGGCTCGTCCGCTTCGCCATTGGCACCGAGACCGACGGATCGATCACCTGCCCTGCAGCCATCAACGGCATCGTTGGCCTGAAGCCGACGGTGGGGCTGGTCAGCCGGACCCATATCGTTCCGATCAGCCATAGCCAGGACACGGCCGGACCAATGACCGCGAGCGTTCGCGATGCGGCCGAGCTGCTGACCATCATCGCCGGCGGCGATCCCCAAGATCCTGCCACGCGCGACGCCGACAAGCACAAGCGCCACTACGCGGCCTCGCTCGACCCCAATTGCCTGAAGGGCAAGCGCATCGGCGTGATGCGCTTCGCGTCTGGCTTCGGCACCGATCCGGCGTTCGAGACTGCGCTTGCAGTGCTTCGGGAAAAAGGGGCGATCCTGGTCGACATCAAGAAGTTCAACGACAAGGCGATCGGCAGCAACGAGCAACGGGTCCTCTTGACCGAGCTCAAGGCGGACATTGCGAAATATCTGAAAGGCAGCCCGGCGCCCATTCCAGTCCGCACGCTCGCCGACCTCGTCAAATTCGATCAAGCCCACCAGAGTCAGGAGATGGCGCTATTCGGGCAGGAGACCTTCCTGAAGGCCCAAATGACCAAGGGATTGAACGATCCCGCCTACAAGAAGGCGCGTCGGAGGAGCTTCGAGGCGGCGGGACCGAATGGGATCGACAAGCTCCTCAAGGACAATCGTGTCGTCGCGCTGGTCGGTCCAACCATGCCGCCGGCGTGGAAGATCGACGCGGTAAACGGCGATCAGATCTCGGGCGGTGGGGCAGGCTCGCTCCCAGCAGTCGCCGGCTATCCCCATCTCACCGTCCCGATGGGCCTCGTGAAGGGGTTGCCGGTCGGCCTCAGCTTCATCGGTCCGAAATGGTCGGAAAGCCTGCTGCTAAGTCTTGGCTACGCCTACGAGCAGGCGCGGGGGCCATTCCCGACGCCGAGATTCTACCGCTCCATCGAGGAAAGTCGCGACATCGCGCCGCTGCTCCAGCCGCAGCGTTAGTCTTTGTTCTCTTCTGTGCAGGTCAATCCGCGCCGCCACAAAAGGCGCGAAGCTGGGCGAGAGCATCGTTGCACCATCACAACAGTAGAAAGTGAAGCGCGTGCCTATTAGAGGCACTTGCATCGGCAACCGCTCCTAGCTCAACCGGATAGAGCGCCGGGCTTCGAACCCGGAGGTTGGGGGTTCGAGCCCCTCGGAGCGGGCCACCGCAGTCCATTATTGCGATTGACCGGCCTTGCGCCTCCTCACGCAGTCAGACGCAGCGCCGCAATGGCGAGGACGATGGCCAGGATCAGCAGCACGCGGATCGTGCTCGCCGGCTCATTGAACCAGAGAATTCCGACGATCACCGTCCCGACAGCGCCAATTCCGCCCCACACGGCATATGCGGTGCCCATCGGGATCGAGCGAGACGCAATCTCCAGAAGCCCCATGCTGACGGCCACCGAGGCAAGGAAGGCAAGCGTCCAGGGCACGTTCCTGAAGCCTTCGACGAAGCGCAGCGAAGTGGTAAAGCCAACCTCGAACAGACCGCCGGTGATCAGCCAGAGCCAGGGCATGACGTTCCTTTGACTGGACGCAGCGCGTCCTTCGACTAGGTACGTCCCATGGCGAAGCCGCGCACCATCGGCAACCTCATCGCGCCGCCGCGCTTCCTCGCGTTCATGGCCATTCTGATCGTGACCGTGCCGCTCGCGCATTTCGCGCTGCACCGCTGGACGCTTGGCGCGATGGCCGGGTTCGACGTTGCGGCAATCGTCTTTCTAGCCTCGTGCATTTCGCTCCTCGGCACGCGCGAGGCGGCGGTCATCCGCGAGCACGCCGAGCAGAATGACGCCAACCGCGTTCTCCTCCTGGTGCTCACCGGAATTGTTACGACGGTGCTGCTGATCGCGATCAGCGCGGAGGCAGTCGGCCATAGTCCGCAGCCGATGACGAAGGTGCTGATCATTCTAACCCTGGCTCTCGCTTGGCTGTTCAGCAACGTCGTCTATGCCTTCCATTATGCACACCTTGCCTACATGCATCCGGATACCGGCTGCATCGGGCTAGAATTTCCGCGCACGACGCACCCGGTCTATTGGGACTTCATCTATTTCTCGTTCACCTGCGGGATGGCGTTCGCGACCTCGGACGTAGTCGTTACGACCACTCGAATCCGGCGCATCGTCGCGATCCATTGCCTCGCCGCCTTCGCATTCAACATCGGCGTGCTCGCCTTCACCATCAATCTGCTGGCGTCGGGCGGTTGATCTCACGGGTCAGGCGACAATGTCGATCTCGGGCGGCTCGGAAATCCTGAACCGCGAAGCGATCAGGCAGCCGCCGATAATCAGCAGCGCTCCGGTGAGTGTGTAGGCCGACACCCGCTCGCGAAACACGAGCCAGCCCATTGCCGAGGCCCATAGAAAGCCGCTGTATTCAGTTACCGCGAGATAGCTCGCCGGCCCACGGGCATAGCCCCAGGCAAACAGCAAGGTGCCGGTCGTCGAGAGCAAGCAGGCGATCACGATCCACACCCATTGCCCGCCGGGCCAGGCGGGTATTCCGGAAACGGGAATGACGAGCAGCCACAGCGCCATCACCGTCATCGACTGAAAGAAGTTGATCTCCAACGGCTTGGCTGCAAGCGCCTGGCGCCGCATCAGCACGATGTTCACTGCGTAGCACAGCGCCGAGCCGATGATCGCTGCAATGCCCAGCAGCACATCGTCGGCAGGGTGCGCGCTTGCCTGCCCAAGAACGATGATGATGACGCCGGCGAACGCGCCGAGCGCGCCTGCAACCGAGCTCCGGCCGATGCGCTCGTCGAGAAACAATGCCGCGAGCAGCATTGCGATCAACGGCGCGATGAAGGTCAGCGCGATCGCCTGCGCAAGCGGTACCCGGCCGATCCCCCAGAAGAATAGCGCGGCCATCACGGTCACGATGATTCCTCGGGCGAGGTGGACTTTGAGGGTGTTTCGACCGGGCCAGGAACTGCGCCTCGGAAGGTAGAGCAAAGCGCTGAGGGCGAGGTTGGCAGCCGAGCGCCAGACGCTCACCGCGACGATCCCGATGACAAGCACGAGATGCTTCATCACGGCGTCCATGATCGAAAGCACTGCGACTGCGCCGAGTGCTGCGAGGAAGCCCTGGACCGGATGCTGCGCGACGCGGTTCACCCGCGTCGATTAGCTGCGCTCAGTTGCCGACGTCGAGGGTGGCTGCCGGAGCCGCAGGCGCCGAGTCGATCAGCAGCGGCGGCGGTGCAGGCGCAAGCGCGTCGGCGAGAGCACCGCTCATGATCAGAATGAGGATAAGTTTGACCACGGCGCTATCATGCGCCGAGACTGGTTAACGGACGGTACTGCTACTCTGCCGCGTCGAGCGTCGGCTCGCTCGCGGCGGCGGCTTCGATCTCCGCCGCCTTCGCCTCGACCAGCCTCACGATATGGTCGATCATATCGCCATCCTGGACATGGTGGTCGGTCACTCCCGACAAATAGACCATATGCTTGCCATTGCCGCCGCCCGTGATGCCGATGTCGGTCTCGCGCGCTTCGCCGGGGCCGTTCACGACGCAGCCGAGTACGCTGAGGCTCATCGGCGTCTTGATATGCTGGAGCCTTGCCTCGAGCGCCTCGACCGTGCGGATCACGTCGAAGCCCTGGCGCGCGCAGCTGGGGCAGGAGACGACGCGAACGCCGCGGCTGCGGATTCCGAGCGCTTTCAATATTTCATAGCCGACCCGAACCTCTTCCTCGGGCTCGGCGGAAAGCGAGACACGGATCGTATCGCCGATTCCGGCCCAAAGCAGGTTGCCAATGCCGATCGCCGACTTGACCGTTCCGCCGATCAGCCCGCCGGCTTCGGTAATTCCCAGGTGGAGCGGGCAGTCGACCTCGCTCGCGAGCTGTTGGTAGGCCGCGACGGCGAGGAACACATCGCTTGCTTTGACTGCAACCTTATACTCGCGGAAGTCGTGCTCCTCGAGGATCCGAATATGATCGAGCGCGCTTTCGACCAAAGCCTCTGGGCAGGGCTCGCCATATTTTTCGAGCAGATCTCTCTCGAGACTGCCTGCATTGACCCCGATTCGAATCGCGCAGCCATTGGCGCGTGCAGCGGCGATCACTTCCTTGACCCGCTCCTCCGAGCCGATGTTGCCAGGATTGATCCGTAGGCAAGCGGCGCCGGCGTCGGCGGCCTCGAGCGCGCGCTTGTAGTGGAAGTGGATGTCGGCGACGATCGGGACACTCGCCGCGCGAACGATTTCCTTAAGCGCCGCAGTTGCGTCGGCCGTTGGGCAGGATACGCGAATGATGTCCGCACCGGCTTCCTCGCAGCGGCGGATCTGGTCGATGGTTGCCCGGGCATCTTCGGTCGGCGTGTTGGTCATGGTCTGGACGCTGATGGGCGCATCTCCGCCGACGGGGACGGAGCCGACCATGATCTGCCGCGACTTGCGCCGCTCGATATCGCGCCAGGGACGGATGGACATGCGCTGCATATAGGGGCTCGGCGAGCGCGGGCAAACCTCGGGACCGTTAGATTCGCACCAACTATGTCCTTGTGTTAACAGGGTTAACGGGGACTCGCTTGGGGGGCCTATGGCCAAGCTTGCCCAAATGCCGGTCATTGACCGCGCTGCCGAGGCGGATGCGGACGCGCAGCGCGTCCAGCGCCAGCGCACCCGCTACTATGCATTCCTGAGCTACAGCCACAAGGACAAGGAGCTGGCCGACTGGCTGCACCGTGAGCTCGAGCGGTTCCGCGTACCGCGCGCGCTCGCCGGCAAATTGACCGAAAACGGCGTGGTACCTCGACGCCTTACTCCCATCTTTCGCGATCAGCACGATTTGGCCGCGACCGGCGACCTTGGCGGCGAGATCAAGTCGACGCTCGCCGCCTCTCAGTTCCTCATCGTGCTATGCTCGCCAACGGCTGCCGCGTCGCGTTGGACCAACGCCGAGGTCGAATGGTTCAAGCAATCGCGTCCCGACGGCTGCGTGCTCGCTGCAGTTGCTCGAGGCGAGCCGTTTGCCACTGACATGCCCGGCCGCGAGGACGAGGAATCCTTCCCACCTGCGCTGCGCTTCAAATATGATCGGCGGGGCCACCAGACAAACAAGCGAGCGGAGCCGCTGGCCGCCGATTTCCGGGAAGGCGGCGATGGCAAGCGCCTCGCTTTTCTCAAGCTCGTGGCGGGGATGCTCGGGGTCGGGCTCGACGAGCTCGTCCGGCGGGAGCAGACGCGGAGGCACCGCCAGCTCGGCTGGCTCGCGGCAGCGTCGCTCGCGGGCATGGCTGTGACGAGCATGCTTGCAGTTGCGGCGTTCGAAGCGCGCAACGAGGCACGCGAACAACGCCGCGAGGCGGAAGGGCTCGTCGCTTATATGGTGGGCGATCTGAGGACCAAGCTCGAGCCGATTGGCCGGCTCGATGCGCTGGATGGCGTCGGTTCGCGAGTGCTCGCTTATTATAGCAAGCAGGACACGTCAGAGCTATCGGATGCGGCCCTAACGCAGCGATCGAAAGCCCTGGGCCTGATGGCACAAGTGGCGGATGCACGCGGCGACAATCAAACCGCGCTGAAACTCTACCGGCAGGCAATGACCGGAACCGCAGAAGCCATGCGGCGTAATCCGTCCAACGCACAGACGATCTTCGATCACGCGCAGAACGTATTCTACGTCGGCCAATTCGCGCAAAACAGCGGCGACCTTCGGACAGCCGAAGCGTCCATGCGCGAGTATCAGCGCCTCGCGCGTCAAATGGTCTCCCTCCAGCCAGACAATATGAAGTACCGGATGGAGGAGCAGTACGCGGACACTGATCTTGGCGTCGTCCTTTCCGATCAACGCCGATTTGCCGAGGCGGTCGCCCAGTTCAGCGACGCCTTGAGCACGATGGAAGCCATCTCGACTGCGGATCCTTCAAACAAGGCATACCGCCAGAGCGTTGCCGAATCTCTTGCTTGGCTCGCCGATGCCGAACGCGCCATCGGCAATTACGATCGCGCAATCGAGTTGCGAAAGAAGAACGTCGCGCTCTACAACCAGCTGTTCAGTCAATCGCGTGATGTAAAATTTCAGGAGCGCTTGGACGCTGCGCTTCGATCTCTGGGTTACCTTTATGCGCAGCGGGGGCAGTACGCGCTTGCTGGGCAGCAATATCGATCAGCGATCGCGATCGCGGACACGCTTACCGGCGTCGAGTCAGGGAACGCAGTGTGGCTCGAATATGGGTACCGCGCCCGAAATCTCCTGGCCAAGTCCCTGCTTGCCACCGGGCAGCCGAATGAGGCCGGAGTGCTGACGTCCGACGCCTGCCGGACCGTTCAATCATTGGTTCAACGTCGCTCGCCCAAGCCAGAATGGCGCAAGGGCTTGTTCGAATGCCTCGCGCTGCGATCGCAATTGGCAGTCATCCAGGGAGCTAAGGACCAGGCATTCACCCTGGCACAGCAAGCCGTCGCCGCCGCGGCGACGGTGCATTCTACGGACAGGGTGCAAGATTCGTTTCTGCTTGCCCGAGCCTACCGCGAACTTGGTGATATTGAGCGCGCTCGCGGACACGTGGATGCTGCACGTGCCGCGTGGACCAGCGGACTGGCTTCGATCCCTCCTGCCACGTTCGAACAGCCAGATGAAATTGCCGAGCACGCGGCCATCCTGCAGCGGCTCGGCCGCGTAGCGGAAGCGCAGCCGCTCGCTTCGAAACTCGCCACCACGGGATACCGAAATGCGCTTCAATGAGATCAGTATGCGTCGAGTTTAGAACCAAAGGGGACGATCATGACAGACGAACATCTCGACCTTCAAATGAAAGAGAAAATGGACGTCGGAGCCACTGACCTCGCTATCACCCTCACTGCAACGCTTTCGAACGACCAGGTAGCGGTTTCAGGCGACGGAGGCGCCAATCTACCGCACGGCAGTGGCTCCCATCGTTTCAATTTCTCGCTCGTTGATCACACTGAGTTGGGCGTAACTTTCTTGAGCCTCGATGCCGCCGACAATTGCACAACCTGTCCGCCGCCGTCGGGCATGAATTCGCAGCAAATCCATGCCGTGAGTATCAACGGCACGTCTGCCGCGTTTACCGACAGCAATAGTGGCGGCGCGATGCCGATCAGTTATCAATGGAACTTCTCGTGCAACAACTCCAACTATCTTCCAATCACCTATGACCCGATTATCAATAACGGCGGATCAGGAGTCCGGCGGGTTTGAGAGCTGGGGGCCATGAACGCCCCCATCTCGACTGTTGACGCGACTGAGGCGGTGCGCCGGAACGCCGGCCCACCGCCGGTGCCCTTTGTCCTCGCCGTTGGCGTTACCGGTCACCGGGCCGAGGTTCTGCCCGAGGGCAGCGTGCCGGTGCTGCGCGAGCGGGTGCGCGATGTCTTGCGGCAGATCGAGCTGGCTGGGCACGACCTGATTGAAAAGGAACGGGACTGCTTCTCGACTGACCCGCCGAAGCTCCGCTTCGTCTCACCGATCGCCGACGGCGCTGACCAGATCGCCGCTGAAGTGGCACTCGAGCTCGGCTGGGACCTGCAGGCGATACTCCCGTTCGAGCGCTCGGCCTATCGCGCTAGCCTCGCAAATGACGGAGCTCGCGAACGGTTCGATGCCCTTCTGGGCCGTGCAACCTGTCTGCTCGAACTGCCCGGCGATCCAGGCCATGGCCTTGAAGCTTATGTGATGACCGGCCGCGCCACGGTCGCGCATTGCGATGTGCTGATCGCCATCTGGGACGGACTCCCGCCTCGCGGCCGTGGCGGCACAGGCGAAGTCGTCCAGCTGGCTTTGACGCGCGGCACTGCAATTGTCCATGTGCCGCTCGCGCCAGGCGGAGACACGCGCATCTTGTGGAGCGCGTTCGATCCGACCGTCGTGACGGTCGCTGACGATCCGGGAGTGGCCCGCTCTCTCGAGCGCGCCGATGTCGACGCGCTGCTCACCGGTCTGCTGATGCCCCCGCCCGACGCGCAGGAACAGGATTTCTTGAAGAGATTCCTGCGCGAGCGGCTGCGATGGTTCCGCGCGCGCATCGAATATCCGTTGCTCCTGACGGCCGCCGGAGTTCGGCCGTTTCGCGCCCGCGATCTCACCAGCAGGCATGCCGAAGCACAGATTCGCGACGAATGGCGGCGCTATCGCGCCGGCTGCGTGGAAGCGCACAATATTTCTGCGCAAATCGATCTCGTGGAGGACAGCTATAGCTGGGCCGACCGGCTCGCAACGCATTTTGCCCAGACCTATCGCAGCGGCCACATCTTCAATTTCGTGCTCGGCGGCTTTGCGGTTTGTTTGGGCCTTGCCGCCTTCATGGCCCCCAATCTCAAGTTCGAGGAAGCGGCTTTCGAGCTTCTGATCACGCTCGCAATCATTCTGAATGCGATTATCGGCAAGCGGCAGGAGTGGCATCGGCGATGGCTCGACTATCGCCAACTCGCCGAACGCCTGCGGCCGATGCGTAGCCTGAAGCTGCTAGGAATCGCAGCGCCGGATCCTCCAGGCACCGAAACCAATCCGATCCCGAGACGCTGGATCGACTGGTATGCGAGCGGGATCTGGCGGGCGATGGGCTGCCCATCGGGAATAATCGACCGGGCCTCCGCCGCGCGCCTCGCCAGGGCGATCGCCGACCATGAGGTCGAACCGCAGGTCGGCTATCACGAACGCAACGCGAAGCAGATCGAATTGCTCGACCACCGGCTCGAGCAGACGGGCTTCGTCCTGTTCGCGGCGACGCTGGTGGTCTCCGTCCTGACGCTGATCGGCCTCGCCTTCGGTTCCCATTTCGTTGACCGATATGGCAACTGGTTCACGCTGGTGTCAGCGGGCTTTCCAGCGCTCGGCACTGCAGTGTTTGGAATTCGCTTCCAGGGCGACTTCGGCGGTGATGCGGTTCGCTCAATGGCTACTGCCGACACCCTCCGGCAGATCGATCAGGAGCTGCGCAAGGACGTAAGCCTTTCGCGGGCAGCGGATCTTGCCGAGCAGGCGGCGCGGATCATGCTGTCTGACCTGGACGAGTGGCGGCTGGTCAACCAGCAGCGAGATCTCTCCGTAGGCTAGGCGTCGTCCTTTTCGCCCCAGCGCCAGCGCCAGCCGCCACGCGTCGTGCGGGCGGCGATCAGGCAAAAGAGGAAAGTGATCGGGACCAGAATCGCGACGAGGGCGAGCGGCTTGTCCTTCAGCATGAAGCTCGTGCCGATCACGATCGCCACGAAAAGGATTGTCACCGCCCAGCCCTGCCAGCAAATCGGCGGGCCGGAGCCGTAGCCGTAGCGCTTGGGCGCGAACCATGATGGACCCTCGTCGCTCATCATTTGTCCTCCTTGGCCGGTCGTCCGCGCTTTCGTCGGACCGGCGCCTTGAGCCTGATTCCGCGCGCCGCAAGTGCCTCGCGAAGCAGGCATTCGACCTCGGCGTTGACGCTGCGCAAATCGGCGGCAGCGCAGCGTTCGACCGCCGTCCAGAGGATGGGATCGACGCGAAGCGGATACGCCTTGCGCTCGCCGTCCGGCACTGCTCGGGCCTATTGGTAGAGCGTGCCGGTGTTGACGACAGGCTGGGTGTCGCGTTCGCCGCATAGAACGACCATCAGGTTGGAAACCATCGCTGCGCGTCTTTCGTCGTCGAGTTCGACCACTTTCTTTTCGGACAGCGAGGCGAGCGCCATCTCGACCATGCTGACCGCACCTTCGACGAGCGTCGCGCGGGCCGCGACCACCGCTTGTGCCTGCTGTCGGCGGAGCATGACCCCGGCGATCTCGGTTGCATAAGCGAGATAAGTGAAGCCGCATTCGTCGATGGTGATTCCGGCGACTGCAAGCCGCGCGATCAATTCGGTCTTGAGCGCAGCTCCGACCTCGTCATGGTTGCCGCGCAAACTGATCTCCTGATGATCGAAATCGTCATAAGGATAGCGCGAACCGATGGTCCGGATCGCTGCTTCGACCTGGACTCGAACGAACTGCTTATAATCGTCGACATCGAACAGCGCCTGCGCCGTGTCGACCACCCGCCACATGATCTGCGCTGCCATCTCGATCGGATTGCCGCGCAGGTCGTTGACCTTGATCTTGTCGGAAATGAAGTTGTTGGCGCGTACTGAGACCTTCTTCTTGCCCATCCATGGCCAGGTCCATCTGAGGCCGGTCGCACGGTCGGTACCGCGATATTCTCCAAAAAGGGTGATCGCTGCCGCCTGATTGGGCTGAAGCATGTAAAAGCCCGGCAGGACCAGGACGAAGACCAAGGTCGCGGCAATTGCGATGATCAGTCCCGCCGCCTGGCCGGCGTCGCCAGCGAGCTGCCGGATGCCCCACAGGTCTCCGACAATCGCGAGCAGGAGCAGGAGCAGCATGAGGTAACCGTTGTAAGTGGATGCTGATCGCTCGCTCGTCGCAGTTAGCGCGATGACTTTCCCGTTCGCCACTTTTTCCTCCTAAATATGATATCATAATAATATCTGATGATAGTTGCAGTCAACTGGCGCACTTCAGGAGGTGCGGCTAAATGCTCGGCGCATGACTGAAACCGGCTGGCGCCTTTTGATCCATGGAGGGGCGGGGTCGATGCGGCGCGGGAGGGTCGATCCCGACCACGAACGCTTGGCCCTCGAAGGCCTCGAGACCGCGCTCGCTGCCGGGGCTGCGATCTTGAGCAAGGGCGAAAGCGCCCTCGACGCGGTCGAAGCGGCGGTGCGCGCGCTCGAAGAGGAGCCGTGCTTCAACGCCGGCCGGGGGAGCGTGCTTACGGCGGCAGGCTGCGTCGAACTCGACGCCGCAATCATGGACGGGCGCACGCGCTCCGCCGGTGCGGTCTCGGGCCTCAGGACCACCCGCGCGCCGATCAGCCTCGCGCGCCGACTCCTCGAGAAAGGGCCCCACGTCTTTCTGTCCGGCCATGGTGCCGACGATTTTGCGCGCGACCATGGTTTTGAACAGGTCGACAATCATTGGTTCGAGATCCCGGAGCGGCGGCGCCAACTCGAGGAGCTGCTCGCGGCAGACGGTTTCGACGATGAGGTCAAATATGGCACCGTGGGTGCTGTAGCTGTCGACATTGAAGGTCATGTCGCCGTCGCGACTTCGACTGGCGGGCTCACCGCCAAACGCTGGGGCCGGGTCGGCGATTCGCCGCTGATCGGCGCGGGCACCTATGCCGACGACCGCTCGGCCGCAGTTTCGGCGACAGGCTCGGGCGAGTTCTTCATCCGTGCGGTGGCGGCGCACCAGCTCGCCGAGCGCATGCGTCTTTGCGGGCAGCCGATTCAGGAGGCTCTCGATGCCGTGCTTGCGGATGTCGAGGCTCTTGGCGGAAAGGGCGGATTGATTGCAGTTGCACCCAATGGTGACGCAGCCTGGGGCTTCACCACTCCGGCGATGTACCGCGCAATGGCCGATGCGACCGGCCGGACAGTCCTGATCTATTCGGACGAAAGCGAGCGATAGGGCAGGTCCCGCCGTAGCCATTCGACCTCGGCAGCGACACCCGCGCGCTCCGCCTCAAGAAACTGCGCGACTGCGCTCCTGAAGCTTCGATTGGGAATGAAATGTGTGCTGTTGGTGATCACCGGCTCGTAGCCCCGGGCGATCTTATGCTCGCCTTGTGCTCCAGCCTGGACGCACTTGAGCCCATGATCGATCGCCCATTCGACGGCCCGATAATAGCAGAGTTCGAAATGAAGGAAGGGCACCTCCTCGGTGCAGCCCCAATAGCGCCCGTAGAGCGCATCGCGCCCGACAAAGTTCAGTGCTCCGGCAATCGGCCGCAGGTCGCGATAGGCGAGGAACAGCAGCACCGCATCGCCCATCCGCTCGCCGGCGAGATCGAAGAACTCGCGCGTGAGATAAGGGCGGCCCCACTTGCGCGATCCGGTGTCCTGATAAAAGGTCCACATCGCATCCCATTCGGCGGAGCCGATCTCGGATCCGCGTAGGGTGCGAATCTCGAGCCCGGCCACGGCGGCAGCTCTCTCCTTGCGCAGGACCTTTCGCTTGCGGCTGCTGAGCCTCGCGAGGAAGTCTTCGAAGCTCGAATAGCCGCGATTGAACCAATGATATTGGACGCCGTGCCTGATCAGCCAGCCGCGGCGCTCGCACTCGGCTGCGCCGGCTTCGTCGATGAAGCTGATATGAGCCGACGACATTTCGTTCTGAACCGTGACGGCCTCGATTGCAGTCAGCAGCTGTTGCGGGCGATTCCCGAGCAGCCGCGAGCCGGGCACGGGCGTGAACGGCACTGCAACCTGCAGCTTGGGATAATATTCGCCGCCCGCGCGCTCCCAGGCCTCGGCCCAGCCGTGATCGAATACATATTCGCCTTGGCTATGGCTCTTGAGGTAAGCGGGTGCAGCGGCGATGAGATGGTCGGCATCGTCTTCGACCAAGATCGGCGCGGGCGTCCACCCGGTGCCTGGGCCGACGCTCCCCGAATCCTCGAGCGCCGAGAGAAAAGCGTGGCTCACAAACGGGTTGCTGCCGGACAGGCGATCCCAGGCGCGGGCGTTCAAGGGGGCAACGCCAGAGGCGATCTTGGCAATGATCTCGGTTTCGCGGTCGGCCATTTGCGCCTAACTGGGTAGACGCTGGCCGATGAACTAGGCCTTCACCGCGACGATCGCGTCGACTTCGACCGCAACTCCGAGGGGAAGCACCGCAACTCCGACCGCGCTTCGCGCATGCCGACCCGCATCGCCGAAGACATCTTGCATCAGTTCAGAAGCGCCGTTCGCGACCTTGGGCTGATCGGTAAAGGACGGCGCGCTATTCACGAATACGGAGAGTTTCACGACCCGCTCGACGCGGTCGAGCGAGCCGAGCGCGGCCTTGATCTGCGCGAGCAGCATGATTGCGCACCGTCGTGCAGCGGCGATTCCGCCGTCAAGATGCATGTCTTCGCCCAGTCGCCCTTTGATCAGGCTGCCGTCTTCGGCGAAGCTGACCTGGCCTGAGATGTGGAGTAGACCAGCCTGCTCGACGGCGGGCACATAGGCCGCCACTGGAGCCGCGGGCTGGGGCAAGGTGATTTCAAGTTGGGCGAGGCGCTGGTCGATGCTCATTGCGCCGCCCCAAGCACTGCCGCGAGCGCGAATCAAGCCTCCCGGTGAACTGCGAAGCCGGCCCAGCTCTGGCGGACCGGCATCAGCTCGATCGTGTTGATGTTGAGGTGCGGCGGCAGGTTCGCAAGCCACCAGAAGAGCTCGGCATGGTCTTCTGCGGTCATTGGATCGGCACCCGCGTAAAGCTTATCCGACGCTTGCTGGTCCCCGCCGCTTCGCACCAGCGTGAATTCGGTCTCGGCCATCCCCGGCTCGACCGAAGTGACGCGGACGCCGGTCCCCTCGAGGTCGCAGCGGAGGTCGAGTGAGAACTGGCGAACGAAGGCCTTGGACCCCGCGTAGACCGCACCGCCCTTATAGGGATAGGTCGCTGCAACCGACGAAAGATTGATGATCTGCCCCTTGCGTTCAATGAGCTTCGGAAGGAGCGCTCGGGTCAGGACGACCAATCCGGTTACGTTGGTATCGATCACGGTTTGCAGCCGCTCCCACTCCGTCTCCGGAAGTGGAGTGGTCGGTGGTGCAAGTCCGGCGTTGTTGAGCAGCAAGTCGATCTCGCCCCATGGGGCGTCGAGCCGCGCGAGGCTTTCGACAGCCCCGCGTTCGCGCATGTCGATTTCAAGCGGAAGAAAGCAATCGCCGAGCTCGGTTTGCAGCCCTTTCAGCCGGTCCGCGCGACGACCGGTACCGATCGCGCGCCAACCGCCGGCGATGAACTTGCGCGCTGCAGCTTCGCCGAATCCGGAAGTCGCGCCGGTGATCAGGATGGTTTTCATCTGCTTCCTTCCTCGAGCTCGCGCCGCGCCTCTACGAGGTCTTCTGGCTCGACGCCAAGCTCCGCCGAAACCGACAGGAGGTCGGGCTCGTGCGCCTCCAGAAAGCCCAGCAATGCAGCTAGCAGCGCTGGCTGAGCTGCTCTGGCCCTGAGTTCATCCGTCCCGATTCCGGTCAGATGGATGAACCGCTGAGCCCGACGTTCGCATCCAAGCGTTGCCGCGAGCGCGGCAAGGGCAAGAGCTACCGGATCATTTTGGTTTCGGCGCCGCAAGGCTTAAGACTGCTCAAATTGGTTGGTGAGGAAGATTTGGCCAGGATCCTGATCGTCGAGGACAATGCGCTGAACATCAAGCTGTTCTGCGATCTGCTGGCCGCACATGGCCATCAGCCGGAGGCGGTGACCGACAGCCGCAACGCGCTCGACGCAGCGCGCCAGTTCGATCCGGACCTGGTGATCACAGACATCCAGCTGCCCCATGTGAGCGGGCTCGATCTCATTCGGATGATCCGCAAGGACGACCGGCTCGCCGAGGTGCCGATCATGGCCGTTACGGCCTATTCGGCGCGCGGCGACGAGGAGCGGATCCGCGCTGCGGGCGCGCAGGCCTATGTGTCGAAGCCGATTTCGGTCGTGCGCTTTGCCGAAACCGTGGATCAGTTGCTAAGGGACGACCAGGCTGGTGCCACCGAGGGCGCGAAGGACGAGCCGGAGATCGACAACCCCGAGAGTCGCGCCAACGAGTCGGGAGAGAGCCCGGGGCCCGGCGAGGCCGGAGGCGAAGAAGCCTAGCGGCCAGGCCGAAGCGGTCATGGATGAAGTTGTCAGCATCCATGAACAAGGCAGTTGAAAAGCAGGTGAGTTCGTTCCGAGCGACAAGCGCTCAGCGCATCACTTGATCTTGGCTTCCTTGAACTCGACGTGCTTGCGCGCGACCGGGTCGTACTTGCGGAAACTCAGCTTCTCGGTCTGAGTCCGCGGATTCTTCTTGGTCACGTAGAAAAAGCCCGTATCCGCGCTGCTGACGAGCTTGATCTTGACGGTTGCCGGCTTGGCCATGGGTCGATCCCGATTCCTGAAAAAGAAAAAAGCGGCCGCGGCCGCTCAAGTCGCGCGGTCCAATGACGAACAGGAGCGATTCTGTCAACCGACTCAGGTCCGTAATGAGCTGTTAACCCATTTGAGAGAGCCTCCATTCAATCAAGGAGGCAGGCCATGGCCGCAGACGCGTTCGCCACAATTCGCAAGGAGGTCGGCCTGCGGATTGCCGAAATCCGCGGCGCCGGACCGCGCCTCTCGCCGCTCGATCTCCACGCTCGTATGGACGCGATCCGACAGCTCGCGGCCGCCCACGGGCTCGCGGCATTGGAGAATCTCGCGCGCTCCTCGGCGCAGCGTGCGCTCCTTCCCGGCCACCGCGTTGCAATGCAGTCCTGCCTCGAACATGTCGAGGAGGCGCTCGACAGCCATTCCGACGGCGACTGCACTGCAATCCTTGCAGCGCTTGCTGTCCGTCTGCACTGACACTCGAGGCCAATTCATGCATTAAAGGGCGCGATGCGCGCCTTTTCGCAGCTGCTCGACGACCTCGTCTATACGCGCTCGCGCAACACCAAGCTCAAGCTCATCGGCGATTATCTCAAAGAGACGCCCGACCCTGACCGCGGCTACGGCCTCGCAGCGCTCACCGGGACGCTCGACATCGCGCATGTGAAGCCTGCCGCGATCCGCGCGCTGGTCGAGGAGCGGATCGATCCGGTCCTCTTCCACATGAGTCGGGATTATGTCGGCGACACTGCCGAAACGATCTCGCTTCTCTGGCCCAAATGCAGCACCGAGCCGTCCGAACTGGATGATTCGACGATCCGCATATCGCAAGCGATCGATCGGCTCCGATCCGCTTCGAAGTTGGATGCTCCGCGCGTGCTTGCAGCGATGCTCGACCATCTCGACGCATCCGGCAGGTTCGCTCTGCTGAAACTCGCGCTCGGTGAACTGCGTGTCGGCATCAATGCGCGCCTCGCCAAGCAGGCCCTGGCGCAGGCCTTCGGTCTCCAGGTCGAAGCAGTCGAGGAGGTGTGGCACGGTTTGAGGCCGCCGTTCCCGGAGCTCTTCGACTGGGCCGAGGGCCGCGCCGAACAACCGGCAGCGCGCGGAATGCCCGTATTCCGCCCGTTCATGCTCGCCCATCCGCTCGAACAGGCCAAGGTCCCGCTCGATGATTATGCCGCGGAATGGAAGTGGGACGGGATTCGCGTCCAACTTGTTCATGCCGGCGGCGAGACGCGGCTCTACAGCCGCACAGGCGATGACATTTCGGCGAGCTTTCCGGACATTGCCGAAGCATTCCTGACGCCCGGCGTGCTCGACGGCGAACTGCTCGTGCGCGGCTCCGACCAGGGTGTCGCCGATCTGCACGGGGGAGCTGCGGCGAGCTTCAATGCGCTCCAGCAACGGCTCGGCCGCAAGACTGTCAGCCAGAAAATGCTCGGCGCCTATCCTGCATTCGTACGCCTCTACGACGTGCTGTTCGAGGGCGAAGAGGACCTGCGCGAACTGACATGGGAGAAGAGACGCGGCCGTCTTTTATCCTTTGCCGCTCGCCTTGACGCAGAACGATTCGACGTTTCGCAATTGATCGAAGCCGAAAGCTTCGAGGAGCTGGAGGACCTGCGTCTAAACGCACGGGACGTGTCGATCGAGGGTATCATGCTCAAGCGCCGCGACAGCCCCTATGTCGCTGGGCGCCGCGCAGGCCTTTGGTACAAATGGAAGCGCGATCCGCTGACCGCCGACTGCGTCTTGATGTATGCCCAGCGCGGGTCCGGCAAACGTTCGAGCTACTACAGCGATTATACTTTTGGCTGCTGGACCGAAGAGGGTGAGCTGGTTCCTGTCGGCAAGGCCTATTTCGGCTTTACCGACGAGGAGCTGAAATGGCTCGACCGCTGGATCCGCGGCCACACGATCCAGCGCTTCGGTCCGGTGCGCGAGGTCGAGAAGAGCCTGGTCCTCGAGGTCGCCTTCGATTCGATCCACAAGAGCAGGCGCCACAAATCCTCACTCGCAATGCGCTTCCCGCGCATCAGCCGCATACGGATCGACAAACCGGCGGCTGAGGCCGACCGAGTGACGAGCCTCCTCTCGCTGGTAACTTGAAGCGGGAGCCGGCGGCGTTAAGCCTTTCTCCTCGTCCGGAGGGGAACCAATGTTCAAAGCCTTGCTAGCAGGCGTTGCAGCGCTGTCCGTTGCTGCAGCAGCGCATGCCCAAACCTATGCCATCCAGGCTGGCCACCTGATCGTCGATGCCGCCCAGCCCGAGCGCGGAAACTCGACGGTCATCGTGGACAAAGGACGAATTGCGCGCATCGAGCCGGGGTTCACCGCTCCGCCGGGCGCAATCGTAGTGGATGAACGCGGCCGAACGGTCATGCCGGGCATGACCGACGCGCATGTCCATCTGACATTCGACTCCGGCCGCCCCTGGTACGAAGACCTCACGCAGAAATATTCCGCCGCTTACTCCGTAACGCGCGGACTGGTGCACGCACTCGAAATGGCGCGTGGCGGGTTCACGACCGTAAGAGACCTCGATGCCGATACGAACGCCATTTTGGCGGTACGCGACGCAGTTGCCGAGGGAGCATACCCTGGACCAAGAATCCAGGCGTCCGGAGCGGCGCTGTCGATCATTGGAGGCCATGCCGATGCGGCCACCGGCCGGGCTCCGGAATTGGCGAACGCAATCAATGAAGCGCACCTCAATTCCTCCGTCTGCACGGGTCCGGCCGAATGCCAGAAGGTCGTACGCCAGCTCGCTGCGGCGGGAGTAAACGTCATAAAGATCATGGCCACCGGCGGCGTCCTCGATCCGGGCACCCGGGGCCTCGAGCAGCACTTTACCGACGAGGAAATGAAGGCAATCGTGGATATGGCGCACTTCAGCGGACTGAAGGTCGCAGCCCATGCTCATGGCGCAAGAGGCATTGATGCGGCGGTGCGGGCAGGCGTCGATTCGATCGAGCATGGGACTTTGATCGATGCGCAGGGCGTCCGCGACATGAAGGCCCACGGAACCTACTTCGTCGCTACGTTAATGGCTTTCTCGGGCGTCGAGAGAGCGCTCGGAAAAGCTGTTCTGACACCGGCAAGCGAGGCCAAAGGCCGCCAGCTGCTGTCGATCTGGGGTCGCGGCCTGAACATGGCCTACCGGGGCGGCGTCAAGATCGCTCTCGGCACGGACTCGGCCGTTGCACCGCATACCGAGGCCAACAAAGAGCTCCAACTGATGGTCACCAAGGGGGGCATGAGCCCGCGCGATGCGCTGATCGCGGCAACCAAAGGCGGACCGGACCTCCTTGGCATTGCCAACGAGACTGGCACTCTCGATCCCGGCAAATCCGCCGATCTGATTGCAGTCGAGGGAGACCCGTTGGTCGATCCTACGGCCGTTCAACGCGTCGGCTATGTCATGGTCGAGGGACGACCCATCCCGATGAAAGGACAATGATGCGCTCGTCTTTGCTCGCCATTGCGCTCGCCTTGGGCGCGCCCGCTTTTGCTGCCGATGAGCCCCCGGCCGGCGATGTCCCGCCGAAGAATGTGAAAGCGGAAGCTCCCAAAGAGGACAAGGATGTCGCCAAAGCAAGCATCGAGGAGGACGCGCAGCCGGTGCATCGCTCGATGCCTTTGCGCGGCAAGAGTCTCGCCTACACCGTCACTCCGGGCCATTTGACGATCCGCAACGACAAGGGTGAGCCGACTGCAAGTATCTTTTATGTCGCCTATACGGTCCCGTCGGCAGGACGCCCCCGGCCGCTGACTTTCCTCTTCAACGGCGGCCCCGGTTCGTCGACCATGTGGCTGCACATGGGCTCGTTTGGTCCGATGAAGGTCGACGCGTCCCGGCCGGAGACGATCCCCGGTCCACCGTTCCGCTACGGCCCCAATCCGGACACTTTGCTGGACATTACCGACCTCGTGTTCATCGATGCCCCGACCACCGGCCTGTCGCGTGAGATCGGCAAGGCCGAGCCCAAGGACTTCTTCGGGGTCGACAAGGACATCGACGCCTTCACGCGCACCATCCAGCGCTACCTGACCAAATACCAGCGATGGAACAGTCCCAAGTTCATCATCGGCGAGAGCTATGGGACGACACGAGCGGCTGGCTTATCGGATTCTCTTCTGAATGCCGGCGTCCAGCTCAACGGGATCGCCTTCGTTTCGACGGTGTTCAATTTCGCCGATTTCCAGGGTGACCAGTCGCTCGTGAACTTTCTCCCGACCTATGCGGCCGACGCTTGGTACCACGGCAAGATCCCTGGAAAGCCGCCACTCGAAAGCTTCATCAATGAGGCGCGGGAATTCGCGCGCGGGCCCTATGCGCAGGCGCTTCAGAAGGGCAATTTGATCAGCGACGCCGAGAGGCAGTCGGTGGCGCAGCGCATGTCCCAGCTGACTGGGCTTTCGACCGATTATATTCTTGGCTCGAACTTGCGGGTTGAGCCGGGGCATTTCCGGCGCGAGCTGCTGCGCGACCGGCACCAGATGATCGGCCGGATCGATTCGCGCTACATCGGCACCGAGCCCGATACGATCGGCGAGGCCGCGGATTATGATCCTCAAGCCAGCGCGATCACGGGCGCATTCGTTGGCGCTTTGAACGACTATCTATTCCGCGACCTCGGCTACAAGACGCCTCTCACATATCGGCCGAACAATTATGCGGAGGTCTTCGGTGGCGGCGGGCCTGACGGCTGGAACTTCCAGCACAAGGGACCCACTGGCCGGCAGCAGATTGCGGATACTAGCGAGGATCTTGCCGACGCGATGCGGCAGAACCCTCGAATGAAGATCCTCTCAGTGAACGGCCTGTATGACTTGGCGACGCCGTTTCATGGCGCTGAATATGAGTTCCGGCATCTGGCCCTGGAGCCGCAGATCGCCGCCAATATCCGCTACGTCTACTATCCGGCCGGTCACATGATGTACATCGACCCGGCCTCGGCCCGGCAACTCAAGGCAGATCTTGCCGCTTTTTACGCAAGCGCCCAGTAATCACATGGAAAAGGGCCGGCAGATCGAACTGCCGGCCCTCAACGCCCCCGTCGACGACCCTCAGCTGATCGGCTGAAGGTTCACCGCCGCATATTTGCCGCGTCGATCGACTTCGAGCTCGAACTCGAGGCGGTCACCCTCGTTGAGCGTCGGGATACCCGCGCGCTCAACTGCCGAGATGTGCACGAATGCATCGGGCTGGCCGTCGTCACGCTGGATGAAGCCGAACCCCTTCATCGCGTTGAAGAATTTCACCGTGCCGCTGGCCTTCTCGCCTGTCAGCTGGCGCTGTGGCCCGCCGCCGGCGCCAGCGCCACCGCTGCGCTCGACCGCCATCGGCTCGCCTTCGATCCGCAAATTGGTTGCAGAGATGCGCCCGCCGCGATCGACCAGGGTGAATTCGAGCGGCTGGCCGTCGGCGAGATCCGTGAGACCGGCCTGCTCGACCGCCGAGATGTGAACGAACACATCCTCTCCGCCATCGTCGCGAACGATGAATCCGAAACCCTTTTGGGGGTTGAAGAATTTGACGACGCCCTTGCCCTCGCCAACGACCTGCGGAGACATGCCGCCGCCGCCGCCCCGGAACCCGCCGCCGCCGCCACCGCCGCGGAATCCGCCGCCGCCGCCGCCACCACCGCGGTCACCATAGCCACCGCCGCCGCCGAAGCCGCCACGATCGCCAAAGCCGCCGCCGCGTCCGGCGCCGTAGCCGCCGCGCTCCTGGTAGCCGAATTCGCCGAAATTGCCTTCGTCGCCGAAACTTTCGCGCTTGTCGCGGCCGCGCCCGCCGCGGTCCCCCTTGCGCCCTCTATCGAAACCCATGAACCGTCCGAACTTAATGAGCCCGCCTACCCCAGAAACCAACGCGCTCGGGCTGAATGGCGCAACCGGTCATGGCGCGTAAAACCGCTCACGCACCGTTCACGCCCTTACAAGAAAAATAAGGCGGGCTCTAGTGACTCAGTGAGGCACAGGGCTGGCAAGGAACCCATGAGGCGGACTAAAGCGCGCGGGAGCCTTATTTCAGGAGCGAGAATGGCAGTCCATTTGCACGAGGAAGATCTGCCCGCAGACGTGAGATTTGCCGATGGGCCGATTGCCGTCGATACCGAGGCGATGGGGTTGGTGCCGGGGCGCGACCGACTGTGCGTTGTGCAATTGTCCGATGGAAAGGGCGACGAGCATCTCGTGCGATTCAGGCGTGGAAGCGACTATTCTGCGCCGAATCTTAAGGCACTGCTCGCCGATTCGAATCGGCTCAAGCTCTACCATTTCGCGCGCTTCGATATTGGCATCATGAGCGCCTATCTCGGGATCATGGCCGCTCCGGTCTATTGCACGCGCACCGCCTCGCGGCTGGTGCGTACCTACACCGACCGCCATGGACTTAAGGACATCGTCAAAGAGCTCCTCAACGTCGACCTGTCGAAGCAGCAACAAACCAGCGACTGGGGTGCCGACGAGCTCAGCGACGCGCAACGCGACTATGCCGCAAGCGACGTTCGCTACCTCCACCAGCTCAAGGAGAAGCTCGACGAGCGCCTCGCCCGCGAGGACCGGACGGCGCTTGCCCAGGCCTGTTTTGATTTTCTTCCCACCCGGGCCTTGCTCGATCTCGCCGGCTGGCCAGAGCAGGACATTTTTGCCCACGATGGTTGAGGCAGGCAGCACCGAGCGCGTCAGCAAGCAGCGCTGGGCCGAGCCCGGGAGCCTGCACGACAGGCTCGTGCGCTGGACGAAAATCGGCCTCCCCGCAGCAGTCGGCGCGCTGATCGTGATTCTTGCCCTGGCGCCGCTCGACAAGAAAGGCGACGTCAGCTTCATCCTCGACAAAAAGAAGGTGCAAACCGCGCCAGAGTCGATGCGGGTCGAGGCGGCGCGCTACACCGGCACCGACAATAAGGGCCAGCTGTTCGAAATCGTCGCCAACCGCGCCATCCAGCGCAGTTCCGACACTCCGCTGGTCGACATCAACGGAATGTTTGCCCGGCTCAATCAGCAGCAGGGTCCGGTGCTGATCGCAGCAAACAAGGGGCACTACAATCTCGACACCAAGCAAGTTGCAATCGACGGCCCGGTCAAGGTTTCCGGAGCCGACGGCTTTCAGCTCAACACCAGCGACGTGACGGTCGATATGGATCAGCGCCAATTGGCGAGCCAAGGTCCTGCGGAAGGTGCGCTGCGCCTCGGACAGTTTCGCGCCGACCGAGTCCATGCAGACCTTGGCGACCACACCGTGGTGCTCGACGGCGGTGTTCGCTTGAAAATCGTGCAAGGCGCGGTCAGATGACGGCTGTGCGTCCCATTGGCATCATCCTTGCACTGATCGCGCTTGCTGCGACCACAGCTGCTGCGCAAGTGAAGCAGCAGCAGCCCGTTTCTGCGCTCAAGGGTCACAACAGCAATGCGCCGGTTGACGTTCAGGCTGATCGCCTCGAGGTGCAGGACCGCGCCGACCGGGCGATCTTTGCCGGCAATGTCCACGTCACTCAGTCCGAACTGACGCTCGAAACGCCCCGTCTGACAGTCGCTTATTCGGGCGGACAGGGGACCGACAACAGCAACAACAATGTCCAGATCCACAGGCTCGACGCTGCTGGCGGCGTCATCGTCCGGAGCCCGTCGGAGACTGCGCGCGGCGACTTTGGAATCTACGACCTCGACCGCAAGCTCATCACTTTGATCGGTAACGTCCAGCTCAACCGCGAGAACAACCAGCTCAGCGGCTCGAGGCTGGTCATCGACCTCGATTCAGGTCGCGCAGTGGTCGATGGCGGACCGCCGGGCGTCAACCAGAGCGGCGGGCGTGTTTCCGGGCACTTCACGGTCCCCCAACGCCAGCCGAACCAGAACCAGCAGAAGCAGTGAACGAGACAGCAGCCATTCAACGTCCCGCCGCCGAAGCGCGGCCGATGGATGGCGGCCTCGAAGTCCGCTCGATCGCAAAGTCATATGATAAGCGCTCGGTGCTCCACGATGTGTCGCTGGAGGTGCATCGCGGCGAGGTGGTGGGGCTGCTCGGCCCCAACGGCGCAGGCAAGACGACCTGCTTTTACTCGGTAATGGGGTTGGTGAAACCCGACAGCGGTCTCATCTACTTGGACGGTAATGATATTACCGGATTGCCGATGTATCGGCGGGCGATCCTCGGGCTTGGCTATTTGCCGCAGGAGACGTCGATCTTCCGCGGCATGACCGTCGAAGAGAATATCATTGCAGTGCTCGAAGCTGCCGAGCCAGACAAGGAGAAGCGGAAGGACCGTCTCGAGCAGCTGCTTGGCGAGTTCGGCCTGGCCGCGCTTCGGGATTCGCCGGCCATGGCGCTGTCCGGCGGCGAGCGGCGGCGCTGCGAGATCGCGCGCGCCTTGGCCGCTGATCCGTCGATCATGCTTCTCGATGAGCCCTTCGCGGGAATCGACCCAATCTCCATCGCCGATATCCGTGAACTGGTTCGCGAACTGAAGAGCCGCGAGATCGGGGTTCTCATCACCGACCATAATGTTCGCGAGACGCTCGACATCGTCGATCGCGCCTGCATCATCTACGATGGCCAGGTGCTGTTCCAGGGTACTCCCGAAGCTTTGGTCGCCGACCAGGAGGTCCGGCGCCTCTACCTCGGCGAGAGCTTCGCGCTCTAGCGGATCGACGGACCCGTGGGACTCGGGCCCTCATTAAGCATTCGCCAGTCGCAGCAGCTGGTGCTGACGCCCCAGTTGAGGCAGGCAATCCAGCTCCTGCAGCTCAGCAACCTCGAGCTCGATGCCTTTATCGCCGAGGAGTTGTCAAAGAACCCGCTGCTCGAAACGCGCTCGGACGAAGGCGACGAGCAGCCGGTCGGCGATTTTCTTGCCGACGAGGAGCGAGACGAGGAAGCGCTCGACGATCCCGGCGCCGACGATCTGATCAAGGGCCAGGCCGAAGACGACCGGCCGCTCGACATGGACTGGCAGTCGGAGGCACTGGAGACCGACAGCTTTTCGGACGTCGTGACGTCAGGCGGGGGCGAAGAAGCCTTTGATTTCGATCGGGTTCAATATGCCCCGGCTTCTCTTGCCCAGCATCTGCTGGATCAGCTCCACGGCGCCTCGGGCGAGGTCGGCGATCTTGCGCGGATCATTGCCGAAACCCTCGACGAGACCGGCTATCTCTCCGTACCGCTGGAGCAAATCGCAGAACTGAGCGGCGCGCCCCTGCTGCTGATCGAGAAGGCGCTCGAGCTCGTCCAGAGCCTCGACCCGCCGGGCGTCGGCGCTCGCTCCCTCGCCGAATGCCTTGCGCTGCAAGCCAAGGGTCAGGACCGCTACGATCCGGCAATGGCGCGGCTGATCGACAATCTCGATTTGCTCTCGAAGGGCCGCACCTCCGACCTGAAGCGCATCTGCTCGGTAGACGACGAGGACCTCGCCGACATGATCCGCGAGCTTCGTGCATACGATCCCAAGCCCGGTTGCCAGTTCTCCAGCAATGCGGCCGAAGAGGTGACGCCGGACGTGTTCGTCCGCCGCACACGCGCGGGCTTTTCGGTTGAACTCAACCAGGCGACCTTGCCGCGGCTGCTGGTCAATCGCCGCTATTATCAGGAACTGAAATCCGGTCCGCAGGACAAAGCGTCGCGGGGGTGGCTGAGTGAATGCCTGCAAAGCGCGAGCTGGCTCGTAAAGGCCCTCGATCAGCGCGCACGGACGATCGTCAAGGTCGTCAGCGAAATCGTGAAGCGGCAGCAGGGCTTCTTCGAACGCGGCGTCTCGGCGATGAAGCCGATGACATTGCGTGAGGTGGCCGAGGCGATCGGTATGCATGAATCCACCGTCAGCCGGGTCACGTCGAACAAATATCTGCTGTGCGACCGGGGTCTTTTTGAACTCAAATATTTCTTCGGTTCTGGCGTCGCTTCCGCAGAGGGCGACGGCGCAGCCGCCGAAGCAGTCAAAGCCGCGATCAGGGCCCTGATCGAGGCCGAGACCGAGATCTTGAGCGACGATGCGATCGCCGGCCTTCTGAAAGGCAAGGGCTTCGATGTCGCGCGGCGAACGGTGGTCAAATATCGCGAGGCGATGGGAATCGGATCGTCCATCCAGCGCCGGCGGCTACGGAAGATCGCCGGTTAGTCCAGATTATGCGCTTAGGCGCGCCCAGATCGGGAGATGGTCCGACGCACGCCGCGCTACGGGACTCATGTGCACTCCGGCGGCCTCGATGCTGAGATCCTTGTGAACGATGATGCGGTCGAGCGCTGCGACCGGATGGCGGGCGTGAAAGCTCGGCCCGGTCGGCGCCAGGTGAAACTCGGGTTCGAGCTCCTGAAGGCATCCGGCGACCGTCCGCCATTCGTTGGTGTCGCCCATCAGCACGGTCGGCATCTTCTGCGGCCGCTTGGCGATTGCATCGAGAATCGCGCGCATCTGCCGCTTGCGCCAAAGGCCCGAGAGATCGAGGTGCATACCAACGACGCGAAGCGGTTTGTCATCGATCAAAAGCTCGGCAACGACCGCACCGCGCGGCTCGAGCGTCGGAAGATCGAGCGCAGCACAGTCGATGACGCCGACATGCCGCTTCACGAGGATCGCATTCCCGTGCCAGCCGATGTTGCGGGTATTGACCTTGAGCAGGCGGTCGGCGTGGCGCCGCGCCTTATCGAACATGCGCTTGTGGCGCACTCCGAAATGCACCGGCTTGTAGATGCCATGGCTGTCGATCAGCTCGTGCGGCACGGTCGACCCGCGACCACCAATGCGCTTGTCGGCCTCCTGCAGCGCGACGACATCGGCATCGATTTCCTGAAGGACTCTCAGCACGCGATGCGGGTCGCGGCGACCGTCGAGCCCCACGGCCTTGTGCATATTGTATGACGCGAGGGTTATCGTCCGGCCGTTGCTCACCCCAGCGCCAATAGCCGTTGCTGCCGAATGTTTCCTAGACGTCCAAATTAGCGACGTTGAGCGCATTCTCCTGGATGAACTCGCGGCGCGGCTCGACGACGTCGCCCATCAGTCGGGTGAAAATCTCGTCGGCGACGTCTGCCTGCGCGATCTCCACTCGAAGCAGCGAGCGGTTGGAGGGATCGAGTGTGGTTTCCCAAAGCTGCTCGGCGTTCATTTCGCCAAGACCCTTGTAGCGTGAAATCGACAGCCCCTTGCGGCCAGCGGCGAGCACTGCATCGAGCAGTTCCGAGGGGCGGGTGACACTCACCGGCTTGCCTTTGGTCTCGGCTTCGCTCGGTTGCCCGTCCGCCTCTGCTCCCTCGACCGGCTCGGACTTGTCCTCGGTCACCGCGCCCTTTTTAAGCGTACGCAAGGTCGAGGGCTTCGCATAAGCCAACGCCTGTTCCTTCGCGAGACCGTCGAGTTTGCGCGCCTCCGCCGAGACGAGGAAGCTCGGTTCGATGATGTGGGCGTCGGTCACTCCGCGCCACAGCCGCTTCAGCAAATAGCCGCCCTCGGCGGCCAATTCGCCCGACCAGCTCGCCTCGGGATCGCCGGCGTTCAGCCAGTCGGCGACTTTGGCGATCGCCTTTTCCTTGCCTTCGCGATCGAGGTCGGGCTTCAGCGCCCCGTTGATCGCCAGAGCTTCGATCAGCGCCGGATCGTATTTGCGCGGTGCATAACCCATCAAGGTCCGCATGCGGCGAGCGTGATCGACCATTGCCTTTAGGTCGTTGCCCCCGCGCTGCCCCTCCGGCGTGTCAAGGACCAACCCTTCGAGTCCCGCTTCCTCGAGATAATCGTCGAGCGCCGCGTCGTCCTTGAGATAGACCTCCGAGCGACCGCGGCTGACTTTGTAGAGCGGCGGCTGGGCAATGAAGAGATGGCCTGCTTGGATGAGCTGCGGCATCTGCCGGTAGAAGAAGGTCAGGAGCAGCGTACGGATGTGCGCACCGTCCACATCGGCGTCGGTCATGATCACGATCTTGTGATAGCGCAGCTTTTCGAGGTTGAATTCCTCGTGGCCGATCGACGTACCGAGTGCCTGAATCAGAGTTCCGATCTCCTTCGAGCCAAGCATTCTGTCGAAGCGCGCGCGTTCGACATTGAGGATCTTGCCCTTCAGCGGAAGGATCGCCTGATTGTGGCGGTTGCGGCCCTGCTTTGCAGAACCACCGGCACTGTCGCCTTCAACCAGGAACAGTTCGGACAAGGCCGGATCGCGTTCCTGGCAGTCGGCGAGCTTGCCTGGCAGTGATGCGATTCCCAATACCGATTTGCGGCTCGCCTCACGCGCCTTGCGTGCGGCTTCCCGCGCTGCGGCGGCATCGATCACCTTCTGAATGATCGCACGCGCGTCGGCAGGATGCTCCTCCAGCCATTCGCTCATCTTGTCGCTCATCAGGCTTTCGAGCGGCTGGCGAACCTCGGAGCTGACCAGCTTGTCCTTGGTCTGGCTGCTGAATTTGGGATCGGGCAGCTTGACCGAGACGATCGCGGTCAGGCCCTCGCGCATATCTTCGCCGGTCAGCGTGACCTTCTCCCGCTTCAGCATGCCCGACTTTTCGGCATAATTGTTGATCGTGCGGGTAAGCGCGGCACGGAAAGCTGCCATGTGCGTGCCGCCGTCGCGCTGTGGGATATTGTTGGTGAACGGCAGGACGTTCTCGTAGTAACTGTCGTTCCATTCGAGCGCGACGTCGATTCCGATCCCGTCGCGCACCGCCGAAATGGCGATGGGCTCTGGGAACAGCGCGCTCTTGGCGCGGTCGAGATATTTGACGAACGCGGCGATGCCGCCTTCGTAATAAAGTTCGTGTTCGACTCTCTCCTCGTGCCGCGCGTCGGCGAGGATCAGGCGAACGCCGGAGTTGAGGAAGGCGAGCTCGCGATAGCGGTGCTCGAGGCGTTCAAAATCGAATTCAGTGATCTTGAAGGTGTCGGGGCTGGGCAGGAAAGTGACGCGCGTGCCCTTCTTTCCCTCGGGTGCCGGACCGACGACCTTCAGGGGGGCTTCGGCATCGCCGTGGCGGAAACGCATGAAATGCTCCTCGCCGTCGCGCCAGATGGTGAGGTCGAGCCATTCGGAAAGCGCGTTGACGACGCTCACGCCGACGCCGTGGAGACCTCCGGAGACCTTATAGGCATTGTCGTCGGACGTGTTCTCGAACTTCCCGCCGGCATGGAGCTGGGTCATGATGACCTCGGCCGCCGAAACGCCTTCCTCGGGGTGGATTCCGGTCGGGATGCCGCGGCCATTGTCTTCGACCGTGACCGACCCGTCGGGGTTCAGCTGGATGAGAATCCGGTCGCAATGACCCGCGAGCGCCTCGTCGATCGCATTGTCCGAAACCTCGAAGACCATGTGGTGGAGACCCGAGCCGTCGTCCGTGTCGCCGATGTACATGCCCGGGCGCTTGCGCACGGCGTCGAGCCCCTTGAGGACCTTGATGCTGTCGGCGCCGTAGGAATTCGAATTGGGGTCTGTTGCCATAGTCCAGATATAGGGATTTTGCGGTCGAAGTCACGCGCATGCGCGCGTGCGTGGGCGCGCACGCGCGACGCGCGGTTCTCCTAGCCTTGCACCCGGCGCTGGCCGCCGAAACGCCGGCGACCGCGGAACTTGCGCTTCGGCAGGCCGCCCTCGGGCCGATGCGCCGAGTGGCCGTCGCTGCGCTGCGGGTGCCGCTGTTGGGAACCGTTGCGATTCTGGCGTCGTTGCCCCTCACTTCGACGATCGGTCTTAGTCGAGGGTCTTTCCGCCTGGGGTTTTGGCGCCGGCTTGAGACGGTTGAACGCGCTGGCTGCGACCATGAAGTCAGCCGGAAGGGGCCTGAGCGGAATTCGCTGGCGCGTCGTCCGTTCGATATCGCGAAGGTTTCCCCGTTCGTCGGGACTGCAGAAGGCGACGGCAATTCCCTCCGCTCCGGCGCGAGCGGTCCGGCCGATACGGTGGACATATTGCTCGGGCACGTCCGGCAGGTCGAAGTTTATGACGTGGCTGACGCCGGGAATGTCAATTCCGCGGGCTGCGATGTCGGTCGCGACCAGTACCGGCACATGGCCGGAGCGGAATGAAGCGATGGCCCGCTCGCGCTGTGACTGGCTCTTGTTGCCGTGGATTGCAGCTGCGGCGATGCCCGCAGCTTCGAGCTGACGAACGATCTTGTCTGCGCCATGCTTGGTACGGCTGAACACCAGCGCCCGCTCGACCGCCTTCGACTGCAAGTACATGGCGAGCAGCGCAGTCTTCTCGGCCTGGTTGACCATCGTGACGCTCTGATCGATGCGCTCGACGGTGGTCGCAGCCGGAGTGACCGACACTTCGGCCGGGTTGGTCAGATATTTGTCGGCAAGCTCCTTGATCGCCCTGGGCATGGTTGCCGAGAAAAACAGGGTCTGCCGTTTGGCCGGAACGAGGCTGACGATGCGCCTCAGCGCGTGGATGAAACCAAGGTCGAGCATCTGGTCGGCTTCGTCGAGGACCAGGATTTCAAGCTCGCGCAAGGACAGCGCGCGCTGGTCGATAAGGTCGAGGAGGCGCCCCGGAGTCGCGACCAGCACGTCGAGACCGCGCGCGACGGTGCGCACGCTCTTGTGATTGGGAACGCCGCCGAAGATCGCGCCCACCGATAGTTGCATGAACTTTCCATAGGCTTCGGCGCTCGCCGCAATTTGCGCAGCGAGCTCGCGCGTGGGGGCAAGGACCAGCATCCGAACCTGGCCCGGCTTGGCGCGACGTTGCGCAGCAGCGAGGCGGTCGAGCGACGGGAGCATGAACGCCGCCGTCTTGCCGGTCCCGGTCTGGGCGATGCCGAGAAGGTCGCGTCCGGTAAGAACGGTCGGAATGGCCTGGCGCTGGATCGGCGTTGCCTGCGAATAGTCTTTCGCGGCGAGCGCATCGAGCAGTGGCTTTGAAAGCCCCAGTGTGACGAATGACATTGAATTTGTTCCAGATATTAGCGCGCGGCCGGCGCAGGGGTGCGCAAGCCGCGAGCGGGGTCGAAAAGCGCCCCGCGTGAATAGGAGAGCAGAAAAAATCGAGGCGCGGGCTGCTTCCGACTGGATCGGTAGCCTTCACGCCGCTTCGAAAAAGCGCCTCGTGCTGCAATGCAATATAGAGGTAAAAGTCGATAAGTCCACCCGGCGGTCAGACCGGACCGACCTGCCCCGGCTGAACGAGGAAGCGCGACGCAGCGCCGATGCCCTCGAACAGCGATGCTTCGGTGGCCGTCATCCACACCTGCCCGCGACCTTCGAGCCGCGCGAACAGCGCCGTGCGGCGCTTCGGGTCGAGATGCGCAGCAACTTCATCCGCGAGCAGGATAGGAGGCTCGCCACGGCGTTCTGCAACAAGATCCGCGTGGGCGAGCACGAGCCCGAGCAGCAGCGCCTTTTGCTCTCCGGTCGAGGATTGGGCGGCCGGTATGCGCTTGGTGCGATGCTGTACGGCGAGATCCTGCCGATGCGGGCCCTCGGTCGCGCGCCCAGCGGTGGCATCGCTGGAGCGATTGGCCTTCAGCGCAGACGCAAGGTCGCCTCCTGCCCAGCCATCGAGCCCGATCGCCGCGCGCGCGAATTCGTCCTCGGGTGCCTGTGCGAGCTGAGCATCGAGTGCCGCCACGCTGCGCGCGCGGGCTTCGGCGATCCTGGTACCATGCTCAGCCATCGCCAGCTCCAGCGCGGTGAGCCAGGCCTCGTCCCAAGATCCTTCTCCAAGCAGCTTATTTCGAGCGCGCATCGCCGCCTCGTAGCGAGCGGCGTGGTGGGCGTGGCCCGGCTCGATCGCGAGCACCAGCCGATCGAGGAATCGCCGCCGCTCGCCCGCACTCCCGGTGAAGAGTCGGTCCATCGCCGGGGTCAGCCACAACACCGAGAGCCACTCGCCGAGCGAATTTACCGGCGCGGCGGCGCCGTTGACCCGTACCTTCCGTCGCTCCGGCGCGTTTATCAGCGTGCCGGTGCCGATGTCGATCTCGCCCAGCTTCGCAGCCACGGCCCAGGCGCCGCTCCCGCCCTGCCGCGCCATTTCCGGCGGCGATGCACCCCGCAGGCCGCGGCCCGGAGCCAGCATCGACAGGGCTTCGAGCAGGTTCGTCTTGCCCGCACCGTTCTCGCCGAACAGCAGCACGAAACCTTCGCCCGGCTCGATCGTCACCGAAGCGTAGGAGCGAAAATCGGTCAGGGTGAGGCGGCTGACGGGCACCGACGCCGTCTAGCCGCTATTGTTCGCGGCGGTCGATCACTTCGTAATGGGCTGCATGCTCATCGAAGCGTCTGAGCACCGCCCGAGCCTGAGGCGGCACGTGGCTGATGCTGTAGTCCTCGCCCATGAACGCCTTGATTGCAGCAAGGCTGTCGAACCACATCAATGTCTGGAATTCGACTTCATGTCCCAGGTCCCGCTTCATCAAATCGATGTGGCGAAAGCCCGGAATCTTCCGTGCCTCGATGCCGGGGATCACCTCGGTGTGCACGATCCGCTGGTAAGCTTCGGCATTCTCCGGCGTCGTCCACCCGCGCCACAGCCGGCAGATCATCGTGCACAAACTGGATAATGGTTCACAGTCCAACAGGTTCGATGGCTTTGTGCTCGCAATCTTTTCAAGCCGATTACACGCGCATCGGCATCAGCACGTAAAGCGCATTGGACTTGTCGTTCTCGCGAAGCAGCGTGGGCGCGGCAGCATCCGCGAGGTGGACCTCGACCGTGTCGCCGTCGATCTCACCCAGGATGTCGAGCAGGTACCGAGCATTGAAGCCGATCTCGAGCCCTTCGGAGCCATAGTCGGCGGGAAGCTCCTCGGTCGCGACGCCGTTCTCGGGCGAGGTCACCGACAAAGTCACCTTGTCGCGGTCGACGCTCATCTTCACCGCACGTGTCTTTTCGCTGGCAATCGTCGACACCCGATCGACGCCGGCCGAAAAGCTCTTCGGGTCGAGCTTCAGCAGCTTGTCGTTTGCGGTGGGGATGACGCGGTTATAATCCGGAAAGGTCCCGTCGATCAGCTTGCTGGTGAGAATCGCGCTGCCGAGGCCGAAGCGGATCTTTGTCGATGACAGCGAAATCTCGACGGTCCCTTCGAGCTCCTCGAGCAAGCGATAAAGCTCTGTCACTGCCTTTCGCGGTACAATCACGTCAGGCATTCCGTCAGCGCCATCGGGCTTAGCCACGGTTACTCGGGCGAGCCGGTGACCGTCGGTCGCAGCTGCGCGCATCTGGTCGTCGATCACGTGGAGGAAGATGCCCATCAGATAGTAACGCGTCTCCTCGCTCGAGATTGCGAAGCGCGTCTTCTCGATGATCTGGCGGAGCGTCGCTGCGGGAAGCTCGAACCGCGTCGGCAGCTCGCCTTCGGCAATAACCGGGAAATCGTCACGAGGGAGCGTCGACAGGTTGAAGCGCGAGCGGCCGGCGAGGACCTGCATTTTGCCCTCGGCCGCGGTCAGCTCAACCTGGCTGCCCTCGGGGAGCTTGCGGACAATGTCGAAAAAGGTGTGCGCCGAAACCGTTGTCGCGCCCGGCTGGCTGACATTGGCCTGGACGGTCTCGTCGACCTGAAGATCGAGGTCGGTCGCCATCAGCCGCAGCGATCCGTCCTCTCGCGCCTCGATCAGCACATTGGAGAGGATCGGGATCGTGTTCCTGCGCTCCACGACCGACTGGACATGACCCAGGCTCTTGAGGAGAGTTGCCCGCTCAATCGTCGCTTTCATGTCGCCAAAGCCCCATCATCCGCACGCGTTGGACGGATGTTATAGCGAGCCGTTTGGCACACGGAAGTGGAATGATGCGGAAAGCTGCATCTGGCTTGGAATCGCCCCAAGGGGCACAAGATATAGCGCTATTTCCTGCCGACTTTCTGGCCGACCGCGGGTCGGGTGGCAGCCTTCGAAGGCATCAGCACCGCGTCAATGTGGTGGACGACTCCATTGGTGTACATTTCGTCAGCGCCAGTGATCGTTGCCTTGTGGCCGCCGGAGTCCGTCAGCACCGTCTTGCCGCCTTCCTTCGTCGCAGTCAGCGTTCCGCCGCCCATCGTCGCGAGCACGCCCTTGCCCTTGCCGCGATCAATCGTCTTGTCGATGTCGGCACCGAGTACCGTCCCCTGCAGGATCAGGTTGGTGAGAATAGCCGTCAGCTGCGGGCGATTCTTGGGACTGTTATCGAACGTGCCTGCCGGAGCGCTGCTGAACGCAGCGTCATCGGGCACAAATACGGTGTAAGGTCCTGGACCCGCGAGCGTCTGGTCGAGACCGGCTGCCTTGGCTGCAGCCATAAACCGGCCGCTTGGCGCGAGGCCGGCGGCGATCGTCTTGGTCCCGGCGACCTTCTGCGCCTTTTCGGTTTGCGCCTTGGGCTCACCGTTCGGGCCCTTGTTTTCCTTGTTGCACGCGCTGAGCGCGAGCAGCGCCGCGGCTCCGATGCCGAGCGCGAACGCATGGCCTTTCATGCATTCCTCCTTGTTCCAGATACGCAATGGCCCGGCTGCGGATTGGGTTCCAACAGCCAGGCCATTTGTCATGCGCCGGTCAGGTGAGCAGCGATGCAACGATCGCGGTCACCAGCATAGTCGTCGGGTCGACCTGGTAGATGTAGCCATTGTTGTACCGGTACCATGCTGTCGGGGTGTCGTAGTAGGTCCCCCGATAGCCATAGGGCACGTTGTATGCGTCATAACCCATTGGCAACGGCTGGCCGATTGTGAAGCCCGGAGACATCAATGCCGCCACAGAGGTGATCATGCTGGTGCGCGGATCGACCTGATAGATGGCTCCAGGCGCATACCAGTAATTATAGTCCGGAGTGTCGTAATAGAGCGTCCGGTACTGATACGGCACGTTGTAGTAGCTGTAGGCCGACGGCAGCAGCTGGCCCACGCCATAGCCGCCCGCATAGACCGGGATCACATCCTCGACGAAGCCGGTGCCGCAGTCTGTATCATAGACCACTCCGAAGCCGTAGCGATAACAGGTGTCGCCATAGTCCGGATAGAAAGCATTGAAGCCGTAATAGTCCGGCACGTAGCTGTCCATGTAGGCCGCCGGCAGGTAGGTTCCCGGCACGAAGCCGCCGCCAATCAGCGGCAACATCGAGTCGATCAGCGCACTGTTCCGATCGACCTGATACAAATAGCCATCGCCGTAGCGGTAATAATAGTCCGCCGTATCAGGATAGAGGTAACTGATCGGCTGCGGAAGGATGCTCAGTGGGACGATCCCCGCGGCCGCGGCCGTCGCAAGCGGTACGCCAAGCAGCTTCGCCGCCTGGCCAGGAGGCATGCAGCCGTTGTTCTTCATCCACAGGCCCGGCGGGCAGCCATCGATCAGTCCGCGCGTGCCGTTGGCGGCGAAGCTTGTCTCCGCATTACGAAATACCGCGTTGCGTTCCGAGTTCACGACATCGTTCGACACGCCGGCCCGCTGCAGCTGCTGCGCGCCATTGTTACGAAGCGCTTGCGCCTGAGCGAAGCGGTTCTGGCCCTGCTCGATGCGATTGGGCCCGATCTGCTGTTGGTTCGCGCGTGCCTGCTGGCGTTCCAGCCCGCGGCCCTGCTGACGCGCAGCCATGCGCGCCTGTTGCCGCTCGCTCGCGCGGGCAAGGGCATGACCCTGGCGACGTTGAGCGGCGCGCGCCTGCTGACGAGCGAAGCTGCGACCCTGCTGACGCTGGATTGCCGCACCGCCGTGGCCGCGACCGCCGCCCGCGAAAGCGCGCGGAGCATGTCCACCGCCGTGGCCATGACCGCCGCCCGCGAAAGCGCGCGGAGCATATCCGCCGCCGTGGCCATGACCGCCTCCACCCCTGAAGGCCGGAGCAGCATAGTAGCCGCCGCCGTGGCCGCGACCTCCGCCGCCGCCCATGAAGATCGCCCGGCCACCGCCACCGTGACCGCCGCCACCGCCGCGGAAAGCCGGCGCAGCAAAACCGCCACCGCCACCGCCGCCGTGACCGTGGCCGCCGCCACCGCCCATGAAGACAGCTGGACCACCGCCGCCGTGGCCGCCACCGCCGCCACCGCCGCGCTGCTGGATTTGCGGAGGTCCGCCCCCACCGTGGGGGCCGCCGCCGCCATTCCCGCCGGGCTTAGCCGCAGCCGCGCTCGCAATCGCCAGAGCGGCGACTCCCGCGGCGAGAAACAGCCTGGTCATCGCAAATTCTCCTTTCGAACCGTCAAAACGGCCCGTTCGCCGCGCCGTTCCAACGCCTGATGGCAAGAAACCAGCGGACTAGCGCACTAGGATGAACCTAAAATTTCCAGTTTATTCAGATAGTTGCGTCATCCACCCAAGCTGAACGCAGGTGCTTGATCGCGATCAGCATCAGCGCAGCGGCGAGCAAGTAGAAGGCCGTGCTCCCAACTGCGGCATAGCGCAGCGATTCAATGCCGTAGCTCTTCTTCAGAAGATCGGAGATGTGGCCAATGAACAGCGGCCCGGCGCCGAGGCCAATCAAATTGTTGATCAGCAGGAAACTCGCCGAAGCGGTCGAGCGCATGGACCGCGGTACGAGATGCTGAACTGCGGTCGTGACTGGACCCAGCCACAAAATGTTGAGCGCATTGCCAATCAGCAGGAGCGGCCAAACGGCCCAGAGATTGGGAGTCATCAGTCCCACAGCCCAGGCCGGCGCACTGATCAGCCAGGCGAGGGCGGGAAGCTTCGCATACCAGCCCCGATCACCGTGGCCGAGGCGGTCGGCAAGCCAGCCGCCGGCGAAGACCCCCGCGCAGCCGCCGATCAAGAGGATCGAGGCAAGAAAATTGGCAGTCGAGATGAGATCGAGGCCGAAGCTGCGCATCACCACTGATGGTGTCCACAAGGCAAGCCCATAGCCACACAGCGAACTGGCCGATGAAGCGAAGGCCAGCAGCCAGAAGGCAGGCTTCCGCGCGAGCATCCCGAACACGCTGGCGAGCGGTGCTTGCGCAAATGCGGCCGTGGGTCGCGGCACGTCGCGGACGACTAATCGCAACAACGGAGCGAGCAGGATGCCGGCCAGACCCATCGCCAGGAACGCCGCGCGCCAGTTGACCGCGTGCGCGATATAGGCGCCGATAAGGGTGCCGGCGGCGAGGCCGAGCGGAATTCCGAGCGAGAAGATCGCAAGCGCCCGCGCCCGGCGCTCGGGCGGAAAATAATCAGCGATCAGTGCGTAGGAGGGAGCAACGCCGCCTGCTTCACCAACGCCGACGCCGAGCCGGAATAGGAACAGTTGCCCATATGTGTGGGCGGTCCCGCAAAGTGCCGTAAAACCGCTCCAGAAGGCGAGCGCGACCGCGATTACGCCGCTCCGACTGGTCCTGTCCGCAATATAGGCGAGCGGGATCCCGAGCACGGAATAGAGAAGCGCGAAGGCAAGTCCGCCAATGGCGCCGAACTGGGTATCGCTTAGATTAAGGTCGGCCTTGATCGGCTGGGCGAGAATTCCAAGGATCTGGCGGTCGAGAAAGTTGAAAATATAAGCGATGAGCAGCAGTGTGAGAACTAAGGGCGCGCGCCGTTGCTGCTGCGCGAGGCCATCGGTCATTTGAGTCCCCCCAGCAGCTGAACCAGACGATTAACGTCGGCTTGATCCTGGTAGATTGCAAAACCGATCCGAAGCACGTCGCCGCGTACGTCGGTGATGCAGCCCTTTGTCTTCAGCTCGGCGTGCCAGCGCTGCGCGTTGGGGCTACGGAAGGCGAGGAAGCGGGCGTGTTGGCCACTGTCTCCGTCGAGCGGATTGAGCAGTTCGGCTTTGGCAAGCGCCGTTGCACCGACCGCTCCGAGCAAATGCCGCTGCAATGCCTTGCAATAGTCGGAGATGCTCTTGGTGGTGAGGCCGTTCTCCGCAAGCATCGTTCGCACGGCGATGAAGCGGTAGAGGCCCGACGGATCGAAGGTGGCGCCGAGAAACCGGGACGCGTCCTTGGCATAGCCTACGCTGCCCGGAGGCAGGCTCAAATCCTCGAACTCGGCGAACCAGCCGGTTATCTGCGGGCGCTCGCCGAAACCGGGCGGCGCATGCATGAATGCGCAGCCCTCCCCGGCCATCGCATATTTATATCCGCCGCCGAGATAGAACGCAGTCCTGGCAGCGCTTTGGCCGAACGGCCGATCGAGGGCCATGAATGCATGGTAGCCGTCCACCACGATCCACGGCCCGTCGGGCTTCGCCAGTGCAGCCAGCTCCTCGACACGATTGAAGATGCGGCCGTTTCCGAAGAGCAGCTGGCTGACGAAGATGAAATCGTGCGCGCCGCTATAGGCGCGGTCCAAAAAACGGTCGGAGAAGCTGTCGAAGGGTTCAACCGGAACGCGTTCAACCCTCGCTGCACCAGCCTCTTCCCATCGCGCCAGCTGTCGCCGCGCGCTATGGAACTCGCCCTCGCTGGTGAGCACCCGCCTGGGCCGGCCGGGGCATGCCGCGAAGAATAGGCGCACGAGCAGCTCATGCGTGTTCGGCGCGAATAGGATCGCCTCCGGCTGATCGGTGACGAGCTCGGCCGCAACTTCGGTCTGTGCCTGCGACCAGACCTCGTCCATCACCCTGTCCCATTTGCGGTCGGCGAGCCGCGCCGCATCCTCCCACGCCTGGACGTGGCCGCGGAAGCTGGCGTCGGGCCAGAGGTGGTGGCTGTGTGCGGCGAAATGCAGGCGCCCGGGATCGGCTCCCAAGCTTCGGCTGAACAGCGCCTTGAAGTTCAAAGAGCGGTCCTCAGCGACCACAGCTCAGGGAAGACGCGCTTCTCCAACGTGGCGCGCAGGTAGGGAGCACCGGCCGAACCGCCCGTGCCTGGTTTGTTGCCGATGATCCGCTCCACCGTCAGCACATGCTTGTGCCGCCAAGCGGCGAGCGCGTCATCGATATCGACCAGCTTTTCGGCAAGCTCGTACAGGTCGAACCAGCGTTCTGCGTCGCGATAGACTTGGAGCCAGGCCGCGCTGAGCGCTTCCACCGAACGGTCGCCAAGCTCGAAGCCGGCACGCTCAAGCGCAGCGAGCGCCGACTCGCGCAGGCTCGGTTCGACCAGGGCCTTCTCAAGAGCTGCCCGTTCGCGGCTGCCTTCCTCATAATGATTGATGAAATTCGGCTCCTTTAGGCCGAGCCGGAACTCGATTTCCCGGAACTGCTCGGACTGAAAGCCCGAAGAGGTGCCAAGGACGTTCCGAAACTTCAGATAGTCGACGGGTGTCAGCGTCGAAAGCACGTCCCATGAGAGGGTCATGACAGCCTGAATCCGGCTGATTCGGGCCATCGCCTTATAGGCTTCGGCGAAGCGATCCCCAGTCACGAGCGCGATTGCGAAACGAAGCTCGTGCAGCAGCTCTTTCATCCACAGCTCCTTGGTCTGATGGATGACGATGAACAGCATTTCGTCGTGAAGGTCCGACAGCGGCTGCTGCGCTCCGAGGAGCTGGTCGAGCTTTAGATAATCGGCATAGGTCATGCCGGCAGGCGTCGCAGTCATTCCTGCGGCTTAAGCGAAACAGGTGCGGCTAGGAAGCCGCTCAAGCCGTCAGGAGCCGGGGTTCTGCGAACCTCCAAGTCCGCCCGAGCCGACGGTGCCAATGTTGCCGAAGAGCTCCTCGAAGAAGCTGCGTTTGCGGCCCAAGGTTGGAGTGCTGCGTTTCGTCGGATCCACGTTCAACACCAGCTCCTTTCCGGTGCGCTGGACCGAAGCGACATTACCTTTCTGATCGAAGCGGACGATGAGCACGGTTTGCTTGACGACCTTGGGATTGCGGAAGGCGACGTCGTTCACGTCGCGCGAGACATAATACCAGTCATTGGGCGTGAACTGGCCGATGAAGCTCGGCCGGCCGAGCGACTTTTCGACCGAATCCTTATTGTCGACGCCCGGCTGGATCGCGCTCGCAAGCTGCGGATCCAGCACGACCCCCTTGTGCTGGCGAATCTGTGAGCAGCCGGCGAGCGCCACCGTGCCGAGGAGTATCGCCGTCTTCAATCCGCCAAGCTTCATTTAAGGGAACCTTCGTTTGGATTGCCGCCTTGTCTGCGGCTTCGCCGGCCTCAATATGCGGGACGCTGGGAGCGACGCAAGACAATGCTCCTCAAAGAAGGACCTATGCTGAAGTTCCTGTTCCGGGGATTAACGGCCGAGCCGGCGCGCGGCGCGGCGCTGTTTGCAGCACTGACCACTGAGGCCCGCCGGCCCCATTGGTATGTTGAAGGGCATGTTCCGGACACGCTCGATGGCCGCTTTGCAGTGCTATCAACCTTGATCGCGCTCGCTTTGCTGCGGCTCGAGCGGGAAGGGGATTCCGGCAATCGCGCATCCGTAGCGCTGACCGAACGGTTTATCGAAGTGATGGAGAGCGAACATCGTGAGCTCGGCGTGGGCGACCCGACGCTTGGACGAACCGTGCGAAAACTGGTCAGCATCCTCGCGAAGCGCACCGAATTGTGGCGGTCGGTGAGCCGAGGTGAGCGCGATTGGGTTAAAGCGACGCTGGAAAGCCTCTATAGGCAAGATATCGCCCAAGAGTCGCTGGCGCATAGCGCTCAAGCGCTGAAGCAGCTTTTTGAACGGCTCCGCGCGAGCTCGCTCGTCGAGCTCGGACAGGGCACCATGCAATGAACGACCGCTTTGCCCACCAGCTCCGGCTCGATCAGATCCGCGACGGCGAGCGGCTCGACCTCGCTGCCGACGAGGCCGAGTGCCGCCAAATTGCAAGGCGGCTCGGCCTGCCTTCTCTGGAGCGGCTCGAAGCGCATGTGACACTATCGCGCACAGGCGCAATTGTTCGTGCGGAGGGAAGGCTGCTCGCGTCGGTTGACCAGCACTGCGTCGTCACTGGCGATCCCGTCGCGGCCCACGTCGACGAGCCGTTCGCTCTACTGTTCATGCCCGAGCCTCCGACCGGCCGCCCCGACGAGGAGGTCGAGCTCGGCGAAGTCGACTGCGACACTTTATTCCATGATGGCGCAGTCATCGACCTCGGCAGCGCGCTCGCCGATACGCTTGCGCTCAGTCTCGATCCCTATCCAAGAAGTGCAAGCGCGGAAGCCGCGCTGAGGGAAGCAGGAGTGATGACCCAGGAGCAGGCGAGCCCGTTTGCAGTCCTTGCCGGGTTGAAAGGGCGCAAAGAGGAAAATTAATTCCGTTCGTCAGAACGGAACGTCGTCGTCGAGATCGGTGTCGAACGCGGCCGGCTGCGGGCGCGACTGGGTGCGCTCACGCGTCCCTCCGCCGAAATCATCATAATCCTCGCCGAAGGCGCTCCGGCCGCCGCCGGCCCCTTCGCGGCTGTCGAGCAGCACCAGCTCACCGCGGAAGCGCTGCAGCACGATCTCCGTCGTGTAGCGGTCGTTGCCCGATTGGTCGGTCCATTTGCGGGTCTGCAGCTGGCCCTCAAGATAGACCTTGGAGCCCTTTTTGAGATAGTTCTTCGCTACTCGGCCGAGATTCTCGTTGAAGATCACGACATTGTGCCATTCGGTCCGCTCCTGGCGGTTGCCGTCGCGGTCTTTCCATTGCTCCGACGTGGCGATTCGCATGTTGACCACTTCACCGCCGTTGTTGAGCGAGCGCGCTTCCGGGTCCGCGCCCAGATTGCCGACCAGGATCACCTTGTTCACGCCCGCCATGTCACGTTCCTCCGAGTCCCGCAGCGACCGCAATCCAATAGGTCGCTCCAGCAGCGAGATAGGCCAGTGCGAACAGATATGTCACCATGAATAACGGCCATTTCCAGCCATTGGTCTCGCGGCGCGTGACGGCAATCGTCGAGATGCATTGCGGGGCGAAGATGAACCAGGCGAGAAAAGCCAGCGCAGTGGCCAGCGACCAACGGTGCTGGAGCCGGTCCTGGAGCTTGGTGGCGCTCGCCTGTTCGTCGGGCGAATCGATCGAATAAACCGTCGCTATCGCGCTTACCGACACTTCACGGGCGGCCATCGCCGGCAGAAGCGCAAGGCTGATGTCATGGTTGAAGCCGATCGGTCGCACGACCCGCTCGATGCCATTGGCAATATGGCCGGCGACAGACACCTCGCTCTGCTTCTGTCCGGGACCGGCCTGAGGGATGCTTGCCAATGCCCAAAGCACAATCGTTGTGCCGAGGATGATCGTCCCCGCGCGCTTGAGGAAGAGTTGCGCTCGGGTGAGGATCCCGATCGCAACGTCCTTGAGCAGCGGCCACTGATATTTGGGGAGCTCCATCATGAACCCGCCGCCGCCGCCCTTCAATATTCCCCGCCGGAGCACGAGCGCAGCGAGCAGTGCGCCGGCAATGCCCATGAGGTACAGGCCGAACATCACAACGCCCTGCAGTCCCACGCCCCAGGCGAGGCGGCTATTGGGGATGAAGGCCGCGATGATCAGCGTGTAAACCGGAAGGCGTGCGGAACAAGTCATCAGCGGCGCGATCAAGATCGTCGTAAGCCGGTCTTTGGGATCATCGATTGTTCGCGTCGCCATGATGCCCGGCACTGCGCAGGCGAAGCTCGACAAGAGGGGAATGAAAGCGCGACCCGATAATCCGACCCCATGCATCAGTCGGTCCATCAGGAAGGCGGCGCGAACCATGTAACCGGTGCCTTCCAGAAGCAGGATGAAAAAGAAGAGGATCAGAATCTGCGGAAGGAAGGTGATCACCGCCCCGACTCCGGCGATCGCGCCGTCGACGATCATCGAACGCACGAGGCCGGGGGTTAGCGCTCCACTGACCAGGTTCGAGAGCGCTGCTACTCCGGTCTCGATCCACGACTTTGGCGCCTCGCTCCAGGCGAACACCGCCTGAAACATGACGAACATGATCGCAGCGAGAATGATCGGGCCGACGACCGGGTGGAGCAGGACCGCGTCGAGTCGGTGCGTCCAGCGGCGGACCGGAGTCTCGCTGACCACCGCCACGGTCGCGATCTCTCGGGCGCGCCGCTGGAGATTGATGAGATCGCTCTTCACATGCTCATGGACGCCGCAAAAGGGCGCGGAGAGCATGTCGTCGAGCGCTGCATGGAGTTCGGCAATTCCGCGGCGCCGGACAGCCACGGTCTCGATTACCGGGACGCCGAGCTCGCGCTCCAGCGCTTTCGGGTCGAGCTCGAGGCCGTCGCGCTTGGCAAGATCGATCATGTTCAGCGCGATGATTGTCGGCAGGCCGAGCTCGAGCAGCTGCAGCGAGAAGCGCAAATGGTTGTCGAGGTTCGAGGCATCGACGACGATCACCAGCGCGTCGGGGCGCCGCTCGCCTTTCTGTTTGCCGAGCAGCACGTCGCGCGTGACGGCTTCGTCAGGACTGGCCGATTCGAGGCTGTAGGCGCCGGGGAGGTCGACCAGCTCGACTGGGCGGCCGTCGGCGAGGGTCAAACGCCCTGAATGCCGCTCGACCGTGACGCCGGGATAATTGCCGACCTTCTGCCGCGCGCCGGTGAGCGCATTGAACAGGGCACTCTTGCCGGCATTGGGGCTGCCGGCCACGGCAACGAGCGGAAGCGGATTCACTTGCTCGGAATGACGCTGATGGCGCCGGCGTGCCGCCGTCGAATGGCAACGGTCATGCGTCCGACACGGATTGCGATCGGGTCACGACCGAAGGGCCCGAGGTGAAGCGGCTCCACGGTGACGCCTTCATCGAAGCCGAAATGCCTGAGGCGGCAGGCCTCGCCCGCATCGAGCGCAGCCCAATCAACCGACGAAACGCGCGCGCTTGTGCCGACCGCAAGCCGGTCGAGGCTGATCACGTCGGGATGGAAGGGCGCGTTCATTGTTGCGAGTGATTATCATTAACGAGTTAAGAATTCCATAGTGGAAATAGCTGCTCGCGGCCGAACACTCGATACGCAGCTTTACCTAGGCGGATAGCGCAGCCGCCCCAAGAAGCGCGACACGCTGAAGCGCTCCGACGAACCGCGCCATTCGGCTTTGAACTTCTCGAAGCGCATCACCTCGTCGATCCGCCGGTCGAGGAAAGCCGCAGTCTCGACCCAAGCCTCGCTCTTGTCGTCCAGCCACGCGAGCAGGGTCGAGCCATAGACTGCGGCCAGCGTCGTCCGCTTCGTGTAGTGATTGAAGTCGGTGCTGGTGTCGCCCGCGATCCGCCACATGAGATCTACAGTCCGCCAGCCGATTCGGGCTGCGAGCGGCACATTCTGCGGCATTGCCAAAATCGCCAGCGCCCGCCGCACCGCCTCGCGTGCCGGTCCCATCATCTCGAGTCGCCGCCACACGAGCGCCCTGATCTTCTCGCGAATTTTGAGCGTCGCGAGGCGCTCGGAGGTGAAATAGGCTTGCAGCGCGCGATCGACCTCCTGGACGTAGACGTCGATCATCCCCGTCTGGGTCTTGGGCATTGCCAGGCGGGCCTGGATCGGATCGATTCCGAGCTGGCCTGCAGCACTGTCGATCGCAGCACGCGTCCAGCCGTCGAACACTGCATTCTCGCCGACTGCAAGCGCGAGCCGGCGGCGCAGCAGTTCGAGGGGGCTCGCCGTTTCCACCAGGCTCAACTGGGCTGAACGGCGGGCTCGCGCAACCCCCGCTCGGGGAGGCGAACGAGGACCAATGCGACAGCGATCGCAAGAGCACCGAGCCAATCGACAGGGGACAACGTCTCGCCATAGGCTATCCATCCGGTGAAGGCCGAAATGGCGGGCTGAACAAGGAGCGCAAGGCCGACGACTAGCGGCGGCAAATGACCGATCCCATAGACGAGCAGACCTTGGCCGATCACCTGGCTCGCGAGCGCGAGCAGAAGCACAAAGGTCCAGTCATGCGGGATGAGCTGTTCCCCCGCGAGGAGCGAGACGGGCAAAAGCATGAGTGCACCCAGCATGCTCGACAGAAAAAGAAGCGGCATCGGTCTTAAGGACCCGCGCGACTGCTGCACCGCTATGAGATAGCAGGCGTAGAGCAGTCCCGCAGTCAGAGCGAGCAAATCGCCCGCGAAATTGCGAGGTGACAGCTCAAAGCTGCTGCCCATCAGCAAGGCGGCACCGACAGCGGCGAGACCGAGCGCCAGGCCTTGCGTCCGCGACGGCAGGCGGCGCGCAATCCACAGTCCCCAGAGGGCGAAAGCAAAGCCCGAAAGATTGCCGAACAAGGTGGCGTTGCCGAGCTTGGTCATATGGATGCTGACGTGCCAGGCGGCGAGATCGGCAGCGAAGAAGAATGCCGCCAGCGCCACCAGCATTGCGAGCTTGCGCCGCGGCCAATGGACGGGCTGCCCGGTCATTGCCGCGATCATGAACAGGAATGGGAGCGCAAGCGCAAGACGCCAGAATCCCGCCGCGACCGCACCCACACCCGACAAGCGCACCAGCCAGGGCCCAAAGGCGAGCGCGCTGCTGCCGACAACCACTGCCGGGAAAGCGAAAGGATGATCGGGGGAACGGCGCACTGCCGCTGGTTAGGGGCTTCGGAGGAATGGCGAAACCCGGAAGTGCCTGCGGATTTCATAAGCCTGGCTTATCGGGCTCACGATAGAAGCGCGGTTCCAGCAGTTTTGCGCTGTACCTATTTGTGTGGGCGGTTTCACCGAGGGCAATTGCCGAGAAATTATGTCCGACCTGTTCGATCCTCTGACCATGGGAGCGCTCGAGCTTCCCAACCGAATTGTGATGGCGCCTTTGACCCGTGCGCGTGCCGGACGCGAAGCGATCCCCAACGCATTGATGGCCGCTTATTATGCGCAGCGCGCAAGTGCGGGTCTGATCATTTCCGAAGCGACGGGAATCAGCCGCGAGGGCCTCGGCTGGCCAGGCGCACCGGGACTATGGAACGAGAGGCAGGTCGATGGCTGGAAGCTCGTTACCGATGCAGTCCATGATCGTGGTGGCCGGATCGTCGCGCAGCTGTGGCACATGGGGCGTCTGGTCCATCCGAGCGTAAGCGGCCTCGACCCGGTCTCCTCTTCGGCAGTGACCGCTCCGGATTATGCGCACACCTGGGACGGCAAGAGACCCTATGTCGAGCCCCGGGCGGCAAGCGAACATGACATCAAAAGGATCGTTGCCGATTATGCGAAGGCGGCCCGAAATGCCATTCTGGCGGGCTTTGACGGCATCCAGATTCACGGCGCGAACGGCTATCTTGTCGACCAGTTCCTGCGCGACGGCGCGAACTTCAGAACCGACCAATATGGCGGCGCGATAGTCGATCGCCTGCGGTTCATGACCGAAGTCATCGAAGCGGTCGGTGCCGCGATCGGGATCGAACATGTCGGAATTCGCTTCTCGCCCAACATTTACGTCCAGGGCGTAGAAGACGGCAATCCGATCGCGCTCTTCATTGCGGTCGCGCAGCGGCTCGAGGCGCTGAAGGTGCCGTGGATCGAGCTTCGCGAGCCGCAGCAGCCGACCGCCTCAGGCGCCATTCCGACAGCCGCGGTAAGCCCGGCGATGCGACCGCTCTACTCGGGCAAGATCGTCATCAACAGCGATCATGACTGGAGCGAGGCGCACCGACGCTTCGCCGCGGGCGATGGAGATGCGGTCAGTATCGGGCGACTGTTCATCGCCAACCCCGACCTGGTGAAGCGGATCGCTCTCGGCGCTGCACTTAACCCGGGTGACTCTTCGACTTATTATTCAGGCGGAGCCGAAGGCTACGTCGACTATCCGAAGATGGACGAAGCTCGCGCCGCCTAAGGCGCGTATTGCTCGCGAAGCTGATAAAGGGCGAGTGCGGCCTTGGCTGCAGCGCCGCCCTTGTCGAGCTTCGCGGGATCGCAGCGCACGATTGCCTGCTCTTCATTTTCCACCGTGAGAATGCCGTTGCCGATGGCGAAGCCCTGCAGCGTCAAGTCCATGAGCCCGCGCGCGCTTTCGTTGGAGACCAGGTCGAAATGATAGGTCTCGCCGCGGATCACTATTCCGAGCGCGACGAAGGCGCAGAAACGGCCGCTGCGAGCGGCGAGCGCGATCGCGCCGGGAAGTTCGAGCGCGCCGGGGACGGTCAGCGTCTCATGCCTGTGCCCGGCGGCCTCGATCGCGTTGCGGGCGCCGTTCAGCAGCATGTCGTTGAGACGTGGGTAGAAACGCGCCTCGACCAATAGAATGGTGGACATCAGCAAGCCACCTCGATCGGTCGTTCCTCGACAATTGCGAGGCCGTAGCCCGACAGACCGACCGGCGAGTGGTGGGTGTTCGACAGAAGGATCATATCGTGGATTCCGAGCGCTGCCAGGATCTGAGCGCCGGTACCATAGCCGCGGACTGCATCGCCGCTCTCGGCGGGTTTGCCCGCGCGAAGATCGATCGACCGCGACAGCGAGCCCTGCGCAGCGGCGTGAAGCGCAACGACCACGCCCGAGCCTTGCTGTTCGATCATGCGCATTGCGCCCTGGAGCACTCCGGAACGCGGTGAAGACTCGCCGATCAGATCGGCGAACAGATCGAGACTGTGCATGCGCACCAGCACCGGCTGGGTCGGATCAAGCGTGCCGTGAATGAGCGCCAGCTGCTCCTCCCCGCTGGACTTGTCGCGGAAGACCTGCGCCTGCCACGGAGCGCCGCTGCTGGCCGTGAAGGGCGACATTGCGACCCGTTCGACGAGATGATCTTTTTTGAGCCGGTAGGCGATGAGATCGCGAATCGTACCGATCTTGAGACCGTGCGTCCCAGCGAAATCCATGAGATCGTCAAGGCGGGCCATCGTTCCGTCTTCGCGCATGATCTCGCAGATCACTCCGCTCGGATTGAGGCCGGCCAGGCGCGAAACGTCGACCGCAGCCTCAGTGTGTCCGGCGCGAACCAGGACTCCTCCGGGCTTGGCGACCAGCGGGAAGACATGCCCCGGAGAAACGATCGCCTCGGGACCGTGACTGGCATCAATTGCTACTGCGATGGTCCGGGCGCGGTCAGCGGCGCTAATCCCGGTGGTGATGCCCTCCTTGGCCTCGATCGAGACGGTGAAGGCGGTCTCCATCCGGCTTCGGTTGGTGCGGGTCATCGGTTCGAGGCCGAGCTGGTCGGCACGCTCCTTGGTGAGCGCCAGGCAGATGAGCCCACGTCCCATTCGAGCCATGAAGTTGATCGCTTCCGGAGTCGCCATTTGCGCCGGGATGACCAAATCACCTTCATTCTCGCGGCTTTCGTCATCGACGAGGATGAACATGCGCCCGTTGCGGGCTTCGTTGATGATCGCCTCGGTGCCCACCAGAACGTCGGCGGTGCCGCGCTGAATCAGTTTTTCGAGCCTGCCGAGCGTATCGGCAGTCGGATTCCAGTCAGGCTGGCCCAATTTGCGGAGCGAATTGGGATGAAGCCCAGCGGCGCGGGCAAGGCCGGCGCGACTGACTTCGCCAGTTTCGATGATCGCATTGAGCTGCTCGATCAGGGTCGTACTCATGGCCGCGCTATATCACACTCTGATGTGATAGAAAGGAGGAACAAATCTGTTCCTAATGTGCGCGGGCCGCAAGCATTCGGTCCAAATAGCGTGCGAGCACGTCGACTTCGACATTCAGCTGTTGTCCCGGCTTCAAAGTCCCGAGCGTCGTGTGCTCCGCCGTATGCGGAATGATGTTGATCCCAAATTCGGTCGCGTCGCCGCGGTCATGCACGTCGTTCACCGTCAATGAGACGCCATCGAGCGTGATCGAGCCTTTGGGCGCGATCATCGGCGCAAGCCGTTTCGGCACGCGGATGCCTATCCGGGTCGAATCCCCTTCGCTCGATCTATTCAGGACTTGGCCGACTGCGTCGACGTGGCCGGTGACGATGTGGCCGCCGAGTTCATCGCCCAGGCGCAGCGCGCGCTCAAGATTGAGCATCGCGCCCTCGCGCCAATGATCGGCGGCAGTTTTCGAGATGGTTTCGCCCGAAACGTCGACTGCGAACCAGTCTTCGCCCTTGTCGATGACGGTCAGGCAAACGCCCGAGCAAGAAATCGACGCACCGAGATCGACGGTTTCGAGATCGTAGGACGTGCCGATGACGAGCCTCAGGTCGCCGCGTTGCTCGGCACTGCGGACGGTGCCGACGTCTGTGACAATCCCGGTGAACATGGGCCCGGCGCTTAGTCCCGGCGCAGCCGCTCGTAAACTTCGAGGCGGTCGACACCCAGGCGCTCCTCCTCGACGAAGCGCCAGCGCCCGTGCGCGTCGGCGATCGCGTCGAGCCCGATATAGCCGAAGCTCGACTTGCCTTCGCCGACGATGATCGGGGCGCGGTAGATCAGGATACGGTCTACGAGATCCTCGCTGAGGAAGGCGGTGGCAGTGCTCGAACCGCCTTCGACAAGAAGATCGTTGACGTCATGAAGTCGGTATACATCTTTCGGATTTCTAAGGATTTCCCAGTCCTCGATCGCTTCTTCGCGAGTGAGCAAGGCCCGTCTGGGAGAGCGCTCTTCAAGTCCCGGTAGACGCACATCCAGCCGCGGCTGGTCCGCCAAGTAGGTGCCGCGGCCGACCAGGATCATATCGCTGTGAGCGCGTTCGATATGGACATTGCGACGCGCATCTTCGCCCGTAATCCATTTCGATTCGCCGGAAGGCAGCGCAATCTTGCCGTCGATCGACAGTGCGAGCTTCAATGTAATTCGCGGCCGCCCGAGGCTGAGGCGTGTGAGCCAGCCGGCGAGGGTGCGCTTGGCAGCTTCGCGACCGACACCCAAGCCGACTTCGATGCCCGCCCTGCGAAGGCGCTGAACGCCCTTGCCCGATGTGCGGGGATCCGGGTCCTTGAGCGCGATCACCACGCGCGCCGGTTCGGCGGCGAGCAGGAGATCCGTGCAGGCGGGCCCGCGCGGCGAATCATGGGCGCAAGGCTCCAGGGTCACATAGATGCTCGCACCTCGCGCGCGCTTGCCCGCTTGCTCGAGCGCGATGGCTTCAGCGTGGGGTCTTCCGCCTGGCGCAGTGCTGCCCTTGCCGATCACCCGGCCGCTCGAGGAGATGATCAGGCAGCCGACATTGGGATTGGGCGCGCTTCGACCGCGCGCCGCCTCGGCCAACCGAAGCGCTTCGTCCATGAAGCGCCGGTCGCGCGCAGCTACATCCCGAGCTGTTTCTCGAGCTTCTGGAATTGGCGTTGCCGTTCTTTTTGCGCGGCGAGCTTGGCCGCCATGTCTTTCTTCTGGTCCGCGACGATCTGCGCGTCGGTCCGGTTCGACGGGTAGAGCTCGACAAAGGTGACTTGCTGTAACGGTGGATTGCCGGTTTTCGCGTCGATCACGAACTCGAAGACGATGATTGCCGTCACGATCAGCGCAAGTGCGGCTCCGATTTTCTGCTCACGCCCGCTGTGGCGGATCAACGCGAGCAGATCGCGCATCGCCGCACGCGGGCTCGAGGGGCTGGGAAACCAGGACATGAACGCAAAATAGGGCTGGCGAAGGGGAACCGCCAGCCCATTGAGCAGCACAAATCATCAGGTCGAAATTAGATCATGCATCAGCCTGATGTGATCAAAGGATATTTGACGGCTGTGGCGGCTGGGGCCGCTTTGGCACCACCGGGTGCGTCGTGTCTGATTCAAATTGAGGGCAAAAGAGTCTAGCCGTCGAGCTGGAACCTGAGTGTAATCACCATCGAGGACGCAATCGCCCGCCCATCGTCGCTCGCGGGCTGATAACGCCAGTGAGCCATCAGGTGGCGCCGCGCGGCGTCAAGAAAGGCTGGATCCGCGCGGCCGACGGGATCAACGGCCGCCACCCGGCCATTCTCGTCAATGGTAAGCTTCAGGCGCAGCGTCGCTTCCTCTTCGCTCATGAGCTTCGATGCGGGATAGGGCGGCTTGAGCTCGCTCGGTGGAGTCAGCAGCCGCGGATCGCGATGAATTGGTGTGATCGCCGGTTTTGGGATGATCGAGGTAACTGCTGTACCGCCGCCGCCTGTGAATGGCTCCGGATCGATGGTTGCCGGGCCCAAGTTCAGTGGCTTGCTGGCCGCTGGAGGGAGCAGCACATCGGGTTGCGGATTGGTGATCCGGGGCTTGTGCTGAGCCTGCGAAGCTTGAGGCGGCTTCACCGGCTGCTGGGGCGTCGGCTTCGGAAATAGATCGACGCGGATCGGCGGGTCCTTGATTCGTTGCGGAAGGTCCATCTTTGCGCTCATCACCACTGCAAGGAGCGCTACGTGAACGCTGATCACGATGAGCAAGGCATTGGGGCTCGACTGGCGTTTCCCGGGGACCGGTCGATTCGCTGCATAGGCCAACATCGAAGAACCTCCTCTCCCAAAGCGGTTCGGCGACAGACATGTTACATCATCACACGTTCATGGTGAAGAGGCTTTGTGTCAGGCAAGGTAAAGGAAAATTCGCTCAGCGCTTCGCGGCAGCTTCGAGACGCCTGATTGCGCGGTCCTTCCCCATCCGAGCCACCAGGCCGGCCATCTCCGGCCCGCTTTCGCGCCCGGTCAGCGCGAGTCGCAACGGATGGAACAGCTCGCGCCCCTTCTTGCCCGAGATGCGCTTGAGCTCCTCGGTGAGGGCGCGCCACGGCTCGGCCGACCAGTCGAGCTTCTCCGCGATCGTAGCGGCGTCCTTGACCAGCAGCCGGTCTTCGTGGCCGAGCTCTGGCGGATCGATGTCGCGGTGGAGGACCGCGAACCAGGCGGCGAAGTCGCTCAGCCGCTCGACATTCGGCCGAAGCAGCAGCCAGTCCTGTTCGCTTGCGCCTTCGGGCAGACGGCCAGCAACCACGGCATAGTCCAGCTTGTGCAGCAGCCGCGCGTTGACCAGCTCGACCTCCTTCGGGTCGAAATGTGCCGGCGCACGCCCGAACGTTGAAAAATCGAAGCCTGCAGCAAGCTCATCGAGCGAAGCCGTCGGCTCGACCGGCTGCGACGTGCCAATCCGGGCAAGCACGGACAGCATCGCCAAGGGCTCGACACCTTCAGCGCGCAGATGCTCGGTTCCATAGGAGCCTAGCCGCTTCGACAATTTACCCTCCGCGGCTACGAGCAGAGCCTCGTGCGCGAACTCCGGCGGCGTTGCGCCCAGAGCTTCGAACATCTGGATCTGCGCCGCGCTGTTGGAGACATGATCCTCGCCGCGCACGATGTGCGTGATGCCCAGATCCACATCGTCGATCACGCTCGGCAGCAGATAGAGCCAGCTGCCATCCTCCCGGCGCACAATCGGGTCGCTTAGCAGCTTTGGATCGAATCGTTGCTCGCCGCGGATCAGGTCGTTCCAGACGATCGGCGCATCATGATCAAGCCGGAATCGCCAGTGGGGCGTGCGGCCGTCCGGCGCCGGCGCGTCGGCGGGCCTGCGCTCGTACACCGGGGGCAATCCCCGCCCGAGCAATATCTTGCGCCGAAGCTCCAGCTCTTCCTGAGTCTCGTAACAGGCGTAGACACGGCCCGCGCTCTTGAGACGCCCGAACTCGCGCTCGTAGAGATCAAATCGTTCGGACTGGCGGACGATTCTGTCCGGTTCCAGGCCCAGCCAACTGAGGTCGTCGCTGATTGCACGATCGAACTCCGCCGTCGAGCGCTCCCGGTCGGTGTCGTCGATCCGCAGGACGAAGCATCCGCAATGCTTCTTTGCAAACAGGAAATTGTGCAGCGCAGTGCGGATGTTGCCCACGTGAAGCCGCCCGGTGGGCGACGGCGCAAAGCGAGTGACGACGCTCATCGCGGCAGCTTCGCGCGCGGGTCGGTGTGGAAGAAGTTGCTGATCGGGTAACGGCGATCGCGGCCGAAGTTCCTGCTGCCGATCTTCACCCCTGGCGGCGCCTGGCGGCGCTTGTATTCGGCCTTGAGCAGCTTCGATTCGATGTCGCTGACCAACGCAATATCCTCGCCGGTCGCGGCGGCGACCTCCTTCACCGACAATTCCTTGTCGACAAGGCCTTCGAGTATCCGATCGAGCACCGAATAAGGCGGAAGGCTGTCCTCGTCCTTCTGTCCTGGCCGGAGCTCGGCCGTCGGAGGTTTGGTGATGACATTCTCCGGCATGACCGGTCCGTCGGGGCCGAACGCGCCTTCCGGCTTATTGCGGTTGCGCCAGCGAGACAAAGCGAAAACGGTCGTCTTGTACGCATCCTTCAGAACCGAGTAGCCGCCCGCCATGTCGCCGTAGAGGGTGGCATAGCCGACACTCATCTCGCTTTTGTTGCCGGTCGTGAGCAGCATCTGACCCTCGGCGTTGGATAGCGCCATCAGGGTCACCATCCGCAAGCGCGCCTGGACATTCTCCGCGGCGAGGCCGCTTAGCCGGGGAAGCATTGCGTCAATCGCCTCGACGCCCGGAGCGATCGAGATGACGTCATGACGGCAGCCGAGCAGTCGTGCACAATCTCGCGCGTCGGCGAGGCTTTCGTCGCTCGTGTACTTTGACGGCAGCATCACGCACCAGACCTTCTCGGGCCCGAGCGCGTCAACCGCCACCGCCGCGGAAAGCGCGCTGTCGATTCCACCGGAGAGGCCAAGGATCACGCCCGAAAAACCGTTGCGGGCCACGTAATCGCTTAGGCCCACCATCATTGCGCGGTAGACATCCTCGGGAAAGCTGTCGAGCACATGGGTCTCGCGCGTCGTGCAGCGCCATCCCTGGCTCGTGGGTTCCCAGTCGGTGACGAGCAGCGATTCCTCCCAGTCGCACAGTTGAACCACGCGCTCCCCGTCGGGGTGAACGACGAAGGATGAGCCGTCGAACGCCAGCTCATCCTGGCCGCCGACTCGGTTCAGATAGGCAATCGGCAGCCCAGTCTGCAGCGCCCTCGATCGCACCAGCCGATAACGGATGTCGTCCTTGTCGAGCTCGTAGGGACTGCCGTTCGGGACAAGCAGCATTTCCGCGCCCGCTTCGGCAAGGTGCGCGCAGACGATCTCCTGCCAGATGTCCTCGCAGATCGGCACGCCGATCTTCACTCCCTTGAACTCCATCGGCTTCGGCAGCGGCCCCGGCGCGAAGATGCGCTTCTCGTCGAACGTGCCGTAATTGGGCAGTTCGCGCTTGAGGGTCCGGTCGAGCACTCTGCCGCCGTCGGCGAGGACGAACGCATTGTAGGCGACACCGCCTTCGCTGACGACGGTGCCGAACAGGATCGCCGGTCCCGGCTCGACGGTCGCTGCGACCAGCTGATCGGCGCATTCATGCGCGCGGCGAACGAACTCCGGCTTGAGCACCAGGTCCTCGGGCGGATAGCCGGTCAGCTGAAGCTCCGGAACCAACAGGAGGTCGGCTCCGGCGGCTTTGCGACGCATCTCCAGGATTGCGGAAGCGTTGGCCTCGAGATCGCCGACACGCTGGTTCATCTGCGCGAATGCGATGCGAAGGCGGTGGGGCCCCATGGCGGTCATGCGGGCGATGTAGCGACGTTCCGACTGCGGGCAAGCTTTACGGAACCGTGACTCGCTCGCTAAAGCCCCGAGTCGCTGCTGGGGAAAACCGAACCATGAAATTGCTCGCCGGGAACAGCAACCTGCCGCTGGCCCGCTCGATTTGCGACTATCTCGAAATACCGTTGACCGACGCGAGCGTCCGCCGCTTCGCCGATGAGGAAGTGTTCGTCGAGATCAACGAGAACGTCCGGGGCGAGGACGTGTTCGTGATCCAGTCGACCAGCTATCCGGCCAACGACAATTTGATGGAGCTGCTGATCTGCGTGGACGCACTGCGGCGCGCGTCGGCCAAAAGGATCACGGCGGTGCTCCCTTATTTCGGCTATGCGCGCCAGGACCGGAAGCCGGGGCCGCGCACTCCGATCTCCGCCAAGCTGGTCGCCAACTTGATCACCACCGCCGGCGCCAATCGGGTGCTCTCGATTGACCTGCACGCCGGGCAGATCCAGGGTTTTTTCGATATTCCGACCGACAATCTCTTCGCTTCTCCGGTGATCGCGACCGACATTCACGCGCGCTTCGGCAATCGCGAGCTGATCGTCGTGTCCCCCGACGTCGGCGGCGTGGTCCGCGCACGCGGCCTTGCCAAAAGACTCAACAACGCCCCGCTGGCGATCGTCGACAAGCGCCGCGAGCGCGCCGGCGAATCCGAAGTGATGAATATCATCGGCGACGTTGATGGACGGACCTGCATTCTGATCGACGACATCGTCGATTCGGCGGGCACTTTGTGCAACGCAGCAGCGGCACTGAAACAGCAGGGAGCAGTCGAGGTGTTCGCTTATTGTACGCACGGCGTGCTTTCGGGCGCCGCAGCGGCGCGCGTCGCCAAGTCCGAGCTCAGTGAACTGGTCGTAACCGACACGATCTGGAGCGGAGAGACCGATCCTACGGGCGCCAAGATCCGGCGCCTGACGATCGCGCCACTTCTTGCTGAAGCGATTCGCCGGATAGCGGATGAAAGCTCCGTCTCCAGCCTGTTCGACTAAGGCTGCGTTCAGCTCCTCAGGCCGCGCAATATATTTCCTTCCGTGCTGAGGTAGAGCCGACGGTAGTCGACCCGCTCGGTGTCGGCGAAGATGAGATAGTAATATTTCATCTGTTCCGACCACCAATATCCTGGGCAATGGTCGCTCTGCACCTTGGGATTGGCGGTTACATCGGCGAGATCGGCATAGCCGTAACGGGCCTTGTTCCAGCGCTTCATTGCTAGAAAATGGTCACGCACGATGTGCCGCCACTCCTCGCGTCGGTCGAGCAGCCAGTGGTTGAAAGCGGCGTCGGCGAGCTCGGGTCTCAAGTCATTGGTGACGCTGAGCGCGCGCAGGTCGGAACTGTCGATGCTCTCGGGAAGCACGCCATAGCGCGCCTGAACCTTGGCCCAGGTCCGCGTGTGCAGCGCGCCGACGGCAGCGTCGCCGCCTTGAGCGAGAAGCCCGCCGTAAAAAGAACCGAGCTCATCCTGCTCGGTGTCGAGCGGTTTGCCAGTTTCGAAGTCGACATTGGCGAACCAGAGGTTTCCGGCGCGCCTCACCGGCTGGTATTCGAGGATTGCAGCAGTGCATGAGCGGTACATCGCAAGGCAGTCACGGTCGCCCAAAAGGTCCCAGCCGTCCCAGAGATATTCATAATAGCTGTCCGATGGCGGTCCGATCGTCGCCCGTCGGCTCTTCCATTCGCCGGTGATGCAATCGATCTTGTCCGCGAGCAGTCCGATCTTCGAGCGACGTTCGAACAGCGACACGAGTGCCCGCTTCGCAGCGATGCGATAGCGGTCGTCGCCCGTTGCCCGGCTGAGGAAGCCGAATTCGGGGATGAAGGTGCCGGTCTCCGCCGGGTTGGTTTCACGGCCGCCGACCGCTCCGGTCTTAAGATTGATATGACGATGGGGAATGCCGATCGGGGACGCGGCGAAGCTTGGAAGGAGCCGATCGGCGAGCTCACGCGCTTTCGCGAGCAACGCCACGTCGCCGGATGCGTGATATGCCGACAGGAGACCGCCGACGAGCCGGATCGAGGTTTCGAACACTGAGACTTCACCGTCGACATCGAAGTCGAGATTGGCTTTGACCCATTCGACGCCCTCACTGAATTCGTCGTCGAGTCCCATGACCCACAATGTGTCGAGCGCTTCGATCAGGCTGAGGCCGAGATGATGGTCCTTCAGCGGAAAGCTCTCGGACCCGCCCGAGAGCGGCCTGATCTGGTCTTTGCCCCAAGCCCGCTCGCGATAGTTGCGCCAGGCCCAGCGCATTTCGAAGCGCACATCTTCAGCGAGCTCGCGCCAGCTTCCGGCTGTTCCAGAGGCGGCACCCGGAAAGAGCAATGCTGCGCCGCCGACGCTCAGCAACGAGCGGCGAGTGATCCCCGAAATCTTCATAAGCCGAGGCTAGCTCTAGTGGCTGGCTGACGCTACTCCGGGAAAGTGGCGTTATGGACGACCCCAACAATCTCTTAAAAGGCGTATTCGGTTTCGATCACTTCCGCGGCGTGCAGGAAGAAGTGATCGGCCGGGTGCTCGCCGGCCAGCACACGCTCGCGGTGATGCCGACTGGCGCGGGCAAGTCGCTCTGCTACCAGCTGCCGGCGGTCGCGCGCGAAGGCACCGCGGTCGTGATCTCTCCGCTGATCGCGCTGATGCATGACCAGATCCGAAGCGCGAATGCGATCGGGCTCAACGCGGCATCGCTTACATCGGCGGATGCGAATCGCGAGCAGACCGTCCAGCGGCTGAGGAACGGCGAACTCGACCTGCTCTACGTTGCTCCCGAGCGCGCAACGAGCGAGACGTTCCGGCGCCTATTGGGCTGTCTCCGCCTCGCACTGATTGCGATCGACGAAGCCCACTGCGTCAGCGAATGGGGCCACGATTTCCGCCCGGATTACCGCCAGCTCAAGCCGCTGCTCGATGATCATGCGGATGTTCCGCGACTTGCACTCACCGCGACTGCCGACCAGCGCACACGGTCGGATATACTGACGCAACTTGGCATCCCTGAAGACGGCCTCATCATTGCCGGATTTGACCGGCCGAATATCCGCTACCACGTCGTTAATCGCGAGCAGGCCGGGAAGCAGCTCCTCGGGCTGCTGGCGCGGCAACCCGGCCCCGCCATCGTCTATGCTCCGAGCCGTGACAAAGCCGAGAAGATCGCGGAGACTCTCGGCAGCGGCGGCCGGCCGTCAGTGGCTTATCATGCTGGACTCGAGCCCCAGGTCCGCAAGCGCAACCAGGCGGCGTTTGTCGCATCCGAAGATATGGTGATCGCGGCAACCGTCGCCTTCGGTATGGGCATCGACAAGCCAGATGTGCGGGTCGTTGCCCACGCGGCCGCCCCAAAGAGCATCGAAGCCTATTACCAGGAGACGGGTCGCGCCGGTCGCGACGGCGAGCCTGCCGAGGCATGGCTATTTTGGGCGGCCCAGGATTTTGCCCGAGCACGACAGCGGATCGAGACCGAAGTCGAGCCGGAGCGTCGTCCCGCGGAACGCGAGCGAGTGAACGCGCTCGCCGCATTCGTCGAAGCACCAGGCTGTCGCCGCGCGATCCTGCTCAGGCATTTCGGCGAGGATCCGCCTGAGCATTGCGGCAATTGCGACAATTGCCTTGACCCGCCGGCGACGATCGACGCGACCGAGATCGCGCGCAAGCTGCTGTCGGCGGCCTTCAGGACCGAGATGCGGTTCGGCGTCGGCCACCTCGCCGACGTGCTGGCCGGCAAGGATAATGAGAAGGTGCGCAGTTTCGGCCATGACCGGCTCTCGGTCTTTGGCATCGCCACCACCGAAGAACAGGCGCTGATTCGTCCGGTTTCTCGTGCCCTGATTGCCCGCGATGCGCTGCGCGCCGACGCCTATGGCGGCCTCAGTTTCGGACCCGGTGCGCGGCCGATCCTGAAGGGCGAGCAGCAGCTCACCATCGCCGTGCCGCCTTCGCGCAAGCGAGCCAGTCGCAAGGGTTTTGACGGACCGTCGGATCCGTTGTTCGACGCGCTGCGCGAGGCGCGCCGCACGCTCGCCGCGCAAGCCGGGGTTCCCCCTTACGTCATCTTCCACGATTCCACTCTGCGCGAAATCGCCACAAGAAAGCCGCGCAGTCTCAATGAGTTGGGAACAGTCCAGGGAATAGGGACAGTCAAGCTCAAGCGTTACGGAGAGGCCATACTCGCGGTCCTTTCGACGAACGACTGATGTTCAGGCTTGCGTAAGGCGCCGGGCGGTTCGACAGGCGCTAACGCTAAATTACCGAAGCTTCGGGGAGAGATATGATCCGCAACATCCTTCTGGCGACCGCGGCGTTGACCATATTTGCGACGCCGGCTGCTGCAGTTACGCGCAAGTCACCGACGACTGCGCCGGCAACGCTGGTCGCGTCCAATCCATTCGCCAAGCCGAGCACGCTTCCTTTCCAGACGCCCGACTTCTCGAAGATCAAGGACAGCGACTATCTGCCTGCGCTGCTCGCTGGAATGGCACAGCAGAAGCGCGAAGTGATGGCCATCGCGAACCAGGCGGCGACGCCGACGTTCGGCAACACCGTCGTAGCGATGGAGCGGTCCGGGCTGCTCCTGGAACGCGCCAGCCTCGCGTTCAGCGCGGTCAATGGAGCCAATACCAACGACACGCTGCAGGCGACCGACACCAAGACCGCGCCTTTGCTCGCAGCGCACAGTGACTTCATTTATTTGAACCCGAAGCTCTATCAGCGCTTCAAATATCTCCACGATCACCAGGCAGCGCTCAACCTGAACCCGGAGCAGGCGAAGCTGCTCGACGTCTATTACAAGCAGTTCGTCCATGCCGGGGCGGAGCTTCCGCCCGCCAAGCAGACCGAGCTCAGGGTTATGAACAAGCGGCTGAGCACGCTTCAGACCGAGTTCGGCCAGAAGCTCCTCGCCGCGGCCAAGGCCGGCGCGCTTCACTTCGATGATCCGGCGCCTTTGGCTGGCCTCTCGCGACAGCAACTCGCCGCCGCTCAGGAAGCCGCAAAGGACCGCAAGGTCTCTGGCTACGTCCTGACCCTTCAGAACACGACGCAGCAGCCGCCCCTGTCGTCACTGACCAGCCACGACACACGTCAGAGACTTTTTGGGGCGAGCCTCGATCGTGCCGAGCACGGCGATGCGAACGACACGCGCGCGATCGTCAGCGAAATCGCCGAGCTGCGTGCCAAGAAGGCGGCGCTGTTCGGAAACGACAATTGGGCCGACTATACGCTTTACGACCAGATGGCCAAGAACCGCGCGACGGCGGTGGGCTTCCTCGACCGCCTCGCGCCTGCAGTTTCTGCGAAGGAACGTCAGGAGTGGTCCGACATCAAGGCCCTGGCCTCGTCGCAGGGCGCCAAATTCCAGCCGACCGCCGCCGACTGGAACTTCTATGCAGAGCAGATTCGCAAGCAGCGCTACGCGCTCAACCAGGACGAGCTGAAGCCATATTTCGAGTTCAACAAGGTGTTGACTGACGGCGTCTTTTACGCAGCGAACCAGCTTTACGGCCTGACCTTCAAGGAGCGGCACGACATACCGACCTGGAGCCCGGACATGCGGGTCTTTCAAGTTTACGACAAGGACGGCAGCGAGCTTGCCATTTTCATGATCGATCCGTGGAAGCGCGACAATAAGAATGGCGGCGCTTGGATGTCGAACCTAGTCAACCAATCGTACCTCCGCGGCACCAAGCCGGTTGTCTACAACGTCCAGAACTTCACCAAGCCGGCCCCGGGTCAGCCGGCGTTGATCAGCTTCGACGACGTGACGACCATGTTCCACGAGTTCGGCCATGCACTGCATGGAATGTTCGCCGCCGAGACCTATCCGACGCTTTCGGGCACCAACGTGGCGCGCGATTTCGTCGAGTTCCCTTCGCAGTTCAACGAGAATTGGGCGCTCGATCCAAAGGTGCTCCCGCACTATGCCGTGCATTATCAGACGGGGCAGCCGCTTCCTCAGCCGCTGATCGACAAGATCAAGGCCGCGCGGACCTTCAACCAGGGTTATGAATTGGGCGAAGTGCTTGAGGCGGCGCGACTTGACCTCGACTGGCACTCGCTGCCTGCAAGCGCGCCGCGCCAGGACGTCGACAAGTTCGAAGCGAATGCGCTTGCAACCGGCGGCTTCGACGCGGCCGATGTTCCGCCGCGCTATCGGTCGAGCTATTTCCTGCATATCTGGAGCAATGGCTATTCGGCCGGCTATTATGCCTATCCGTGGACTCGCATGCTCGGCCAGGACGCCTTCGCGAACTTCGAAGCCAATGGCGGCCTCACACGCGCCAACGGCCAGCGCTTCCGAGACATGGTGCTGTCGCGCGGCAATACGCTCGACTATGCCGAAATGTACCGCGCCTGGGCGGGCCACGACCCACAGATCCAGCCCTATCTAGATTATTATGGGCTGAGCGGCGGTGCGGCAGCGCCGGCGGCAAGTCCACCGGCATCCGCGCCGGCTCCGGCGGTGCCGCCGAAGAAGGGCGAGAGGGGGGAATAGCCATATGATCCGCCAGCTCGGCGAAAAGGTCCTGGTGAGCGGCCAAGTCGCCCCTGACGAAGTTTCCGGGCTTGCGGAGCAGGGTGTCACGGTGCTGGTCAACAACCGTCCCGACGGCGAGGAGGCGGGCCAGCCGCTCGCATCCGAAATCGAGGCGGCTGCGGCGGCAGCTGGAATTTCCTACCGGTTCGTTCCGATCATCCGCGGCATCGGTCCTGCCGATGTCGAGGAAATGCAAAAGGCACTGCGCGACGCCGAAGGCGGCAAGATGCTGGCGTTCTGTCGCTCGGGCACGCGCTCCGCGCTTGCGGTCGGGTTAGCACAGCATCAGGAAGGCGCATCCGCACAGGAGGTCCAGCAGCGTCTGTTGTCCGCCGGCTTCGACCCCGGCCCAATCTCGCATCTGCTTTAGGGTTTGTAGTCGCGCAGCAGCCGAAGAGCTTCAGCCAGGTCTTCGTCCAACACCATGACTCTGACTGGGATCATGGGTCCCCATCCGATGCCTTGTATGTCCGCGTCGAAAAGCACGGACTCGACGCCTTCATTCTCAAGATAAAGGCGGGCAAGGTCCGCCTCCACCCGGCTCGAATAACGCGCCGCTTCTACGAGATCGCTCACCAGGGCACCACGTTGCCAGCAGCGAGCTCGTCCGGGCGGGGAGCGCGTCCGAGCATCGCATTGCGATGCGGGAAGCGGCCGAAACGCTCGATGATATCGTGGTGCTTCTTGGCGTAGCTCAGTTGCTCGGCATCGCCGAGGTCGGTGAACAGCAGCAGCGAACGGTTCTGGTCGGCAAGGTTCTCGCTGTGCTGAAAGGGCATGTAAAGAAACCCGCGCTCTTTCGGTTGCAGCTCCTTGTCGAAGGCTTGGTCGACAGCGCCTTTCGAGACTGCGAGAGCCAAATGATCGGTCGCAAACTGCTCGGCGTGGCCGCGGAACATGTTCCGCGGGAACTGGTCGAACAGGATAACTCCGGCGAGAGCCGTCAACGGGTCGGTGAGGAACGCATCAACAGGCAACTGACGCTTCTCCGCCCAAAGGCTTAGGAAGCGCTGCTTGATCCGATGATCGATCGCCGAGCCGCCCTTCCACCATTCGTCATAGGACAGGCCGAACCAGAATTTGAGCACGTCGGCGCGCCAGCTCATGCGAGCGCCTCGAGGCGCGAAACGAGCAGCTCGCGATCCGGAATGCCGATTCCGAAGGCCTCTTCCAGCACGGTGCAGACTTCCTCAATGCTCCCGAGCCGGCGCTTCTCGCTCGCGCCGCCGGTCACATGGATCGAATAGTCGAAATTGCGCAACGCGTGACGCCGCCCGGCCGGCGAACGCGCCGCAATCAGGCTGAAGGTGAAGTGCGAAGCGGGGCTTGCGGACGTCCACCAATTGCCGAGCTCGTCATCAACTGCAAGCTGCGGCGTCAGGTCGAACCGATAGGTCGAGCGCCATTCGCCGTCGACCTCGATCTGCTGCCGCCATTGACCATCGACCTCGACCAGTCGGAACCGCTCATGCGGAGTCCTTTGCGCGACCTCCGGCACCAGGTCGAGCACGCCAGTGCAAACTGCGCCGCCAAAACCGACGTCAGCAAGAACGGGCCCTTCGGGGAGATTGACGAGCAGCAGCTTGTGCGTGCGCGGCGTGACTGCATCGTCGCTCTGCATCCACAGCACGCGCGCTGCGAGCGGGATATATTCGAACCCGATCGAATCGAGCACATGGGAGAACAGGCTGTTCTGTTCATAGCAATATCCGCCCCGGCGCTGACGGACGAGCTTGGCGACAAGCGCCTCGGCGCCGAGCGAGACTGAAAGTCCGAGAAATGGGTTGAGATTCTCGAAAGGGATTGTCCCCGCATGCGCCGCGACAAGTGCTTCAAGCGTGCCGCGGTCGGGCCGCGCCTCGCTGAAGAAGCCGATCCGTTCGAAATAGGCTCGAAGGTCACCCTCCGAGAGGCTCACGCCGCGGTGCCTCCGACGGTGAGGCCGTCAATCAGCAAAGTAGGCTGGCCGACGCCCGCCGGCACGCTCTGTCCGCCCTTGCCGCATACCCCAACACCCTCGTCGAGAGCCAAGTCGTTGCCAATGCCCTTCACGCGCGTGAGGACCGTTGGGCCATCACCAATCAGCGTCGCCCCCTTGATCGGCTCGGCGATCTTGCCGCTGCGGATCCGATAAGCTTCGGTGCAGGAAAAGACGAACTTGCCGCTGGTGATGTCCACCTGGCCGCCGCCGAAGCTCTTCGCATAAATGCCGTCTTTCACGCGCTCGACCAGCTCGAGAGGATCGTCGCTGCCACCGAGCATGAAAGTATTGGTCATCCGCGGCATTGGCGCGTGGGCGAAGCTTTCGCGGCGGCCGTTGCCGGTTGGCTCCATGCCCATGAGACGCGCGTTCAAGCGATCCTGCAGATAGGCTTTGAGGATCCCGTCCTCAATCAAGCAAGTGCGGCGCGTCGGCGTACCCTCGTCATCAATGGTCAGCGAGCCGCGGCGACGGTCGATTGCGCCGTCGTCGACCACCGTGACGCCCGGCGCTGCAACGCGCTCGCCGATACGACCTGAGAAAGCCGAGGTCTTCTTGCGATTGAAATCGCCCTCGAGGCCGTGACCGACGGCTTCATGCAGCAGCACGCCGGGCCAGCCGGGGCCGAGAACGACCGGCATTTCGCCCGCCGGCGCCGCAACCGACTCAAGGTTCGTCAGCGCCTGGGCAAGGGCAATGTCGATTGCGCGGCCCCACTGCGCCTCCTCGAAGAGACTTTGGTAAAGATAGCGTCCGCCTAGCCCGTGGAATCCCGTCTCTCGCCGCCCGTTCTGCTCGACGACGATCTGTACGCCGAGTCGGACCAGGGGGCGAACGTCGGACGCAACGAAGCCGTCGCCGCGGACGATGTCGATCACACTCCAGCTCCCCGCCAGAGTGACGCTGACCTGGCAGACGCGCGGATCGCGAGCCCGTGCGGCAGCGTCGATCCGCTGGCACAGCGCGACCTTGTCGGCGAAAGGCACCAGGCTCAGCGGATCTTCAGCGCCGTACATCGCCTGGTTGGTGCGTAAAGGCGGAGGCGCTGAAGCGCCCTTTGCGGGGTCGAGCAGTTTGAGCGTTGCAGCGGCGCGCTCGATTGCGGCCTCGCTGATCTCGTTTGCGTGGGCGAAGGCGGTGGTTTCGCCCGAAACCCCGCGCAGTCCGAAGCCAGAAGAGCTGTGATAGTCGGCGGTCTTCAGGCGCCCGTCATCAAAGCCGAACGCCTCGCTTGCGCTATACTGGAGGTAGAGCTCGCCGTCGTCGTGCGCAGATAGATGGCTGGTGGCGAGCCGCTTCGCGCCGTCGGGGTCGAGGCTGCGATAGAGGAAATGCCTTGGATCGGCGGTAATCATGCGGCCTTGCTGTCCGCCGGTCCCCCCTCAAGGACAAAACGCCGGTCGCAATAGCCGCATTCGACGAATCCGATCTCCTCGTCGATCCTAAGGAAGACCCGCGGATGTCCGAGGTCGGGCGAAATCTCGCCCGATCCGTCACAGGCGACCTGGAGCGCTTTGACCTTGATGACCTCGGGGGGCGGCTGAGCTGGCATGGAGCTCGAGGTAGCAACGCCCCCGCCGCGGTTCAACCTCACCGGCTTGTGGCTTCCGAAACGCGCTCCTATGCGGCGAACCCAAATGGA
>CBJLMA010000008.1:0-75357 GCA_966424035.1 uncultured Sphingomonas sp. | reverse complement strand
TCTGTTCACCGAGCAGCGCTCCTAATAAATCACCGAACTGGATGGATCAAGGAAGGGCCGCGGATCTCGACTGCTTCGGCCAGATGGCGCTGGCGGCACCTCAAAGCGGATCCGTCCGGAACCGACTCGACCTGTGGATAACTTGCGTTAAATTCCGCTTCAACGACTCGGTGGGGGGTCGCCGATCATTCGGGAGGGGCGATTTGGAATCCGATATCCGCTTTTACCGCCGAAGGGCATGCGAGGAGCTGTCCGCAGCCAATCGCGCGGTCACCAAATCCGCTCGCGAGCGACGGATGTTGATGGCAGGGATCTTTCTTGAGCGCCTGAAAGCGCTTGATCCCGGCTGCACAGCGGCAGATGGGTTTGCGCCCGTGGATCCACCCGCGTTCCAATGGGCCAATGAGATGTCTGCCGAGCGGGCCTGAAGATTGAACAAAGACCTCGTTTCAACCGCATTTCGAGACTTTCAAATTCGACCTGTCGTGCGCTGCGCCATTGCATTGCGCGACGGCCGCAGCGGCAGCCCGTGATCCATTTCGGGCCGTTCCCGTTCACCGCTCCCTAAGGCATCATTGTTATTGGGACCAATGAGCCTATTTTAGGACTGTGGGTGTTCTGCCCTCGAGAGACGACGCGATGAACGACAAAGAGAAGAAGCCAGGCAATCCGTGGACCAAGAGCCTGCTCATCTGGGCAGGCGTGCTGTTCGCGCTCGTTCTCTTCGTCCAGATGATCGACGGGGGCTCGCGCGCAGCCACCGGGCAGGCAATGGCCTATTCCGAGTTCGTCCGCCAGGTCGACGACCAGAATGTCCGCACAGTGATCATGTCGACCAGCTCGACGGGCAACTCAACGATCAGCGGCAAGCTTTCGAGCGGCGAAGACTTCCATACCGTCGCCCCAGCCGGAGCGAACATCGCCGATCGCATGATCCAGAAGGGTGTCGCAGTCCAGGTGAAGTCGGAAGAGCAAGGCAGCATCTGGCTGTACATGCTCTATAATTCGCTGCCCTTCCTGCTGATTCTCGGAATAAGCTTCTTCGTCATGCGCCAGATGCAGAAGAACGCGGGCTCCGGCGCAATGGGCTTCGGGAAGAGTCGCGCCCGAATGCTGACCGAGAAACAGGGCCGGGTGACCTTTGCCGACGTCGCGGGCATCGACGAGGCGCGCGAGGAGCTCCAGGAGATCGTCGAATATCTGAAGGACCCTGGCAAGTTCGCGCGTCTTGGCGGCAAGATTCCCAAGGGCGCGCTGCTGGTCGGCCCTCCGGGCACGGGAAAGACGCTTCTCGCCCGTGCGATTGCGGGCGAGGCGGGCGTCCCCTTCTTCACCATTTCAGGTTCGGACTTTGTCGAGATGTTCGTCGGTGTCGGCGCAAGCCGTGTCCGCGACATGTTCGATCAGGCCAAGAAATCGGCGCCGTGCATCGTCTTCATCGACGAGATTGACGCAGTGGGTCGCCACCGCGGCGCCGGCCTCGGAAACGGCAATGACGAGCGCGAGCAGACCTTGAATCAGCTGCTCGTGGAGATGGACGGCTTCGAGGCCAATGAGGGCATCATCATCATTGCTGCGACCAACCGACCCGATGTGCTCGACCCGGCGCTTCTTCGTCCTGGCCGGTTCGACCGCCAGGTCGTCGTCCCCCGCCCTGACATCGACGGTCGCGAGCAGATCCTCGGCGTCCATATGAAGAAGGTGCCGCTTGCGCCCGACGTCGACGCTCGAGTGATCGCTCGCGGTACTCCGGGCTTCTCCGGGGCCGATCTCGCGAACCTCGTGAATGAGGCTGCGCTTCTCGCCGCGCGGCGGGGCAAGCGCCTCGTCGCAATGCAGGAATTCGAGGATGCCAAGGACAAGGTGCTGATGGGCACCGAGCGAAAGTCCATGGTCATGACCGAGGACGAGAAGCGGATGACGGCTTATCACGAGGCGGGTCACGCCATCGTCGCTCTTCATGAGCCGGCGTCCGATCCGATCCATAAGGCGACAATCATCCCGCGCGGCCGCGCGCTCGGGCTCGTCATGCGACTGCCGGAGCGTGACAGCTACTCCTACCACCGCGACAAGATGTATGCGAACCTCGCAGTTTCGATGGGGGGCCGCGTCGCCGAGGAGATGATCTTCGGCTACGACAAGGTCTCGTCGGGCGCCTCGTCGGACATTCAATATGCAACTCAGCTCGCGCGGGACATGGTGACCCGCTGGGGGATGTCGGATGCGCTCGGTCCGCTGCAATATGCCGAGCCGGAGGAAGAAGTGTTCCTCGGCTATTCGGTCAACCGACAGCGCCAGATGTCCAACGAGACGGCGCAGGCGATCGACAAGGAGATCCGGCGCATCGTCGAAGACGGCTACAAGCGCGCACAGGGATTGCTCAGCGACAACCGCGAGCAGCTTGAATCGCTCGCTCAGGCATTGCTCGAATATGAGACGCTGTCGGGCGACGAGATCAAGAAGGTGATCGCCGGCGAGACGATCGATCGCGGCGGAATCAAGGGCCCGGCGATCCCAGCTGCGGGCTCGTCGATCCCGAAGGCCAAGCGGCCCAAGCCTGGCGCGATCGGCGGAGCAGCCCCTGCAGGCGCTTGACCAGCGTAGCAGTAGATCTTCAAAGCTCAGTTCAGCGCGTGGGCATGTGCCGGCGCTGCGGCGCGGATAAGGCCGATTAGTCTTCGCCGATGCGACTTGGCTGTGTTCAATCGAACACCCCAAGCGTCACAAGCAGGCTTGCGAACAGCCCGATTGCGATAAAGGCAAATATGGTGAGCGCAAAGGTGCGCGATACTGCGCCCCATTTACCGACTGCATAGGTACCGCGCAGCTGTCGGTACATGTGAATGGGCGGGATGAACCAGCCGAGACTTGCCAATCCGGTCGAAACCAAAGCGACGAGCGTCCCAGCGCTGAGCAGAAGCATCATGAAGCACAGCGAATAAGTGACGAAGACCGTGTGGTCGTAGAGCTTGAAGCGCCGGGAGAAGGGAAACAGGAGCCACACGAACGGCACCGAGATCGGGATCAGCGCCCAGCTGAACTTATAGGCATTCGTCTTGAGCTTGTAGAACAGCAGCTCCGGGTTCTTGGCTGCCTGCCCGAGCCTTTTGTCGATACCGCCGAGAAGCTCGCTCTGGATCTTCAGGGTCGACGCATCGATCTTGCCGTCCTTCACCGTCTGCAGCGCATTGATCTCGTCCTTGAGGTCACCGATCTTCTCGTCGAGCCTCGCAGACGCCGGCCCGCTGGTCCCTGCGCGTATTCGCTGAAGTTCGGTCAGCTTCGTCTGATCCTTCTGGATTTCCCTCGCCGCATCCGCCGATGCTCTGCTCTTGTCGATGCTGTTGCTCGTCAGCCCGATCACTCCGAACATCAGAAAGACGCAGAACAGGAACAGTGCGATGGGCGAAACGAAGCGCGCACGCTGACCGTCGATGTAGCGACGGGTCAGCTCGCCCGGCCTCCATGCAAGAAGCGGTATGGTCCGCCAGATCTTGCCCTCGAAGTGCAGCACACCATGCGCAAAGTCGTGGAAAAATGCTTCGAGCGTGCGGTGGACATGAGCATGCTGGCCGCATTGGTAGCAGTAGGGGCCATTGAGCGGCGTGCCGCAATTCAGACAATTGGCCTCGTGCGTATGACCGTCGACCGCTTCTCCGGCCTTCGGCTCTACTGCCCGGCCGAGCACGCTTCCGGTGAGAGCATCGGCAACCGCTTCCAATTCACCCATTCCATCCCCCTTGCACGCACATTATGCTCGGTTCGCTGCGCATGCTAGCTGGAGCCGCATGGCGCGCATCGGCCTCCTCGGCGGCTCGTTCAACCCGGCACATCGGGGTCACCGGCACATCAGCATCTGGGCCATGCGAACGCTCGCTCTCGACGAAATCTGGTGGCTGGTGTCGCCCGGCAATCCGCTGAAGGAAGGCGCGAAGGACATGGCCGCGTTCGAAGCGCGCTTCGCCTCGGCCGAGCGAACTGCCCGGCGAGCGCGCGTCCGCGTTAGCGACTTCGAGCTGCGTAGCGGTACGCGCTACACCGTCGATACAGTCCAGGCATTGAAGTCCAGGCACGCCGAGCATCGCTTCATCTGGTTGCTCGGAAGCGACACTCTGCCAAATTTTCACAAATGGCGTGATTGGCGGGGATTAGCCCGCGAAGTGCCGATTGCGGTGATTCGCCGGCGGGGTTATGATTCGGCTGCCCACGCGGCGCGCGCGATGGGCTGGCTTGGAAGGTTCGTCCATCCTTCGAGCCAGGCGAAAAAGTGGACGGAGTGGAGTGCACCGGCGATCCTTTTCCTTCGCCTGCCGCCCGACCCGAGCTCCGCAACCGCCATTCGTGCGCAAGATCCCCACTGGCATCGCCGATCGCCTCGACGCGTGCAGCGCGCCGAGCGTATCGGCTTGTCATTGTTCGCCAGGAGACCACTTGACCGAACATCCCGTTGAACGCGCCTCTGGCGGTGAGGCCGGACGAGCTCCGATTGAGGTCGAAGATCTCCACAAGCTCGTTCTTCAGTCGCTCGATGACGACCAGGCCCAGGAGGTTGTGTCGATTCCGCTGGCGGGCAAATCGAATATCGCTGATCATATGGTGATCGCGTCGGGACGCTCGACACGTCAGGTGGCGTCGATGGCCGTTAAGCTTGCCGACAAGATCAAAGAGCGATTTGGAAGAAGCGTCAGAATCGAAGGGCTGCCGGCAGCGGACTGGGTGCTCATCGACGCCGACGATGTAATCGTGCACATATTTCGTCCCGAAGTGAGAAATTTTTACAATTTGGAACGAATGTGGGCCTTTGGGGATGAGTCGGGCGTGAGCGCGGCTGCACGCGGGTAGGGCACATGCGGTTCATTGCGTTCTTTTTTCTGTCGCTCTTAGCGTTCGTGGCGCAGCCCGTTGCTGCGGCCTCGTCGCCGAGCCTGACCAATCTCGAACAGCAGCTGAGTTCGCTCGTCGCGAATAAGTCGGCAGACGTCGGCATTGCCGCGCTCGACCTCAACACTGGAGAAACCGTCAGCATCAAGGGCAATACGCCGTTTCCGATGGCGAGCACGGTCAAGGTCGCGATTGCCGCGCTCTACCTCGCCCAGGTCGATACTGGCCGCCGTTCGCTCGACGATACGATCAACGGCCAGTCGGCACGCAGTCTGATGGCCAGAATGCTGATCCACAGCGACAATCACGCAACCGACATTCTTCTCAAAGATCTTGGCGGACCAACGGCGGTTCACGACTGGCTGCGCGACAATGGAGTGACGGGTCTGCGCGTCGACCGCACCATTTCGCAGCTTCTGAGCTCGAAAAGGGACCTTTGGGACCGTCGCGATTCGAGCACTCCGGTGGCGATGGTCGATCTGTTGAAGCGCATCTACAAGGCCGAACTCATCAAGCCGGAGAGCCGCGACTATCTCCTTGACCTGATGTCGCGCTGCGAGACCGGCAAGAACCGGATCAAGGCGCTGCTTCCGGGCGTGCCGGTTGAGCACAAGACCGGAACGCTCAACGGTCTGGCCGACGACGTTGGTTTTATCAGCTTGCCCGACGGGCGCCGCCTCGCGGTAGCGATCTTCACCCGCGGCGGAACCGACCGTCCGCGCACGATCGCCGAGACTGCCCGCGCGATCTACGACGGCTTCAAATCGATCTTTGCCTGGCCGTTCGGCACGCCCGCCTACCAGAAGTAGGTGTTGCTCCACATCGTCGCTCGAGGAAAGATCGGCCGCTCTCCGGAGGCCGAGCTGGTCGAGCGCTACCTGAAACGGATCAACTGGCCGACCAAGGTTACGGAACTGCCTGACCGGGGCGGCAAGATGCCCGAGCTTGCGCCGAACGGAATCCTGATCGTGCTCGACGAGCGCGGGCAAGCACTGCCTTCGAGCCAACTAGCGAGCAGGCTCGAAACATGGCGCGATAGCGGCAAGCGCGAGATTCGTTTCCTCATCGGCGGTGCGGATGGCCATGATGAGGAACAGCGGCGGTCGGCCGACCTGCTTCTTTCGTTCGGTCCGGCGACCTGGCCCCACCTGCTTGCGCGGGCAATGCTAGCCGAGCAATTGTTCCGAGCCACTTCGATCCTTGCGAACCACCCCTATCATCGCGAAGGTTAGAATGATGCGCGGCGTCTTCTTCGCACTGCTTGTTTGCCCGTTGCTGGCGGCAAGCGCCCTTGCCCAGGGTGGCAGCGAACCGGTCGATGCTGCGCTCAAGCAGGCACTGGCCGAGCAGGCCGCGGCCCAGGCCGAAACCGCAAGGCTCGAGCAGGTCGCGTCGCAGGCGCGCACCGAAGCGGACCGGCTGCGCACCGAACAAGCGGCTTCAGCCGAGGCGATCGAAGCCGCGGAAGCGCGGATCAGCGCCGCGAACGCGCGCGTCCAGCTCGCCTCGGCCTATATTGCCGCCCACCGGGAGCAGCTCGCGGCCGAACAGCAGCCTGTCGCTTCGCTGCTTGCAGGACTTGCAACAATGGCTCGCCGTCCGCCTCTGCTGGTTCTCGCCGGCGGCGGTGGGGCCGATGAGCTGGTCGAAGTGCGGCTGTTGCTCGATTCGACCCTTCCGGCAATCCGCAGTCGAACGAGCCGTTTGTCGGCGCAACTTGCGCAAGGGCAACGTCTACAGCAGTCAGCGCTTGCAGCGCGCGCCGAGGTCGCTCGCAGCCGCGACAATCTGATCAGCAGACGCCAGCAATATGCCGCGCTGGAGCAAAAAGCGCTCCGGCAATCTCTTGCCTCGAGCGGACAGGCGCTCAGTGCAAGCGATGTCGCGATGGCTGCGGGCGAGGATATCGAAAAGCTTCGCAGCGAGCAGGCGAGCAATCAGTCGATTCGAAGCGTTGCCGGTCGGCTTGCCGCCGAGGAGGCTGCTCCCTTCAGCCCGTTTGTGCCGGAGGGGCCGTCGCAGCCGGCACCCTTCGCCTATCAAATGCCTGCATTCGCGCCGGTCACCCAGGGCCTCGCCGCAGTGGACGATAGCGGCGTGCGCTCGCGAGGCCTCACTTTGGCGACGGTGCGCGGCAACCTGGTCGCCGCGCCCGCCGACGGCATTGTCAAATTTGCAGGTCCGTTCCGTGACTATGACGGTGTATTGATCATCGATCATGGCGCGGGCTGGGTCAGCGTGATCGTGAACGTCGCTTCGACGCTCCATCCGGGGGATCGAGTGTCGCTGGGCCAGGAGGTCGGCCGCGCGCTGGGCCAGCTGCAGGTCGAATTGTCCCGGAATGGGCGCCGAATCTCGCCTGCCCTCATCGCAGGTTCATCTCAATCCCTGTCAAAAGACACGAAAGGCAGCTAGACGCGTGGGGCTGCCTGAATAGGACGCGCGACCATGAAACTGAATGCCAAGCTTCTTCCCTCGATCGCGCTCGTTGGAGCGCTCGCCCTGGTACCCGTCACCGCCAGTTCGTTCGCGGCTGCGGACACGACGAACTATCAGGAGCTCGAGAAATTCATGAGTGTCTATGAGCGGGTCAAGGCGAACTATGTCGACCCGGTCGACGACAAGACGCTTATCAAAGGTGCTATCGACGGCATGCTCGCGGCGCTCGATCCGCACTCGAGCTATGTCGAGGCCAGCGATTTCGACCAGCTCAAGACGACCACCGACGGTAATTACGGCGGGCTCGGCCTTACCGTTTCGATCGAGGATGGGGCAGTGAAGGTCATCGCTCCGACCGAAGACACGCCGGCATGGCGCGCGGGGGTCAAGGCGGGCGATTACATCACCCATATCAACGGCGAGCTGGTTTACGGCCTAACCCTCGACGACGCCGTCGCCAAGATGCGCGGCGATCCCGGGACGTCGATCACGCTCACCATCGTCCGGCCCGGCCGTGACAAGGAGTTCGATGTCACGATGAAGCGCGAGCGGATCGAGCTTCGTCCGGTGAAGTGGGAGATCAAGGACGGCATCGGCTATATCAACATCAACACTTTCTCGGGAAATGTCGGCGACCAGACCAAGGCCGCGCTGGTGGGGATCGACAAGGCGACCGGCGGTCACCCGCTCGGCTATATCGTGGATCTGCGCTCGAACCCCGGCGGGCTGCTCGACCAGGCGGTCGACGTTGCCGACGACTTCCTGGACAGCGGCGAAATCGTCTCGCAGCGGGGCCGCACCAAGGACGATATCGAGCGCTATTATGCGCGGCCCGGCGATATGGCGCATGGCCTGCCGGTCATCGTGCTGACCGATGCCGGCACCGCTTCCGCGTCGGAAATCGTCGCTGGCGCTCTGCAGGACCATCGCCGCGCCTTGATCATGGGTGAGAAGAGCTTCGGCAAGGGATCGGTACAGACGGTCGTACAGACCGGCCCCGAGAGTGCGCTGAGACTGACCACCGCGCGCTACTACACACCGTCCGGTCGGTCGGTCCAAGCCGGCGGTATCGAACCGGACGTTGTCGTGCCGCAGCTTAGTGATCCCGATTACAAGGATCGCAAGGTCGTGCGTGAAGCGGACCTCCGTCGGCACTTGCTCGCTCAGGCCAAGGTCGAGGACAAGCTGCTGGAGGCCGACGACACCCCCGATCCTCGCTTCGCTGCAAAGCCGGCCGAACTGGAGAAGAAGGGCGTCAAGGACTTTCAGCTCTATTATGCGATGAACACGCTGAAACGGCTCGCTGCGCCGATGGCGATCGCCTCGGCGGCGCCGGCGAAGAAGACGCACTAGGCGGCCAATGGAAGCGGTTGCGTCCGGACCGGGCCGGTCGGGCAGGATCTCAGTATCGGCGGCGGCTCGGCTGATTGCGCTTCTACTGCCGGCGGCGCTGCTCGCTGGTGCCTTCGGCTCGCAATATTTCGGCGGCCTCTATCCGTGCGAGATGTGCTGGTGGCAGCGCTATGCGCACATGGCGGCGCTAGTTCCTGCGGTACTGGCCTTTACCGCGCCGGCTGAGGCGGGACGCGCCCGTACACTCACGCTGCTCGCAGCGCTGGCGATAGCGACGTCGGGCGCGATCGGCGTCTATCATGCTGGCGTCGAGGCCAAGATCTTCGAGGGCTTCACCCAGTGCACTGCAACGACGAGCAGGGGCATCAGCACCGCTGAATTGCTCAAGCAGATAACCCACGCGCCGCTGGTCCGCTGCGACGAAGTCCAGTTCCGCTTCCTTGGGATTTCCATGGCTGGCTGGAACGCCATCCTGTCCTTGGGTGGTGCGGCGCTGATCCTGGTCCTCAGCCTCAAGACCAGGCGCGCATGACCAGCTGGCGTCCCGGCGATCGGCGCGCCGACACTGCGTCGATGCTGCGTGTCGACCAGGCTGGCGAATATGGCGCAACCCGGATCTATGCCGGCCAGCTCGCGGTTCTTCGCCGCAACGGCAGCGAAGCCAAGCTGATCGCCCGGATGGCAGCGCAGGAGGAGCGGCATCTCCAGCGTTTCAACCAGCTGATGACTGAGCGGCGCGTTCGCCCGACAGCGCTTCAGCCGTTGTGGAATGTCGCAGGATTTGCGCTTGGTGCAGCCACTGCACTGATGTCGGAGAAAGCTGCGCTTGCGTGCACCGACGCGATCGAGACCGAGATCGACAAGCATTATACCGAGCAACTCAGTGAGCTCGGCGACGATGACCCGGAACTCGCTTCCGAAATCGCCGATTTCCGCGCCGACGAGATCGAGCATCGTGATACAGCTCGAAACGCAGGCGCAACGCAGGCTGTGGGTTATCCCTTATTGACCGCGGCGATCCGTGCAGGCTGTAGGGTGGCAATCGAGCTTTCGAAGCGCATATGAGGAACGAAAAGCGGCCCCATCCGCTGGAATCTTGAAAGGACGCGTTCGATGACCAGGCTGATGATCACGCTAGCAGCAGGCGCAGCGGTCGTCGCAGGATTTGCTTTCGTTCCAACTCCGGCGGCCGCGCAGCAGAGCACGAGCGAAATTACGGTCTACGGGAATGATCCCTGCCCACGCTCCACGAACACAGAGATTTACGTCTGCAACCGGCGGCCGGAGAGTGAGCGCTATCGTTTGCCCAAGAACCAGCAGCTGCAAGGCACTCGGCAGCAGCGCCAATCCTGGGCGAACAAGGCTCATGAGCTGACAACCGTGGGCAATACCGGCGTCGGCAGCTGTTCGGCAGTTGGCCCAGGAGGCCGGGAGGGCTGCCTGGTTCAAGAAATCAACCAGGCCAAGCAGGAGGCCAAGGAGCAGCAGCAGGGCAGTCAGCCGCCGCAATAATGGCCTGAGCGACCATCCCCAGCTTTTCCGCTGCCTCCATCCGTCGAAAGGGGCTGTCCGGCATTCTCCCGCCTTGTTAGGCCGGCGCACCATTCCGGGAAGGGGAACCCGCATTTGAGCAGCGCGCCAGCAATTGCGCTCGACCAGCGTCCTGGTCGCACATTCTTCGGTCACCCGCCGGGTCTCGCCTATCTTGCCTTCACCGAGGCGTGGGAGCGCTTCTCCTATTACGGCATGAGCGCACTGCTCGTGCTCTACATGGTCGGCCAGCTGCTGCTGCCCGGCCATGTCGAGCATGTCGTCGGCTTCTTGACGTTCCGGAACCTGATCGAATCAGTGTTCGGACCGCTATCGACGCAGGCATTGGCGTCCGAGATTTTCGGTCTTTACTCGGGCTTCGTCTATTTCACGCCGGTGATCGGCGGCTGGCTCGGCGATCGGATCGGTCAGCGCAACGCGGTGGTGATAGGTGCGCTCTCGATGAGTGGCGGACATTTGGCGATGGCCTTCGACCAGAGCTTCTTGGCGGCGCTGCTGCTTTTGATCATCGGCTCGGGACTGCTCAAGGGGAACATCTCCGCGCAAGTCGGCAGCGTCTATCCGCCTGAGGACGAAGAACGGCGGACGCGCGGCTTCGCCATCTTCAGCACCGGCATTAACTTCGGCGCGGTCGCCGGACCATTGGTCTGCGGATTTCTGGGCGAGCGATACGGCTGGCACATTGGCTTTAGTGCCGCAGCCCTCTTCATGCTCGGCGGCTTGCTGACCTATTTGAGCGGTTACCGCTATCTGCCGCCTCGGGTCGAACGCAAGGCCAGCGCCGAGGCGGCGCCGCTGACCGCCCGGGATCACAAGACTATCGCGGCACTGCTGATTGCAATGCTCATCACGATCTTCCCGCACATTGCTTATTATCAGCTGTCGAATGTCCTGCCGGTGTGGCTCGAGCAGCACGCCGATATGAATGCTGCCGGATTCCAGGTGCCGATCCCTTGGTATCAGTCGATCGATCCCTTGTTCAGCATTCTGAGCTTGCCTCTGCTGTTTGCTTTATGGCGATGGCAGGGCCGCGGAACCGGCGGCGAGCCCTCCGAACTCTTGAAGATCGCGACAGGCTCGTTCATTTGCGGCGGCGCCAACCTGATCCTGGTTGCCGCAATTGCGGCATATGGATCGGGCAGGGTCCTGTGGATCTGGCCATTTTTCTACTGCGCCGTTCAGGGCGTCGGCTTCATGTATTTCTGGCCGCCGTTGCTCTCACTCGTTTCACGTACCGCACCGCCGAGGATCAATGCGACGATGATGGGCGGAGCCTTCCTAGTCCTATTCGTTGCCAACAATCTCATCGGCTGGATCGGCACCTTCTACGAGCAGATGACTCCAATCGCTTTCTGGTCGTTGCACACGGCCATCGGCGCGACCGGCGGCGTGCTCGCATTGCTCTTCGGCCGCACTTTCGGCCGTGTTCTGGAGCCTCGGCCGCAACCTGAACGTTAAGAGGTCCTCAGATGACCGCCCCCGAAGCTACCCCCGATCTCGAACAGGTCGAACCCAACGACCGCGCCTTCCTGGGGCATCCCAAAGGACTGGCCTATCTCGGCTTCACCGAGGGATGCGAGCGCTTTTCTTATTATTCCATGCAGACGCTGCTGACGCTGTACATGGTCAATTACCTGCTCGTGCCCGGCCGCATGGAAAAGGTGGTCGGGCTCGATTGGCTGCAGGCGCATGTCTATCAAGGCATTTCCGGACAGCCGCTGGCCTCGGCGATCTTCGGCACTTACACATCGCTGGTCTACGGTACGCCGATCCTCGGCGGGATCATTGCCGACAAATGGTTAGGGCGAAACAGGACGCTGATCGTAGGCGGCATCCTGATGGCGATCGGCCATTTCCTCATGGCAATCGAATCCGCCTTCGTTTTCGCATTGCTGTTCCTTCTGCTCGGCGTGGGCGCCTTCAAGGGAAACATCGCGACCCAGGTCGGTGCGCTCTACGGCCCGAACGACCTTAGGCGCGCGATGGCCTTCCAGATCTTCTACATCTTCATCAACGTGAGCGTGATCATCGCACCGCTGATTTCCGGCACGCTTGGGCAGAAGGTCGGCTGGCACTATGGCTTCGGCTGCGCCGGAGTGGTGATGGTGCTCGGTCTTTTCATCTACCTGGCAGGCCGCCGCTACCTGCCGACCGAGGAACTCGCGAGCCCGGCCAATGCCCCGAAGCTTCATGAGCCGTTGACGCGCGACGACTGGCTGTGCGTGCTGTACCTGGTCATTCTGATCCCTGTCCTTGCCGTTTCGCTTCTTACCAATCAGGAGATCTTCAACGCCTACCTCGTCTGGGGCGACCAACATTTCGATTTGACGCTGCTCAACAACACCAGCAGCTGGCTGATCACCGTGGATGCGGCGGTGAGCTTCACGATGCTCGTCGCAGTTGCCGCCTTCTGGAGATGGTGGGGAATGCATCGTCGCGAACCCGACGAGATCACGAAGATCATCATCGGCAGCATCTTCACCGTCGCCGGCGGGCTGTGCTTGTTCATGGGGGCGCTCACCCAGCCGCAAGGCGGCAAGATCAGCCTCTTCTGGCCGATGATGTTCGAGCTCAGCAACAGCATCGGCTTCGCGCACGTGCTGCCGATCAGCCTGGCGCTCTTCTCGAAGATTTCGCCGAAGCAGATCACGTCGACGGTGATCGGCCTATATTATCTGTCCTTCTTCATCGCGAACGCCGGCGTCGGCTATGTCGGAGGCCTCTACTCGGTCCTGCCGACGACGACTTTCTGGCTGATCCACGCCGCCAGCGCTACGTTCGGCCTGGTCGCATTCGCGATCTTCAAGGTCGTGCTGGGCAAACGGATGGGCGGGACGAGCGTTCGCGAGCAGGCCGAGGCGCTCAGTTAGGTACCACCGGCAGCAGAATTGCACTGGCGGTGGCGCCGCCGCGATAGATGCTCTGTCTTGCTTGCCGGTAATCGGCCGCCTTGGCGTTGAAGATGTTCGACACGAAAGTCTGCGGATTTCTGTCGTAAAGCGGGAACAGGCTCGACTGGATCTGCACCATGATCCGATGGCCCGGCAGGAAGACGTGGTCCACGTTGGGCAGCATGAACTTAAATTCTTCGACCTTGCCCGGCTGCAGCGGAGCGGGATGCGCGAGGTCGTGAACGTAGCGGCCACGGAAGATGTCGATGCCGATCGGCAGCTCGTAACCCGCCATGCTCGGCTTTGCCCCCTGTGATCGCTCCTCGGGAATATCATTGGGATAGACGTCGATGACTTTCACCACCCAGTCGCTATCGGTTCCGCTGGTGGCGGCGAACAAATCTACCGCGGGTCTTCCCATGATGTGGACCGACGCGCGCAGCGGAGCGGTCGTGTAGCTGATCACGTCGGGCCGTCCATCGACGAAGCGCTGGTCGCGGACCAGCCAGCTGTGCCACTGGTCACTGTCCGCCATGTTGATCGGTCGCGGCAGGAACGGAACCGGATTGACCGGGTCGGACAGGTAATCGTCGTGTCCTGGAGCGGTCGGCCGTTCGAAACCGGCCATCTTCCCGTCGCCAAGGTAGAGCGGCGTTGGCGTGCCCATCGGCCAATGCGCGCTGCTCTCCCAGCGGTTTACACCCGTCGCGTAGGTCAGCGCGGCCGGGATGTGCGGATCGGGCGCGCCTTTGAGGTAATGATCGAGCCACGGCTTCATATATTTGGTCCGCCACTCTGCCGCCGTGTCGCCGGTGAAGGTCAGATCGCCAAGCTCATATCCATAATGATTGGCGCCCGAGTGCCGCCACGGGCCGATTACCAAATGCAGGAGATCCGACCCTTCGTAACGGTCCTTCAGCGCCTTGTAGACAGCTGGAGCGCCGTAGCTGTCCTCCTGGTCCCACTGGCCGACCTCGAGCATCGTCGGCACGGTCAATGGCCGCGCTGCAAACCATTTGTCGACGGCCTGCATCTGCCAGAATTCCGTATACGCCGGGTTGTCCATCACCTTGCGCACGAACGGCACCTGGTCGATGCGCCACAGCCGCGCAAAGTCACCAGCCGAGCCCGCCTCGAGATAGGCGGTGTAATCGTCACCCTGGCCGCGCGCGATCGCAGCATTGCTGTCGTCGCCCTTGCCGGTGCTCATCGACAGGAAATAGTCGAACGAGGGCACCCGGAAGGCGCCGTTGTGGAAGTCGTCGTCACCGATCCAGGTGTCGACCATCGGGCTTTCCGGCACCGCGGCCTTCAATGCCGGATGCGGGTTGATCTCGGTCATTAGCGTCGTGAAGCCGAGATAGGAGGAGCCGATCGTCGCCACTTTGCCGTTCGATTCGGGCACGTGCTTCACCAGCCAGTCGATTGTGTCGAAGGCGTCGGTGCTTTCGTCGATGCCGGTCTTGTTGAGCGGCCCGGCGATCGGACGGGTCAATATCCACGTCCCCTGCGATCGATGCATGCCGCGAATATCCTGGTAGACGCGGATGTAGCCGTCGTTGACGAATTCGGCATCCATCGCCGGCAGGATGTCGACAATCCGCTGGCTGGCGCTGCGATGGGTCGATCCGTGAGCATCGTACGGCGTGCGCGAGAGCAGGATCGGGCCGTTCGTCGTGCCCTTCTTGAAGACGATGACGGTGTAGAGTTTTGTACCGTCGCGCATGGGAACCATCACCTCGCGGCGCACGAAGTCCGCCCACGGCATCACCTGGTCGTACTTGGCGACGACGTCCGGCGTCATCGGCGTTACCGGCGCTGCTGATGGCGGCACGGCTGCGACGGCCAGGAGTGGAAGAACGGATGCGGCGAGACGCAGTGCGAGCTTTGTCATGGCCCGCGCCCTAGGGATCACCGGTCGGCACAGCAAGCAGGCGGAAATCCGCGTTGCAAATGTGCAGTCAGCGCGGCTCGAGCCCCGTCTCGCTGATCCACCCGCGACCTATCGCGGCTCGGAAGATCGCATTGACCAGCGGGTTCGACCAGCCGGTGTTCGTGGCGAAATCTCTCCGCAATGTCTGGTGATGCAAGGCATGCGCTTCTGGCGTCATCAGCAGGCCGATGCGGCGCATGGCGTGCACAATCCACGGATTATCGCCCCGGTGAAGTGTCCCGTGGAAATATTGCGCCAGAGTCCCGCCTATCGCGAGTACGACAAGCCCGAAGACAAGCCATCCGGGAAGGTCGAAGGTCAGGCAGATCAGATTGAGCAGGACCGAGACCGGTAAGGACACGAACAGGATGGTCGAGCCGATCTGCACGAGGAAGGGCCGGCGACCAAGGGCGTCAGGCCGCGGATGATGGTTCTTGAAGTCGTAGACCAGTCGCTCGAACGGAGAGATTCGCGGCATCACGCGGTCGCGAAGCGCGAGATAGTCTGCGCTCTCGCGCGAGCCGGCGTAATGAAACATCTGGTCCAGCCCGACGCCCGGCGTGCAGGGCCGATAGTCCATGTACATGTGCGTGAGACCCGACAGCAGGTCGGCGATGTACCAGGCGGCAAGCGCAGCGGGAATCCATCGCCAGTCCGGCACGCCCGCGAACCACAGGTTGAGCGCGACCGACAGCACGAACAGCGCCGTCGCCGGCCAGGGCGCAGCCTTCATCATGGCGCAGGGCTGATCGAGGTTGGAAACATGGGTGACAATTGCCCGATCCCGGCGGAATTTGGAACCGTCGGCTTGGCCTCTCGTCATCCGTTGGTCGAAACGGAGCGCCGGCTCACTCGTTCAGCGATCATGGCCGACGTTGCAACCGAAGGGCTGCGTCACGCCCTTGAAGCCGAGCGCTTGATCGAGCCGCGGAGCAACACGCGCAAGGCGTGGGAAGAGCTGCTCGCCGAGGCGCGGGGCTGCACGCGCTGCGATCTCCACCGGCATGCGACGCAGATGGTGTTCGGTGAAGGGCCCCTCGATGCGGCGATCATGTTCGTCGGCGAGCAGCCGGGGGATCAAGAGGATTTGGCCGGGCGTCCGTTCGTCGGCCCCGCGGGGGCGATGTTCGACGCCGCATTGGAGGCAGCAGGCATCGACCGCTCGGCCGTTTACGTCACCAACGCGGTCAAGCATTTCAAGTTCGTGCTCCGCGGCAAGCGCCGGATCCACAACAAGCCCGACGCTGGCGAGATCACCGCCTGCCGCTGGTGGATCGAGCATGAGCGCGAGCTTATCCGACCGCCGCTGACGGTCGCACTGGGTGCCACCGCGGCGCGCTCGCTCATCGGCAAAGTGGTCACGATTTCGAAAGTGCGCGGCGAGCCGCTGATACTGGCAGACGGAAGCGAGTGCTGGGTGACCGTTCACCCGAGCTCGATCCTCCGCGCCCCTGACGAGGCGGCGCGCCGCGCAGGAAAACGACTGTTCCTCCGCGATCTCAAGCTCGTCAGGGCGCGCGCCGAGGAGCTCGCCGCCTAGCACTTGGAAGCTTGCAATTGCGACTTAGTCGCATTAGCGACAAGCGATCGACAGATAGGGGAAATCATGAAGCGCGTAATGATGCTGGGCGTCGGCCTGGCAAGCCTCGTTGCAACTCCGGCGCGAGCCGACGAACAATATTTCGGCTACACGTACAGCGCCGAAGTTCTCGCCAAGGGCGAAACCGAGACGGAGCTGTGGGCGACGGATCGCCGGGGCAAGCAAGACGGCCATTATGATGCGCAGGATTATCGACTCGAACTGGAGCATGGCTTCACCAATCGGCTGACCGTCTCCGGCTATGCCAATTTCGTCAGCCACGACATTCATGGGAGCGCCGAGCTCGACAACACCAATCGCGAGTTTGCCTTCCAGGGAGTATCGGCGGAGTTCAAATATAATGTGCTGAGCCCATATAAGGACGGCCTTGGCCTGACGCTCTACGCCGAGCCCGGCTGGTCGCGAATTCACAGCGTCGAGGGCAAGAAGGGCACCGAATATGAGCTCGAGCTCAAGGCCATTCTTCAGAAGAACTTTCTCGATGACCGGCTGATCTGGGCCGCGAACCTCACATTCGAGCCCGAATGGGAGCGCGAGAGACAGCAGGACCCACTCACCGGCGAGCTCGACAAGGGCTGGGCAAATGAGCTGAAGTTCGAGGCCAGCTCAGGCGTCTCCTATCGCTTCGCCTCCGGCTGGTACGCAGGTCTCGAGGGCCGATATTCGAGCGTCTATCCTGACTGGACGCACGGCCTGCACCGCGAGACCTATGCTGTCTTCGCCGGCCCGGCGATACACTATGGCGGGAAGAAATGGTGGGCGACATTGTCGTACCAGCCGCAGCTATTCGGTTCGCCAAGCGCCGGCGGTAGTCTTGCCCTCGACGAATATGAGAAGCGCGAGGTCCGGCTGAAGATCGGCTACGATTTCTAGTTGCGGCCCTTTCGATCCCAGACGCTGGCTGACTTCCAAAATAGGAGAGTGACGTTGCACCGCCCGTTCATCCGCCTGCTTCCGCTCGTTGCACTGGCCGTTCCTGCAGGAGCCCACGCAGCCGTCTATTTGACGGTTGAGCAGGCCCAGTCTGCGATGTTCCCGCATCAGAAGCTCATCCCGGCCTTTCGTCAGCTGCAGCCGGCGGAGATCGCCGCAATCAAGCGCGCCTCGGGCGTAGCGCCGCTCACGAAGCAGCTCGAGGCCTGGCGTGCGCAGGACGGCGGTTGGTTCCTCGTCGACCGGGTCGTCGGGAAGCATGAGTTCATCACTTATGCCGTCGCGTTGACCCGCGACGGCACTGTCCGCAACGTCGAGATCCTCGACTATCGCGAGACTTACGGAGGCGAAATTCGCAATGCCGCATGGCGGCAGCAGTTCGTCGGCAAGCACTTCGGGGCCGGAGTCGAGCTCGGCAAAGATATCAGGAATATTTCGGGAGCGACGCTTTCCAGCCGACACGTGACCGACGGAGTCCGCCGGCTCCTTGCCACATGGGAGGTGGTGCTCAAAAATGCTTAAGCGCTGCCGGCCTTTCCTCGGCACGTTTGTCGAAGTGACCGCGGGCCGGGAAGAGGCAATCGATGCCGCTTTCGCCGCCATCGCGCGTGTTCACCGTCTGATGAGCGCGCACGAGCCCGACAGCGACGTTTCGCGCATCAATCGCTTCGCGCATATCGATCCGGTCCAGGTGGACCCCTGGACCGCGCTCGTGATCGAGCGCGCCTTGTTCTGGTCGAAGCGCAGCGAGGGATCGTTCGACGTTGTTCGTGCGGGGCGGGCAGCGATTGACCGCGAGCGGCTTCCGCGCCATCCGGACCAGCCGCGCCCGCTAGCTTCGCACTGGAGCTCGCTCGAAATCCAGGGCTCCTCGGCGCGGCTCCTCAAGCCAGGCTGCGTCGACGTCGGCGGAATCGCGAAAGGCTTTGCGGTCGACCGGGCCGTCGATGCGCTGCGCGAGGCAGGCTGCGCGCGCGGCCTCGTCAATGCCGGCGGCGATATTGGCGGTTTCGGGAGAGAACCTTGGCCGGTCCACGTCGTTCATCCGCTCACCCGCCAGCCCATCGCATCGGTCGACCTCAGCGATTCGGCGCTTGCTACGAGCGCCGGCCTTCCGTCGGGCCAAGGACTGAGTTTCCACCATCTCGACGGCGAGGAGCCTCGCTGGATATCGATCTCGGTGCACGCGCGGACCGCATGCGACGCTGACGCTTTGACCAAGATTGTGTGGAAAAGCGGCGAACGTGCCGCTGCCTTGCTCGATCAAGCCGATGCAACGGCGTTCGCGGTTACGCGCGAAGGCCGGATCCAAGCGATGGGCGCGCTGGACGCGATACCTGCATGAAGAAAGTCCGCCGTCCAGGCCGGCTGCCGCGCTGGCAGGAATGGTCGGTCTATGTGACCCTCGGCCTGCTGATCGCGACTGGCATCGGCTGGCTCCTTCTGGACAAATTCCTGCGCGTCGACGGCGAATTCGGTCCGGAGCATCATCCGGCCGAGCATATGGTGCTGATCGCCCATGGCGCAGCCGCTTATGCTTTCCTGATCATCGGCGGGGCGATGATCCCGGTGCATATCATCCTTGGATGGAACACCAGGCGCAACCTGAAGAGCGGCGTCACTCTCGCCGCGACCTGCGTCGTCCTCGCAGTCACTGCGCTCGGCCTGTACTACGTCGCCGACGAGATTGGCCGCAATTGGGTGAGCATCACGCACTGGGTCGTCGGGCTGGTCGCCGCTCCGGCGCTCCTGGTCCACGCATTGATCGGCCGCAGCGGCCGCTGATCAGCGATGCTCGATCCGCAGCGGCAGTCCGCCGCTGGGTCGCAGCGTCACCATCCCGGACACCCGCACGTCGCGGCCGGGTATCGGATTGAACCGCCAGGCAGCGAGCCAGATCGCGAGAATGGTCAGGGCTTCGGCCATCGCAAGCCGCGCCCCGACGCAGGTTCTCGGGCCGCCGCCAAAAGGGATGTACTGAAAACGGTGATATTCCTTGCGCCGCTCAGGCGTGAAGCGATCCAAATCGAAGACGTCGGGGTCTTCCCACAAGCTTTTGTGCCGGTGGATGATCCACGGCCAGATCGACACGAGATCGCCCGGATGCACGTCATGCTCGCCGAGCATGTCCGCCGCGACAGCCTCGCGGTCGAAACGCGGCACCGGCGGATAGAGCCGAAGCGACTCTTCAAGCACCTTGCGCAGCAGGGGCAGGCGATCGGCAAGATCGGAATCGGCGCCAGCCGACAGCGCCGCCTGTGCTTCGGCCGCGACGCGTTCCTGCAGCTCGGGCTGCTCGGACAGCAGGTAAAGCGTCCAGGTCGTGGTGTTCGCCGTCGTCTCGTGGCCGGCGAGGTAGAATGTCGCGGCATTGTCGACCGCTAGCTCGAGCGCCTGATCGCGCGGGAAACGCTCCATCAGCGCGTGGATCACATCGGTGACGAAATCTTCGGGAGCACCAGGCGTGAGCCGCTCGCGCACGACCTCGCCGAGCGTGCGCCTGAGGAACCGCATACCCCGGTGCCCGCGAAGGCCGCGCGGGCTGAACGGGACCAGAGGAAGCCCAAGGAGCACCTGCAGCCGCGCCTCGGCGACGCCCTCCATCGCGTGCGTGATATGATCCATCGCCTCGCGCGTGGTCAGCCGCGGGTCGCCGCTGAACAATGCCTCGGAGATGACCGTCATCGTCGCAGCCGTCGCCTCGATGGCCATGTCGCGCGCGCCGGGCTTCCATGAGTCCGACATCTCCTGCCCCACGCGCGCGAATATCGGCACCAGGGCGTCGACTGCCGGCGGAGTGAAGCTGGCGGCGACGATCTTGCGCTGCGCCCACCACAGTTCGCCGTCGGAACTGAGCAGTCCACGGCCGATCGTCGGCCCGAGGATGCGCTTTACGAGCTTCGGCTTCTCGTAGTTGGCCGCATTGTCGAGCAGCACGCGTTGCACCCATTCGGGTTTGAGGACGACGTGGACCGTGTGCCCGAGGACATTGCGTTTGAAATATCCGAGATTGAACGCGAGCTCCGACCAGCCATAGACGGCGGTCCTTGCCCGCTCGCCGAAGAAGCCGCGCCACGTAGGCACCGGCGACGAGCGCCGCGGCGGATGCGGCGGGATGAAACGTGCGGTCACTCGGCCGCCAATAAGGTCTCCGCGCCCCCGAGGTCCACCGAGACCAGCCGGCTGACGCCTTTCTCGATCATGGTCACCCCGTAGAGGCGGTCCATCCGGCTCATTGTCACCGCATTGTGGGTGACGATGAGATAGCGCGTGTCGGTCTCCTGCGTCATGCGCTGGAGCAGCTCGCAGAAGCGCTCGACGTTTGAATCGTCGAGCGGCGCGTCGACCTCGTCGAGCACGCAGATCGGGGCTGGGTTGGTGAGGAAGATTGCGAAAATGAGCGCAACTGCGGTCAATGCCTGCTCGCCCCCCGACAGCAGCGTCAGCGCGGAGAGGCGTTTACCCGGCGGCTGGGCCATGATCTCTAACCCGGCTTCGAGCGGATCGTCGCTTTCGACCAGCTCAAGATGCGCTTGCCCGCCTTCGAACAGGGTCGTGAACAAGCGGCGGAAGTGGGCGTCCACCTTTTCATAGGCGTCGAGGAGCCGAACGCGTCCCTCGCGGTTCAGATTGCCGATCGAGCCACGAAGTCGGTGGATCGCCTGAGTCAGCTCCTCGGCTTCTTCGGCGCCCTTGGCTCGCGTGGCGTCCAGTTCCGCCAGCTCCTGCTCGGCGACCAGATTGACCGGACCGATCCGCTCGCGCTCGGCCGTCAGCCTTTCCAGTGTCGCGGCCTCCTCGTCGGCATTGCGGGGCGAATCGGCCTCGAAGCCGAGCTTCTCGGGCAGCCGCTGCGGCACGCATTCGAACTTCTCGGCAACCTGGCGCGCGAACTCAGCGCTGCGCGCCTGCTGCGCCTCGGCGCGCGCAGCTGCGGCTGCCCGGCGTTCACGCGTGTCGGCCGAGCGCTCATTGGCGGCGGACAGCAGCCGCGCTGCAGCGATGACGGCTTCTTCGGCCTCGCGCTCGCCTGCCGCGCCTTCGCCGATCCGTACCTGACTTTGGTCGTTGGCATGTTCGAGCTCGTGGATTCTGAAGTCGAGCTCGACTGGTTCCTTCTCGAGCCCGGCTCGCTCCGCTGCTTGATGTCTTTGGCGTTCTACAGCGGAGGCGAGCCGCTGCTCGGCATCCGTCTGACGCTTGCGCCATTCCGCTTGCTCGCGGCCTGCAGCACTCGATCGCTCCCGGTCGGTCGCCGTTTCGCGTGCTTTCGTCGCCGCTTCGGCGCGCTTGTCGGCGACCGCCGCAGCCGCCGTCGCGGCGCTCGCGCGCGCAGTTTCGACCTCATGCTCGAGCGCTGCCGGGTCGGGGAGCGCAGCGAGCGACTGCTCGGCTGCAGTTACTGCTTCGCTGGAGGCTTGCAACACGGGCTCAAGATCCGCCTGGCGCTGCGAAAGGCTTGCTCGCTGCGTCTCAATTCTTTCGAGCGCCGCCGCCGCAGCGTCGATCGCCCGTGCAGCATCACGCGCGTCGCGCTCGGCAGCGAGCGCTGCGCTGCGGGCCTCCTCGGCAGCCTTGCGGCATTGCTCCATCGCAGCCAGTGCACGCTCGCGTTCAGTCGACGAGGCATCCACCGCTTTGCCCAGCCCGGGCAGTTCACCAGCAAGCTGCGCTAGACGGTTGGCACGGAGCAGCCGCTCTGCCGCGGCGGCGCCGAGCCCGATCGCCACGAAACCGTCCCAGCGCCGCAGCAGCCCGTCGCGCGTGACGAGCCGCTGGCCGACGGCAAGCTGTTGTCCAGCATCCTCGTCGACGACTGCCACCTGCCTCAACCGTCGCAGCAGTTCGCTTGGAGCCCTTGCAAGATCGGCGAGACATTTGGTCCCGGCCGGAAGTGCCGGGTCCCCCGGGAGCACGTCGCTCCCCTGCCAATGTCTAGGGCCCTCGCCGCCAATTGCCGCATCGGCATCGTCGCCAAGTGCTGCAGCGAGCGCGCGTTCATAGCCGGGCTCGGCTTTGAGACTGGCGATTGCCGCGCCGCCGCCGTGCTCGAGCGCTCGCGCAAGTGCGTCGTGCTCCGAGCGCGCAGCCGCAAGCGCTGCGCGCGCCGAAGCCAACTCGCTCTCTGCAGCGTCGCGCGCTTCGGCCGCCGCAGCGCGCCCTTCCTCCGCCCGAACGCGCCGAACCTCGGCTTCCTTGAACGCCCCGGCAGCCGATCCGGCTTTCGCTTCGGCCTGTTCCCTGGCGCGCATCTGCTCGCTTGCATCGGCGATTGCATGAAACTGATCCGCCAGCTTCTGCAGCTCCTGCTCGGTCCGCGCGAGCTGCGCCCGTGCAGCCTCAAGCGCGGCTTCGGCGACCCGCCGCTCGGCACGCATCGCAGCCTGCCGCGCGAGCACTTCGGCAAGCGCCGCCTCGGCCTCGCGCGATGCTGCTTCAGCGCTGCTGAGATCGCTCGCGATCCGTGCCGAATGCGCTTCCGCATTCTCAAGACGCAGTGCGATTTCATTCCGCTCTTCCTCGAGTAAGGCAATTGCCCGCGCCGCATCGCCTTTGAGTGCTTCTTCGCGCTCGATATCAGCAGCGAGAGAAGCATCGAGTCTGTCGAGCTCCGCCAACCGCCGTGCGACCGTGTCGCGCCGCGCCCGCGCCGCCGCAAGCTGGTGCGCAAGCGCATGGCCCTCCTCGCGAAGCTCGGCAAGCGCATTGCGTTTCGCCGAAAGCGCCTCGTTCGCCTGATCATGTGCGCTCTGCGCCTCTGCGATCGACCGGTGGATGCGCTCCACCTCTTGGGCCGCGGCGCTCGCTTCGGAAGCCGCCGCTTCCGCCGCCCGCTGAGCTTCGAGCCACCGGGCATGCAGCAGCCGAGCCTCGACCCCGCGGATCGCGTCGGTGAGCTTGCGATACCGTTCTGCGGCACGGGCCTGGCGCCTGAGCTGTGCCGCCCGCTGTTCCTGTTCGCCGAGGATCTCGCCCAGGCGCGCGAGATTCGCCTCTGCCGCACGAAGCTTCTGCTCGGCGTCCTTGCGCCGTGCGTGAAGCCCCGAAATGCCGGCCGCTTCCTCGAGCAGCTGCCGTCGCTCGGCGGGCTTGGCCGCGATCACCGATGCGATCTTGCCCTGGCTGACGAGAGCAGGCGAGTGGGCTCCTGTCGCCGCATCGGCGAACAGGAGCGCCACGTCCTTGGCCCGGACGTCACGCCCGTCGATCCGATAGGCGGAGCCCGCGCCGCGCTCGATCCGCCTTGTGATTTCGCTTTCTCCGGCGCTCGCTTCCTCACTCGCATCGCGCTCGAGGAGGATCGAGACTTCAGCAAAATCGCGCTGCGGCCGAGTGGCGGTGCCGGCGAAGATCACGTCGTCCATGCCTCCGCCGCGAAGCGATTTGGGGCTGGATTCGCCCATTGCCCAGCGGATCGCTTCAAGCAGATTGGATTTGCCGCAACCGTTCGGACCGACGACTCCGGTGAGGCCTGGCTCGATCCTGAGCTCGGCCGCCTCGACGAAGCTCTTGAAGCCGCTGAGCTTGAGCCGTCTAATCCGCAACCTGACTCACCCTCCCCCTAGAGCCGCTTTCAGCCGCTCACAGCTTTCCTGAGCTCCGGCTCCAATTGTTCCCATGTCGCAGAGTCGCTCACCTTGCCATTGATGAGGAACGTCGGAGTGTGTGCGATGCCCGCATCTGCCGCCGTCTTCGTAAGATTGAGCAGCCTTTCGAGCCCCTTGGGATCGGCGAGGCACTGGTGCGCCCGCGCAGGCATCATCCCGAACCGAGCCGCGAGTTGCGGAAAGCCGGCAATCTCTGCCAGACGAACGATCCGATCGGCGTCCGACAGCTTCTCAATCTCTCCTCTTTGCTCATCGGTGATCGCAGCGACTTTCGCCTGCCACTGCGGCTGCGTCGCAAAGATCATCTCCGACATCGGAAAGAATTTGGCCGGACCGGCGCAGTGGGCCAGCAGGCTGATTGAAATGTCGGGCGCGTTCAGCAGGAAGTTGCGGAACTCGTAGCTGACCCGGCCAGTCCGCACATAGGACTGGACGAGCGGCTTGAAGCCGGTCTCCTCGAAATGACGGCAGTGGGGGCAGGCGAGCGAGCCATATTCGATCAATTTCACCTTGGCGTTCGGATTTCCCATCCTGAAGCCGCCTTCGGGTGTCGCCACAACCGTGTGCGACCAGTCAGCTCTCGAGCCAGGCTTCGCGGCCGCCTTCGCAATTGCTCCTGACGGGACCGCACCAATCGCCAAAGCAGCCGCAACGGCGGTAGCGACCCTGATCACTTCAGCGCTGCCTGCAGCTCCGGCTCGAGCTTATCCCAGGTCCCGACGGGAGGGTCGGGAAGCATCTTGCCGTTGATGATGAACGTCGGCGTTCCAGTGAATTGCGGGTATTGGGTGCCAACGTCGCTGGTGACCTGAACCTGATGATCGATCATCTTTTGATCCGAGAGGCACTGGTTGCTCTTGGCCTGCGGCACCCCGCGCGCGGCCGCCCAATCCTGCAGCCCGAGAAGGTTCGCCATGGCGAGGAATATCTGATTGGTCGGCAGGTTCTGAATCTGGTTGAGCTTGTCCTGCGGGGTGGATTCGACCTTGGCCATCCAGATGGCCTGGTCCTTGTACAAGGCGCGGGCCAGCGGGAAGAAGCTCTTCACGCCATTGCAGCTCACGATCAGATTGGCGGCCATATCGATCGGCCCGTGGATCAGGTACGGGCGGAATTCCCAGCTGACCTTGCCGGGCTTCACATATTTGTCGATCAGCGCCGGCACGCCTTCGTCGTCGAATTTCTTGCAGTGCGGACAGGAGAGCGAGCCGATCTCGACCAGTCTTACCTTGGCGTTGGGATTGCCCATCATGTAGCCCGAGGTCGTCGCATTGACGACGTCAGCCCAGCTGCCGCCTGGCGGCGGATTGGCCTGGGTGATCGTCACCTTTTCATTGCTGACCGGAGTGCCCCCCGTCTGATTCTTGTTCTTGTTGCAGCCGGCCAGCGCGAGAGCGGCCATTGCGCCGGCGAGAAAAATACGGACCTTCATCGGTTCAATTGCTCCGGTTGACCACGGGTATTGGTTCGTCGCCCTCTTGCAAGAGTGACGGAGGTCCCGTGCTAGCCGCAATTTTTGCCGCAAGCGACTCCAGACAGGCACGAAGCCCGGGATCGGCGATCTCACGCAGTCCTTCGCCCAGCTCCTTGGGCACCGCTCGAAGCTCAGGCCGCGCAGGTTTTGGCGGTGGAGCGAAGCGTCTTCCCTGGCGGAACACGATGCGGTTGATTGCCGCATAGCCGAAGAATCGGTTCACCCGCTCGACGATCATCGGAGTTAAGTGCTGGATCAGCGGCGCATGGGCTCCGTCGACCATCAGCGTGAGGACCCCGCCGGCCTTTTGGCCGGCCGGAAACTTGATCGATTCGGGGCAGGAGGCCCTTGCGTAGCGCTCGCCGACGATTTCTGCCCAGCGGCTGACAATTGAATGCTGGACGAAGCCGAAGCGCTTGAACGACTGTCCTCCGACGTCGCCGACGAGCTCTCCGGCGGAGCGCGCGCGGCAGCTTCTTGGCGAATCTTCGCGGCTGTTTCTCTTCGACATGCGACCCAAGCATGCCATAGCAAAAAGGTGACCGCCAACGCCGCAACGCGCCTGATCCAACATTATGTGGATAACTTCCGCAGCCTGCCGTGGCGCTCGCCGCCCGGCACGGCGCCGCCTGATCCCTATCGCGTGTGGCTGAGCGAGGTGATGCTTCAGCAGACGACGGTGGCGACCGTACGGCCGCGCTTCGAGCGGTTTGTCGCGCGGTGGCCAACCGTCGAAGCGCTGGCCGCAGCCAGCGACGAAGCGATCCTCTCGGAATGGGCGGGCCTCGGCTATTATGCCCGCGCACGCAACCTGATCGACTGCGCGCGCGAAATCGCACGGCTCGGCAGCTTTCCTCAAAGTGCCGTCGAGCTCGCCAAGCTGCCCGGTATCGGCAGGTATACGTCGGCGGCGATTGCAGCGATCGCTTTTGGCGAGAAAGCGGCGGCGGTGGACACCAATGTCGAGCGGGTGGTCGCTCGGCTGCGCGGCTTGAAACGCTTCTCTCGCGCCGAGATCGAGCGCCTGACAGAGGAGCTATTGCCCGAGGACCGGCCCGGCGACTTCGTGCAGGCGATGATGGATCTCGGTGCGACCGTCTGCCGGCCTAAGCGCCCGCGCTGCAGCGCGTGTCCGCTCGCGGCGGACTGCAGTGCGTTTGCCGCTGGAACGCCTGAAAACTTCCCTCAACGAAAGGCGCGAGCGGCGCGTCCGCACAAATATGGCGTCGCCTACTGGATTGAACGTGGCGGCGAAGTCTGGCTCGTGCGACGTCCGGCCAGAGGGTTGCTCGGCGGCATGGCGGCGCTCCCCGGCGGCGAGTGGACCGACGTGGCTCCGGAACGGCTGAACACGCTTTGCACGGTCCGCCACGTCTTCACCCATTTTTCGCTCGATCTTCAAATCGTCCCTCGGGCCGATCCTCAGGGCAACGGATGGTGGCAATCGCTCGATGGCCTCGACGAGGCAGGGCTTCCGACCCTCTATCGAAAGGCCGCCGACCTGGCGCTGAACTGCAATGACCGACTTGCCGCTTGAACCTTTCTTGAGTGGCCCCGGCCTCGACCGGGCCGACGCGCTGCGTGCCGACGAAGCGGCGATCGCGCGGCTGGCAGCCGACTCGTCCGCGAAACAGCTGCAATGGCGTGACGCTCTGCCCGAGCTTGGCGAGGACGGCAGGCTCAGCTGGGTCGAGGTGACCAGGCCGCAGCTCTTCCTCGGCTTCGACGGTGAATCGCCGCGCTTCTCGCCGATCGAGGATGTCGCTGCCGATGCTCGAGCGGCCTTCCCATTGATGTCGCTTCTCAATGCTAGCGATGCACCCTTGTTCGCCGCTGCGCTGAGCCTTGCCCGCTGGCATGGCCGTCACCGCTTCTGCGCCAATTGCGGCCAGGTGAGCACCCTTGTTCGCGGCGGTTGGTCGCGGCGTTGTCCCACCTGCGGAGCCGAGCACTTCCCCCGCGTCGACCCGGTCGTGATCATGCTTGCGGAGCATGACGGGAGGCTGCTGCTGGGCCGGCAGCCGCACTATCCGCCAGGTCGCTATTCGGCGCTCGCCGGCTTTGTTGAGGTCGGCGAGAATCTCGAGGCCGCAGTTGCGCGCGAGCTTTTCGAGGAGGCAGGCATTCGCGTGCGCCGAGTCCGTTACATTGCGAGCCAGCCCTGGCCTTTTCCCTCCTCGCTCATGGTCGGCTGCCATGCCTATGCCGACAGCGAGGAGCTGAGGATCGACACCAGCGAACTGGATGATGCTCGCTGGTTCGCCCGCGAAGAGATTGCAGCTGCGCTTGCTGGAAAAGCCGACGCGCCCTTCCTTCCTCCGCCGAAAGCCGCCATTGCGCGAACGCTTCTGGAGCATTGGCTCGGTGCTTGAAGCCGCGCCGACTCGCCCCTAAGAGGCGGCGCAAATTCCATTCCTCTCTATCCTGAGATCAACAGGGAAACTCCATGGACGACCGCTTCAACACGATTGCCGGCTGGGTGCTGTTTGCAGGAATCGTCGCTTTGGGATCGTCGATCGTCGGAAGCGAGATGTTTCGTTCGGAACGGCCCGAAAAAATGGCCTATCCGATCGAAGGCGTGGAGCAGCAGGGCGGTGAAGGCGCCGCGGCCGAGCAGCCGATCGAGGCCTATCTCGCAAAGGCCGATCCGGCGAAGGGACAGCAGGTCTTCAATAAATGCATGGCGTGCCACAATGCCGACAAAGGCGGCGCCAACCAGCTCGGTCCCAACCTCTGGGATGTGCTTGGGGAGCCGATCGGCCAGGGCAAGGGCTTCGCCTTCTCCGACGCGCTGTCGAAGAAAGGCGGCACCTGGGATTGGGACAATCTTAGCCAATGGCTGACCAGCCCGAAGGCGTTTGCGCCGGGTACCAAGATGACCTTCGCGGGTCTCAGCAATCCGCAGGACCGCGCGAATGTGATCGCATTCCTCAATTCGCATAGCGATGCGCCCAAGCCGCTACCGGCGGCACCAGCAGCGACTGCCGCGGCTGGCCCTGCAGCGACGAAGCCCGGTGCAAGTGCCCCGACGACCGGTGCTCTGACCGAACAGCAGGTCGGAGCGAATCCAAAGAATGTTGGCGGCGAAGGCGCTCCGAAGGTCAGCGGCCCGGCGAGCGTCGCGACGAAGAAGCCGGGCGCCTAACTTCTCACTTCGGCGGCGCCGACTGCATCAGCGGCGCGGCCGGATGGTCGGCATAGAAGTTCATCACGAACTCCCATGCCTCGTTCGCATCCTCGCTCCAGTGGATGAGATCGAGATCGTGCGGTGCGATCACGCCCTCCTCGACCATCGCTTCGAAATTGACGACGCGATTCCAATAGTCCTTGCCGAACAGCAGGATGGGTAGCGGGCGCACCTTGCCGGTCTGGATGAGAGTCAAGAGCTCGAACATCTCGTCGAAAGTGCCGTACCCGCCGGGGAACACGGCAACTGCTCGAGCGCGCAGCAGGAAGTGCATCTTGCGAAGCGCGAAATAGTGGAATTGGAAGCTGAGGTCCGGAGTCACGTAGCGGTTCGGCATCTGCTCGTGCGGAAGCACGATGTTGAGTCCGATCGACTCGCGTCCTTCATCCGCAGCGCCGCGGTTGGCTGCTTCCATGATCGAGGGGCCGCCGCCCGAGCAGACGACGAAGTGCATCTTTCCTTCCTCGTCACAGCCGCAGCGGCTTGCCAGCCGTGCCAGATCGCGCGCGACGTCATAGTAGCGCGCCTTCGCTTTCAGCCGCTCGGCGATCCTTTGCTGCTGCTCGTTGGTTGCCGCAGCAATCAGCGTATCGGCCATGTCCGGCGCCGGGATTCTCGCCGATCCGTAAAAGACGAAGGTCGAACCGATGTTCGCTTCGTTGAGCAACAGCTCCGGCTTGAGTAGCTCGAGCTGGAAGCGGACCGGGCGCAAATCCTCGCGAAGCAGGAACTCGGTATCCTGAAAAGCCAGCTTGTAGGCGACGCTTTCGGTTTGCGGCACCGAGGGCACGTGCTCGGCCGCACGCGCGTCCACCTTTGAAGTCGGGAAAATGCGCTTGGGCGGTAACGGTCGTGAACTCATCACCGCCGACTAGCGGCAAAGATTTCGCTCGTCACGCCGCAGGAGCCGCCTGTGCTTCGCTTCGCTTCGCGCTCCAGTCGATCCGCCGCGTGGCGTACATCACTGCGCCGAGCGCCGCAAAGAGCAGCAGTGCGCCGATCAGCAGCGAGAAAGCTTCGAGGCTGAGCAGGATGTAGAGTACCGCATAGAGCCCGACCAGCAGACCGCCGACAAACCCAGCGCGTCTCCAGCTGCCGAGTACCGCAGCCGAATATGCGGTGTTCAGTCCCGCGATCGCGGCGGAGGCGATGATGTAGGCCAGCGCAAAGCCGATAACTTCCGCAAAGGCGAGCAGAAGCACGAAGAACAGAACGAGCGCTGCGCCCATCAGCAAATATTCGACCGCGGAGACGCGGACGCCGCCGATCACGTCGAACATCAGCAGCGCCAAGAATGTGAAGCCGATGAACAGGAATCCGTATTTGGTCGCGCGATTCACCTGCGAGTAGGGATCGACCGGTTGGATGAGGCTGATTTGCGCATTTTGCGAATCAGGTCCGACGACCGTGGGATCGGATGACTGATGGGGATCGGGCGATGCCTGGTCCGAAGTGCTCACAAGCGAGCGCCCGAGAGCGAGGTTCCCGATCCGATAGGTCGCTTCGAAGCCGTTCTGGCCGACATGCCGGTCCGCGGGCAGGAATGCCCCGGCGAAGCTCGGATTTGCCCATGACGAGCGCACGGTCCAGGGTGTGTCGCCCGCCTCCGGAGCGAGGCTCAGCGATTCGTTGCCGCGGAAGTCGAACGCGAAATCGATCGTTAGTGGCCTCGACACGAGGCCGCCCGCGTCGATCCAGGCGAAGAACCCGCGCCCGCCGTTGCTTCCGCCGCCGGGTTGCAGTCGAAGCGGCCTTCCGTCGGCATTGACGCGCGGGTTGGCGCCGAGCCCGCGCGGATCGCTCAGTCCGAAGCGCAGCTCGGCGCGGCTCATGTCCATCTGTGCCGGAGTGACTCCGCTGCGGGCGAGATCTGGCGGAAAGGCGAAGCGCGCCCTGCCGGAAACGGCCGCGCCGTAAACCACGGCTTCGTAGATCGAGCGCCTGCGGACTTGCGGGGCAACATCGGTGTTCAGCGCGATCGCTTCGGGAGCCAGGGTCAGCTCGCGCATCACTTCGCGGCTGCGGGTAACGCTCTGGCCATTCTCGAGGACCGTCTCGGTTGCGGTGGCTTTGTAGGGGATGACCAGCAGGGGGCCGTTGATCGCCTGCGCGCCGCCCCAGCCCGCTGTGATCGAGGCGGTCGCTTCTTCGGACTGGGTCTTTCGGTCGTAGACCAGGAGCCAAACGGAGAAGAGCGGGATGGTGAGGACCAGTCCGACGAGGATCGCCAGGGCAAGCTTGAATCCAGGCGTTCGCTCGTTCCGATAGCCTTCCATTGCGCCCTCCTGATGACCTGCTGATACTCGGTTCATCTACAAAAATGCACGGTTCATCGTCAAGCTTCGTCGCGAGGACGGTCACAGCGATGACACTTGAAGGCCATTTCGGAGCCGCCATTTTGCTTGCATGATCGACATCAGACCCTTCGATAGCCTCGGCCACGCCGACCACGGCTGGCTCAACGCACGCCATCATTTTTCCTTCGCCAACTATCATGAGCCGAGGCGCATGGGCTGGGGTCGGATCCGCGTGTGGAACGACGATCAGATCGCCGCCAAGAGCGGCTTTCCGCCGCACCCGCACCGGGACATGGAGATCGTGACCTACGTCCGCACCGGCGCGATCACGCACCAAGATTCGATGGGCAACAAGGGCCGGACGGCTGCCGGTGACGTGCAGGTGATGAGCGCCGGCACGGGGGTGATGCATGCCGAATATAATCTCGAAGACGAGCAGACGACCTTGTTCCAGATCTGGATCGAGACCGACAAGCCGTCGGCTCCGCCCAGCTGGGGAGCGATGCCCTTTCCCAAGGACTCCCGAAACGGCGCTTTTCAGTTGCTCGCAAGCGGCGATTCCGCTGACGGGACGCTCACCATCAATGCCGATGCGAAGGTGCTCGGAGCCACGTTGAAGGCCGGAGAGACGATCAGCCTCGATGCGCAGCCAGAGCGGCATCTGTATCTTGTGCCGAGCGGCCGGGTTCGGGTGAACGGCGTTGAGGCTCTTTCGCGTGATGGCGTTGCAATCACCGGCGAAACCAAGGTCGAAATCGCAGCCGAGGACGATGCCGAACTGGTGCTGGTCGACGCGCGGTAGACAAGTTCCGGCTCCGTTCATCAGCCAAGTGCTTGAATAATGGGCACGCGGCGGGCATTTGGCCGCCAGCGCCGCAAGGAAGGACTCGAGCGGCGATTCACGCGACAAAGCGGGAGCGATGAAGGCGATTTTGCGCTTGAAGACGGTTTTGGCGGCGGCGGGGCTTTTGGTCGCGCCGGGGCTTGCGCATGGGCAGGATGCGCAGGATGCAACGCCGCCGGCGACAAGCAACGCTCCGGCACCGGACGCGGTCGGCCCGCGCGAGCTGCAGAATTTCAGCTTGCCGGGCACTGCCACGAAGCCTGCGGATCAGCCGGCGGCCTCGCCGCAGCCTGCAACTGCGGCCGATCAACCCAATGCTGCGGCGACGGCAAGGGCTCCCGCGCCCGGTCGCAAGCCGACCGAGACGCGCCGCGTCGCGACCGCAGTCCCCGCGCTGCAGCCAGCTACAAAACTGCCCTCTGCCTCTGCTGCTGTCGCCGCCGCGCTTCCGCCGTCGGTCAACAGCCCGGCCGCTGCGGCGCCGCAGCCGTCGCTCGCACCTCCAGCATCGGCCTTGCCGGCGACGGCGCCAGCCGAATCGCTCGCACCCGAGCACAAGCTGTCGATCCTGCCCTGGCTGCTGGCCGCCGTTGCGCTCGCAGCGGGTACCTTGTTCCTCCTCTGGCGTCGGCGGCCCCGGGAGGCGCTGGCGGCGGGACCGGAACTGGAAGGATATGCCGCGCTCGCGCCGGCGCCGGCTTCGCCGCCCGCACCGCGAGCATCGGCTCCTCAGCAGCGAGCAGCGCCGCCACAGCCAACGCTGCCGCAACCCCAACCCAAACCGGCACTGCGCGCGACGAATGGTATCGTCGCCTCGCGGTTACGGCCTTCGCTCGAGATCGGAATGCAGCCCCTCCGCTGCCTGGTCGACGACAGCCAGGTCACGATCGAGTTCGAGGTTGAACTGTTCAATGCGGGCGCCGCCCCGGCGCGGGCAGTGCTTGCAGAAGCCAGCCTGCTCAACGCGAGCGCAACCCAGGACCAGGAGCTTGCCGCCTTTTTCGCCAATCCTGTGGGTGAAGGCGAACGGATGGAAGCGATCGGTCCGATGAAGCGCGTGACGCTTACAAGCCGGGTCATCGCGCCCCGCTCGGCGGTTCAGGAATATGAGCTTGGAGGACGAAAAGCCTTCGTGCCGGTGGTCGCGTTCAACGCTTTGTACGAATGGAGCGGCGGCAAGGCCCAGAGCTCGCTCGCTTATCTCGTCGGCCGCGAGACCCCGACCGAGAAGCTCGGGCCGCTTCCGGCCGATACTGGTTCACGCGAGATCCGGGGACTCGGCGCGCGCCCGCTGCCGTTGGGCGTGCGGACCTAAAGCACGCTCGAATTGTAGCTATGCCAGGCGAGCACTGCGGCTGCGCCGCGGTATGGACGCCAAGGTTCCGCGAGCTCGCGCAGCTGCTTCTCGCTCGGCTTGTCGGGCAGGCCCATCAGGCGGCCGAGTTCGACAAGGACAGCAAGATCGCCTGCTGGGAATACGTCGGCCCGTCCTTCCGCGAACAACAAATAGATTTCGGCGGACCAACGCCCAATTCCCTTGATCTTCGTCAGGAGCGCAATCGCCTCCTCGTCGTCCTCCGGCAGGTTTTGAAGATCGAGTTCGCCGGACGTGACCAGCTCCGCGAGGCTGCGGATATAGCCGGCCTTTTGCCGCGACATTCCAGCGGCGCGCATTTCTTCGTCGCTGGCGGCAAGCAGCAGGTTGAGGTCGGGTGGCGAGCCGAACGCAGCCTCGAGCTTCGCCCACATCGAGCGTGCCGCGGCGACGCTGACTTGCTGGCCGACAATGGTCCTCAAGAGCGTGTGTGCGCCTGGCGCGCTTACCCGCGGCTCGGGCATGCCATGCTGCTCGATGACCCGCGCGAAGGCTGGTTCGCGCCTGGCGAGGGCCTCGGCATGATTGCGAATGCTGTTCGTTGTTCTGACCATCAGGCTATGCTTGCTGCGTAGAGTGCGACCGCGGCCGCATTGGAGACATTGAGGCTTTCGACGGCGTCAAGGATAGGGAGTTGGGCAAGCGTATCGCAATGGTCGCGGGTGTTGGGTCTGAGCCCCGGACCTTCGGCGCCCAGCACCAGGGCGACTCGGGGCGGTCCAAGCGCCTCCTTGAGGTCCGTCTTGGCATCGCCGGCAAGGCCGATCCGCCAGAACCCGGCCTCGCCAATCTCCTCGAGCGCTCGGGCGAGGTTCACCACCCGCACCCAGGGCATGCGTTCAAGCGCGCCCGAGGCAGCCTTTGCCAGTGCGCCGCTCTCGGGCGGCGAGTGGCGGTCCTGGGTAACGATCCCGATCGCTCCGAACGCCGCAGCCGAACGCAGGATCGCCCCGACATTGTGGGGGTCCGTGACCTGGTCGAGCACCAGCAGCACGGCTCGCTCCGGCGCTTGAGTCAGAAGCTCATCGAGCCAGACTTCCTCGAGCGGCTCAACCTCGACGACAACGCCCTGGTGCGGGGCGTCATGCGGCACGAGCCGGCCAAGGTCCGGCGCCTCGGCGAGAGTCACCGCCACTTCCTTGGGAAATTGCATGAAGGCCGCGGCTTCGCGTGTCGCCCAGCCGCGCAGCACCTTGCGATGCGGATTGTCGAGCGCAGCGGCGACCGCGTGCCTGCCCCACAGGCGCGGCCGGTTCGGAGTCCCGTGGCTCTGATGCGATTTCTTCCGTCGCGACATGCAGCCCCCAATGGGGATGCAGCACGCACGACGCAACCGGTCCGCCTCTCGGCGATCAGGCAGCGGACTTGAGACTAGCTCAAAGTGCATGGTCCGCGCGTGCGAAATCACTGCGGCAGACCGGAGCGAGCACACGAGCAGGGTCAAAGCGCTTCGATTTGACCCTTGCACGACAAGGAAGCGGGCGCCGCAGTCTCGCGTACCACTCGCGAGCGGCGATCCTGCCGCCACGCGCCGACGAGGAGAATGCCCAGAATGGGATAGCTCCAGAAGCGCTCGGCAGCGGCATAGACATGCGGGACGAGGTTGGCGTCGATCGCCTTCATCAGATGCGACAGGCTGTCGACCATCTGAAGGCCTGCCACCCACAATGGCCAGAATCGGTCGGATACGAGGGCAATGGCAGTAACGGCTACCAGCACTGCGGTGTCGACAATGAGATCGGTGGTTTCGATTCCGACGTAGCGGCCGTGGAGCGGCGAATGGCCGAGGATCGACAGGACGGTCGCCGAAATGAAGACCAGCGCTGCAATTCGCTCATATTTGCGGCCGCGCCAAAGCGCGTAGCCGCACGATACGAGCAGCAGAATCCAGAAAAGGATCACCAGAATGATGGAATTCATGGCAATGCGACCGGACCACACTGCTGCGGTCCGGTCAAAGCTCTTATGCTACAACGCGAAGATCGGCTTGGGCGAACGATCCGCAGCAGGGATCGCCATTGCCCCACGAGGTGGTCCGCACGCCCGGGATCTTCTCCTTGGTTTCAACGAACACCTCATGGCACTGGGCCATGGTGCTGCGAACCTTCACAAGATCGTTGATGGTTGCAGAGACCCCCTCAAAAGATTCCTGAAGGGTCGAATAGGACACGCCGGCGACGTTGCTGACCTGGACGAGTTTGGACTGAAGCTCGGAGAGTTCGACCAGCGCGGATTCGATCAGGCTTTCGACCGCACGGGTGTGGATTCCGACCTGATGGACGGCATTCCAGATTGCTTGTTTGCGCATGACTGCTCCTTCCCCGGCGCTTTGGGCTCCGGAGTGGCTGTCGGTCTGATCTGGGGTCGGTCTGCTCTTAGCTCTTGAGGAGTCTTGCGAGGCTTTCCAGCCCTGCGAGATACATGCCCGCCGAGAATGCTGCCCCAATCGCGATCGCCGCGATCCAGAACAGCCGCTGGCCGACGCTCATCTCATTCCGGGGGTTTCTCCTCGTTGCGAACGGCGGTTGCAGGGAAGACCAGGATGCAGGCCTCTGCTCGGTTAGGAAACCAGCTTCCCCAGCCTCCCCTGCGCGGTCAGCGTGCCGAATCTGATGACTGACCGCGGCTTCTGGGTGGCCGGTTTGAGGCTCTGCGGGAATGTACGGCGATTGATGTATCAATCGCTGATATGGTTCTTTGTACTTGGCAACGAGGCGCGCCGCCTGCGTTCGGCGTTCGACGCCGAGAATGCCGAGCGCCTGGCGGATGCGCTGATCGACCGTGTGCGGCGAGATATGGAGCTCGGTCGCGATCTCCTTGGAACTGAGGTGCTGATCGACGAGCAAAAGACAATCAAGTTGGCCTGGGCTCAACCGGGCGACGCGCTCGGCCATTAGGTCCCGCTGACCCTCGTCAAAAGGTCCACAGGGCGCGTCCCGCGCTCCGTCCGAATCGTCCAATGCAATACCCACCCCACGATACATGCGGCACTCCCGAGCCGAGTCCCCGCGTTCATTTATGTTATCTCGCGAAGTTTAGCCAGTTTTCCGCTGATTTCACGCGATTTTCGCGCTTAACGAAAGTTAGCATTAACGCCTGTGGATGCGCGATTATTCATCCGCTTCGGTGCGAAGTCGCATCGCCCGCGAACGAGAGGTGATGGTGGAGAGGGCTGGATTCGAACCAGCGTACGCTTGCGCGGGCAGATTTACAGTCTGCTGCCTTTAACCACTCGGCCACCTCTCCACAGAGGTCAGGCAGGCGCCATGTGGCGGCGCGCCATTGCCCTGTCAACGCGGCTGACGGAGAAGGGCTGGCGGCCCCTCCGCCGCGCTCGCGGCGCTTCCAAAAATCAAAATGCCGCCGGCATGCCGATTCTTGGAGCGGGTGAAGCGACTCGTCCGTCGTCGACGGTGGCCGATCGCAAAGGTTTGAGGAAATCGTCGGGTATTCTTGCCAAGCCTCATGTCTGCTTCCGACGGATTGTAGCGCATCGGCCACTTACCATCGATCGGCATTGAAACAGCGGTTGCGCGTTTGGCTGCTTCTGCGATGATTGCGGAGCCGAATCGCGATCTTCCGAAAACATTCGGGAGGTAGGGGTCTTACGCGATGAGGGTTCTGGAATCGGGAAAACTCGCCCGGCGCGAGGGCCGGACCGCGGCGCTAGCGACTGCATGCGTCTGATTCTCTTTATAAATAGGCGTTGCTATCCGTTGAGCCTTTATTAGGCTGAGGCTTGCGCCGGTAAGCGTAATTGGCCGGCATGGGGAAGGGGCAAACATGCCGAATTCGACGGTCATCGTGCTGGATGTCGCTGGGAACGGCATCACGACACAGGACATCAAAACCTCCAAGGTCAGCTACGATTGGGATGGGGACGGCCTCGCCGACCAGACCAGCTGGATCGGCACTGGAAACGCCTTCCTCTTCCTCGACGCGGACGGCAACGGAACGGTTACCGACGCGTCGGAGCTGAGCTTTTGGCCGGCTGCTAGTGCCTCGGGCGCCTCGACATCGGTCCTCAGCTCATTCGACAGCAACCATGACGGCGCGATCACTACCGCCGACGAATCGTGGGGGAAGCTCAAGATCTGGCAGGACAACAACGGAAATGGTGTCGTCGACAGCGGCGAGATCCTGACCCTTGCCACCGCGGGCGTGCGTTCCCTGGCTGTCACAATGACCGCGGCTGGAGGTTCTCTCCCCTCGCCCGACGGGGCCGCGACGCTGGCGACCGGGAGCTACACGCGGACCAACGGCACCACCCAGAACCTCGCCGAACTGTCCTTCGGTTACTTCTCAGCGCCGCTTGACGGCCTGCCGACCATCGATTTCTTCGCCCGGCTATACGACCGATATGCCACGAAATACCGAATCAGGGCCAAAGATGGCCAGTTGTACCTCACCGGTAAGCATTTCGGCACGCTCGACAGCCGGGCGGGAGGCATCAGCGGAGCTGCGATCCTCGCCTTCAAGGATCGCAGCTTCGGAATGCTTAGCGCGCTCGTCGTAGATCTCGACGGCCATGGTGTATCGCTCGAGAGCCGGAGACGCTCACGCGCTGGATTCGATATGAACGGTGACGGCGTCGCAGATGACGTGGGCTGGATCTCGAAAAGCGAAGGCTTTCTCGTGATCGACCGCAACAACGACGGCCTCATTACAGGACCATCGGAACTCAGCTTCCTATCGGAAGACGAAACCGCGCAGAGCAGCCTGGACGGGTTGCTCTCACTCGACTCGAACGGCGACAAGGTTCTCGACAAGAAGGACGCGCGTTTCGGGGAGCTGAAGATCTGGGTCGATGCCAACGGTGACGGTGTGACGGAGCAGGGCGAGCTCAAAACGCTTGGCGAACTCGGCATAGTGTCGATTGACCTTGCTGCGCATGATTTGACCGGAACGGCCAAGGTCGGAGACAATCTCATGCTCGCCACGGCGAGCTTCACGCGGGCGAACGGCACGATCGGAACCATCGGCGACGCAGCCCTGGCGTTTACCGCCGGCGCGCCGCCGATGCCGGTGCCGGCTGCGATTCCCGCAGACAATCCGTCGCCGCCCGATGCTACGCCGTCGTTGCCGACCCAGAACAGTCCAGACGCTCCCAAGACGTTCTTATCGGCGGGCTTCATCAGTGCGGCTGCCGCCCAGTTCGCTACCGCGATCGCTTCTTTTGGGGTCAGCGGTGGTGCCGGAGACCTCGACCCGCGCCGGGATCTGTCAGCTCAGCTTGTGAACCTGGCGGCGCCGGCGCCACAGCACTGAATGGGCAAATCCGTCAGCGAACGCCGTACCTGAAATGGCAGCTTGAACGCAGGGCGCTCTGAGCAAGAAACGCAACCTTTAGAAGAACAGTAGGAACGGTGGGGTTCGGATGAATCGTTGGCTTCGCATGGCGCCTGTCGCAGCGTCTTTGATGTTCACTTGTGCTGCGGAAGGGTCCGCGCAGGGCCGCGGTGTCACGATCGTGGAAGGGCGGTTTGGCACGCTTGGGGCCAGGTCCTATCTCGACATTACCGCTCGGCTTCGCCAACTCTGCGGTAGCGGCAGTGAGCGCTGCGACGTCTTTTGCTCTGAGACCAGCTTTGGCCGGTACGCATTAGGTCGTCAGCCGATCTGCCGCGTACTTTACCGCTGTCCAGACCTTAGTACCCGCTCCGCAGAGGCGGCGCGCGAGGAGATGATCTTCCTGCGCTGCGCGGAATCGGGTTCGCGGCTCGACCCTGATGACCCCGCGGCGGGCGATCGCTGAGCAGGATCATGCGTGTCCCTCTTGTCCTCTTCGCGGTGGTGCTTGGCCTCACTCCCGCTGCTGCGGCCTTGCCGTTCCTGCCTCGGCACCCGCAGGTTGAGCGCCACCGGACGGAGATCGGACCCTGGCGACTTGACGTTGCCACTAATCCGTTTTCCGGGAACATCGTCTGCCGCCTGCGGGAAAGATACGACAGGGCATTCTACCAACAGGGAGCGATCGGTTTCCGATTCCCCGGCGGATGGGATGTCAACAAGGCGGTTTATCGCCTCGACGGCGGCTTGCCTCGGCTTTGGCGGAACGACCTTCCCGAACTTGTTCGCCTCGGCACGCCGATAGATACGGGCGGCATCGACAATCCGTCCCAGGGAATCGTCTGGATCCCTCTATCGCGCCTGCAGGGCGTGAATTCGATCGCCATCCAGGCCCGCGAGGATCGAGTGCCGCGCACGTTTCGTGTCGGCGACTTCATTGCCCTCTATGAAGAAGCGATTGCTCGAGGTTGCGTTCCGGGTAGCCGCTTCGTCCGATGAAGCTGATGCTGTGGTCGGGAAGCTGTGCACTCGCCCTGGTGCTGTTCGCGCCGGCAGCATCGGCAGCGGCGCCCAAGGGACGGCCGTTAGGGCGCGCCACGTATGTGTCGGGCAAGTGGCGGCTGCCGCCCTTCGAAGCGCCGCCGGAACCACCTCCCACCGAGACTCTCGCTGATGCACTCGCCGCTGCCTATCGGGCGGCGCCCGAACTCCAGGTCCAACGCTACGAGTTGCGTGCGACGGACGAAGACTATGCGCAGGCCCTTTCTGAATTGAGGCCAACCACCCGTGTTGAGGTGACTGGCGACTATAGCCGCACCGTTCCGGGAGGGGCTGCTGCATCACCCAATGTCTACTCGAACGCGGCGGCGGGCAACCTCATCGTCGAGCAGCCACTCCTGACGGGCGGCCAGGCGACCGCGGACATCGCTACTGCCGACGCCGCAGTCCGCGCTGGCCGTGCGCAACTCCGCACGGTCGAAGGCGACCTGTTCCTGAAGGTCGTCACGGCTTACGCAAACGTCCGCCGGGACAGCCGAACGATGGCTCTGCGCCAAGCCAATTTGAAGCAGATCGAAGCCACTCTTGAAGAAGTGAAGGCGCGGCGGGAAGCAGGCGAACTCACTCGAACGGACATTGCCCAGACCGAAACGGAGCTCGGCCTTGCGCAGGCGCAGTATAACTCGGCGGACGAACAACTGGAGCAGGACAGGGCGCTCTTCGCCGCGCTCGTTGGACACGATCCGGGGGTGCTGGCGCCTGAGCCGGCACTCCCGCAATTCCCCCGGTCGGTCGATGCCGCCTTCGCACTTGCGGAGCGGTTAAACCCTGACCTTAGCCAGGCGATCGCCACTGAGCGAAGCTCGCGGGCACGAATAGCCGGCGCAGCCGCTCAGGGAATGCCGCGGCTGAGCCTGACCGGAAGCGCGGGCCTGAACGGCCGCGCGTCCCCCTTCAGCATCCCGAAGGACAACCAGGTACTGGCGGGTCACGTGGTACTGACGGTCCCGTTGACCAACGGCGGGCGCGTCGGTTCGCTCGTCGCGCAGGCGCGCGACCGCAACGCCGCCGACCGCGTGCGTATCGAAGGCGTACGCCGACAGGTTGTTCAGGCGATCGTCGATGCATGGAACGGAGTCGCGACCGCCCAGAGGAACATCACGGTCGGTGCCGCGCAACTCGAATCCGCCCGAGTCCTCAACGAAGGCACGTTCGAGGAATATCGCGCCGGCTTGCGCTCGACCTTCGATGTCCTGTTCGCGCAAGGCAGGCTGCGCGATTCCGAGATAGCGCTCGTCGAGGCGAGGCGCGATCTCTACGTAGCGGAGGCCACCCTGCTTCGGCAGATCGGCATGCTCGAGGCGCGCTCGCTGCTGCTCAACGATCATCTTTATGATCCGGACCTTGATCTGCGCGGCGCCGAGCGGCGGGGAGCACTCCCGTGGGATCCGCTTGTCCGGTCGCTCGACCGGCTCGAGCGGCGGCCTGCCAATCAACAGGGTCTGGAACAACCTGCTTCCCCCACCAGTCTCGTAACCCTCGCGCCCGCGGTTCCTCTTCCTGTTGCCAACCCGGCGCGCTTCTCGCCCAACGTGCCGATCGGCGGTACGACCGGCACACCGGATGCCGCCCGAAAGCTCAAGCGGCCGTGACGGGCGACACGGCTGATACCGCGGGGCCAACCGCCACCGACGACAGTGGGCTCGTCGCCTTTGCTGCGTTGCTCGCGATGCATCGTATCGCAGTCGATCCGGCGCAATTGCGGCACGCGCTCGGCCACCACCACGAGGTCGGCTCGGCTGACCTCTTGCGGCTTGCAAAAGGGCAGCAGGACGTACGCGCGCGAGCCTTGCGAACTACCTTTCCGAAACTTGTCAGGATGCCGCTCCCGGCGCTGGCCAACGGACCCGGCGGCTGGTTCATCCTCGGGCGAGTCGAGGGCGACGAGGCGCTCGTCCAGCTGGCCGTTCCGGTTCCCGGCGAGCGGGGGCTGCCCGTGCGCAAGCTGGCGCGCGACCAGCTCGAGGCGATGTGGTCGGGGGAACTGGTCCTCCTCACCACGCGCGAGAGCGTGCTCGGAGCCGGCCGCCGATTCGACGTCAGCTGGTTCATTCCCCAGATCGTCAAATATCGCCGCCTGATCGGTGAAGTGCTTCTGATCACGCTGGCGCTGAACCTGCTTGGCCTCGCCGCCCCGCTGTTCTTCCAGAACGTGGTCGACAAGGTCCTGGTGCACGACACGCTCGACACGCTGACCGTGCTTGCGGTGGGGTATGTCGCGGTGTCGCTATGGGAAACAATATTCGGGTGGCTCCGGACGCGGCTCTATTCAGAGACCAGCCAGAAGATCGACGTGGAACTCGGAGCCAAGCTGTTCCGCCACCTCCTTGGGCTGCCGATCGGTTATTTCGAGGCACGGCGGGTCGGCGATATCGCGATGCGTGTCCGCCAGCTCGAGACGATCCGCGAGTTCCTTACCAATGCGTCACTCACTGTTCTCGTGGATCCGATCTTCACAGTCGTATTCCTGGTGGTGATGTGGATCTACTCGGTGAAGCTGTTCCTCATATCGGTCCTGACCATTCCGGCATATATCGCGGTTGCAGTCTTCGTCACCCGCCCGCTGCGCGCGCGCGTGGAGGAGAAGTTCGAGCGAGGCGCCGCCAACAATGCGCTGCTGGTTGAAAGCATCGGCGGCATCCAGACCGTCAAGGCATCCGCGGTCGAGCCTCAGTGGCAGGACCGCTGGGAACGCCAGCTCGCCGGCTACAGTGCGGCCAGCCAGCGGGTCATCAATCTTGGCAACTCCGGAAGCCAGCTCATTCAGCTGATCTCCAAGCTGAATCTCGCCGCCATCCTTTATTTTGGAGCGAAGGCGGTCATTGCCCATCAGCTGACGGTCGGCGGGCTGGTCGCGTTCAATATGTTCGCACAGCGCGTGTCCGGGCCCGTCATCCGGATGGCTCAGCTGTGGCAGGACTTCCAGCAGGTCCGGATTGCAATCGCGCGCTTGGGCGACGTCCTGAACCAGCCGGTGGAACCCGGTGCCGGGAGCCGCACGGCGCTTCCCGCCATCCGCGGCGACGTCGTCTTCGACGGAGTGAAGTTTCGTTATGGTCTCGAAGGGCCGTGGACCCTCGACGACATCGAGCTCGCGGTCCCCGCGGGCAAATCGCTCGGGATCGTCGGCTCGTCAGGGTCGGGCAAATCCACCCTCACCAAGCTCCTTCAGCGCCTGTATGTGCCGCATGCCGGCCGGGTCACCATCGACGGGGTCGACATCGCGCAGATCGATCCCGCTTGGCTGCGTCGGCAAATCGGCGTGGTGCTGCAGGAGAATTTGCTGTTCAACCGCTCGATCCGCGAGAATATCGCGCTCTCGAACCCGGCGATGCCGCTGGAGCAGGTGATCCATGCCTCCAAGCTTGCCGGCGCGCACGATTTCATCGTCGCCATGCCGGGCGGCTATGACACGCTCATCGAGGAGCGGGGCGCGAATCTTTCTGGCGGTCAACGCCAGCGGCTGGCGATCGCCCGCGCGCTGGTGACCGGGCCGCGCATCCTCATCCTCGACGAGGCAACTTCCGCGCTCGACGCCGAAAGCGAGGAAATCATCCAGACCAACCTCAAGGCTATTTCGGCAGGGCGCACGGTGCTGATCATCGCCCACCGGCTCTCGGCGGTTCGGGGATGCGACCACATCATCGCCCTTGAAACCGGCCGCATTGTCGAGCGGGGCACGCACGACGAGTTGCTTCGCGCCGGCGGACGCTATGCCGACCTCCATCGCCGTCAGACCGGCCTTGCCATGGCCAGTATGTCATGAATGCAATCGCTCATCATTTCCGGGTGATCCGCGAGGCGCTCCAGGCGGATAAGGCGCGTCGCCGCGAGAAGCAGCCCTCGCTCGAACCAGAATTCCTGCCTGCTGCGCTGGAGGTGGTCGAGCGTCCGGTCTCGCCGACCGGCCGCTGGACCGCCTGGGTGCTCCTCGGCTTGCTCGTCGCAACCCTGCTTTGGCTGATCCTCGGGCGCGTCGACGTCGTCGCATCGGCTCCCGGCAAGATCGTGCCTTCGGGGAGCGTCAAGATCGTCCAGTCGGCGGGAAACGGTGTCGTCCGCTCGATCCATGTCCAGGACGGTGATGTTGTGCGCAAGGGCCAGCTGCTGGTCGAGCTGGACCCGACTCTGTCGGGCGCAGAGCTCCAGGAAGCTCAGAAAGGCCTCCTCACGGCCGAGCTCGACGCTGCCCGCAACCAGGCGATCGCCGATGCGCTTGGTGGGCGCGGCCTTCACTTCGTCGCACCCGCAGGGACGGCGCCCGATGTCGCGGAAACGCAGCGGCAGCTGATCGTCGCCCAGGTCGGCGAGGTCGAGGCCAACGTCGCAAGCCTGAGTTCGGCGCGAGCTTCGGCACTCTCGGACGCAGCGGCGGCATCGGCGCAGCGGCGCAAGCTCGATGAAACCCTGCCGATCCTCGATCATGAGCTTGAGGCGATGAACCGGCTCGACGCGAAGGGGTATGCGCCAGGAATGCGGCTCTTGGAGTTGCAGCGCCAACGCCGGGGCGAGGCGGGAGATCGCGATGTCGCTGCAGCTCAGGAAGCCAAAGGGTTCTCCGATGCGCAGAAGCTCGCTCGCCAGATGGGTGAGACCCGCGAGCAGGCGCGTCGAATCGCGCTCGCCGATCTCGCCAAGGCGCAAAGCGAGGTTATCCTGAGGCGCGAGGAAGTCACCAAGGCTGAGCGCAAGAGCGTCCTCCAGCAGCTGACGGCGCCTGCCGACGGCACGGTCCAGCAGCTTGCGATCCATACCGTTGGGGGGGTGGTCGAGGCGGCGCGAGCGCTGATGGTCATCGTGCCGCTCGAGGATGGGCTCGAAGTCGAGGCGCACGTCCTCAACAAGGATGCGGGCTTCGTCCACCAAGGCCAGAAGGTGGCGGTGAAGATCGAAGCCTTCCCCTTCACGCGCTACGGAACCGTTCCTGGCGTAGTCGAATCGTTGAGCCGCGATGCGGTCCCCGATCCGAAGCTCGGGGCCACCTACACCGCCCGGATCCGGCTCGAACGTGGATTCGTGATGATCGACGGCCGCAAGATCGGCCTGACCTCGGGCCTCAGTGTGACCGCCGACATCCGGACGGGGTCGCGGCGGATCATCTCCTGGCTGCTGAGCCCAGTGCAGACGTCCGTATCGCAGGCGGGACGGGAACGATGAGGCTGCAGTCCCTCGCGCTAAGCGCGATTAATGTTGTTTGCCTACGCGCGGTCGAAAACCGCGCCCCCATGACGTCGTGCGTCAATACGATCAGTCCGGATAATCCGGGCCGGAACAATCATCATTTATCAACGGAGGGAGATTGAGATGTCGAAGAAGCCCAAGAGTGCGACCGAGGGAAACGCCACGAAGAGTGCGAAGGTGAATGGCGCGGCGACTACGGTGGCGCCTCAGAACGATGCGGCGGGTGCCGTTCCGCCCGAGTTGATGGCGAAAATCGGCGAATTGCGCTCGAAGATCCAGATCAGCGTCGGCCAGATCGTGCTCACCATCATGAACCTGCCGCGGTACCGGCATCAGACGCTGGCCGATTTGAATCACCTGGTCATCAATCCGCTGCTTCGCGACCGGCTCGCCATCGCTCACCGGAGCGTCACCGCTGATGATGGGTCCGCGAAAGTCGACGAGGAGAATGTCGCGGGTATCGCAATATGGGCAAGCGTCTCCGACCAGGTTGACGCGAAGATCGCGGAACAGGTGAAGGCCGGCGTGTTCCCGGTGCGCCTCGGGGCGAACGACTGGTCGAGCGGTGAGCAGGTGTGGCTTCTCGACGTCATCGCCGCCGATCGTCAGGCAGCGACCGCGGTGCTCACAAACTTCCGGCAGATCACTGGCGACCGGCAGATCAGGATTCATCCGATCGTCGGCCGCCTGATCGACCCTAAGGTTCTCGAGCGGCTGAGGGCAGGAAGCGCCGCCGCGAAGCCGGAGCAGGCCAGTGAGGCTGCAGGCGCCTAAGTCTTCAATCGAGCTACGGTCTAGGCGCTGAAGCGGACGCTTCAGCGAACGAGGAGGTGTGCGTGGGCAACGCAGGAGAACTAATCGGAGCTACCCGGCGGATGGTGCTAGGCGCGATCGCGGCCGGGGGTGTTCTGGCTTTGACTGGCTGCGGCTCACCGAAGAAAGCCTCCTATCGTTTCGCATGACGGTTGAGGCCAACGCTCCTCAGGGTTTGAAGACTGGCTCGTCCGTCATGGAGGAGAGCGCATATCGGGAGACTTTCCAGACGCCGGAAACCGGCCCGGGCGGCGGTGGCACCCGCGGCGAGGCGGTCGTCTTCGATCTCGCGGACGGGCCGTTGTTCGTGCTCCTGAAGCTCCCCGACGCGAAGGGTGCGCTGGGCAGCTATGTTACTCGAGCACTGGTCGGCGCCAAACAATTCAACAATGGCTTCGAAGATTATTTCGCGGCGGTGCAAAAACTCGGCGGGTGGTTTGCCAGCGCTAAGGCAGAATTGCCCCGGGAAAATTGGCCCATCATGGTGCGCTTCGCCGATATCAACGATCCCAAGAGCATCGAGCAGGTCGACCCCGCCACCGCCGGCGTGAAGCGTATCCTGCTCAAAACGACAAGGGACGAAGTGACCACGGGAATCGAGATGCGGCTCAAATGGTTGGGTGATTACCCTGAGCCGAGCTTAAGTCCCGGGCATGGGCCTTATGATTATAGTTTAGCTGCGACACTCCGCCACTATGACTTTCGTCAGGGAATCTCGAAATGAGCGGTGATCCACAAAGTGCCCTGATCTAGGCTATCTTGGCGATGGATTCCTACAATGCGCGGCGCAACACAACTAAGATCAAACTCCTGCTTTAACCGCAGGTGAGTGAGAATCCCCATTGACGACTGTTACGGATGCGGTAGCCTCAATCTTGACAGGGGGACTCTCAGCAGTGGGTGCTCGGCCGCTGCAGTGACCGGTTGAAGCGCGCCTTTCGTCGTCGAAAAGGCTCTCATAACCACTCCCAGGGGCAACGCTGAAGCGGACGCGCTTCGGCGAACGAGGAGGCATGCGCGTGGGCGACAATCATCATCGGTCGATCGAGATCACGCGGCGAACGGTGCTTGGCGGGCTCGCCGCGGGAGGTGCTTTCGCACTGAGCGGCTGTGGCTTGTTCGAAAAGCGAGGGTCTTATCGTTTTAGGATGACGGTCGACGCGGACACGCCGGCTGGCTTGAAGTCGGGCTCGTCTGTCTTTGAGGTGTCCGCCTATAAGGTTTTCAAGCTTCTCGCGGATGAACGCTCCGGCGGCGGCGAGTTCAAGGGGCAAGCCGTGGTTGTCGGGCTACCCGACGGGCCGCTGTTCGTATTGCTGGAGAATGGTGACTCCGGCGACCCGTTGAGTGTGAGAGTCACCAAAGCCTTGTCACCGGGCGCTCCCTTCAACGACGTTGATGACTACGTGGCCGCTGTCCGGAGGCTCGGCGGTCCGCTGACACATGCGAGGGCCGAGCTTCCGCGCAAGGACTGGCCCGAGATGGTGCGCTTTCACGACATCAACGATCCCAAGAGTGTGGAACGGGTCGATCCCGCGTCTGCCGGCGTCCAGCGCATCCGGCTTGAGACGACCAAGGATGAAGTGACGAGCGGAATTGAAAAAGATCTACCGTGGCTGAGTGCTGCTGAGAACTTTCGATATTCCGGAACAGCTTACGGCGACCGTTATCCCCTGCCTTCACAGGCCTTCCGGAGCGGCGTGAAATGAGCGACGACCTCAAAGCCGATCTCATCAATGCCATTCTGACCTTGGATTCTTACAATCGAGGGTATGGCTCGGGTATCAAAGGCCTCGATGTCTCCACTGCGACGAATCCGGTGCAGCTCGGAGTTTGGACGATTGACTACCGAGACGCGTCGTTCGTCTTTGGACAACAAGCTTCCGACGATGGGTTTTATGCAATTGCCTACCGGAATACCGCAACAGGCCAAACCGTCATTTCGTATCGCGGCACAGACAATAAGAGTCCGTTCGGCCAAGGCAGTGACGCGGCCAATGGGTATGGCCTTGCTTTAGGTAACACTCAGGACGCTACGTATTTTATCTCACCGCTGTCGCTAGCGCTTGGTTCGACGCAGTCTGGTCTGGCCGCACAATTCTATCACGAGATAACGCAGGCATCGGACTCTCAAGCGGCCGCTAATGTCACGCTGGTCGGCCATTCGCTCGGCGGCGGTTTGGCGGGCTACATCAGCGCAACCACGGGGACAAACGCCGTGGTGTTCGACAATCTGCCTTTTGATGTTTCGGCGGTAAATCGAGCGGCGGAACTGGGTGTGACAGCTCAGTTCAGCGCTGTCAGCGGGTATTTCACACAGGGCGAGTTCCTGCAGCCGGCGCGCGCTGGAGATATACAGGCGGCATTCGGCGGGGTGCTTACCGGCTCGTCGCTCGATCCTCTGACGGGTCTTCAAGGCGTCGCCCTAGGTGAGCAGACCGCCGCGCTCGAGGCGACTTGGCAAAAGACCGACCTCCATTCGGACTATGTCACGACGGATCCGCTAGCGCCATTCAGTGTCTATCATTCGATCAGCATGCTGACTGACCTGCTTTGGAACCAGGCATACGGGGACCAGAGTTGGGTACCGGCGGCAGAAGAACTTTGGAGCGCATATTTCGATAGCGCTGTCGCAGATTCAATAACGGGCATTGCCGACAGAACGGTCTCCGGCGTCGGCAGCAATCTTAACACAATGCAGGCGGCAATCGCTTACTCCGCTCTTCCCGTTGGCGAGGGCGAGCGGCCGTTCGGCGACACGGGCATCTGGTCGATGTTCAACGATGCCGGCGATCTTGGACGGGCGCTGGCGTTGGCAAATGGATCCGGATTTCTCAATGACTCGGAACCGTCCTCTGAAAGGGATCGGCTCGGCCTGCCAGTTCCCAAAAGCATTGCCGAGATGCTTTCGGACATGCTCGTGCAATATGCGGGTGCTCTTGCCCTCGGAAAGGTTAGCCAGGGAATGGCTGGCCCAGGGTCGGGGCAGGATGTTCGCCAGGGAATGCTGGGCTACGCGTCTTCGCCCGACGGGAAAAGTGCTGTCCTTTCGGTCGATCTGTCGACCGCCGAGTGGAGCACGTTGCTCGGCACCGCAATCAGCCCGATCGAGGGCATGAATTTCCGCCAGGCTTTCTTCAGGGATGCAGCGGGCAGTGCATTCACGGATGCGTTAAAGGCGCTTGGATTCACCTCTGCCGATGACCTTGCGAACACGATGTGGGGCGCCAAGGATTCGAGCGTCATCGACCGGTTCGATCTCGCCCTCGGCAGCGGCGGCACCTATTCGATCGCGCCACGCAATTACCTGATCGATTCGGGCGTCGCGCAGCACGTGGACATGTACGTCGGCACGACCGGCAACGACCATGTGACGGGCACTGCCGGCGGCGACATCCTCCTGGGCAATGGCGGTTCCGATTTCATCGACGCAGGCGCCGGCAACGACGTCGTGGTTGCCAACGGCGACAGGAATTCAGTGACGGCCGGTGGGCTCGGCCAGGACCGCATCCGCAACAGCTCCGTGGGCGGCGTGATCTGGGGCGACGTTTACAATTCGCAGCTGGATCTCAGCGACGCCCATTACGACCAGCGCTATTATGTGACGACCAGCGTTGACGCACATGGCAATGCGCATCCGCAGGTCAATTACATCGCGGATGACTCGAGCAACGCCGACTATATTTCCTGGTCCGGCGGAACGACGCTCGAAGACCCGCAATATCACGACCGGCTGTTCTTCTTCGGAATCCCGCTGATCGGCGGCAATGACAGCGGCGGCATGGTCGGGACGCTCTTCGCCGGCGTCACGCTCGGCCTCGGCTCCGGAGCGATCGCGAGCGCCCAAGCGAGACGTTCCGCAAGCCAGACCGTCTACACAGACGATATCCTGCCCTTCATCACCTATAAGCTCGTCGGGAACTCGCTCGGCGGATATGACCTCAAGGTCAGCAATCTCCTTAGCGCCTTCGTCGATGCGTTCGAGGCGCTAACCGGAGACCATACCTCAGGACTTGACGCGCTACTCCAGCGCTATCTCGGCACGATGACGATCGAGGATTTCGTGTCGCCGCGCGATGCAGCGTCGAACAATCTACCGATCACGACCAGCGCGTCGCAATTGTCCTCGCTAAAGCCGGGCAAGCTCGGGCTGGTTTTCAAGAAGACCGATCCGCGGGTTGTCGCGCTCGCTTATTATTCCGCGCTCGACCCCTTTTACGCGAATGCGATTGGCGGGGTGAACGCCCCCCTCATCGATCAGGCGCTGACTGCCTCGTTCTATGCCCAGAAGTTCGCCACCGCGATGCACTGGACGGCGGCGAGCGATCCGCTGGCGCTCGACCTTGCAGGGACCGGCCTCCAGACGATGGGGCTCGAGGGAAGCAACGTCCACTTCGACTTCGGCAATGACCTCTTCGGCGAGCGAACCGGCTGGCTCTCCGGCGACGAAGGCTTTCTCGTGCTCGACAAGAACGGCAACGGGGTCGTCGACAATGGCTCCGAGATGTTCGGTACGGGCTCAGGGTCTGGCTTTACGGACCTCGCCGCTTACGACAACAATCATGACGGCGTCATCGACGCCAACGACACCGTTTTCTCGAAGTTGCAAGTCTGGGTCGATGCCAATGGGGACGGCGTCACCGATGCGGGTGAATTGCATTCGCTAAGCGACCTTGGGATCGCCTCAATTTCGCTCGGCGCAACGCCGCTCAATGGGACGACCGGCGACGGCACGGCGCTGACTGCCGTGTCCGCCTTCACGCGGAGCGACGGAAGCAGCGGCGCGATCTATCAGGCGGTGTTCCAGACGGACGAGACCGACACCGTCTATCGCGGCGACAGCGGGAGACCGAGTTGGGCACCGTCTCAGGCAATCGACCTCAAAGGCTTCGGAGCGCTTACCGATCTCGGCGTCGCGGCCGCGAACGACTTCGATCTTTCCGCGCTCGTCCAGTCGCGCGCGGCGCAGATGACGACGCCCGACCTGCACACGCTCGTTGCGCAGGCGGGCGACGTGCTTGGGCAATGGGGAGAGACCCAGCCGCTCACGCGCGAGCTGACAGCCGTGCTGCTCTCGGCCGATGGCAAGACGCTGCTCGACCGTGCGGTCTATGTCGAGGACTCGGCCGGCGGTTACTGGACGCTTCAGTCTGGAGCCCCGGTGCTCGATGCCGGCGGCAACGCGATCGCCCGTCCGACCATGCAGCAGGTGCTGGCGCAGGCGGCGGCGAGCGGCGCGCACTGGCAGCTCGAACAGATGTGGTCGCCGAGCTCGCGCGACTCGGCGCTCCATTTCAGGAGCGACGCTCCCTACCTGGTCCAGGTCGTCAATGGCCGCGCGGTGGTGCTCGACTATGGCATTCAGCAGGCCGATGGCAGCTGGCGGCTCGCGAGCGGCAAGGCGATTACCGACGCGCAGGGCCATGCGATCGCCAGCCCGACACTGAGCGACGTGCTTGCACAGGCCCATGTGGCCGGCACCGAGTGGCGGACCGAAGCGCTAGGTTACAATGCGCTCGCCGATATTCCCGTCCAGAACATCGGCATCGACATCGTCAACGGAGCCGTTGTCGACTATACGGTCCAGGTCACCGATCAGGACGGCACCTTCTACGTCTGGGCGCGCAATCTCGACCGCGCGCTGTCGCTCCAGGCGAAGGTCGGCAACGCTCGCGCCTTCAACCTCCGCAACTATGCGATCGACTTCAATCAACTCCAGCAGCAGGTCGATGCGACCGACGACAGCGCCTATCGCATCGAGCTGCTGACGCCGGCCGAGTTCAACTTCGCTCTCGAAATGAGCAGCATCACGTTCGAGCCGCAGATGCTGTCGGCCTCGATCGACAACAGCACGGGCGTGATCTCTTACTCGGTGAACCTGTCAGGACAGGCGAGCCTTTCCAGCACCTCGTACGTCTCCGGCATCACGCAGGCGATCGGCCTCCTTGACTCGGTGATGAAGGAATATGTCACCGCCAGCCGGGCAATGGCGGTGCGCATGGCCCTGCAGGGCGGCCTGTCGGCCTTTGCGCAGGGGATCGCCTACGATCCCGCCACCGACAAATATAAGCCGACGACGGACAAGCAGCTGGTGCCGATGCTGCAGGCGATCCTCGCCGCGGCCCCTGGCGACAATACGGGCGGCGCGATCGACGATTATCTCGCCAAGTGGAACCAGATCCTCTGGCAGGTCTATCCCGATTACCAGATCAGCAGCGGCGACACGGTCTCCGGCGACGCGGTGCCGCTCGACCAGGTCTTTCTCCTCCAGCAGGTCATCGCCGCTTATGAGGCGAGCGGGATCAGCTACGACATCCGCGGGGTCGCGCACGGCCTCTCGATCGACGACACCAAGATCATCACCAATGGCGCTGCGGCCGAGGTCGATGGCACCAGCGGCACCGACTATTTCTACATCACGCCCGGCGACCATAATTATGTCGGCGGCGCGGGCTCGGACGATTATTTCGTCGGTAGCGGCGTCGGCAACGACACCATCGTCGATTATGGCAAAGGCGATACCAACGAGCTCATCTTCACTTCGCTGAACTCGAGCGACGTGACGGCGACGCGCGAGGGCGAGGACTTGCTTCTCACCGTCAACGCGACGGGCAAGGTGCTTCGCCTCAAGGATGAGTTCCTGGGCGAACTCAACACTTATTACAGTGACGGCACCCAGCAGAGCTCGGGGATGGACGACATCGTCTTTGCGGACGGGACCGTCTGGAACCGCTTCCAGATGGCGTTGGAAGTCGCCCGGCCGCAGGACGGCGACATTTCGCTGATCGGATCGGGGGCCGCTGACGTCCTCTGGGCTGGGAGCGGCCACCAATATCTCTCGGGCGGCGCCGGCGGGGATATCTACATCGTCCAGCCCGAGGGCGGAAACCTCGACGTCACCATCGACGACGAAGGCGCCTTCAGCTTCGGGCCGGTTCAGGCCGGCCTCGACATCCTCATGTTCCGGGGCGGAATCACCCAGAACAATCTCCAGCTCACACGCCAGGGCGCGAGCAACGATCTCCTGATCACCTTCCTCGATGACCATGGCAACCCGACCGGCGACCGGATCACGATCAAGAACCAGTTCGCGGCGGCGGTTCTCAACCTCGGGGCCTTCAGCAGCCTCATTGGAAGCTCGTCGTCCGACGACAGCCTTAACTATGTAGCTCCAGACCAGATTGAGCGCTTCATCTTCGATGACGGCACGTCGATGGATTACAAGGCGATCGTCGCCACCGTCATCGCCAACAACAAGACCGACGGCGACGACGTCATCTATGGTTCGGCCACCGACGACACGCTCGATGGCGGCGCGGGTAACGACTATCTGAGCGGCGGATCGGGCTCCGATACCTACATCTTCGGCAAGGGTTATGGGCAGGACGTCGTCGAGGATGGCGATTCAAGCTCCAAGCTGCTCGGCGATCCCTATACCGACGTCCTCCAGTTCAGCGACGATCTGCGCTGGACCGACTTCGACTATATCCGCGATGGCGGAAGCGACACGCTGACCTTGAGGATCACCGGGACCAGCGATGAGGTCACGATCACGAGCATGCTCGCGACCGATCCGCTGCACATCACCGCTCCAAACCAGATCGAGCAGTTCAAGTTCGGCGACGGCACGGTCTGGGACACGCAGCAAATGCTGCAGCATTTCATCGACGCTTACGTGACGGCGGGCAGCGATACGCTGATCGGGTTTGGCGGCCTGTTCGACGGTGTCGGCTTCACCTTCAACGGCGGCGCAGGCGACGACCTGCTCGAGGGACAGAGCGGTAACGACACCTATGTCTTCGCCCGCGGCAGCGGCCACGACACCATTTACGACCTCGGCGGCAACGATAGCCTCATCCTCCAGGGCCTTGCCAGCACCGACGTGACTTTCTCGCGCACCGCCCGCGACCTCATCATCACCATCAAGGCCACCGGCGAGAGCGTCACCCTGCGGGATCAATATGCCCGTGACGGACAGCAGGCCAATGCGGTCGAGAATTTCGTCTTCACCGATACGACCCTGAGCTACACGCAGTTCAATCCGGACCGCATGCCGGTGGTCACGACCGTTCGTGGGCAGACGCTTGAAGGGTCGGATTTCGCCGAGACCCTCGACGGACGCGGCGGCGATGCCACGCTGATCGGACACGATGGCGGCGATACCTATCTGTTCGACGTCGGCTACGACAACGAAACCGTCATCGACCAGCGCGTTCGCGCCGGCTGGACGGATCGAGCCGGAGTCAAGATCCCCGTCAATGACTCGGTCCAGTTCGGTCGGGGGATCACCCGCGACAATGTCGTTTTCACCAAGGACGGCAACGACCTCCTCATCTCGGTGAAGGGCGCCACCGATACGCTGAGGATCGTCAACCAGTTCCTCGGCCTCGACGACCAGGTCGAGTTCTTCAAATTCTACGACAATTCGGACGGAACGCCCGACTATCTGACGGCCAACGACGTCGCCCAGCTGCTTCAGGTTGCCGCCGGCAACACGGGCGACAATGTCATTACCGGCCTGCCGAACGTTCCGAACGTGCTCGACGGAGGGCCCGGAGACGACACGCTCATCGGCGGGAATGCCGCCGATACCTACGCTTTCTCGACCGGATATAATTTCGACACGATCGTCGAGAAAAGCGACGTCGCGGGCGTCAACGACAAGGTCGTGTTCGGAGCATCGGTCACCCCCGATGCGATCAAGCTCAGCCGCAACGGCACCGACCTCCTGATCGATATCGGCGACGGGAGCGACGTCCTCACCATCACGGACGGCCTCGGCAGCCACAGCGTCGAACTCTATCAATTCGCCAACGGGACGAGCTGGACGCTCGACGATATCAGGAACAAGTTGCTCGTCGGCAGCGATGGCGACGATTCCCTCACGGGCTTCGACAATCGCAACGACACGCTCGATGGCGGCAAGGGATCCGACGCGCTCGCCGGCGGCTCGGGCAACGACACCTATTTGTTCGGCTTCGGGGACGGACAGGACAGCATCTTCGACACAAGCGGCAACGACACGCTGAAGTTCGGCGTCGGCGTCACGCAGGACAAGGTGACCTTCACGGCGGACGGCGCCAATCTCATCGCCCGCCTGTCGTCCGGCGAGGACATCGTGGTCTTGGGAGGCCTCAGCGACACGCCGGTCGAGAATTTCGTCTTCTCGGACGGTTCCAGCCTTACGCTCGACCAGGTCAAGGCACGGCTCGCGGCCGCACAGGACCTGTCTGGGCAGGACTTCATCGACATGTTCCCGCTCGGCGGCGGCGCGGTCGTCGAAGCGACGCCGGGCAATGATCTCATCAACCTGGTCAACGGCGGAACAGTCGTCTTCCGTCGAGGCGATGGGCTCGATCGCCTCCAGTACCAAAGTTACTGGGGACATTGGGTCGACAGCTACAATGTGTCGTTCCCCGACCTGTCGGCGGCCGACGCCACGGTCCGTTTTGCTGACCAGTCGTCGGGCGATGCAATCATCGCCTTTTCGAGCGGCGACCAGCTAATCCTGCCGGGCATCCTTCGTTCCAGCATTCCGGTAACCCTGACGTTCCGCGACGGCACGGTATGGACCAATGCCGACATCCAGGCTCACGCCATCGCTGCCGAAGTCGGGTCGGGATCGCAGCTTATCTACACGACAGACGGCAACGATGTCATCGCGGCGGGGCCTGGAACGCACTCGATTGTTGCCATCGACTACAATGCAAACGGCCGCGACACGATCATCTTCCACAAGGGCGACGGGCTGCTGACGATCTCCGACAGCGGCAGCAATAATGTCCTGCAGATCAAGGGCTATCTGCCCGCCGACATCGCCTATGATGGAGTGAGCCTGACCTTTGCCGGCAGCAACGACGAAATCAGGGTTCTTAACGGGATTGGCAGCCTCGTTTTCGACGGCGGCACGACCCTGGCGCTCAGCCAACTGACTTCCAGTTCAGCGCTCCAAGGGACAGCCGGAGACGATGTGCTCACCGGCACTTGGGCAGACGAGATCATCGTTGGGGGGAAGGGCAACGACACGCTGATCGGCGGCGGCGGCAACGACACCTATGTGTTCAACCTTGGCGATGGTCACGACACCATCAAGACCAACGGGACGGCGGACGGCAAGGCAGTGATCGCGTTCGGCGCGGGTATCACCCGGTCAAACCTGATCGCATCCCGCGACTCGAACGGAGATATCACGCTCGCAATCGCCGGGACGGCCGACGCGATCACCCTCGTCGCGGCCAGCAACGGGCCCGACGCTATCATCGGCGAGGTGAGGTTCGCCGACGGGACGAGCTGGTCCTACAGCGACATCGCTCAAAGCATCCCCGCCGACGCTGGCGACGATCACATTTTCATTCCTTCTGGACCCGGGACGACGATCGCCGGTGCTACGATCACCGGGGGCATAGGCAACGACGTCCTGACAGGCGGACGCGGCGGCGATACGTTGAGCGGCGGCAAGGGTGACGACACGTTGACCGGCGGCACGGGCGCCGACTCCTACGTGTTCAATCTTGGAGACGGCCAGGACACGATCGTCGACCAGGGCGATTCTGGTTCCGCCACGATCGACAGGATCGTGTTTGGCGCCGGCATCAGCCCGGCCGACCTGACGCTCATCAGCACTGACGGCACCGACCTTGTCGTGAAGGTCGGCAATGGCGACGACCGCATCACGATCAAGGGCATGTTCTCCTTCAGCGGCTCTAACGCTGACCAGATCGAGCAATTCGCCTTCGCCGACGGCACGAGCTGGAGCCTCAGCGACATCTATCTGGCGCTGGCGGCGGATGCGAGGACCGGTGGCAACCTCATCATCAACGGAAGTTTCGAGCAGTTCGGCGCCGGGGTTCAGTGGAGCTATTTCGGAAATAGCCGCTGGGGCGGGCACAACCCGAACGGCATCCCGGGGTGGGTCGACGCTCATTCAATGCCGATCGATCAGGTGCAAAGCGGCAACAGCGTCCAGGCGAGCGACGGTTCGTACTACGTCGATCTCGACGGCAGTAGCGGCAACCTGGACATTTCGCAGACGATCAGCGGTTTGTCGGCCGGCGAACCGCTGCAGCTCCTGTTCGACTATGCGGCAGAGGGCGGCGCGGCGCAGAGCGTCCTGAACGTCTTCTGGAACAACCAGTTGGTCGGGACCTACGATCCGACCAGATCCACATTCAGCACCATCAGCCTGCAGGTCGCTGCGCAGGCGGGCAACAATGTGCTCCGTTTCCAGGGGGCAGGCACGGCCGGTGGGCTTGGAGCTGCGATCGACAATGTCCGGCTCTACCGTGAACCGGTTGCGGCTCCGCAAGAAGACCACGCGCCGGTCGGGTTGGAGATGCTGGCCAGTGTTGCGGCGGTAGATCCCGCCAGCCTCACCACGACTGGTTCGGCGACCCAGATCAGCGGCGGCGAATATCAGCTGACCCCGAACACGTCGCTCCAGGAGGGGCTCGTCACCGGCCGTGTCGATCTTTCGAAGGACGTGACCTGGACCACCCAGATGTTGTTCGGCGCCAATCCGTCCGGCGGTTGGGGCATTTCATTCGCCCTGCAGGCGATCGGAGCCCAAGATGAAGGCTCCCAAGGTAATCTCGGTGCCCTGGTGTATGGCTCGCTCGGGATCGCCTTCGATACGGCCTATTCGGATTCGAGCGAGATTGTTCTCAACGGCAGTCGCGACAGTCGATTCAGCCCGTCTCACGCCTATGCCAACCTCGAAGACAATACCTGGCACAACGTCGTCGTGCACTGGAACGCCGCGACCTCGACGTTGAGCTATTCGGTCGATGGCGTGGCCATCGGTGCCAAGTCCTACGATGCCGTCGATCAATTGTTCGGTGGCGAGAGCGACGTCTGGTTCGGCTTCGGTGGAAGCACGCTCTGGGACCAGGCCGATCAGCGTGTTCGCGTGCTCAATGTCTCGCAGACCGTCCCGGTAAGCTTCTTTACGGTTGGGCGCGGAGCTCAGGCTGGCACGGTGGTGGGGCAGCTTGGTGGCATCGATCCCGATGTCGGCGATCAGCTCAGCTACAGCATCGTGGACGCTTCGGGCGCGGCTGTCACGGACAGCGTGTTTGAGATCGTCAGTGGGAATCAGCTGGCAGTGAAGGCCGGGGCAAGCTTCGAGGACGCAAGCGTCAGCGAACACGACCTCTACGTCAAGGTCACGGACTCTGCGGGCCAATCCTATACCGGCAGCGTCGCCGTCCGCTACGACAGCGCGCCGAGCGCGCCCTTGGCCCTTACGGGCCAGACATTCGTCGGAACGAACGGGCAGGATCAGATTCGCGGCACCGCGGGCGACGACATCATCAGCGGCGGAGCGGGCAACGACCTGCTGAGCGGCGGTCCCGGGGACGATACTTACCGGTTCAACCGCGGCGACGGCAACGACACCATCCAGGATCCGGACGGCGCCAACCGGATCGTGTTTGGCGACGGTATCGCGACCGCCGATATCAGCGTTTCGCAATCTGGTTCCGACATCCTTCTGACTGTCGGGGATGGCGGCGGCTCCATCCTGATCAAGAATGCGATCGGCCTCCCGGGCGTGCCTCCGCTCGACTCAGTTGCGTTTGCCGATGGCAGCGTGTGGCACTGGGCCGACGTCGTGAACCAACTGCAAACCGGCGGCGCGGGGGACGATACCGTTCAAGGGATTCCGGGTCTTACCAATGCCGGCAATCTGATCTTCAACGGCAACTTCACAAAGTACGATCCGACCTATGCGGACATCTGGCACGGCGAAACCGGCGTTCCCAATGGATTTGTCCCTGGATGGCGGGCCAGCGAAGGCGACTGGTTCTATATCGAGAATTCAGGGAACTACGGTGTTTCGACCGCAAGCGGCGCCCCATGGCTGTACCTAGGAGATTTCAACCGCGACGAGAGCATCTCACAAACGGTGAGCTCGCTCGCGGCGGGCGAGACGCTGCTGTTGCAATTCGATTATGCGCGGTGGGGTGAGTTCGGCGTCTATTGGAACGGCCAGCTCGTCGGCACGGTCAACAACGACGGCAACTCGATGCGAACGCAGAGTTTCCTCGTCACTGCACAGTCCGGCGACAATGTGCTGACCTTCCAGAACATCGGTTATACCGACACGGCGCTCAGCAATGTGCGCCTGTTCCGGTTGAGCGACACGACACCCCATTATGGCGATGGCTCCGCCTTCTCGACCAATGATATGGTGGTGCCGGTCGATACGTTCGGCAGTTCGCCAGGCACTGCCGCAGCGATCGCGACAATTCGCGCGGGAGCGCTCGATGGCGCGCCCAATCTCCTCGCCAACGGCACTTTCGAAACGTTCAATGCGAGCGATCCGGGCTCGCAGCAGGTCAATTCGGGCTGGTGGGAAGTCGCCAACGGTGGTGTTCCCGGCTGGACCGATGCCAACAATACGCGCTTCGACATCTACACCTCGTCCGACGGCAGTCCGGCCGACACGACCTGGGACGGCCAATCAGAAATCGACATGCAGGGTAACGAGGCCGACGGCAATTATGTTGCCATGGACATCTCGCAGATGGTGGGCGGGCTGGCCGAAGGACAGCAGCTCCTGCTGCAGTTCGATCATGCGAACTACTCCTGGGGCTCGTCCAACGTCGAGGGCACGCTTGACGTATATTGGAACGGCCACCTCGTAACCAGAGCACGCGATACCAATGATCTCACCGAACTGACCAGTATCATCCTGACGGCACAGGCGGGCGACAACGTTCTACGCTTCGTGGGCCCGGATCCTGCCACCTATTGGGACGCGCTCCTTGCCAACGTCTCGCTGCAAGCGGTTCCGGCGGACGCCATTGGCTCAATCCCGGCCGATTACGACAGCCGTGGATCTGGTGGCGCGATCAGCGGCGGCGCCGGGAACGACACCCTGATCGGCACCGACTATGCCGATATCCTCACAGGTGGCACAGGGAATGACCTGCTCCAGGGAGGCCTCGGCGACGATAGCTACGTCTTCAATCTCGGGGACGGGCAGGACGTCATCGAGGATAATCAGGGCAACAATCGGCTGGTCTTCGGCGCCGCGATCACCCCCGACATGGTCCATGTGGTCGGCAGCCAGATGGATGTGGTGCTCGCGGTCGGCTCAAATGGAGACCGGATCGATCTGGGCAGCGCCGCCTCGGCAACAATGGGCATCGCCGAAGTGGATTTTGCCGACGGGACGACATGGAATCGCACCGATCTGGAGGCCCTGCAGAAGGCCAGCCGCGCCGGCAATGATCATCTCGTTGGCGGCGATGGCAATGACATCCTGGATGGGGGGCCAGGCAACGACCTGCTGGAGGGCGGCGGCGGCAACGACACCTACGTCTTCGGTCGCGGATATGGGCAGGACACCATCATTGATCATGGCGGCTACAACACGCTGCTGTTCGATTCTACCGTCCAGCCTGCCGACGTTTCCGCTTGGCAAAGCCCCGACGGAAGCGCGCTCGTCTTCAAAATCATCGGCACCGACGACAGCATCTCGGTCGAGAACACTAACGGCGAAGGGCTTCTCCAGACCATAAAGTTCGCAGACGGGACGACTTGGTCGCCGCAGAATGTCTACGACCTGCTCAGCGCATCGGGCAGCCCGGCGATCTACGGAGGCAACGGCGACGACACATTGAGCGGGGGACCAGGCGTACGGCTCCTGGCCGGCGGCGACGGGAACGACACCTATCTCTTCGGGCCCGGCGATGGCGAGGTCACTATCAGCGACTGGGGACGCTATTCGGCGTACGATCTGAACGACAGGCTGTTGATCTCTGGTTACAGCCTTGGGGAACTGAGTTTCGAACGGGGCTCGAATAACTCTGACCTGATCATCAATTTCGCCAACAGTGCGGATCAAATCCGTATCGTCGGCGAGTTCGCCAGCACCGCGATAGAGCATATCGTGCTGACGCAAGACGGCACCAGTCTCGCGGTGCCGGATATTCTCAACAGGATCCTTGCTGATCAAGCGAGCGACGGCAACGACACGATCCAGGGTATCGATCAAAACGATACGATTGCCGGAGGCAAGGGCAATGACCTGCTCATCGGAGGGTCGGCCAATGACCGGTTCATCTACAATCGCGGCGACGGCGATGACCGCATCATCTCCTCGTACGGAAGCGACGTCCTCGTCCTCTCCGACTACAATGCCTCGGACATCGCGTCAGCGGTGCGCGCCAACGAAGGTAGCCTCGATCTCGTCCTGAATTTCAGGACGGCGGGGGATCGGGTGACGATCACCGACGTCCTCGGATCGTTCGACGGCACGTCGAACTGGTGGAACGGCGCGGACATCGGCAACTTCCAGATTCAGTTCGCTGATGGAACGACCTGGACCGTCGACCAGATCCGCGAACGCGTTGTCCAAGATAGCGACACCGCCGGTAACGACACCGTCGACGGGCGTTTTTCGATCGGGACAGAAACCGCCTCGGGCCTGACCTTTACCGGCAATAGCGGCGACGACACGATGATCGGCGCCGGCTACTCGGACAGCTTCCTCGTCAAGCGCGGCAACGGGCACGACATCATCGACGAGAGCAACGCCAACGGCTCCGCAAACACCGTCAGGTTCCTCGACGTGAATTCGACCGATGTTTCGGTTGCCTGGGAATATAAGGGCTCGAGCACCGTGGTGCTGACCTATCTCGGGGACAGCGCCGACAGCCTCACCGTGCACAATGCGCTCGCCGCCGACGGCGAGGGCATCCAGAGCTACGTCTTCGCCGACGGCGTCACCTGGGACAAGGCGAAGCTTCGGGCGCTGCTCGGCAACCAGGCGCCGGTCGCGACCGACGATGGCTATTTCAGCGCAACCGCAGGGACTCCGCTCGCCTTCACCGCGGCATCGCTCCTCGCGAACGATTACGACCCCAACAGCGATGCCATCAGGATCGTCTCCGTCGACGGCGGGGCGAACGGCACCGCGACGCTCGACCAGAACGGCAATGTCCTCTTCACGCCCAACGCCGGTTTCTCCGGAGCGACCAGCTTCACTTATGTGATCTCGGACGGCAACGGCGGCTTTGCCACGGGGAACGTCGACTTGCGCGTCCGTCCGCCCGCGGCAGCAGTCGACGATAGCGGCTTTACGGTCGCCGAGGACGGTTCGATCGCCATTTCGACCGCACGCCTGCTCTCGAACGATCAGCAGGGCGACCGGATGATCGTCGGACAGGTGCTGAATGCCGTCAACGGCACCGTTTCGCTGTCGAGCGACGGCACCATCCGTTTCACGCCAGATCCTTATTTCCGGGGCAACGCGCAGTTCGACTATATCGCCAATACACCCGAAGGCGGTGCTGCGCAGGCGACTGTCTATATCACCGTCACGCCGGTCAACCATGCACCGGTCGCGCACGACGATGGCGTCTTCCAGGCCCAGGACAACCAGGTCCTGACCTTGGATCCGCTGGCGCTCCTCGCCAATGATGCCGACGTCGACGGCGATCGCCTAAGTCTCGTCAGCGTGACCGCTTCAGCGGACGTCACCGCGGTCATCAATCCCAACGGGACGATCACGGTCACTTCGCATCCGGGTTTCTCAGGCGCGACTTTCTTCGACTACACGATTACCGACCCGTCCGGCGCGACCTCCACGGCCCGGGTCAATCTCAACATCATCAAGTCGAACCAGCCGCCATCGGCTTCAGACGATCTGATCGACCGATTTCATGGCGCGGCGATCCTCGAGAACAGCCCGATCATCATCGACGGGGCCCAGCTTCTTTCCAACGACACCGACCCCGAAGGCGATCACCTCACCATCACGTCGGTTGCGAGTATCGACGGCGGCACGGCACGCCTCCTCGACAACGGAACGATCCTCTTTACGCCCGGAACGAACTTCAACGGCACCGCCCATTTCGCTTACACCATCGCCGACGGAAACGGCGGGTTCAGCACAGCGGATGCGAGCGTCGTCGTTCAGGCGGTCAATCAGCCGCCGGTCGCCCGCAACGACGGTTACAATAGCAACGACCCGGCCCTGCAGCGCGATTTGCGCGGGCAGCAGGACAACGCTCTCACTATCTCGATCATCGACCTCCTCAAGAACGATTTCGACGTCGAGAATTCGACCATCACGTTCCAGAGCGTCGGCAACGCGGACCACGGCACGCTCAGCCTCGTCGGCGGGCCTGCTTCGGCGCTTGATGCGACCGGGGCGCTCGCGCTAAGTCCGTTCGCCAGCATCGTCTACACGCCCGATGCCGGCTATTACGGCAACGCCAGCTTCTCCTATGTGATCTCGGACGCGGACGGCTCGATTGGCGCCGGCCGCGTGTCGCTTTATTTCGACCCGTCGAGCGACAATGCGCCGCCGTCGGTCAACAATGACGGCTTCACGAGCTACGAGGACGTTCCGTTCACCATCGACATCGCCACCCTGCTCGCGAATGACAGCGCGGCTGACGGCAACCCGCTGACCTTCCTTGGCTGGTCAAGCTATCATGGGCTGCCCGGGACCATCACCCAGGATGCCAGCGGCAACCTTGTCTTCACTCCCAGGGCCAATTGGAACGGCCGCACGGACTTCCTGTACACGGTCGAGGACGACAAGGGACATATCGGAACCGCGCGCGTGACGCTCGACACGATCGGCGTCCCCGACGACCCGACTGCCGTCGATCTCGACGGGTTCACGACTCCGCTCGACATCCCCCTGGTGATCCGGGTGAAGGACCTGCTGAAGCAGGATTTCTCGGTCGATTATATGGACGGGGGCGGCACTCCCATCCATCCGGATCCCAATCTCAAGTTCGTCGGCATCGATGCCGTCGACCATGGCAGCGGCAGCGTCGTCACGGCCAACGGCGAGCAATATATCGTTGTCCGCTTCGATGCCGGGTACACCGGACCGGTCAAGATCACCTACCGCATCGCCGATCCCAATGGGCTTCAGGGCGTCGGCTTCCTGTCCGGGACCGTGCAGCCGACTTACTCGGGCGAGCTCGACGGGACGGCCGGCAACGACCTCCTGATCGGCAACGACACCAACGAGGTGATCCGCACCGGCGACGGCACCGACACCGTCGAGACCGGCAATGGCAACAACATCGTCTGGCTCGGCAGCGGAGCGGACACGGTCTCGACAGGCTCTGGCGACGACGTCGTCCACGCCGGCAGCGGCGACAGCTCGATCGCGACCGGCGGTGGTACGAACATCGTCTACGAGGCCGCGGGCGCGGACACCATCGACGCTCGGGGCGGCAACACCACGGTCGACTACTCGGCCTCGCACACTGGCGTGAATGTCGACCTCGCGGGCCGCGTCGGTCGTTTGGGCGATGCTCAAGGCGACGTCTATCTTAACGTTCACAACATCGTCGGCTCGGCCTGGTCCGATACGTTGAAGGCGGACGATGCAGGCGACACGCTGATCGGCGGGACCGGTGACGACACCTTGATCGGCGGCGGCGGCAATGACGTGCTTCGCGGCGGCGCCGGCGATGATACGCTGGTTGGAAGCGCGGGCGCCGACGTGATGGACGGCGGCGATGGCGTCAACACGGCGGACTATTCGAGCTCGACCGCCGCTGTCAGCATCGATCTTTCCGCGGGCAGCGCATCAGGCGGCTATGCCGACGGCGACACGCTCTCCGGTATCGCCAATCTCGTCGGCTCGCAATTTGGCGATGCGCTGAGCGGTGATGCGAGCGACAACCTTCTCGCCGGGGGTGGCGGCGATGACGCGCTCGCGGGAGGCGCCGGCAACGATACGCTCGTCGGCGGCCGCGGCGCAGACCTGCTCGACGGCGGCGCGGGCACTGACACGGCGGTTTATTCGGGTTCCTCGACCGGCGTCACCGTCAACCTCGTTACCAGCACCGCCTCGGGCGGCGAGGCGGCGGGCGACCGGCTGATCTCCATCGAGAACCTCGTCGGCTCGAACTATGACGATGTCCTCACCGGCGATGCGGGCGACAATGTGCTGGCCGGCGGCACGGGCGCCGATGCGCTCGATGGCGGCGGCGGCTTCAATACCGCGGATTACTCAGGCTCGACCGACGGAGTGACCGTCGACCTGACGGCGGGAACGGGCGTCGGCGGCGACGCCCAGGGCGATACGCTCGCCAACATCCAGGCGATTGTCGGCTCTCGTTACGCCGACACGCTCATCGGCAATTCGGCGGACAATACCTTTAGAGGCGGAACGGGGAACGACACCCTCCAAGGCGGCCTTGGAAGCGACACCTATCTCTTCGGTTTCGGCGATGGCTCAGATACCGTCATCGAGAGCGGGAACGCGGGCGACACCGACCGCATCCTGCTCGACGCCGGAATCAACCCGACCGACGTTTCCGTCGTCCGCGATGGCAACGACATGGTGCTGGTGTTCGAGAACCAGGGCCAGTTCCTGACCGATTCGATCCGGGTCCGTGATCACTTCGCCGGGGTCTCTTCGGGCGTCGCCGAGGTTGAGTTCGCCAACGGCACGATCTGGGACCGAAGCGAGCTCGAACTCCGCAGCGACGAGGGCGTGCTGCAGGCTGAGGACGACGTTGATTATGACGGCGTCGAGGACACCACCACCCTCATCGATCCGGCGACCTTGTTCGCGAACGATGTTACCGGATCAGCCGACGGGCTGAGCCTGGTCTCGGTCCAGGATGCTGTGAACGGGACAGTTTCGATCACTTCGGACGGGAAGATCGCGTTCACCGGCAAGCCTTCCTATCACGGTGACGCTTATTTCAGTTACACCGTCGCCGACGCTTTCGGCCGGCAGTCGACGGCAAGGGTCAAGGTTCAGCTCGCTTCGACCAATCACGCCCCGATCGCGATCGATCATTCGGGGCTGACCGCGAACGAGAATATCGTCTTCAAAATCCCGTTCAGCGTGCTGCTGCAGGGCGCGACCGACGTCGACGGCGATCCACTGACGGTGATCGGCGGCGCCCCTCTTCTCGACGGCAACGGCAACCCGATCGCTCCTGCCGGCGCACTGAACGCCTTCTCCGGGACCAACGCAGTCGAACGGCTGGGACACGACGACGTCCTTGGCGACTATGTCGAGGTCACCATCCGGCGTGACTATTACGGCGCGGCCGGCTTCCAGTACGAGATCTCGGACGGTCAGGGCGGCACGGCCTGGGCGAACCTCCAGTTCTACGTCAACCACGTCAATCAAGCCCCCCACGTCGGCGACACCAATGCCGAGCACCTGACCGTCCGGCTCGGCCAGACGACCGTCATCAACATTTCCGATCTGCTGGCGAGCGCGGTTGATGCCGACGGCGATCCGATCCACTTCACGGGGATTCACGGCATTGCCGGCGCGACGGTCATGTATGACCAGGCGGCGGGAACCGTGTCGATCACTCCGCAGCGGCTCGGGACGGCAAGCGGAAGCTTCCAGTTCGACATGGCGGACATCTACAATGCGGCGACCACCGTCACCGTCAGCCTCGACGTCATCCCGCAGTATGACTCGCCGGTCGCGCATGACGACGCCGGGTTAACGACGCTGGAGAACCAGGCGATCCTGATCGATCCTGCGCAGCTTTTCGCCAACGACAGCGATCCCAACGGCGACACGTTGATCCTCAAGAGCGTCGACCGCTTCGCCGAGGACGGCACGGTGTCGGTCACCCCCGACGGCAAGATCCTGTTCATCCCGCGGGCCAACTACAACGGGGCGGCAGGCTTCCACTACCAGGTCACCGACAGCCACGGCGGCGTCGCCGAAGCCTGGGTCGCGATCAACGTCACGCCGGTCGATGTCGGCGCGGTGCTCGCGAACGACATCGTCGAAGACGTCCAGGATCAGCCGCTGACGATCCTGCCGGCGGAAGCGTTCGGGAACGACGTCTCGCCGCTCGGCAACGTTCTGTTCTTCAAGTCGGCGAGCGTGCTCGGCGAACTCGATACCCGCTACCTCTCGAAGGACGTCCAGTTCTCCGCGCTGACGGTGCGCGGCAAGGCGCTCCCGTCGTGGCTGCATTTCGACTCGGCGACGCTCACCTTCTCCGGCACGGTGCCGGCCGACCTCGCCGGGCCGCTCGACGTCGAGGTCAAGGTCTACGACCCGGACACCGGCAATGCCTTCGTCCATTATGTCTCGTTCGGCGCCGCCGATGCCGCGCGGTTGGCGGCCGGCCTGTCGGTCCATGACGATGTCCTTGCCGGCTATCGGATCCGCTCGGACTTCACCCAAGGGTTCGATTATGGCCTCGGCGCGGTCGGCAGCACGACCTCGGTCAGTGTGACGCTGGCCAATGGCAATCCGCTGCCGACCTGGCTTGCTTTCAACCCGGCGACCTTGAGTCTCATCGGCACGGCTCCGGCCGGAACCAAGTCCTTCGCCACGCTTGTGACCTACACCTATCTCGATCCTTCGAGCGGCGTCACCCAGACGCTTCGTCGCACCGTCGTCGTTGATCCGGCCGCGGTTGGCACGGGAATTGCGCTCAACCCCCACGTCGCGGCGCTCGCATTGGGCCCAGGCACATGGACCGCTCACGAGGCCGGCAACCAGCCGTTGCCCGAGTGGCTCGATTTCGATCCTTCGACGCACCAGCTGGCGATGTCGGGCTTCGCGCCCGCAGCAGGCAGCGCTCCTGTGCGGGTCGACGTCGATTTCAGGCCCGATGCGGTGAGCCTCGGCGGCGACACCTACGCGAGCTCGCGCGGCGGCTTCACCTTGGAGTTCATGGTCGATCCCGCGGGGCTCGATCCGTCGATCGACTCGTTGCTCGCGAACAGCGCTTTCTTCGCCTCCCAGGGCAAGTTCGGCGTCGACCTCTCGCAAGCGAGCTCCGTCGTGGCCCTGCTCGCTGACGGCGATCCGCTTCCATCCTGGCTGCATTTCGACGCCTCGACCCTGCAGTTCAGCGGGACCCCGCCTGCGGAATTCGTGGGCTCAATCGCGGTCCGGCTCCAGGTCTCCGGCGACGGTGCCACCCTTCCTGATTTCTCGATCCTGACCGATGTTGTCGTCGATCCAACCTACCGGCTGGTCCACCTCGGCGGGTTCGATGCGGCAAGCACCGCGAGCCTTGTCACGCTCACCGCGCCCGATCACTTCAACGGCGCCATCGCCGTCGGCTATACGGCGACGGACGAAGAGGGCACCGTCTCGACCAACAGCGCGACGGACATCGTTAACGTTGGACCCCGCCTGGTCCCGATCCGCGGGCTCGCCGACACCGAAAGCCTGGTCCAGGGCCACTCGGTCACGTTCACGCTCGACCAGCTCCTCGCCAATGATCGCGACGACAACGGCGATCCGTTCCGCATGATCGGCATCAGCGCGCCCGCGCATGGAACGCTGACAATCACTGGTGCGCATTTTGACCTCGCCCGCCCGACCGGCCTCACGCCGACGTCTGGCTCGGTGTTCACAGCGATGCTGAGCGACGGCAGCGCGCTTCCCTCGTGGATGGTGCTCGATTCCGCTACCGGAGCAATCTCAGCCAATCCGCCGCTTGATGTGCAGGGCACCTACGCCCTCACCTTCAGCATGACCGATGGCGCGCTCGTTCGCACGGTGAACGCAAGCTACTCCATCGACGGCAACCAGGGTGTCAGCTTCACCTATACACCCGATCCTGACTTCATCGGCCAGGACGGCCTCACCTATACCCTCGCTGACGACAAGCAGGGGCCGGTCAGCGTCAGTGTCGGCTTGAGCGTAGCGCCCGCCCTCGTTGCGAACAGCGACAGCTTTGCGATGTCGAGCGATTCCTCCTTGACCATCAGCGTGGCCAGCCTGCTCGCGAACGACGTCAGCGCCGACCATCGGCCGCTGACCATCACCGCGCTATCGCAGCCCGATCTGGGAAGCCTGACCTTCGACGGCACCAACATCGTGTTCACTGCGCCGCACTATGCGGACAGGAACACCACGTTCCAGTACACCGTGTCGGACGACGAGGGGCATAGCCGCGTTGCCAGCGTCACCGTCGCGATCGCCTCGATTGACCATGCGCCGACCGCCCCGACGATCAACCTTGCGGGCCTCGAGGATTCCCCGCTGAACCTCAGCGTCTCCGACTTGCTGGCCTATTCGAGCGACGCCGACGGCGATCCGGTCCAGCTGGTGTCGATCACTCCCAATGCCGGCAGCAGGGCCCAGGCCTACATCCTCCCCGGCGGACAGATCCAGTTCGATCCCGCCGCGCTTCAATATGGCGTCAGCACCTTCAGCTACGTCGTCACGGACGGATACAAGCAATCCACCGGAACGATCGCGATCGACTTCGCCAAGGTGAACCACGCGCCGATTGCCAATCCCGACGGGACCTACACGACCAACGAGAACAGCCCCATCCGGATCGCGCTCGCGGACCTGCTGGCCAACGATTCGGATCCGGACGGCGACAGCCTGCAGATCATTGGGGTTCCGCGCGCCGTAAACGGTACCGCGGTCATCGACGGTACCGATGTCGTGTTCACGCCCCGTGACGGCTATTTCGGCAATGCTTCGTTCAACTACACGGTAAGCGACGGCCACGGCGGCGAAACGCTCGGCCTGGCCAACCTCGAGGTCCTGCCGGTCTTCCATCCGCCGATAGCCGTATCGGATTCCGGCTTCACGATGCTCCAGGATACGACGCTCGACATCGATCCTGCGCAACTGCTCGCGAACGACATCGATCCGGATGGGAACGGACTCACCTTTCTTGGCTTCACTTCCGGGCCCGTCACGAAGCTTGAGAACGGGCTTTACCGGGTCACGCCCGCCTTCAACACCTACGGTCCTCTGACGCTGACCTACGCCATCACCAACGACTCGGGGGTGGTGGTGCAAAGCACGGTCACCGTGGACGTGCAGCATGTGCCGCACCCGCCGACGACGGTCGCCGACAGCTTTGCGATGACCGAGGACCAGCCGCTCGTGATCAACGCGACGCAGCTCCTGGCCAATGACTATAGTCTCGATAACGAAGCATTCGGTGTAACCGGAATTGTGGGCGCGTCTGGCGTCTCGGCAGTGCTCGACCAGTCCACCGGACAGATCGTCGTGACCCCCGATGCCCACTTCCACGGTGCCGCTTATTTCGACTACCAGGTGACCGACGGAAACGGCTTGAGCAGCCTCGGGCGCGTCAATCTGGACGTTGCGTTCGTCGATTATCCGCCAGTCATTGCGAACATCCCCGCGATTGCCGTCCATGAGGACCAGACTTTCAGCTACACGTTCCCAGCCGGAACGGTCAGCGACATCGAGAACGATCCACTGACGCTCACGCTGCAGCTGCAGGGTGGCGCGGCGCTGCCTTCCTGGCTGCACTTCGACCCGGCCTCCATGACGATCTCCGGTACCGTACCGACGGGTACCTTCGGTGACCTGGCGCTCGAGCTGCGGGCCGACGACGGCCATGCGGCGACGATGAGGGATTTCACCCTAGCCATTGCCCACGTGAACCATGCGCCGGTGATCGGTGCAGGGTCCGGCTCGACGGCGAGTGTCGCCGAGCATTTCGGCCCGACGGGTGCGGTGTCGACCGACACCGCCTCGGGGACCATTCTGTTCACCGATGTTGATGCGAGCGACGCGCATCAGGCGGCGATCCTCGGAACGGTTGCCGCGACCGGCGCCACGGACGGCCTGCCGTCAACCGCGGCGCTCCTCGCAATGATTGCACTCGGGCCCATATCGGAGCCAAGCAGCGCAACTCCGGGCGGCGTCGGATGGACGTTCGCAGCCCCTGACGACAGCTTCGACTATCTGTCGGTCGGCGAGACCGTCACCCTCGATTATACCGTGGAGGTTGCCGACGGCACTGGGGCGAAAGCCGACCAGCATGTCACCGTCACGATCACCGGATCGACCGACACGATCAGGGGCACAAGCGGAAACGACGTCATTTACGGAACAGCTGACAAGGACGCGATCTTTGGCGGCGACGGGGACGACACGATCAGCGGATTGGCCGGCGATGACTTTATCAGCGGCGGCAATGGCGATGACACGATCGACGGTGGCTCCGGTGACGACATCATTGATCCCGGTGCGGGTAACGATGCCATCAACGGCGGAGCAGGCAATGATACGGTCAGCTACGCCTCCGCGGGCTCAGGCGTGAGCATTTACATCGGAGCGACGGGCGGCTGGAACACCTGGGCATCGGGCATCGATACCTACTCGAGCATTGAGAATATCATTGGGTCAAGCTTTGCCGATCAGTTGACGGGCAATACTGCTGCAAATGCGATCCACGGCGGCGGCGGCAACGATTATATTTACGGCTATATCGGCAATGATGCTCTTTACGGCGACGCCGGCGACGACACTTTAGATGGAGGCGATGGCGACGACATCCTGGACGGCGGCGATGGTAGCGATACGGTCAGCTACGAATCGGCGAGCAGCGGTGTCACGGTCAGGCTGGGCATCGTCGGCCCGCAGAACACTGTGGGTGCTGGAACCGACACTCTAACCAACATCGAGAATCTTTCGGGCTCCTTCTATGATGACGCCCTGACGGGAGACGCGAACGCTAACGTCATCAGTGGTAGGGGTGGCAACGATATCCTCAACGGGGGCGCTGGCGACGACACGCTCGATGGCGGCGACGGCGATGACATATTGAATGGCGGCGCGGGCAACGACACAGCGACATACCTATCCGCATTGGCGGGTGTAACAGTCGATCTCGGCAATTCGGCAGCCCAGAATACGATCGGTGCGGGCACGGACACGCTTATCGGTATCGAGAACCTGACTGGCTCAAATTACAACGACACGCTGACCGGCGACGGGAACGCGAATGTTATCAATGGCGGCGATGGAAACGACACGATCGTCGGAGGAGGCGGCAACGACACCATCAACGGCGGCTTAGGGAGCAACAATATCGATGGCGGCGACGGCGACGATATCGTCTACGCCGGCATGGGTTATGGTGACACGCTGAACGGCGGCGCCGGCACAGATACGCTGACCTATGCTGGCAGCGCGCGTGTAAACGTGAACCTTTCGCTGACCACGGCTCAGAACACCAGTGGGTGCGGCATCGAGACGATTACCGGCTTTGAAAACCTGATCGGAACCGACTTTAATGACAGCCTGACCGGCGACGGCGGTGCGAACACCATCATCGGGGGCGCCGGGAGCGACGCTCTCGACGGCGGTGCGGGAAATGACGTGCTCGATGGCGGAGACGGGTTTGATACTGCCGTCTATCTCTCCGCAACCGCCGGAGTGACAGTCAACCTCTCGTTGACCACTCAGGACACCGGCGGCGCCGGCATCGACACGCTCATCAGTGTTGAGAGCGTTGCCGGATCGAACTTCAACGATACGCTGATCGGCAATTCCGGTGACAATGGATTGTACGGCTATTCGGGCGACGACGTCTTCGAATATGCCGGATCTGCGAACGGTTTTGACTCAGTCGATGGTGGTGACGGCAACGACACCATTCAGGCGATGGCCGACAATACCGTGATCGGGCTCAAAGCGATCAGCACCATCGAAACGGTCACGGCCAACGGCTTCTCCAACGTGACGATTGCCGGATCGAGCTCGAACGACTGGTTGAATTTCGCTGGCATCAATATGACCGGCATCGCCGGCATAGACGGAGGTGCCGGTGATGACATCATTTATGCCCCGGACACCGTTGTTCCAATCCGCGGGGGTGCCGGCAACGACACCTTGAATGGCGGCAGCGGCAATGACGTGTTTGAATTCGCTGGCACCGGTGACGGCTACGACCAAATCGCGGGCGGTTCAGGCCAGGACACGGTCGAGGCCACGGCGGACAACACCATTATCGGGCTGAGCAGCTTCTACGCGATCGAGTCTGTCACCGCCAACGGCTTTTCCAATGTCACCCTCGCAGGGTCGAGCGGCAATGACGCGCTGAACTTCTATTCGGGTGGAGACGGCGGCGCCAGCGTAACGCTCACGGGCATCACATTCGTTGACTTGGGCGCCGGCGATGATGCCTTCGACGGGCCGCAGGACTCTGCGGCGAATCCGGCGCCGGCGTTGACGATCATCGGCGGTGCCGGCGACGATTATATTTGGACCCAGTCGGGTAAGGATACTTTCGAGTACAACGGGACCGACAATGGGTTCGACACGATCATCGCGCGTGTCGGTGGTGGCACAGACACAATTAGGGCGATGAGCGACAATACCCTCATCGGCCTTGCCTCAATTCAAGGCATCGACTTCATCACGGCCAACGGATTCCAAAACGTCACCATCTCCGGGTCGAGTGCCGGTAATTATCTTGATTTTACCGGCGTAACGATGACTGGCATTGGTGAGATCGATGGTGGCGATGGCAATGACACCATCATCGGCACGGCTGGTGACGACACGATCAGCGGCGGTGTGGGCGACGACATTCTGGAGGGCGGTGCCGGCAACGACACGCTCATCGGCGGCGCGGGCGGGAATGACACGGCCCAGTTCAGTGGTGCCCGCTCCAGTTACAGCATCACGGTCGGCAATGGTTTCGTTACCGTGCATGATCTCGATCCGAACACCGACGGGGATGACGGCACCGATACGCTCATCGATATCGAGACCCTGAGCTTCAAGAACGGCGACACCCTGAGCCTCACTGCCGGTACTGCGGGCAACGACAACTTAAGCGGCACGGCGGCCAACGATTATCTGTCCGGCCTTGCCGGCAACGACATCATTCACGGCCTGGGCGGCGGAGACCTGATCGACGGCGGCGACGGCGACGACCAGCTCTATGGCGATGACGGCGACGACCAGCTCTACGGCGGCGCGGGCAACGACACGATCGACGGGGGCGCCGGAAACGACGTTCTGGACGGCGGCGCTGGAGTGGATACCGTCTCCTACGCCTCGGCGGCTTCCGCGGTGACGGTGAACCTGTCGCTCACAACCGCGCAGAATACGGTGGGTGCGGGAACCGACACGCTCACCGGCTTCGAGAACCTGATGGGCTCGGCCTTTGCGGACACGCTCACGGGCGACGCCAATGCCAACACGATCCTCGGCGGCGCCGGGAACGACACGATCGACGGCGGCGCGGGCGACGACGTGCTCGACGGTGGCGCTGGTACGGACACCCTGACCTACGCTTCTGCGGCGGCAGGCGTGACGGTCGGCCTGGCGACGACGGCCGCCCAGAACACCGGCGGCGCAGGCACCGACACCGTGACCGGCTTCGAGAACCTCACCGGCTCGGCGTTCAACGACGTGCTGACCGGCGATGCGAATGCCAACACGATCAGCGGCGGCGCGGGCAATGATACGATCGACGGCGGTGCCGGCGATGACGTGCTCGACGGTGGCGCCGGTACGGACACCTTGTCCTATGCCTCGGCCACGGCGGGGGTGACCGTCAGCCTGGCCACGACGACCGCCCAGAATACCGGCGGTGCCGGCACCGACACGGTGACCAGCTTCGAGAACCTCACCGGCTCCGCGTTCAACGACGTGCTGACGGGCGATGGCAATGCCAACACGATCAGCGGCGGCGCGGGCAATGACACGATCGACGGGGGCGCCGGAAACGACGTTCTGGACGGCGGCGCTGGAGTGGATACCGTCTCCTACGCCTCGGCGGCTTCCGCGGTGACGGTGAACCTGTCGCTCACAACCGCGCAGAACACCGTGGGCGTTGGCACCGATACGCTTACCGGCTTCGAGAACCTGACGGGCTCGGCCTTTGCCGACACGCTCACGGGCGATGGCAACGCCAACACGATCAGCGGCGGTGCCGGGAACGACATCATCGACGGCGGCGCCGGCGACGACGTGCTCGACGGGGGTGATGGAAACGACACCATCACCGGTGGCGCCGGTGTCGATACGGTAACCTACGCTTCTGCTTCCGCGGGGGTCACCGTCAGCCTCGCCGTGACCAAGGCGCAGAATACCGTGGGGGCCGGAACGGATACGCTCGCCACGATCGAAAACCTCACCGGCTCGGCCTTCGCCGACACGCTGACTGGCGACGGCAATGCCAACGTCATCCTTGGCGGTGCCGGCAACGATACGATCGATGGCGGCGCCGGCAACGACACGATCGATGGCGGCGACGGCAACGATACACTGAAGGGGAATACCGGCACGGACACAGTCAGCTATGCGTCGGCCGGCGCCGGAGTGACGGTGAACCTCTCCCTGACGACCGCTCAGAACACCGTCGGAGCTGGCACCGATACGCTGTCCGGGTTCGAGAACCTGACCGGCTCAGCATTTAACGACACGCTGACGGGAGACGGCAACGCCAACATGGTCACGGGCGGGGCCGGCAATGACTCGCTCACCGGCGGCGCGGGCGCGGACACCTTCGCGTTCCAGGCCGGGTTCGGCATTGACGTCATCAATGACTTCGTTGCGACCGGAACGACCCACGACATCATTCAGGTCGACACGAATGTTTTCGCTGACTGGGCTCACCTCCTGGGCGCGACTCAGCAGGTCGGTTCGGATCTGAAGATCACGCTTGACGCGAACGACACGATCACGCTCAAGAACGTGACGCTTGCAAGTTTCACGTCTGCCGACGCCAAGTTCGTGTGAGACAAGGCCTCAGCTAAGCCGAGGCAGCGAACAGATTGAAGACGCAGGGTGCGCGCTGGAGATCGATGGCCGGCTCAATGCGATGATTGCGCTCGCGAGGGGCGAATCGCTCCCCCAGCCACTTACGGTAACACTGGAGCGGGTGAAGGGAATCGAACCCTCGTCGTAAGCTTGGAAGGCTTCTGCTC
>CBJLMA010000007.1:0-78428 GCA_966424035.1 uncultured Sphingomonas sp. | reverse complement strand
CGTCGAGGATGATGAAGGCATCGTTCAACGTGCGGCCGCGCATGAAGGCGAGCGGGGCGATCTCGATCTCGCCAGACGCGATGCGACGCTCCACCTGCTCCGTCGGGAGCATGTCGTAGAGTGCGTCATATAGCGGGCGCAGATAGGGATCGACTTTTTCCTTCATGTCGCCCGGAAGAAAGCCGAGCCGCTCGCCGGCCTCGACGGCGGGCCGCGAGAGGATCAGCCGGTCGACGCTTCCGGTGATGAGCTGTGACACTGCCTGGGCAACGGCGAGATAGGTCTTTCCAGTGCCTGCCGGCCCCAGTCCGAAGATCATGTCGTCCCGGGCAAGCGCCTCCATATATGGCGTCTGCATCGCCGATCGGGGGACGATCGTCTTCTTGCGCGTGCGGATCATCACGCGCGGCGCCGAAGTGACTTCCTCCTGGATGATTCCGTCGAGGTGCGGCTGGGCGGCCATTCCCAGGACGGCCTCGACCGCCTCGGCGTCGACGTCCTGGCCGCTATCGAGACGGTTGTAGAGGCCGACGAGCACGTCGCGGGCTCGCGCGGCGGCGTCTGCCTCGCCTTCGATCTGCACGCGATTGCCGCGCGCGGCGATGTGGACTCCGAGCCGATTCTCGATCGTGATCAGGTGCCGGTCATAGTCGCCGAACAATGGCCCGAGGAGATAAGGCTGGTCGAATTCGAGCTCGAGGCGGGCGCGGTCCGAAACTGCGGCCAAGTCGCGGCGCGCCATCAGGCGGCTTCTTTCTGAAGGATCGCGCCGGTGATGCTGTTCGGCCCGGCGGCGACCAGCGTCACATCGACGACATCGCCGATTTGGGAATCCGTTTCGACGTGCACCGACTGCAGCCAGGGAGAACGACCGATCATCTGCCGATCGTGCTTGCCCTTGCGCTCAAGCAGCACTTTTGTGTCGAGACCAACCTTCGACCGGTTGAAGGCGAGCTGATGCTCGTTGATCCTGGCCTGCAACCGCTGGAGCCGGTCGTCCATGATTTCGCGCGGGATTTGGTCCTCCATCACCGCAGCCGGTGTGCCCGGCCGCGGGCTATATTTGAACGAATAGGCCGATGCGTAGCGCACTGCATCAACCATCTTCAGCGTGGCTTCGAAATCCTCCTCCGTCTCGCCGGGGAAGCCGACGATGAAGTCGCCGGAAATGGCGATGTCGGGCCGCACCGAACGCGCCCTGTCGAGAATAGCGAGATAGGTTTCCGCCGTATGACTACGGTTCATTGCCCTGAGGATGCGGTTGCTTCCCGACTGCACTGGAAGATGGAGGTAGGGCATCAGCTTTTCGACGTCGCCGTGGGCCGCGATCAGCTCGTCGGTCATGTCTGCCGGGTGACTGGTCGTGTAGCGGACCCGTTCCAGACCATCGATCTTCGCGAGCGCACGAATCAGATCGGCAAGACCACGCCCGCTGTTCGCCCAGGCATTCACATTCTGGCCAAGCAGAACGATTTCGCGGGCGCCTGCATCGACGAGCGAATGAGCCTCGGCGAGAATGTCGTTCCACGGCCGCGAAATCTCGGCACCGCGCGTATAGGGGACGACGCAATAGGTACAGAATTTGTCGCAGCCCTCCTGAACCGTGAGGAAGGCCGAAGGGGTCGCTCGACGACGCGCCGGCAGTGCATCGAACTTGCTGATCGCCGGCATGTCCGTGTCGACGGGACGCGCGCCGCCAATGGCTTCGGCGACCATCTCGGGAAGGCGATGATATGTCTGCGGGCCAACCACAATATCGATCAGCTGCGAGCGCCGCTTGGCTTCTTCGGCTTCGGCCTGCGCAACGCAGCCGGCCAGCGCGATCAGCGGCTTGGAGCCGTCCTCGCGCCTGAGGCGCCCGACGTCGGAATAAGCCTTTTCGGCCGCCTTCTCGCGGATGTGGCAGGTGTTGAGCACGACGAGATCCGCATCTTCGCCTTCGCTCGCCGCGGACATGCCCTGCTCGGCGAGCAATTCGGCCATGCGTTCGCCGTCGTAGACATTCATCTGGCAGCCGAAGCTTTTGATTTTGAAAGTCTTGGGAGTCATTTGCAGTCGCCTATAGGCGAGTGGGGGTGCGAGGTTAAGCCGAGCGTTTGGGCGATTGCTTCGCGCGCCTGATGAGCCAATTGCTTGCGGTCGCCCGCGCGGTCGAGCGGCCCCAACAGATGCACGATGACCGCGAGGCTTCCGCGGCGGCCGAGCAGCCGGAGGACGTTGTTCTTGCCTGGCTCATTCCACCAGCCGACTTCCGTCATTGCATCGCCATAGTCGATTGCAACCGGCCGAACCGGAACGTCCTTCGCTGCGAAGTTGGCGGCCTCGAGCAGGGTTGAGCGAAACGGAAGCAGGTGGCCGCCCGGGCCCGTCGTCCCCTCCGGAAAGAGCGCCACTGGCTTGTCGCCCTCCAGGGCCTTGGCGATCGAGACTGCCTGATTCTTGGCCGCCTTTCTGTGGCTTCTTTTGACGTAAACGGTTCCGTTCTGGTCGGCGAGCCAATGAATGAAGCCGTGGCCGAGCTGGTCCTTGGAAACGAAAGCGCAGTCCGTGGCTCCGCCCAGGACAAGAATGTCGAGCCAGCTCGTATGGTTCGCAACCAGCAAGCTGTGCCGGCGCGCGGGCGTTCCGACGACTTTGACGCGAACGCCGATCATCCAGGCGGCAGCGGCAAGAAAGCGCGAAGGCCAGCGCGAGCGGCCCGATAGCGCCTTGGTGAGAAGATGGGCCGGTCCCAGAATCGCGAACAGGCCGATGAGTCCGGCAATCCGGAAGCCCGCTCGCGCATTGAGGCGGGCACCGCCCGATTTATCGATCGCGGTTGAGCGAGACGCCGTACAGCTCCATGCGATGGTCGACGAGCCGGAAGCCGAGTTTCTCGGCGATACGTTTCTGAAGCGCTTCAAGTTCATCGTCGACGAACTCGATTACGTTGCCGGTTTCCACGTCGATCAGATGATCGTGATGCGTTTCCGACGCAGCTTCATAACGTGAACGGCCGTCACCGAACTCGTGACGTTCGAGAATTCCGGCCTCTTCAAACAGGCGGACCGTCCGATAAACGGTCGCGATCGAGATATTGGGATCGACCCCCGCGGCGCGCGCATGCAAAGTCTCGACATCGGGATGATCCTCGCTGTCACCGAGCACGCGCGCGATGATCTTCCGCTGCTCGGTGATCCTGAGGCCCTTGTCGGCGCACAGGGCTTCGATGTCGATCTTGCGCGTCATGACCCCAAATTAGGTGCGCACGCCGCCCTCGTCCAGCGATCACGCTCGATTACTTGCCGCGACCGCGCTTGCGCTTCGTCCCCAGCCCGATCGACTTGGCGAGAGTGCGCCGTTGCTCGGCATAATTGGGCGCAACCATCGGGTAATCGGCCGAAAGGCCCCACTTCTGCCGATATTGTTCCGGCGTCATCTTATAGTGCGTCATCAGATGCCGCTTCAGCATCTTCAGTTTCTTCCCGTCTTCCAGGCAGACGATATAGTCGGGCTTGATAGACGAGCGGATCGAAACCTTCGGCTCAGGCTTCGGCTCGGCAGCGGCAGCTTTGCCGGAAATACCGGTCAAGGCGGAGTGAACGTTTTGGATAAGATTCGGCAAGTCGTTCACGGCGACGCTATTATTGCTGACGTGAGCTGCGACGATGTCAGCGGTCAACGTAAGCAGCGTGTCTTCCGCATTTTCAAGATCAGCCATGGGAAATTCCTAAACTTCGAGCAGAGACAATGCAGTCTATGACTACACGACTACATCAATACCAATGTCGTTGCACGGCAGCAACGTTTGTTAACGCTACCACATCGAAAAAAGGAAATTAACTAGAGTTGGTATGCAAGCGTAATTGCGTCGAAACGCTTGCCGTTGGCACCGTGATAATAGTTTCTGCGTCGGCCGACCGGTGAAAATCCCGCCGTCCTATACATGTCCACGGCCGGATTACCCTCGCGAACTTCGAGATGAACGCGCGCCAGTCCGTCTTTTCGTGCCTGTTCGAGAAAATCGCCCAGCAGTCCCCGGCCGATTCCGCGGCGGTGATGACTCGGGCAAACCGCCAACAATAAGAGCTCGGCCTCGTCGGCGACCGTACGGAACAGCGAAAAACCAAGAATGCTGCCAGTGTCTGGACTGGTGGCAATCATCAACGAAACTCCGCCCATCGGCAGAATCCCAGCAAGCTGCGAGCGAGTCCATGCCTCGCCGAAGCGTCTGCCGAACGCCGAGTCCATGACCGTCATGACGGCGTCGAGGTGATCGGATGAACCGCGTTCGATGCGCATGTCCTGTTCGATCGTCGCCATCACGCGGCCTCGGGCACGCGAGCGTCGGGCGCTCGTGCATAGACGGGCTTGGGAGGAAGGGTCCGCAGTTGTTCAGGCAGCCTGAGCGCACTGGCCGCCGAGGGCCACAGCTCACGGGACTCGCCCCAGCCGCGCGCGTCGACCAGCTGCCTTGCTCCAGAGCCCACGATCAAGCTGGCTGAGGTGAAACCTGCCGCTTCGGCCGGAACCGCGCTGCGGATTTGAGACGTCGGTTGGAGGCTGCCGCCGTCGAACTGCTGAACGAACAATTCGCCATGCCCGCCGACTATGGCGGTGGCGAAATCGCCTTGTGCCTCGCCGCTCGCGGCTAGCAGAGCGAGCGAAGACATTCCGACAAGCCGCGCGCCCCAACCGATCGCCAAGCCATGCGCCGCGGCGATTGCAACCCGGATTCCGGTGAAACTTCCCGGGCCGACACCAACGAGGATGTGAGTCGCGGTTCGACCATCCATCAGCTCGGCAATCATCGGCACGAGGCGCTCGGCATGGCCACGGCCGATGATTTCATCGGCGCGCGCGGTGCACGCGCCAGAACCGTCGAACAGTGCGGCGGTGCAGGCGGCACTCGATGTATCGAAGGCCAGAAGCATGGCTGGAATAGTGGTCACATGCGGCACCAAGCCGCAAGCCCCTGAAAGTTAAACTTCTTTCGGCAAGCGTCAGACCGCCTCGACGGTCTCCACCTCAGGGACATAATGGCGGATCAGGCTTTCGATTCCGCGCTTCAGAGTCACCGTCGACGAGGGGCAGCCGGAGCAAGCACCGTGCATCGACAGATAGAGGTGTCCGTCCTTGTAACCCTTGTAGACGATGTCGCCTCCATCCTGTGCGACAGCCGGGCGGACCCGGGTCTCGATCAGTTCCTTGATCTGATCAATGATTTCGGCATCAGCCGGATCTTCCGCGAAGTCGCTGTCCGTAGACACATGAATGGCTGCGGCGGTGCCCGGAGCGAACAAGGGCGCGTCGCTGACGAAGTGATCAAGCAGGGTCTCGAGCACGAGCGGCTCGAGGTCAGTCCAGGACACACCGGACGCAGCCGTGATGGAAACGAAATCGCGGCCGTAGAAGACGCCTTCGACCAGGCCGCTGTCGAACAGCGCAGCGGCAAGCGGTGAGCCCTGCGCGCTCTCGGCATCGGCAAAATCGCGGGTGCCCGATTCCATGACAATTTGCCCGGGCAGGAACTTCCGGGTCGCGGGATTGGGCGTTTGTTCGGTACGGATCAGCATGGCCGCGATGTGGCGCTGATCGACGGCGGGTTCAAGCCGAGCGCATGCAAGCGAGCGAAAGTCTGATCAGAAGGGCGGCGCCCCGGCGATGGTCCACAGGGCAATGATGATTGCGACGGCGAGGCAGATCAGCGCAGTCCACCACTTGCCCGGTCGCATCGGCCGCGTGTGCGGGGCAAGCTTTGCACGGCCGGTAATCATCGGCCTCGTGAGCTTCTTTCCGCGCAAGCGATAGAAAATAATGGCTGCGACGTGCAGCACGATCAGGCCAAGGATCAGGTTGAACCAAAGCTCGTGGATGTCGCGCGCCTTGTCCGAAGTTGCCGTGCTGACGAGACGATAGAGCGGACCTGTGTAGAGCCCGTCCTCATCCTCTGAGATCAGTCCGAGACCGACCTGCACCGAGAGAGCGAGAAAGATAGCGACGACACTGAGCGCACCAAGCGGCGTATGGCCGATGCCGTTCCATTTGCCGCGAAGATGCGCAGTGACGCTTGCCGGCCCGCGAACGAAGCTCGACCATCGAGCGGTCGAACTGCCGACGAACCCCCACAGCAGGCGGAAAGCCAGCAACGCCAGAATGGCGCAGCCGGACCATATGTGCCAGTCGGTGTGGTGATATTCGACCGACCACCAGCTGAAGGCGACCAGACCCGCGAGCAGCCAATGAGTCAGGCGAACGGGCAAGTCCCAAACGGGCTGCTCGTCACCCTGGAGGTTGCTCAGTGGTGCATCTCCGAACGATATTTGTCGTGGCACGCCTTGCAGGTGCCGCCGAGGTCGGCGAACCGTGCCTTGGCGGCATTGAGGTCAGCGCCAGCGGCCGCAGCATCCAATGCCTGAGCCGCTTTCTGGAATGCGCTGAGCTTGGCCGCGAAATCCTGTGGGTTCTGCCAGATCTCCGGCTTTGCGCCTGTCTTGCCGGACTCGGGTCCGGTGCCGATCGGAAACCAGGCGGAAGCCTTCCTCGACAGGGTCGCAATCTGTCCAGCAGAAGTGCGGATCGTGGGCACGAAAGCGGCGCTGCTGTCGAATTCGCGATGCAGCGTTTTGAAGGCGTTGCCTATATTCTCCATGCCTTCGTGCCGCTCGTGCGTGACCTGCGCCGCTTGGGGGCCACTCACTTTGGCGGCAACGCCCGCCGCAGCGAGCATTGCGGCGGACGCAATCGCAATGGACACGATACGCATGGATTCTCCTGTTGATTGATGAACTTATTCCTGCGGCACTTCCCAGCTGTCATCGATCATCTTGATGATTCCGGAAAAGTCCTTGTTGCCTCCGCCGCGGTCGACGAAGCGCTGGTAAAGCTCCTCGGCCTCCGAGCCGATCGGCGTGTAAGCGCCGACGCTTTGCGCGGCATCGGCCGCGAGCTTCAGGTCCTTGAGCATCAGTGCGGCGGCGAAGCCGCCCTCATAATCATGGTCGGCCGGAGTCTCCGGACCGACACCCGGCACCGGGCAATAGCTGGTCATCGACCAGCTCTGGCCCGACGCTTTGGACGAGATGTCGAAGAAGGTCTGAAGGTCGAGCCCGAGCTTCTGTGCGAGTGCGAAGGCCTCGCAGGTTGCGATCATCGTCGCGCCGAGGATCATATTGTTGCAGATCTTCGCTGCCTGCCCAGCTCCAAGATGCCCCGCGTGGATCACCGCTTTGGCCATGGGTTCCAGAAACGGCCTGGCGCGCTCGAAGGCTTGCGGCGTGCCGCCAACCATGAAAGTGAGAGTGCCCGCAGCCGCTGCAGCGATTCCGCCGGAAACCGGCGCGTCGACGAAGTCAAAGCCGAGCTCATTGAGACCCGCTCCGACCTCGCGTGCGCTCGAGACGTCGATGGTCGAGCAGTCGATCAGCAGCGCGCCCTTCGCGGCATTGGGGGCAACGTCATTTTCAAACACGCTGCGGACATGCTGCGCAGCTGGGAGCATGGTGATGACGACATCAGCGCCGCTGACCGCTTCGGCCGCGGAGGAAGCCGCAGTGCAGCCAGCCTCGGCTGCGTGTTCGACGGCTTCGCGCGCGAGGTCGAAAGCGAGCACTTCGTGGCTCGCCTTGAGGAGGTTCGGGGCCATTCCGCCGCCCATGTGGCCAAGGCCAATGAATGCGATCCTTGCCATGGCTACCGCCCTTTCCAATTCCCCGGTCGTTTTTCGACGAACGCGGTCATGCCTTCCTTTTGGTCCTCGGTGCCGAACAGGCCGTGGAACAGCCGGCGCTCGAAGCGGATACCTTGAGCCAGCGGGATTTCGAAGGCGGCACCGACCATTTCCTTGACTGCGATTGCGGCGAGCGGCGGCATGGCCGCAATCGCCTCGGCCGTTTTCAATGCTTCGTCGAGAAGCTGGGCGGCGGGGACGACTCTTGCGACAAGGCCCGAACGCTCGGCTTCCTCGGCGCCCATCATCCGACCGGTGAGGCACATCTCCATCGCCTTGGCTTTCCCGACCGCATGAGCGAGCCGCTGAGATCCGCCCATTCCGGGGGTCACCCCGAGCTTGATCTCGGGCTGGCCAAATTTCGCCGTATCCGCGGCAATGATGAAGTCGGCCATCATCGCGACCTCGCACCCGCCGCCGAGCGCATAGCCGGCAACGGCGGCGATCCACGGCTTGCGGGTCGCGGTGACCTTCTCCCAGCCTGCGAAAAAGTCCGACGAATACATTTCGGCAAAGCCCTGCGCCTGCATCTCCTTGATGTCGGCGCCAGCGGCAAAGGCCTTTTCCGAGCCGGTGAGGACGAGGCAATGCTGGGTCTCGTTGCCGTCGTAGTCGGCAAATGCGTCGATCAGCTCCCCGAGGACTTCGCTGTTGAGCGCGTTGAGTGCCTGCGGGCGGTTCAGGGTGACGAGGGTCACGCCGCCGCGATGTTCGACGAGGATGGTCTTATAGTCGCTCATTCGTTCGTCTCCGGGAACGGCGTCCAGGCTTCGGTGTCGGGCAGCGGGGCGAAGAGGACGTCGAGCATTTCGTCGGTGACATCCTCGGGCGCCGCCGGGTCCCACCGGGGCGAGTTGTCCTTGTCGATCAGCAACGCGCGGACCCCTTCGCGGAAATCATGGGTTCGGACGACGCGGCCGGCGAGCGCATATTCGGCTTTCATCTCATCGCCGAAGCTGGTCCGTTTCGCCCCTTCCGCGATCGATCGAAGCGAGACCTTGCACGACAGGGGACTCTTGGTTCGCAGCGTCGCAAGCTCCGTCTGCGCCCAATCGCTCTCGTCCGCTTCGAGCGCCGCGAGTATCTCTTCCAGTCGGTCGGAGGCGAACAGCCGGTTGATCAACGGGAGGTTTTGCTCGATTTTGGCTTCGGGAGGCGAACTCGCAAAGGTTCCGATCGGGCCCTGCACGCGCATCGGCGTCGTTGCGATGCGCTCGACCATATCCTGGACCGCCGACTGCTCTACATAATGGGTCGCAAGGCCGAGATAGTGGCATTCGGAGCCGTCGAGCCTGGCGCCGGTCAGCGCCATGAACTCGCCGACGCGGCCGGGAAGGCGCGGCAGGTACCAGCCGCCGCCAACATCGGGGAAGAGGCCAATCCCGGTCTCCGGCATGGCGAAGCGCGTATTCTCCGTCGCGATCCGGAAATCGCAGGGCAGGGAGATGCCAACGCCGCCGCCCATTGTAATGCCGTCCATGATCGCGACCGTCGGCTTCTTGTAGGTGAACAGCAGATGGTTGAGCCGATATTCGGCAAAAAAGAAGCGTTTGGCCTCCTCCGCATCCGTGTTCCCGCTGCGCGCGAGCATGACGACGTCCCCGCCGGCACAGAAGCCGCGGCCCTCGGCATGGTCGATGACCACGGCTTCGACGCCATCGTCCTTGGCCCAGTCAAGCAGTGCCTCGCTCATCGCCTCGCACATCTGCGCAGTGAGGGCGTGGATCGCCTTGGGGCGATTGAGGCGAATTCGGCCGACCCGGTCCTGGGTCGAAATCAGGACGTCATCACTCACTGCCGGAGCATGTCCCGGCTGACGATTACGCGCATGATTTGATTGGTCCCCTCAAGAATCGAGTGGACGCGCAGGTCCCGCCAAAAGCGCTCGATCGGATAATCCATCAGATAGCCATAACCACCATGGAGCTGGAGCGCCCGGTCGACCACCGAGGAGCCGGTGTCGGTTGCAAGGCGCTTGGCCATGGCTGCAAATCTGGTCTTGTCCGGGGCGTTCGCAGTCACCTTGGCTGCAGCAACATACAGCAGGTAGCGCGCAGCCTGAAGCTCGGTCTCCATGTCTGCGAGCGTGAACTGGGTCGCCTGGAAATCGGCAATGGGCGAGCCGAACTGCTTGCGTTCCTTCGTATATTTTACAGCTTCGTCGAGGCAGCGTTGTGCTCCGCCCAATGAGCAGGCGCCGATATTCAAACGGCCTCCGTCGAGGCCCGTCATTGCGATTCGAAAGCCTTCGCCTTCGCCGCCGACCCGGTTCTCGATAGGAACCCGTACCTCGTCGAAATTGACCTGCGCTGTCGGCTGCGAATGCCACCCGAGCTTCTTCTCCTGCGCGCCGAAGCTGACGCCGGGCATGTCTTTTTCAATCACGAGGCAGGAGATGCCCTTGGGTCCTTCCTCGCCGGTGCGGACCATGGTGACATAAATCTCATTCTCGCCGCCCCCGGAAATGAAGGCCTTGGAGCCGGAGACGACATAATGTTCGCCCCATTTGGAATCACTGGCGCGCACCGCTTTGGTCTTCAGCGCTGCAGCGTCAGATCCGGAGGAGGGCTCGGTCAGGCAATAGCTGCCGATCCGCTCCATCGTGATCATTGATGGCAGGTACTTCTGCTTGACCGCGTCAGAACCGAAGCGGTCGATCATCCAGCTCGCCATATTGTGGATCGAGATGAAGGCGCTCGTCGAGGGACAGCCGTAGGCCATCGCCTCCATGATCAGCGCGGCCTCGAGCCGGCCAAGTCCAATCCCGCCACTCTCCTCGGATACATAGATCGCGCCGAAGCCGAGCTCCGCCGCTTCCCGGATTACATCCTTCGGAAAGATGTGCTTCTCGTCCCATTCAGCCGCAACAGGGGTAATGGCGTCGGCGGTGAACTTGCGCGCCATCTCCTGAATCTGGAGCTGGTCCTCGGTTAGGTCGAACTGGCTCATTGGGCGCGGCTCTAGGGCGCAGTCAGATTGTCAGCAAGTCCGCCGATCGCTTCACCATTTCTCGCAATAGGGCCTGACATCCACCGCAAAGCTCCACGCCGAGCGTGGCTGCTTCTCCAGCCATACCGCGGTCGCGGCCATGTCATCGGGCTCAATGAAGAAGTCGTCCGGCTTGCCCTGCATTCTGGCTCGCGTTCCCGGCAAGTCGACGATCGCGTCAATGACGATCAGAGCAACATGAATGCCCTTCGGGCCGAGCGTTTTCGCCATCGACTCCGCAAGGCTACGCTGCGCTGCCTTGGCCGGCGCGAATGCGGCGCTGTTCGGTCCGCCACGGAGCGATGCGGTTGCGCCGATGAAAATGATCGTTCCTGCCGCTGCAGCCGCCATCGCCGGGATCGCCTGCTTACTGACTGCAAGCGCGCCCAGGGCATTCACTCGCCAGCTATTTTCAAACCCATCGAGACTGATGCTTTCAACGTCTCCCCAGACGCCAGATCCGGCGTTGTATACGAGGGTGGACGGGTCACCCATCTCCGCGCGCACGCGGGCAAATGTGTCGGCAACGGCTCGGGCGCTCGTAACATCGCAGGCGTAGGCACGGGCGTCCCCCAGCTCCGTTGCGAGAACGCTCGTGAAACTGGTGCTTCGCGCGAGAAGGGCGACGGCCATGCCCTCCCGGGAGAAGGCCCTCGCCAAAGCAGCACCATTGCCTTCGCCGACGCCGACCACCGCGCAGAGTGGCTTGGCCATTCTCTTCTCCCGCTGTTAGGCGGCCGGCTCCTCTTCGAGCAGGCCCTCGAAGCTGAGCACGTGCCGCACCGACGGGCGCTGCAGCATGCGTTCGCGGAAGACCCTGAGGTTCCTCCATTGCGCGAGGCCGATCATTTTTTCCGTCCATCCGGTGATGACGAACAGATAGACGTCGGGAAGCATGAGTGCCTCGCCGAAAAGGAAGGGACCATTGCCCAACCGCTCGTCGATGAAATCGAGCTTCTTGCCGAGATCATCGATGACCAGCCGCTTCATTTCATCGGTAGCGTTTGGATTGAAGAGGAATCCGAACCGCTTGTGGAGCTCGGTGGTGATGAAATTGACCATCTCGAGCACACGGTAGCGGCGAAAATCGCCCTGCGGCGGGAGCACGTCCGATGCAGCGCGGTCGCCCAAATATTGCAGGATAATGGCGTTTTCGGTGAGCACTTCGCCATTGTCGAGCTGAAGTGCTGGCACCGATCCCTTGGGGTTCACCTCATAATAAGAGCTGCCGTCATCGAGCTTGTGCGATTTTAGATCCACTCGGCCTGCATCGTGGCTAAGCCCAATCTCATGGAGCAGGATGTGCGGTGCCTGGGAGCAGGCACCCGGCGAATAATAGAGCTTCATCGCGTCTCCTTTGGTCAGTCGGAGTTGGAAAGGTCGTTGACGTCGGGATTATCGTCCCCGGCGTTGAGCTCGCCTGACGAAGTGCCGCTACTCTCGTCAGGCGGCAGGGTCTCGATCTCCGCGTTTGACGGAAGCTGCCCGTCGGCGAGGTTGCTCTCGATCGACATTTCCTGATTGTCCGCCTGCGGCTTTGGCTGCCGGTGGCAGGCGACGAGTGCAGCAGCGCTGATCGTCAGGATGAGGATCTTATCCGCATTTCGCATAGCTGAAGCTCGCAGTCGGTTTCGCCTCTGTACGCACGAGAACGTTCTTGTCGATCTTGAGTGACTCATATTTGGTCCAGCTGCGGCCTTTGCCAGTGAAGACGAAAGTGCCGCTGATCGAACTCGGGTCAGCGGCAACCACTTCAGATGGAACGGCCCGTGACTCAAAGAAGCGCAGCTCGCTGGGATTGATGACCAGCAGCCCCTTTGCGTCGCCGAGCGCCGACGTGCAGTCCGGCGGCGAAAGCGCCCAGCGGCCCTGCAGAACGGCGGGGAGTGTCGTTGTCGGCGCCCCCGAGGCCACAGCCGGAGTGGTTGCCGCATGCGGCTCGCCGATGGCGCTTGGCGCCGAAACGTTGACTACGGGCAGACCGGCGGTGTTCTTTGCCTTTTCGTCGACCGGACCTCGGGGACCACATCCGCCGACCGCCGCCAGGAGGGCTGAGCTGATGAGAAGCGCGCGGGTCACGGCTCCTCAACAACCGGTGTGCTCAACTTGTTGCAGGCAGTTCCTTGGCGGGCCCCTTCCTTGGCAGGACTCGGGCTAATTGCTGTACGCAGAGAGGCACTGGACCCGCTCGTCTGCGCCATTCGCAAAATTTGCCCTGGCGAAGAACCAGCTGTCGTGGGCGAACCCACGAAAGGCATCGCTCGTCACGCGAAGACCATAGGGGGTCTCGTCGGAAATGAGATAGGCGACGTTGCCGCCCTGGTTCTGCTGAGTGACCATCGAGCCGCGAGATTTGGAAACGACCACCCCGGGCTCTTTCCCGGCACCCGTCAAAATGTTGACCTCGCGGCCGGCGAGCACGAGGCGGGTGGCCTGCGGCGCCTGGCCTTGAGGCAGGATGAGGGCCCGGTCGCCGCGTGCCAGGCGAACAGCATAACCGCCACCGCAATAATAGCCGGGGCCGCGATATTCCTCCGTCCTCGGGCCAGTCCACTGCGCCAACGCCGCGGCTGCAAGAGTGAGCAGGATCATATTTCATCCCCATCGCCGAGACGATGGGGACACATTTACCGGGAATTTAACGGCAAACCAACTGCTGCCGGAGGTCAGCCCATTGTCGGGATGACGAAAGCGCTTTCGCCATGGGCACCGCCGTCGGGCCAGCGCTGGGTGACGACCTTGGTCTTGGTCCAGAACCTGAGGCCCTCCTGGCCGTACTGGCCGATGTCGCCGAAGCCCGAGCGCTTCCACCCGCCGAAGCTGTGGTAGGAGACCGGCACCGGGATCGGCACATTGATCCCGACCATCCCGACATTGACCCGGGCCGTGAACTCGCGTGCGGCATGGCCGTTGCGGGTGAAGATGGCGACACCATTGCCATATTCATGGGCGCTAGGGAGCTTCAGCGCTTCCTCGAAATCCTTGGCGCGGACCATCTGCAGGACCGGGCCGAAAATCTCGTCCCTGTAGGTCTTCATGTCCGTCGTGACGTGGTCGAAGAAGGTCGGGCCGATGAAGAAGCCCTCCTCGTGCCCCTGGAGGGTAAAGCCGCGGCCGTCGACGACCAGCTCGGCGCCTTCGTCGATACCCATCTGGATATAATGCTCGATCCGTTCCTTGTGCGCCTTGCTGACAACCGGGCCGTAATGCGCTTCGGGATCGGTTGAGACTCCGATCCGAAGGCCTTCGATCGCCGGAATCAGCTTCTCGCGGAGGGCATCTGCCGTCTCCTCGCCGACCGGGACCACCACCGGAAGCGCCATGCAGCGCTCGCCGGCCGAGCCGAAGGCGGCGCCGGCCAGATCGTTGACGACCTGGTCGAGGTCGGCGTCGGGCATGACGATGCCATGGTTCTTGGCGCCCCCGAACGCCTGCACGCGCTTGCCGTTCGCAGTGCCGCGCGAATAGATGTATTGCGCGATGTCGGAAGAGCCGACGAAGCTCACCGCGGCGATATCCGGATGATCGAGGATCGCGTCGACCATCTCTTTGTCGCCATGCACGACATTCAAGATTCCGTCGGGAAGCCCTGCTTCCTTCATCAGCTCGGCAAGACGGTTGGGGACGCTGGGGTCGCGCTCGGATGGCTTCAGGACGAACGCGTTGCCGCAGGCGATTGCCATCCCGAACATCCACATCGGGATCATCGCAGGAAAATTGAACGGCGTGATTCCAGCGCCGATGCCGAGCGGCTGGCGCATCGAATAGACGTCGATCCCGGGACCGGCGCCGACCGTATATTCGCCCTTCAAGGCCTGCGGGATGCCGCAGGCATATTCGATCACCTCGAGGCCGCGCTGAACGTCTCCCCGAGCGTCGGCGATGACCTTGCCATGCTCGGAGCTCAAGAGGTGCGCGAGCTGGTCCATATTCTTCTCGACCAGTTCCTTGAACTTGAACATCACCCGGGCGCGGCGCTGCGGATTGGTCGCGGCCCAGGCGGGCTGCGCGGCTCTTGCGGCGGCGACGGCTCGTTCAAGGTCCGCTGCAGTGCCCAAGCGAACGTTCGCCTGGACCTGGCCCTGGTTGGGGTCGAACACCTCTCCCTGGCGCTCGCCGCTGGCAAAGGTGGAACCGCCGATGAAATGGTCGATGGTGCGCAACATGACACGCGTCCCGATTCTGCTGGTTTGAGGTTGCGGCTCCACTAGTCCCTTGCCGAGCTTCTGGCTAGGCAACCGCCGCATGGGGAGCGCCTTCGACACCGACCGGCCGGCAGAGCAGCACGTCCTGCTCGGCATGGGCTTGAGGTTGGCCGCCGCCATCGCTCTGGCCGTGATGTTCGCGGCCGTGAAATGGGCGGGGCAGCATGGCGTATCGGTGGGGGAGAGCCTCTTCTACCGGCAGATCGGTACAGCCTTGTGCGCGGTCGGCTGGGTCGCCTTTGGGCCGGGCTTCGCATCCTTGAAAACGAAGCGAGTGGGCGCGCATGTCGCCCGCATGGCGATCGGCCTCATCGCAATGGGCCTCAATTTCCTTTCTTTCATTCTCCTGCCGCTCGCGGAAGCGACGTCGATCGGCTTTTCGGTTCCGATTTTTGCGACGATGCTGGCGGCTTTATTGCTGGGTGAGCGGACAGGTTGGTGGCGGTGGAGCGCGGTGCTTGCCGGCTTCGTCGGCGTGCTGGTGATCGTGCAGCCCGGGAGCGCGCACATCGGCACTTATGGCGGCAGCGTCGCAGTCGCGGCGTCGCTGTGCACGGCGGCTGCGACGATCGCGATCCGCCGCCTCGGCGCGACCGAACCGGCAGCTGCGACAGTATTCTGGTTTGGGCTCAGCTCGCTCGTGCCGCTGGCGCTGGTCATGCCGTTCGTCGCCAGGCCGCACGATAGCCACACCGTGGCAGTCATCGTCGGATTGAGCTTGGCGGGCGGTATCGCGCAGCTGCTGCTGACGGGCGCGCTTCGGCTCGCCCCGGTCGCGCTGGTCATGCCAATGGACTATTCATCGCTTCTCTGGGCGATCCTCCTCGGATGGCTGGTCTTCGATCAATTGCCGTCGCGCTGGACGTGGCTGGGTGCGCCCATCGTCATTGGCGCGGGTCTCGTCATCCTATGGCGAGAGCAGCGGCTGCGAATGACTGGAAGTGCAACCGCAGCAGTGCCAGAAGTCAGTGAATGAAGACGCCGCTCGCCAGCCTCGCATTGTCCGCCACGCTTCTGACCGGCGCCGCCCCGCCGGCATCTCCCGATGCGAAGCTGCGCGCGATCATCGCTCCGGTCAGCCAGATACAGCTGCGTCACACGATCGAGAAGCTGGTGAGCTTCGGGACTCGGCACACGCTCTCGTCGCAGACCGACCCGAACCGCGGCATCGGGGCTGCACTCAACTGGGCGGAGGCGGAGCTCAACAGCTATTCGGCGGCGTGCGGCAAGTGCCTGACGGTGAGCCGGACCAGCGCGACGTTCAGCGGCGACCGCCTTCCAGCACCGACCAGGATCACCGACGTTTTTGCGATCCAGCGGGGCACCGAGCGGCCCAACGACGTGGTGATCATCCAGGGGCATATCGACAGCCGGGTCAGCGATCCGATGAACGCGACCTCCGATGCACCGGGCGCCAACGACGACGGCTCCGGGACGGCGGCAGTGCTCGAGGCTGCCCGAGTGCTCAGCAAGCATAAGTTCCCCGGAACAATCCTCTATGCGACGCTGATGGGCGAGGAGCAGGGGCTCTATGGCGGCAAGCTGCTCGCTGCCTATGCGAAGGCCCAGGGATGGAACATCGTCGCAGTCCTCAACAACGACATCATCGGCAACAGCTGCGGTTCCGATGGCGTGTGCGACTCCGCGCACGCGCGCGTGCTTTCCGAAGGACCAAGGTCGCAGGGTGAAGCCGATCTCGCTGCCCGGACGCACAGCCTTGGGGGGGAGAATGACAGTCCGTCGCGCAACATCTCGCGCTTTCTCGACAGCCTCGCGGACCGGCTGAAAATCGGGCTCGACGTGCGGCAGATCTGGCGCACTGACCGCTTCAGCCGCGGCGGGGACCATATCCCGTTCTTACAAGCGGGCTATCCGGCAGCGCGGATCAGCGTTGCGGTCGAGAATTACAATTGGCAGCACCAGGATGTTCGTGTGGAGAACGGGATTCACTATGGCGATACGATCGACCATGTGGATTTTCCCTATCTCCAAAAAATGGCGAAGCTGAACGTTGCCGCGCTGACCGCCATCGCTAGCGCCCCGCCGCCACCCGAGCCGAAGGTCGAAGGCGCGGTGAGTACAGACACGACGTTAAGCTGGAGCCCAGCAGAAGGAGCCGCGGGCTACGTTGCGCGCTGGCGTCGAACCGACGCGAACAATTGGGAGCTATCGCGTCCGGTAACAACGGAGAATTGCAGGCTCGTATCCGCGGCGCCGGCGTCGTCCGAGCTAGTGTCCCGCGTCTCGCGAAACTCAGTCACATGCAGGGTCGTTCTTCCGCACATTCGCGTGGACGATTGGGTGTTCGGCGTCTCGTCGGTGAGCAAGGCGGGCTTCGAGAGCCCCGTCGCCTCGGCCGTGCCCGGCGGCGCGTTCAAGCCCTATGTGGCGCCGGTGAAGCAATAGAAAATCCGAACGAGAACATCGGCAGAAATAGGAACGCGAAAGGAGTGCCCCTATTTGCTGTCTCCTTTCGTTTCTTCGGCGTGAAACCAAATTCGCGTGTCGATTGCTTCGTCGCTGAGCTCGTCGCAATGACGACCGCCTGATGGCAAAGCGCAAATCGGCACCTCTGCCCAGCCGCAAGCAGATTCTCGACTTTATCGCTTCGTCGAGCCAGTCGGCAGGCAAGCGCGAGATCGCGCGAGCGTTCGGCCTGTCGGGGCAGGAAAAGATCGATCTCAAGCGGCTGCTCAAGGACATGGCCGATGAGGGGCTGATCGACAGCTCGCCGGGCCGAGCCTTCCACAAGAGTGGCGGCGTTCCGAAGGTGACGGTGCTTCGGGTCCAGGCGGTGGACGACGCCGGCAAGGTCTGGGCGGTTCCTGAGCAATGGCACGCCGAGACCCCGCCGCCTCGGCTGCAGCTCGTCGAACGCGGCCGCCGAAGCGCGCTCGGGGTCGGCGATCGCGTTCTCGCGCGGACGGAGGAGCGAGGCCAGGGGCTCATCGCTCACCCGATGAAGAAGCTCGCGAGATCCGCGGAGCTTATGCTTGGGGTCGTCAAGCGGGAGGGCGAGCGCTTCTGGCTTTCGCCGGTCGACAAGCGCGAACGGCGCGAGCTCGCAATTCACGACTTGAAGGATGCGCAGGCCGGGGACCTGGTGCTGTGCGAGGTCGCGGGCCGTCCGCCCCGCGTTTCAGCGCGGGTTGACGCAGTGCTCGGTGACCCGTTTGCACCGCGAAGCTTCTCGCTGATCGCGATCCACAAGCATGGGCTTCGTCACGATTTCGCACCGGAAGCAATCAATGAGGCGCATCGAGTCTCCAAGCAGCAGCTTGGCGAGCGTGAGGATCTGACGCATTTGCCGATCGTAGCCATCGATCCAGAGGATGCGCGGGATCACGACGATGCGATCTGGTCCGAATCGGACGGCAAGGGCGGGTGGAACGCGATCGTCGCAATCGCCGATGTCAGTTTCTACGTCCGGCCCGGCTCCGAGCTCGATGGTGAGGCCCGCGCGAGAGGCAACAGCGTCTACTTTCCGGATCGCGTAGTTCCGATGCTGCCCGAGGAGCTGTCAGCCGACATCTGCTCGCTGAAGGAAGGAGAGGACCGGGCGGCGATGGCCTGTCACCTCACGATCGACCGCGAGGGCAATATCAAGAGCTGGCGCTTCAGTCGGGCCAAGGTCCGGATCGCCGCAAACATTGCTTACGAGGACGCACAAGCAGCGATCGATGGCGCGGAAGAGGAGACGGTCGATGTTGCCTCGCCGGTCTGCTTCATGCCTCCCATCGAAGGACCAGTTCCGACTGAGCTGGTCGAGAAAGCGCTGAAACCGCTCTGGGGCTGCTGGCGCGCCTTGTTCGCAGCACGGCAGAAACGCGATCCGCTTGAGCTCGATCTGCCGGAGCGCAGGGTGATGCTCGACGAGAAGGGCCGGATCACATCTATCGCGCCGCGTGACCGGCTCGACGCTCATCGGCTCGTCGAGGATTTCATGATCGCGGCCAACGTCGCCGCAGCCCGCGCGCTCGAGGCGAAGAAGGCGCCGGTCATGTACCGCGTCCACGAGCCACCGAGTCGCGAGAAGCTGGTAGCGCTCAAGGATTATTTGCAAACCTTCGGCATTGAGTTCGCCCTCGGGCAGGTGATCAAGCCGGGGACCTTCAATCGGATCATCGAGCGACTGGGTGATGCGGATGGACGCGAGGAAATCATGGAGCAATTGCTCCGCACGCAGATGCAGGCGCGCTACGCGCCCGAGCGGTTGGGCCACTTCGGGCTCGCGCTCGCAACATATGCCCATTTCACATCGCCGATCCGCCGCTATGCCGACCTTCTCGTCCATCGCACCTTGGTGAAGGCCTATGCACTCGGTGAGGGCGCGTTGCCGGCGGGCGACGAGGAACGCTTCGAGCAGGTCGGCGAGCAAATTTCGATGCTCGAACGCCGCGCGATGGAAGCCGAGCGTGAGACGATCGACCGCTATGTCGCTGCCTTTCTTGCCGACCAGGTGGGGCAATTGGTCGAATGCCGCATTACCGGGGTGCAGCCGTTCGGCTTCTTCGCGACGGTCGAGGATCTTGGCGGCGACGGGCTGCTACTGGCGAAGGATCTGGGGCAGGAATATTTTCGTTACGACGAAGGCGCGAAGCAGCTCGTCGGCGAAGAAACCGGCGAAACCTATCGCATCGGTCAGCGGCTGACGCTCAGGCTCTCCGAATCCAATCCCGTTTCCGGCGCGTTGCGCTTTGAGTTGCCGGAGGGAGGCTACGGCCGTGCACCAGCGCCGATCCGTCGGGACCGGACGCGCGGCCGGAGAGGCCGACCGCCCAACATCCGCCACAGCAATCGACGCAACTGACGTTCCGCTGTCGCAACTTTTCTGTTCCATGCGGATTTGGCCCAAAAGGAGATTCGCATGGCCTACAAAATCGCGATCATCGTCGGCAGCTTGCGCAAGGACAGCATCAACCGCAAGGTCGCGCGATCGATCTGCGCTCTTCGCGGGGACAATCTCGACTGCTCGATGATAGAGATCGGCGATTTGCCGCTCTACAATCAGGACCTGGACACCAATCCGCCCGAAGCATGGGTGCGGTTTCGCAAGGACGTCGCCGCCGCGGATGGAGTGCTGTTCTGCAGTCCGGAATATAATCGAGGCGTCCCCGGCGTGCTCAAGAATGCGATCGACGTGGGCTCGCGCCCTTATGGCCAGAGCGTGTTCGACAAGAAACCCGCTGCGATCGTCACTGCATCGCCTGGAAGCATCGGCGGCTTCGGCTCCAACCACCAGATCCGCCAGGCAGCCGTTTTCCTGAACATGCCGGTGATGCAGCAGCCGGAAGCCTATCTGGGCCACGTCACCAACGACAGCTTCGATGCCGACGGCAAATTGAAGGAAGGGCCGTTAAAAGAGCTCGTGACGACGCTCGCGCATGCCTTCCACGATTGGGTCGACATGATCCATCGCTCGCGCGCTGCACTTGCCGAGGATTCGGCCCATGCCGCGCAGCAAGCCGCCAAAGCGAAGGCACATGCGTGACACTTGGCGGCGCTCGGCCGACGGCCAATAAGCAGGCGTAACGATTACCGGTTGGGAGGAAGGCATGGAGTTCACCTGGCTTTCGCGCTGGCAGCCGCAATTGCTCGCGCTGCTTCGACTCGTGACAGCGCTGCTGCTTCTCGAGCATGCGACGATGAAATTCTTCCATTTCCCGGCGCCGCTGATGCCGGGACCACTTCCACCGCTTCTCATCGTCGCCGGCGCGATCGAACTCGTCGCCGGCATCCTGGTCACGCTTGGCCTGTTCACCCGCCTCGCTGCGTTCGTCGCTTCGGGAGAGACTGCGGTCGCCTATTTCATGGTCCATTTTCAGAAGAGTTTCTGGCCCGCAATCAATCAGGGCGAGGCAGCAATCTTCTTCTGCTTCATCTTCCTGTACATCGCCGCTGCAGGACCGGGCGCCTGGAGCATCGACGGCGCGCGGATTCGGAACGCACCGATCAGGTAACCTTCGCATGACGTTTGAAGCGCGGTTGATCCCAATCGCGTGAGCTCAGGATCTGGCCCAGGCATTCGGCAGCGGTCACGACCTCTGCATGACTGTTGTAGAGGGGTGCGAAGCCGAACCGCATGAGGTCCGGCGCGCGGAAGTCGCCGATGACCCCGCGGGCGATCAGCGCCTGCATGACCGCGTGGGCTTCGGAGTGCGCGAAGACGAGGTGGCTGCCGCGCAGCATCGGATCGCGCGGGGAGGCAAGGCGAACCTCGGTGCCGCACCGGGCTTCGACTTCTTCAATGAACAGCTGGGACAGCGAGCGAGACTTGGCGGCGATGTCAGCCATTGCGACCCCGTCGAACGTCGTCAGGCCTGCGTCCAGCGCCGCCAGCGCGAGAATGGGCGGCGTGCCGGTCGAAAAACGAGAGATGCCCGCGACCGGGCAATATTCGTCTGAGAAAGCAAACGGATCGGCATGGCCCATCCATCCCGGCAACGGCGAGCGAAGCTGGTCCTGGAGCCGTTCCGCCACGTAGATGAAGGCCGGCGCGCCCGGCCCGCCATTCAGATATTTGTAGCCGCAGCCGACCGCGAGGTCGCAGCCGGTCGCGTCGAGATCCAGCTCGATCGCTCCTGCGCTGTGCGACAGGTCCCAAACGCTGAGCGCGCCGGTCGCATGCGCGGCCTCGTTGATGCGGCGCATATCGAGGACTGATGCGGAGCGGTAATCGACGTGGGTGAGCGTTACGAGCGCGGTGTCCTGGTCAATCGCATCGATGATCTCGTCCGGCTCGACGGCCGTGAGCGTCAGACCGAGCATCTCGGCGAGCCCCTGCGCGACATAGAGGTCCGTCGGAAAATTGCGCTTGCGCGTCAGGATCCTCCGTCGCCCTGGCCGGGCTCGCGCGGCGGCCGCGAGAAGTTTGAACAGACAAACGCTGGTCGAATCGGCGATAAGCAACTCACTAGGTCTAGCGCCTACGATCGGCGCCAGCTTCGCTGCGATCTTGGTCGGCCAATCGATCCAGTCGTGCATGGTCCAGCTGACAATGAGGTCTTCGCCCCATTGACGTTCGGCAGCGTTCGCCAGTGCATCGGGCGCGACTTTGGGCAGTGCGCCAAGCGAATTGCCGTCGAGATAGATGAGCCGCTGGGGTAGTCGGAACCGCTCGCGAGCGAAGGCGAGGGAATCGCCGGCATCGAGTTGTCGGGCTCGTTCGAGAGTCACTCCGCTCCAATCGTGACGGCGCACTTGGGTCCGCGATCCACCTTCTTAACATCGTCGAAAAAAAGATGGATTCCTGCATTGAGCAAAGGTCATCGTCGACTGCGCTCGCGATGACAAAGACGGCATTAGAGCTTCGGCAGCGTGACGCCTTTCTGCCCCATATATTTGCCCGCCCGGTCGGCGTAGCTCACTTCGCACGGTTCATTCCCTTGCAGGAACAGAAACTGGCATGCCCCTTCATTGGCGTAGACCTTCGCCGGAAGCGGCGTGGTGTTCGAGAATTCCAAAGTCACATGGCCCTCCCAGCCAGGTTCGAGCGGCGTGACGTTCACGATGATCCCGCATCGCGCATAAGTCGATTTGCCGAGGCAGATGACGAGCACATCGCGCGGCACCCGGAAATATTCGACCGTACGCGCGAGCGCGAAGCTGTTGGGCGGAATGATACAGACGTCAGTCTTGCGATCGACAAAGCTGTTCACCGCGAAATCCTTGGGATCTACCAGTGCATTGTCGACGTTGGTGAAGATCTTGAACTCGTCCGCGACGCGCGCGTCATAGCCATAGGAGGAGAGGCCATAGCTGATGCAGCCCTCCCGCCTTTGTGCTTCGACGAACGGCTCGATCATTGCGTGAGCCCGGGCCTGCTCGCGAATCCAGCGGTCGGATAAAATCGCCATGGCGCGTGCGTAACGAGCCCGTCCGAACGCATCAATTTGGTGCCGATTATTTCTGTGGATGGGGCCATGCTGACACTTTTGTGACTTCCTTCGGACGGCGATACGATTCGTGCACAACTTATCCCCAGTTGTGCTACATTTGTTCGCGCTTGATGTAGGGCCGCACGAGCGTAGGAGCCTCGTCATGGCCGAAGTGATCCGCATCGCCGAGTCTGCGTCAGAAGTCGGAAGTCCAACTCTCCCCCAAAATGTCGAGGCGGAGGCTGCGCTCCTCGGGGCGCTGATGATCGACAACCGGCTGGTCGAGGACATCCAGCTGAAGCTCAGGCCGGACCATTTCTTCGAGCCGCTGCATGGCCGGATCTATGATTCGATTCTGAAGCTCACGGACAGCAATCGAATCGCCAATCCGGTCACCTTGAAGCCTCTGTTCGAGGCTGACGAGGGGATGAAGGAGGTCGGCGGGCCGGCCTATCTCGCGCAGCTGACCGGCTCCGGCGCGGCCGTCATCGGCGCGCGCGATTTCGCTGAACAGATCTACGACCTCGCGTTGCTGCGCGCCCTCGTCGGCGTCGGCCGCGATCTCGTGGAAGGCGCGCTCGATACGAGTGAGGACGTTGCCCCCCTCGCTCAGATCGAGCGCGCCGAGACCGAGCTTTACAAGGTCGCGGAGCAGGGCGGAGCCCAGGGCAAGGCGAAGAGCTTCGCAGAAGCGACCAGAGACGCACTCGAAATGGCCGAAAAGGCGCTCAACAGCGGCGGCCATCTATCCGGATTCACGACCGGACTCGAAGCACTGAATGCGAAACTCGGCGGTCTCCATAAGTCGGATTTGATCATCGTCGCCGGCCGCCCTGGCATGGGCAAGAGCGCGCTCGGGACCAATATGGCGTTTGCGGCCGCGCGGCGCTTCCTGCGCGATACGGTCGACGGCATCGACGCCGGTAAGTCCGCAGGCGCGCCGGCGGTGCTGTTCAGCCTGGAAATGTCGGCGGACCAGCTCGCGACGCGTATTCTCTCCGAACAGTCAGGGATCACGTCGGAGAATCTGCGAACGGGTAAGATCAGCCAGCAGGAGTTTCGGGAACTTGCGCGAGCTGCGGCCGAGCTGGAAAGCCTTCCGCTCTATATCGACGATACGCCCGGTCTGACCATTGCCGCGCTTCGCACGCGGGCGCGTCGACTGAAACGACAGAAGAATATCGGACTGATCGTCGTCGACTATCTTCAGCTGCTCCAAGGCAGCGGCAGGAACTCGAACGAGAATCGCGTCCAGGAGATTTCCGAAATCAGCCGTGGCCTGAAGACCTTGGCCAAGGAACTGGATGTGCCGGTCATCGGCCTCTCGCAGCTTAGCCGTCAGGTCGAGCAGCGCGAGGACAAGCGGCCCCAACTCTCCGACCTTCGCGAATCCGGCTCGATCGAGCAGGACGCGGACATCGTCCTCTTCATCTATCGCGAGGACTATTACCTCAAAGCCGTCGAGCCCGATTATCCAATGCCGAACGAGACCGAGAAGCTCGCTAAATATGAGGAATGGAACGCAAAATATGCGTCCGCCGCCGGAAAGGCCGAAGTCATTGTCGCCAAGCAGCGTCATGGTTCGACGGGCATCGTGCGGGTTCGCTTCGATGGACGCACGACCAAATTCAGCGACGCCGTGGACGAGGGTTACATGCCCGAGATGCGGGGCAGTTGAAGGGGGTGACCGCGCGTCACGCGCGGTCACGGGGAAGGGGTGAGGGCGCCGGCCGGAGATGGCCATCAAAGTGCTGCTGCTTTGATGGGGATCCCTGGGTCCGGCGCCCTCAGCTCTTACGGACCGACGTCCTCTTGCTGCCGGTAAGCGGCGCGCTGCGCACCTTGCTCAAGGCCGAGTGCCCGCGCGACATCGTCGTCCCAGCCATAGATGTCGGAACGGAATTGGATTCGCGAGCCATCCCAGAAGGCAGTGTGATAGAATAAGCGCACCGGTATCTCGCGCTTGAGCTTCACATAGCTCTCTTCGCCGCTCGCCATCGCTTCCTGGAACTTGTCCTGGACGCCATCCTGGGAAGCGAGCTCGAATGCAAAGTCGAGGGCATTCTGAACCCGGACGCAGCCGTGGCTTCGATGCCGTTCGTCCGCCGAAAACCAGCTCTTGAAGGGCGTATCGTGCAGATAGATCTGCTGCGGATCGCGCATGTCAAACTTGACGATGCCCAGCGAATTTTTCGGTCCCGGAAGCTGGATGAGACGTCCCTCGCGCCAGGAAAAATCATTAGCTGCCAGGTAGGCGGGACTCTTCTTCGACAGCTCATCATCGACGATCCGGTCGGGGACGCGCCAATAGGGATTGGCGACCAGCTGGAAGATCGGCGCCTGAATTTGCGGAGTCGTCCATTTGCCGGGTTGGCCGTTGATGACCCGGAGCTGCTGCCGAAGCGCGCCATCGCGCCAATAATCGAGCAGGCTCGCGGCAGTGTTCACGTCGATCCTGGTGGGCGGCGGGTCGCGCACGAGCCAGCGCAGCCGCTCCATTGCAATCGCGAGCTGGCGTGCCCGGTAGGAGGGGTCTGCGTTGAGCGCGTCGATTGTATCGCCGCGGATCACTCCGTCCGCAGTCAATCCGAACTCCGTCTGGACCTGCCGGACCGCCTGCGCGATCTGCGGAGTATAATGATCGGAAGCAGTCTGGGCAGCGCCACTCGCGCCAGGCCGCGGCTGAGTGGCGGTCGATGGCCCGAGCATTCCGTTCGCTTCGAGCGCTGCGACGACGAGCGGGATCCTCGTGTCACGTCGTCCGGGCTTGATCGGCTTTCCGCCAGGAATTGGTGTCGGTTTGCCGTTTGCCGCGAGCTGGAGGAAGTGGAGATGCGCCTGGCTCAGCGCTCGATATTCGTCGGTTTGCGGCGGGAGCGAGGCGAGCCATTCGCCCACGGTGCCGCTCTGAATCGCCTGGGCGAGACCTGTCCGGACGTCCGCGCTGGGCCGCGCTATCGTATAGATGGCAGAGACCTTCTTTGGATCGACGTAACCGCGCGCCAGCGCGTCGGCGTAGCGTAACGCTGCTGTGGTGAGCGCTGCGGAGCGCTGCGCATCGTCCTTGGGCAGTTCGCCCTTCAGGAATAGGTCGGGCTTGAGGCCGTTCGCAGGCGCTTGAGCAATGGCATCGAGCAGCTGCTTCTCGGTCCTCTTGTTCCACGCCAGCTGGCCTGCGGCCGACTGCTGCGCACCTGAACCGGTTTGGGTTGATGGATTCCCTCCCTTTGAACAGGAGGGCAAAGCGACGCTCAACAGGGCAAGGCCGAAGGCCCCGCCGATCCTGACATGTTTTCTCACAGGAGGTTTGAACGCGAGGACCGGCTGAACCGATCCATCGCGCGCGGAAATCAGTCCTCCAACATGTTGGGATCGCGCAGACCTTCGCTGATTTGGGCCCGAGCTCGATCGGCTTCGCTGCTCGTTACCGGATAGGCGCAATAATCGGCAGCATAGAATGCGCTTGGGCGATGGTTCCCCGAAAGCCCAACCCCGCCGAACGGCGCATTCGACGGTGCACCGTTCGTTGGCTTGTTCCAGTTGATCACGCCGGCGCGAACGTTCGCCCAGAATTTGTCATAGTGTTCCGGGGTGCCGCCGACGAGGCTCGCCGCGAGGCCGAAGCGGCTATTGTTCGCTTCAGCGATTGCTGCATCGAAATCCTTGACCCTGACGAGTTGCAGCACCGGTCCGAAAATCTCTTCGTCGGGGCGGTCACGCACCTCGGTCACATCGATCAGCGCGGGGGTGAGGTAGGGCCGCTCGGCAAACGGTCGATCCAGGCGGCGCAGCGGTTTGCCGCCTTTCATCATCAGATTGAGCCACTGCTCCTGCACATGGTCTGCGGCGGCATTGTCGATTACCGGACCCATGAACGGCTGCGGATCCGCAAAGGGATGATCGAGGATGATCCGGTCGATCAGCTTCTGGATTGCCTCCAGCAATGCTTCATGTTTGCCATCCTCGATGATCAGGCGCCGCGCGGCCGTGCAGCGCTGACCGGCCGAGAGGTAGGCCGATTGGACGACGATTGCGGCCGCGGCCTCAATGTCCTTGGCGTTCCAGGCGACCAAGGGATTGTTCCCTCCAAGCTCGAGCGCGAGGATTTTGTGAGGCGTTTCGGCAAACTGCTTGTGAAGTGCGAGCCCAGCGCGCGCCGATCCGGTAAACAACAGGCCGTCGATGCCGCTTTCGGCGGCGAGTGCTCGACCCTGTTCGGGACCGCCGATCAATAGTCGCACCACGGCCTCGGGGATTTTCGCCTCATGGAAGCATCTGACCAGCAATTCGCCAGTGGCGGGCGTTTTTTCCGAGGGTTTGAAGACGATTGCATTGCCGGCGATCAGCGCCGGAACGATGTGGCCGTTGGGGAGGTGTGCTGGAAAGTTATAAGGGCCGAGTACAGCAAGAACGCCGTGGGGCTTGTGGCGCACTGCGATCCTGTTGCCGAGCGCGGCCTCCATCTTTCGCTGTGGCGTACGTTCGGCATAGGCTTCGACCGAAATTTCGACCTTGTTAACGACCGCCGCAACTTCGGTCTTGGCCTCCCAGAAGGGCTTGCCGGTTTCGCGGGCGATCAGCTCGGCAAATTCCGCTTCTTTCCTTCGAACGACATTGGCGAAGCGGCGCACCGCCTCTATTCGATAGGCGTTCGAATGGGCGACCCAGGCCGGCCAGGCGGCGCGCGCGGCTGCGACCTCGGCGGCGGCGTCACCGATCTTGCCGGACCAGATCTCCTCGCCCGTGGCAGGATCGGTCGAGATCAGCCGCGTCCCCTTGCGCGCGGGCTCGACTACCTCCGATTTTTGCTCAGCTTGCCCGTGCATCCTGTCCTGTCGCGTCCCCTGGGCGCTCCTGTCCAGTGACGCTACGCGTCCCCGGAGCCTTGCAGCGCTTCGCCCATCCTTCGAATGGCCTTAACCTTCTTGTCAAAAGGCTGCCAGTCGTCGCGTTCGGCGATCGCCGACCAGATCGCCTCGACCTCCTCGATATGCATCGAGCAAGGCTCGGCGTCCGACCAGTAGCCATGGCTCTTCGGCCGTTCGCGCCCCTCGACAAGCTTTGCCAATTGGCGGAAGGCCTCGGCGGGATATAGCTCGACGCCAGGATCTCGACCGCCGCGCCAGTCGAAGAAGATCCGGTCAATCGTCTGAGCGCGGGTCGCGAGGCACTTGATCATTGCAGCCGCAAGCGCGCGATCCTCTGTGTCTGGAGCAACGCCAAGGCGGCGCAGAATCGCCCCGGTCAGCGCATCTTCGAAGCGGTCGCTCCACCCGGCCAGCATTTCCGACAAGGTGGGCGCATCGGCGATGAGCGAGATGGAGCCGGCGAACTGGGCAAGGTCCCAGTGGATCGCTTCGGGCTGCCTGCCGAACGCATACAGGCCGTAATGATCGAAGTAAGCGGCAGTGAAGCCCGGGTCCCAGTAAGGCGTGAAGCGCCACGGGCCATAGTCGAAACTCTCGCCAGTAACGTTGATATTGTCGCTGTTGAGCACGCCATGGACGAACCCGGCGGCGAGGTAGGAGGCAGCCAGCCTCGCAGTTGCTGCGCTGACGAGGTTGAAAAGGCGGAGAGCGTTTTCGCGCTCATCAACCGATGGCTGTTCGCCAAATAGCTGCTCGAGACAATAGCTGGTCAGCCTCTTAAGATTCTCGACTTGTGCGAAGAAGGCGAGCCGCTGGAACGTGCCGATCCGGATATGGCCGTGGCTGATGCGGGTCAGCACCGATGAGCGGGTAGGCGAGGGCTCGTCGCCGCGCTCGAGCGCTTCTCCGGTTTCGAACAGCGCAAAGCTTTTCGACGTATTGACGCCGAGTGCCTCGAGCATCTCGGTGGCCAGCACTTCACGTACGCCGCCCTTGAGCGTTAAACGGCCGTCGGCGTGGCGGCTGTACGGCGTCGTGCCGGAACCTTTGGTCCCTAGGTCGAGCAAACGGTCCTGGTGATCGCGCAGCTGCGCCAGTGTGAAGCCGCGGCCGTCACCGATATCGGGATTGTACACGCGGAACTGGTGTCCGTGATAGCGCAAGGCGAGCGGCTCGGTGAGATTGTCCGGCAGCGCCTCGAAGCGGCAAAAATGGCGAGCCCAGTCTGTGTCGGCGAGCTGAAGGCCGACTCTTTGCGCCCAACGCTCGTTGACAAAGCGCTCGATGCATTCGGGGAAGGCCGCCGGCTCGACCGGGTCATAGAACTCGGGCCCGAGAGCCAGGATCTTGGGGTCGGGCCGGTAGCTTGTCATTTCTGCTCAAGCGGCGCGATCAAGGGCGAGTTCCAACTCTTCAGGCGACCAGCTTCTTCAGCTTGGCGAGCGCGTCTGAATCGGGTTCATCCGGCGAGATCGTCCCCGCGAAATTTCCAGCGCGGTCGAACAACAATATTGTCGCGCTGTGGATCATTTCCTTGCCTGCCATCGGATGCAGTGAGGGCTGAGCAAAGATGCCATATTGCTTCTTCACCCGATCAATCTGCGCCTCGCTTCCGGTGAGACCGATGATCGGTGCGTTGAACAGGGACGCATATTGGCCGACTTGCTGGGGTCCGTCATTCGTCGGATCGATGGTGACGAGTATGATGCGCATCGCAGAATCGTTGCCGGCCTCACGCCTGAGCTTCACGAGACGGGACAATGTGGTCGGGCAGACATCGCCGCAGCGCGTGAAACCAAAATAGATCGCATAAGGCTTGCCCCCGAGCGCTTGGCTGGAGAAGGGCTTGCCGTCTGCGCCGACGAGCGTGAAGGGTCCGCCGAGGTTCGACTTGACCGGGCCGCTCACCGCCTCGGGAGTGTGGGTCTGCTCGCGCGGAATGAACCAAAGCGCTGCGCTGGCGATCAGTGCGACCGCGACCAGCAGCCAGAGCAATAGCCGCACCTGCTTCAAGGTCGATTTCGGCGGGGCCTTCTCGGACATGTCAGATCACCATGCGCAAATTGGCGCCGCCTTCGGGCGCATCGAGCGCGCATATCGACCCACCGTGCGCCAAGGCAACCTGCCGCGCGAAGCTGAGGCCCACGCCGCTGCCGCCCTTGTGGGTGGTGTAGAAGGGCAGGAAGATGTCTTCACGCCGATCCGCGGGAATACCGGAGCCATTGTCGCGCACTTCGATGCGGAATTGGCCGCCCGCTTCGCGAGCGAGGCCGAGCACGACAATCGCCGGATCAACGTCCGCAGTCGCGCGAAGCGAATTGCGCAGCAGGTTGAGCACTACCTGGGCGAGTAGTTCCGGGTCGGCGTTGAGGCTCATCGTCTCGGGCTCGACTTCGATCCGCGCATCGATCTCGCGTTCGGCGGCATTCGCCAGTGCGAGCCGCATGATCTCCTCGGCCCATGGTGCAGCCTTGAACTGACGGCGGTGGACCTCCGGTGCCTGTGCGAATTCGCGGTAGCTTTCGACGAAGCGCAGTATGCCCTCGGCGCGGCGGGCAACGGTCTCTGTCGCCGCTTTGGCGTCGCCCAGGGACGGATCGCCTTTGGCAGCTGTTGCAACCAATTCTGCTCCAGTGCGCGCCAGCGAAGTGACCGGCGTTAGCGAATTCATGATTTCATGAGTGAGCACGCGTACGAGGTCGGCCTGGGCAGCAACTTCGAGAGCTCCGAGCTCGCTCTGCACCGGCAGGATCGAGATCACCGTCACCGGGCGGTCGAGCCGTGCGACCTGCGCGGATGCAAAGATCGCCTTCTGCGGAACGCCGTCGAGGATGAGGCGGGTGATCTTGCGCGAGCCCGGAGGCAGGCGAACGGCAGCGGACAGCTCTGGCCCGAGCGCATCAATATCTTCGAGACGGTGGAGCCGCTGACGCGCGAACAGCTGCCGAGCTGCCTTGTTCAGCTGCTCAATTCGCCCTTCCTCATCGATGGTCAGGAGCGCGCTCGGCGCGTCATCGACAATGCCGGCAAGGTAGCGGGCCTCGGCGCTTTCCTCGGCGTGCCGCGCCTGAAGCGTCTTGAGGGCCTGGTCCAGGGTTGTCCCTAGAACATCGAATCCGCCGCCGCTGGGATCCGAAAATCGCTGTGAATAATCCTCGAAGCGAACGCTCTCTATGAACCGCGAGACGAGGAAGTTGGTGCGGCGGATGAAAGTCCAAAGTCCAGCAAGGGCGGCGATTCCGATGAGGATTGCAACGATCAGGCCGGCGCGTACGCCCGGTGTGGCCGCCGCCTTGGCGATCAGCAGGATCGCGCCGACGAGGAGGAGCGTGCGCCACGCGAGCCCAACCTCGAACTTGCGCCTAAAGTCCATGTTTCTCCATGCGCCGATAGAGCGCGCCGCGACTTAGGCCCAGTTCGGCGGCGGCCAGCGAGACATTGAAATGGTGCATCCGAAGCGCGCGCTCGATCATCTGCTTTTCCAGCTGGTCGAGGTTGAGGTTGTCGCCGACCACCGAGAGAGGTGCGACCTGAGAGCGCTTCGGCAGCGGGAAGTCGTCGACATGGTATCGATCGCCTTCGGCCATGATCACCGCACGCTCCGCGGCATGGCGCAGTGCGCGCACGTTCCCGGGCCAATCGTGGCGGGTGAGCAAGTCGAGCACATGGTCGGGAAGCTCGCGCTGCGGAGCGTCATATTTGCGCGCGTAGAGGCTCAGATAGTGCTGGAACAGGAGCGGTATGTCCTCCCGTCGATCACGCAGCGGCGGAAGCTCGATCTCGATCGTGTTCAACCGGAACAGCAGGTCCTGCCGGAATCGTTTTTCGTCGGAAAGATGGTCGGCGGAGACATTCGTTGCTGCAACGACGCGCACATCGATCGGGATTGGCTTGTTGGCTCCGACGGGCACGACCTCGCGCTGCTCCAGCGCCGTCAAGAGCTTGGGCTGCAGGTGGAGCGGCAAATTGCCGATCTCGTCGAGGAACAAGGTGCTGTGGTCCGCCGCCTTGAGGCGTCCCATGCGGTCGCCGGCGGCGCCGGTGAATGCGCCTTTGACATGGCCGAACAGCTCGGATTCGAACAAGGTCTCGGCGGTCGCTCCGAGATCTACGGAAACCATGGGATTTCCGCTGCGTCGCGACAGGCGGTGGATCTCGCGCGCGACGATTTCCTTGCCGGTGCCGTTCTCGCCCAAGATGAGCACGTTGGCGTCGGTCGGCGCCGCCCGGTCGATGAGGGTGCGCACGCGCTGCATCGCCGGTGATTGGCCGAGAAGCGGAGTCTCGGACGTTGCTGTCAGCTCGGCTACGCGGCCACGCTCCTGCTGCGCATCGATCCGGCTGCGGCGAAGCGCGGCTGCGCTCCTCACCGTCGCTGCAAGCCGTTCGTTGCTCCACGGCTTGGCAACGAAATCGCTCGCTCCTGCCTTGATTGCTTCCACTGCGATCGAGACTGCGCCATGCGCAGTGATGATCACTACAGCCGCATCCGGCTCGATCGCCATCACCTGGCCGAGAAAACGAAGGCCCTCGCGTCCGTCGGTCGCGCCTCGTTCGAAATTAAGGTCGAGAAGGATCGCGTCAGGAGTGTCTTTCTTGAGCAGCGGCAAGAGTTCGCTCGGCGAGCTCAGGGTTTCAATGCGCTCGAACAGATCGCGCAGCGCAAGCTTGGCGGCGAGGCCGATGTCAGGATCGTCGTCGACAACGATTGCAAGGTTGAATGGTCGGTCCACGCTACTCCTGTAGCGTCGCTGTCCGGAAACGAACAGCGCCCCAGCCGAATAGAGGGGAGACACGACCGGATAGAGAAGATCGAGCATTTGGCATGGGGCTTGCAACGATTGGGGCATGAAGCTTTTGCCCAACTTGGCGGATCGAGCGAGCAGCCTCCCACCGGCGGCACCAATTCTGTCCGATTCCGGACAGTCACTGCCCGGAGGTGGACAATGAGCCTGGTAGAACTGCGTCAACCGAGCCGCTCGGAAGCGGTCAGCGGCGGCGCAATGGACCGGCTGGTCGAGCGCAAGCAGCTCGACAAGAGGATCATCATCGGCGGGGCAGCGGTTGCGGCGCTGGTTCTGATCCTTCTCTTTTGGCTGTTCGCGCCGCGAGCGGATTCAATGTCGGTTGCGCGCAGTCGACTGGCCATCACCACGGTCCAGTCGGGGACCTTTGACGATTTCCTGCCCTTGCGCGGGCGTGTGACTCCGCTGGTCACCGTCTATCTCGACGCGGTCGAGGGCGGCCGCGTCGACCAGAAGCTGGTCGAGGACGGCGCCCACGTCACCCAGGGGCAGCTGCTCGCGGTGCTGTCCAATGCCGAACTTCAGCTCTCGACGCTCGAGAAGCAGGCCGAGGTCGAGCAGCAGCTGAACAATATGCGCAGTCAGGAGCTCGCCCTGACGCAGAGCCGTAACGGCAATCTTCGCGATCTCAACCAGGCCGAAACCGATTTCGCCAAGGCGCGGCGGCTCTATGAGCTCCAGAAGCCGCTCGCTGCGCGCGGGTTCGTGCCGATGAAGACTTTCAACGACTCCAAGGACGATCTTGCCTACCAGACCAGGCGGCTCGAGATCCTGAAGCAGAGCATCCGGCAAACCGAGGCGCTTCAGACGAGCCAGCTGTCACAGCTCCGTGTTGCCTCGACCTCGCTCAACAGCAGCATGGGCATCGCCCGGAGCAACCTCGGTCAGTTGAGCATCCGCGCGCCGGTCACTGGTGACCTCAGCGGGTTCGACATTCAGCTCGGCCAGTCGCTGCAGCAGGGCCAGCGGATCGGCCAGATCGATAGTGCCGGGGGCAACAAGCTGCAGGCCGACGTGGACGAATATTATCTCGGCCGTGTGCGGGTCGGTCAGACTGCAGCCGCGGACGTCGATGGCAAAAGCTATCGATTGAAGGTCGCCAAGGTCTATCCGCAGGTTCGCAACGGCCAGTTCCAGATCGACCTCGACTTCGACGGGCCGGCACCCTCATCGGTGCAACGCGGACAAACGGTCCAGACCAAGCTCACGCTCGGCGATTCCTCGAAGGCTCTGCTGATCCCGAACGGCGCCTTCTTCAACGATAGTGGCGGCACCTGGATCTTCGTCGTCGACAAGAGCGGTAATGGCGCGAGCAAGCGCCAGGTCCAGCTCGGCAGGCGCAATGCCGATTTCATCGAAGTGTTAAGCGGGCTCTCGCCCGGAGAGCGCGTGATCACCTCCTCCTACAGCGGCCTTACCGACAAGAACCACCTGAGCTTCAGCTCGGGCGATTAAGAAAGGAACCACTCGTGCTGACCATGACTGGCCTCACCAAGACCTACCGCACCGACACGGTCGAGACGACCGCGCTCGACTGCGTCGACCTCGATATTGCCGACGGCGAATTCGTCGCAATCATGGGTCCTTCGGGCTGCGGAAAGTCGACCTTGCTGAACATCATGGGCATGCTCGATAGCCCGAGCGATGGCTCCTACAATTTCAACGGCCAGGAGGTCGCCGGCCTCAGCGAATCCCAGCTCGCGGAGACCCGAAAAGCGAACATCGGGTTCATTTTCCAGAGCTTCAATCTGGTCGACGAGCTGACCGTCCGCGAGAATGTCGAGCTCGCGCTTCTCTACCACAATCATAGCGGCGCCTCCCGCAAGGAGCGGGTCGACCGCGTGCTTGACAAGGTGGGGATCGCCCATCGCGCCAAGCACCGGCCGACGCAGCTGTCCGGTGGTCAGCAGCAACGCGTCGCAGTCGCGCGAGCGCTGGTCGGAGAGCCCAAGCTGATTCTAGCCGACGAGCCGACCGGGAACCTCGACACTGCGCATGGCGAAGAAGTGATGCGCATGCTCCGCCAGCTCAATCAGGAAGGCTCGACCATCGTCATGGTCACCCACTCGCCGTCGCACGCCGATTTCGCGAGCCGAGTCGTCAACATGCTCGACGGCCGCATCCTCCAGGAGCGGCGACGCGCCGCCTGAACAGCTCCGCTGAGTTCACTTCTTGCAAAGGACGGTTACCATGTGGCGGAACTATTGGACGGTCGCAGTTCGGGCGCTTGCCAAGAGCAGAACCTATTCGGTCATCAACATCGCCGGACTCGCGATCGGCATGGCAGCATGCGTCATGATCCTGCTCTACATCAATTATGAGCGGAGCTATGACGACTGGCTTCCGGGCGCCCAGAACACTTATCAGTTCCAGGCCTGGTATCCCCACCCGTTGAGTGGCGATCCCATGTTACTGCAGATGGCGCCTTATGTCGCCAAGGGGGCGCTCAAGAAGGATTTCCCGCAGATCGAGCGGATCGGCTACGCCTTGAGCAATTCGCCGGTGATCATGCAGGACGGCCAGGCATCTTCCGCGGATGATTACGTCCTGACTGACGACGACTTCCTGAAGGTGGTCAAGCTCCCTTTGCTCTCGGGAACGACGTTGCCGGCTGCACGGACGGCCGTGCTGTCGCAATCCGAAGCGATCAGGCGGTTCGGCAGTGATCAGGTAGTCGGCCGAACGATCACCGCCGTGTCGAAAGGCACTGCGGCTGACTACAGAATTACGGGCGTGTTCAAGGACATACCCAAGAACTCGCATCTAAAGCTCAACGGAATTCTCAGGACCGACTTCAACAACCTCTGGGCCGACGCGCCCGAGTTCATGACCCAGTGGGGCTGGCAGTCGGGCCAGATGTATGTGACGTTGCGCCCCGGCACCGACGTGAAGCAACTCGAAGCTGCAATCCCTGCCTGGAAGAAGCGCAACATCCCGGACGAGTTCAATGACGGCGTGCGTTACAATGCGGGTGACGAAGAGGATTTCCATTTCGTCAACGTTCGCGACGTGCACCTCGGGAAGGCGCAACAAGGTTCGATGACGCCCGGCAACGACCGGCGCACGATCACGACTTTCTCAATCATAGCGGCGCTGATCCTCGGAATGGCGGTCGTCAACTTCACCAATCTGGCCACTGCCCGCGCGAGCCAGCGGGCACGCGAAGTGGCACTTCGAAAGGTGCTCGGTGCCACGCGAAAGCAGTTGATCGTTCAATTCGTCGCCGAGTCGCTCCTGCTCTCAGCCGTCGCGATGCTGGTGGCCCTGGCACTCGTCGAGCTGTTGGTGCGACCGTTTGCCGCTTTTCTCGATTCGAACATTTCGCTCAATTATTTCGGCGCTGGCGGCGTTCTCCTTCCAGCGGTCGGATTGGCGCTGCTGGTCGGGATCGCGAGCGGGCTCTACCCCGCCTTCTTCCTCTCTCGGTTCCAACCGGCACAGGTGCTGAAGGCCAATCGCTCGGCAGCGGATACTCCGGGCTCCGGGCGCCTTCGCCAAGCGCTGGTCGTGCTTCAATTCGCCGTGTCCATCGGGCTCATCGTCTGCACCGGGGTAGTCTATGCGCAGACGGTTTTCGCGAGCACCGTGGATCCAGGCTATCAGCGGGATCACATTCTGCAGGTCGAAAACATGGCGCGTCGCGAGCTCTTCGGTCACGGAGAGGCGATCGTCGATCAGATGAAGCGCATCCCGGGCGTTGTCGCCGTGGGACGCACCGATCTTGGTGTCTCGACGCTAAACAACCGGAACAACGGAGTCCTGAATCCGGGCTCGACGAAGCCGATCGTGCTCGGAGACTATCAGGCGGATGCTGGCTTCTTCAATGCAATGGGATTGAAGCTGAAAGCCGGGCGCTGGTTTGATCCCAGCCGCGCAGCGGACGATCAGACCTTGCCGCCGCAGAGCGACCCCGTCGCTGAGCAGGCGGTCGCTTCGCGGGGCGTGAACGTGGTGATCAACGAGTTTGCGGCAAGACGGCTAGGCTATAAGTCGCCGCAGGATGCGATTGGACGGGTGTTTCGCGCTCGCCTCTATTCGAAAGACGTGAGCGCCGTGAATCTCACCGTCATTGGAGTGATCGGCGATACCAATTTCCGGTCGGTTCGCGACCAGATCCAACCGCTGATGTTCCGCGAGGCGAGGGAAGGGCCTGGCTGGATGGTCATCCGCTACCGCGGCGACCCTGACGCGGTTCGCTCGGCGGTCGAACAGAAATGGAGGCAATTGGTCAATGATGTGCCATTCGAAGCCAAGTTCAGCGAGGACATCGTGCGTGACCAATACAAATCCGAGCGGTCGCGCGCGGAAATCTTCGCCGCCTTTTCGCTCCTGGCGGTGCTGATCGGCTGCCTCGGCCTGTTCGGGCTGGCCGCATTCACTGCCGAACGGCGCACCAAGGAGATCGGCATTCGCAAGGTCTTGGGCGCCAGGACGCGCGACATTGTCCGGCTGCTGGTGTGGCAGTTCAGCCGGCCGGTCATCATCGCCAATATGATTGCCTGGCCTGTCGCCTGGTGGGTCATGCGCGACTGGCTCAACGGCTTCGACCAGCGAATTGCGCTCACTCCGGTTCCGTTTGTGGTTGCGGCTGCGATTGCGCTCGCGATCGCTGTCACGACTGTGGTCGGCCATGCGCTCAAGGTCGCACGGGCCAATCCCATCCATGCCTTGAGATATGAGTGAACGTGCCGGGGAAGTCCCCTTCAGTCCGGCACGCGGCGGTCACCGCGGGCGCGATTTGCTTGCTCTCGTCCGCGGTGACCCCGGCTGCCGGTCGGCCAGGGCTGAAGCGCGTTCATCTTATCGTTGGGCGACGCAATGGCCCTTTGATGCGACCTCATATGCGACCTGCTCCAGCCGCTCGGCGAGCGGCGGCGGAACTCCCAATTCCCCTGCTGCGCTCTCGGATCGGCCGAGCCGGCGCGGATCGCGGCCCGTCGCTCGAGCGAAGATCGTCAGCGCTTCCAAATAATAGCCGGCGGTGCTCGCGTGATAATGGTCCGGTGCCCAAAGATCGATTTTGCCGGGCGTGATGCCGTCATAGGGATCTGCATCGGCAATCCCTAGGGAGATTGCGCAATTGAATGCTTCGCCGACCGGAATGACCTGATCGATCCGCCCGCTCGAGCGCAGGGCACGATCGTCGGCCCGGCGGACGTCAAGCGCCATCTGCTCGATTCTCTTGCCCGACCACGCCCGCCCTGCGGGATAGGTCTGATCCGGCCGCGACCAGGTGGCAGTGAGCGCGATTCGAACCTTGGGGTTACGTGCATGAAACATGCGCGCGAGCTTGTCCGAGGCTGCAATGAGCTGCGCCGGATCTCCCGGATGGTCGGGGTCGAGCGTGCTATATTCCTGCAGGACGACATCGTCCCAGCGCCGGTCGAGCAAGGCCCGCCGGTTTCGCCAGTGCCATTCGAGCGTCTTGCCGGGCGAGGTCTCGAGCGACACTTCGAATTTCAGGCCACTTTCGTCAGCGAAGCGCTTGAACAGCGCGGGCACGCCGCCGATCCCGTCATGATTGAGGTCGGTCACGCTTCCCGCTTGCCAGTTCATGACGGGTGACAGGGCCCCGAATGTGAAACTGTTGCCGACGAACAGGATTGACTTGGCCGAGCCTGGGGAGGCCAGCGACAGGAGGACGAGAAGGGGGGGTGAAAAGCGCATCGGCCGCTCAGTTGGTCATGAACTCGAATGCATCGCCCTGCTCCCGTCTCGCGTAGATACCTCTGGCGCGCAAAGCATCGATGTGTGGCTGAAGACGGCTGTCGAACTCCTGCTCGTTGCGCGCGCCGCGCGGGCGCCAGGCGACCTCGGCGAAGGCGAGCAGACGGGGGAAGGTCATGAACTGCAAATAGCGCTCGGATCGGATGAATTCGGTCCACACCGCCGCTTCGACGCCGAGCACTTTTGCAGCTTCTCCAGTCGTGAAGTCGGCCGGAATCGGCTCCCACGCCAGGATCTTGGAAATGGACGTTGGTCCATTGTCATTGCCTTCCCACGGTGCGCCCGGCTCGCCGGGCCCCTGCGGGTAATCGAAATAAACCTGGTCGACCGGTGAGAGGACCAGGTCGTAACCCGACTTTGCGGCCGCCTTGAGTACGTCCGGCCTGCCCTTGCGCCACCAAAAGATGACCACATTCTTGTCGGCGCCCGCCTCGGCTTGCTCGTCCCACGCCATGGGCCGTTTGCCGAGCTTACGGATGATCTCCACGACCCGGTGACCGAAATAGGCTTCGACCTCTTTGGTGCTGGTCAGGTGCAGTTCGGACTTCAGGCGCGCAACGTCGGGAAGGTCCTTCCACGCATCGTCGCCGACTTCGTCACCGCCGAAGTGGAGATAGGGGCCGGGGAAGAGACGGCCGACCTGAGACAGAACGCCGCGAATGAAGCCATAGGTTTGAGCTTTGCCGGGATCGAACCGGCCTTGGCCGTCGAAGAATTCGGGGTAAGCGCGGGCTTCCGACCCGGAATGGCCAGGCATCTCGATCTCGGGCACGACGGTGATGTGGCGCTCCGCGGCATAAGCGACGATCTCGCGAATGTCCGCGGCGGTGAAATAGTTGCGGGTGCCGGTCGCTGGATCGAGCGCTCCGATATCGGTCAGCTTCGGATAGCCGGGGATCTCGAGCCGCCAGCCGGGATCGTCCGTCAGATGAAGCTGCAAGACGTTGAGCTTGTACGCGGCCATCTCGTCGAGGATCTTGAGGATTGCCGCCTTGCCGAAGAAATGGCGGCTGACGTCGATCAGCAGCCCGCGCCAATGGAAGCGAGGAGCATCGCGAATCTCGACCGCCGGAATCGATCGGCTCCCGTCTGGCTTCGTGGTGACGAGCTGGCGCAAGGTCTGGACGCCGTTGAAGAGACCGTCCGCCGCCGAAGCCTCGATAAGCACGCCCTTGGCGCTGACCTGAAGATGATAGGCTTCCTGGTTGGAAAGGTCGGGTCGTCGACCTGCTATCCGCAATCGAATCGACAAACCGTTATGGTTCATACTGTCGATATTGAATGAACGTGCCAGGTACAAGGCAGTAGGCCTGGCGCTGCCCTTTGCCTCAACCGAGGTTCGGGCAGTGAGGGAGAACTCGCCGTCGCCCCATTGGACAGACGCGGGTAATGGGATCAGCGCCGGGTGCGCATCGGCGGCTTGGCCAATCGCCAACAGCAGCGGGGCGATTGCCCAAATCAGAATTGCGGACAGGCTGGAGCTTCGGGCAGTTTCACGCATATGCGCGTACGATCCCCCAGCATTTCCGGCACTGCAATGCGTTGCGGACGGCGCAAAGCCTTGCCAACCTCACGCGCGTGATGAAGCGCAGTTCGACGATCGACGATGTCGCCAAAGCAGCCGGGGTCGCGCGAGTGACCGTTTCGCGCGTTCTCAACAATGAGCAGAACGTCCGCGGCGCCACTCGCGAGCGCGTTCTCCGCGCAGTCGAGGAACTCGGCTATTCGGTCAATCAGCAGGCGCGTGCGCTGGCCAGCGGCTCGGGCCGCCAGGTCATGCTGGTCCACGCTCACAATCCCGAGCGCGAGCCGAACAGCTATTACAATGCGGGCCTGGAGCTGGGCGCGCTTCGCGCCTGCTCGGCGCTCGGCTGCGACCTGGTCACGCGTGCGATCGATCCCGACGATGAAAATCCCTCGCGCGTGCTGGAGTCCATGCTCGATCGTGAGCGGCCGCGCGGAATCGTGGTTTCACCACCACTGTCGGACGATCCGGAGTTTCTGAAATCCGCCGAAAGAGCCGGCGTTCGAATCGTCGCAATCTCGGCGGGCGAGCAGACGCGTTCGATCGCTTGCTCGGTGGGTATTGATGAACGGCAAGGCGGCAAGACCATCGGCGAGCATCTCGTCGCATTGGGGCATCGCCGCTTCGCTTTTGTGCAGGGGCCGCCCGAGCACCGCTCGGCGACATTGCGGTACGACGGCTTTGTCGACGCACTCAGCGCCGCGGGCATCTCCGAGCGGCCATGGACGGCGATCGGTGACTTCACGTTCAAGTCGGGCGTCGATGCGGCCGAACAGATGCTCAGCGAGAATCTTCAGATTACCGCACTTGCTTGCGCCAATGACGACATGGCCGCCGGCGCGATGCTCGCGCTCCACCGGGCGGGCCTTGAAATACCTTCCGCCATTTCGGTGAGCGGCTTCGACGACACGCCGATGTCCGAAGTGGTGTGGCCACCGCTCACCACCGTTCGGCAGCCGATCAAGTTCATCGCCGAACGCGCAGTTCAGATGCTGTTTGAGGTCTCCCAAAATGGCGAAGATTCGGCGCATTATGAAGTGGTTGCGCATGAGCTGGTAGTGCGGGAGTCGACCGCTCCGCCCAATTCTTTCCGCAACACTTGACAGAAGATCCCGTTTGGCGCACCCAAATGGAAGCGCTTCCATTTTGAGAGGATGGAAGCTGGCCAGCTCGCGTCAGTGACTGGCGGAGAGGGGAGAGAAATCGTTGCCGAATCACATCATGCGCTCGCGCCGTGCCCTGCTGCTCGCAGGGGGATGCAGCTCCGCACTGATCGCTGCGGCGCTTCCGACCGAGGCGCTGGCCAAGACTACTGATCAGACGACGCAGAATTCACAGAATGCGCAGCAGTCCAACACCACTGCCGCTCCGGGCGATGTCAATGCGCCTCAACCGAATGACAAAGGCGCGATCATCGTCACCGGCATCCGCCGAAGCCTTCAGGATTCGATTCGGCTCAAACGCAACAATGCCAGCGTGGTCGAGGCCGTTTCAGCCGAAGAAATTGGCAAGCTGCCGGATGTCTCGATCGCCGAGTCCATCGCGCGATTGCCCGGAATCGCGGCGCAACGGGTGGCTGGCCGTGCCGAGATCATTTCAATTCGCGGCTTCTCGCCCGACTTTTCCACAGTTCTGCTGAATGGTCGCCAGCAAGCGAGCTCAGGCTACAACCGCGCCGTCGAATTCGACCAATATCCGTCCGAGCTCCTCGGCTCGGTCGTGGTTTACAAGACGCCCGATGCAAGCATTTCGGGAATGGGTCTGGCCGGAACGGTCGATCTCAGAACCATCCGACCGCTCGAATATGGGAAGCGCGCAGTTGCACTCAACCTGCGTGGCGAAATGAACCAAGGAGGGGGCCGCAACCACGACTTCTCGAAATACGGCTGGCGCGGGAGCGCCAGCTACATCGACCAGAACAGGAGCGGCACGCTCGGCTGGATGATCGGCTATGCCCATCTCGACGCGCCGGGCCACACCGATCACACCAAGAACTGGTTCTACGACAATTATGCGGGGCTGCTCCCAGACGGGTCACCGTATATCCTGTCCGGCCAGGAAGCGATCGCGACCAACTCGCGCGATGTTCGCGACGGCGTCACCGGTACGCTCGAATGGAAACCGAGCGATTCGGTGCATTCCGTCCTCGACCTCTATTATTCAAGGTTCAAGCAGCACACGGTCAACCGTGGTGCAGAATGGTTCTCCGATGCTTGGGTTGATGGCGTCACCTACAGCAACATTCAGACGGTAACCCGCAACGGCAATCTGTTCGACGTGGCGGACCATGTCGACAATGTCGTCCCGATCCTCATGTATCAGGACAACAAGCGGACCGACCACCTGTTCTCGGCCGGCCTCAACAATGATTTCAAATTGGCCGAACGGACTCACCTCCTGACCGATCTTTCCTATTCGTCGAACAAGCGCGACGAGACCTATGTCGAGGCCTATGGAGGATACGGCGTCGGTCCTTTCCAGACGCGGACGTTCGACAGCTATAATCGCGTCATACCCGCAGATAATTTCCCGCAGTTCACCGGCTTTGGTCTCAATTATGCCGACGCGAACCAGGTATCGCTCGGCGATCGCGCACCGTGGGGCGGCTGGGGGCATGATGGTCTGAAGAAATCGCCCCACATAAAGGAGACTTTGGAATCGGGCGATTTGACCCTCAGGCAAGACTTTCAAGGTACCGGCATCGGGAACTTCTTCAGCAGCGTCGAAGCCGGCCTGGATTATACGCACCGCCACAAGCACAAGACTGTCGACGAACTGGACCTCTTCCTTAAGAACGATCGTCAGGAAGTCCTGGTGGGTTCGCAATATCTGACGGATCCCGTTTCGCTCGGCTTCGCGGGCATGGGCGACGTGCTCGGCGTCGACATCGCGAAGGCACTGCCGGCCTATTACGACACGGTGCAGCTCCAGGACGCCAATCACTTCGACAAGTCGTGGGACATCAAAGAGGATATCCTGACGTTCAAGGCGAAGGCCAACATCGATTCCGGTCACTTGCACGGAAATGTTGGTGTACAGGTGGTCAGGCAAAAGCAGAACTCATCCGGTCTGCGCATCAACACGGCGGTCTCGCCAATCCAGCTTGTCCAGGTCAACGATGGTGCGACCTACACGGATGTCCTTCCCAGCCTGAACCTCTATTATGACTTGGACAATCACAATCGGCTGCGCTTTGCTGCGGCCAAGGTCATGGCCCGGCCGCGGATGGACGACATGCGCGCGAACATGGTTCCAAGCTTCAACGGGTCGATCTGCACGAACGCCCAGCCGCCTTGCGCGCCCGGCGTCACGGTCCACCCCTGGTCGGCGTCGGGCGGCAATCCGAAGCTCGAGCCATGGCGCGCGAAGGAGATCGACGTCGGCTATGAATGGTATGGCGGCAAGGCGAGCTATTTCGCGCTTCACGGCTTCTACATGTGGCTCGACAATTACATCTATACCCAAGCGCTGACGGCCGACTTCTCGAGCCTCACTCCGCCGCCGACGGATCTGACTACGCTCCAAAATTCCTGTTCCGGATGTACCATCAGTAGCATCGGCGAGCTGGACGCACCGGCCAACGGCAAGGGCGGCTGGATTCGCGGAGTCGAGGCGAGTGGCGCCTTCGAGTTCGGACGCATTGCCCGCCTGCTGGACGGATTCGGCGCCACGGGCAGCGTGTCGTACACCGATTACAAACTCAACCAAGCAGCGCAAAATGGCATTGGTGGCGTGCTGCCTGGCTTCTCCAAGTGGGTGTATGACATCACCGGCTATTACGAAAAGAATGGGTTCCAGGCGCGGGCGGCCTATCGCCATAGGTCGGCGTTCAAGGGCGAAGTCGTGTCGCTGTTCACCAATCTGGGCTTCCCACTGATTCAGCCCGACAGCCAGCTCGATGCACAGATCGGCTACACCTTCCAGCCGGGCTCGAGGCTGAATGGGCTCGGCATCCTGCTGCAGGTCGGGAATGTGCTGAACTCGCCCTATCGGACCTATTACGACGTGAACGGGACGAAGACCCTCGAGGAGGTCAACAAGTACGGCCGCTCGTGGATGCTCGGCGCCAGTTATCACTTCTAGGCCGGGGGCGGGTGTCGGTGTTGAACATGGTCCGGGTGCCCCGGGCGAAACTGCTCTTGTGCCTGTCAGCGGCGCTTCTCGCCACAGGCTCGGCAGCGGCGCCAGTTTGGCCAAGGGCGCAAACGCCAGCTGCGGTAGATCCAGCGCTCGAAGCACGGGTTCGATCGATCGTTGCCGGCATGACATTGGAACAGAAGGTCGGGCAAATGACCCAGCCGGACATCCGTTCCGTGACCCCGGACGATGTTCGACGCTACTATATCGGCTCGATCCTCAACGGCGGGGGCGCCTGGCCCTCGATGAACATGCATTCGAGCGTCGAGGATTGGCTCAAGCTCTCGGACGCCTTCTACCGCGCCTCAATGTCGACCGACATGAAGGTGAGGGTGCCGGTGATCTGGGGCACCGACGCGGTCCACGGGCATAATAATGTCTATGGCGCGACGCTCTTCCCGCACAATGTCGGGCTTGGCGCTGCCCACGATCCGGGGCTGATTGGCCGCATCGGCCGGGCCACGGCCAAGCAGGTCCGGGCGACCGGCATCACCTGGACCTTCGCCCCGACGCTCGCGGTCGTCCAGAATCCTCGCTGGGGTCGCAGCTACGAAAGTTACAGCTCCGATCCGGCGCTGGTGCGGAGCTACGGCGAAGCCATGGTGCGCGGCCTTCAGGGTCGGCTGGGGTCCCCGACATCGGTCCTCGCCACGGCCAAGCATTATCTGGGCGATGGCGGCACCTTTCACGGCATCGACCAGGGCGAAACGCGGACGAGCGAAGCCAATCTCGCGCGCACGCACGCGGCGGGCTATTATGGCGCGCTGAAGGCCGACGTGCAGACAGTGATGGTGAGCTATTCGAGCTTCACCGACACCGCCACCGGCAAAGCTCAAGGCAAGATGCACGGCAATGCGCATCTGGTCGGCGACGTCCTCAAAAAACGCATGGGCTTCAACGGGCTGGTGGTCAGCGACTGGAACGCGATCGAGCAGGTCCCAGGCTGCACCAAATGGCATTGCCCGCAGGCAATCAATGCCGGGATCGACCTCGCAATGGTCCCGGACGACTGGAAACAATTCATCGCCGCTACCGTCGATGACGTCCATGCGGGGCGGATCCCGATGAGCCGGATCAACGATGCGGTGTCGCGCATCATTCGAGTCAAGTTAAAGTCGGGCCTGTTCAATCTCTCCCCTGCAACAGGCCCGCACCCTTCGCCCGAAGCGCTTCACTCGCCACAGACTCGCGCACTTGCGCGCGAGGCCGTGCGCAAGTCCCTGGTGCTGCTCAAGAACAACCGCGGGGTGCTTCCGCTCAAACGCAGTGGCCGGATTCTCGTCGTCGGAAAGGGCGCGGACAGCCTACCAATGCAGGCCGGCGGCTGGTCGCTGACCTGGCAGGGCGACAAGACGACGACCGCCGATTATCCATATGCCGACACCTTGCTTTCAGCACTGCGCAAATCACTCGGCTCCGCCCAGGTGGACTATAGCGCCGACGGGGAGGGCGTTGATGTTCGTCGCTACAGCGCAGTAGTGATGGTCGCTGCCGAGAAGCCGTATGCCGAGGGCGCCGGTGACATAAAATTTCCGGCCTCGATGCGACACAGCAGCCGCTATCCTGAGGATCTGCAGACCCTGGAGCGGGTTAGCGGCAGGGGCGTGCCGGTCGTGACTTTGCTCTTCTCGGGGCGCCCGGTGGCAGCCAACGATCTGATCAACCGATCCGAAGCTTTCATTGCGGCGTGGCTGCCGGGCACCGAGGGTCTCGGGCTTGCCGACATGCTGCTCGCCGGAAACAAGGGGCGGAGCGCATTCGACTTTACCGGCCGTCTTCCCTTCTATTGGCCGGCCGGCGACTGCCTGCCTGAGAAAGGCGGGGTCCAGTTCACGCGCGGCTACGGCCTCTCGCTCAGGAGCCATTTGAAGCTCGGCAAGCTTCCGGAGTCGGCGCCACTCATGGCCTGCCCAGCCGAAAGCCGTTAGTTCTCAACGGCCATGCGCAAGATTCTCATCGTCGGTGGCGGCACTGCGGGCTGGATGACCGCGGCGCTGTTCGGCAAGCTGTTCCAGGGCCTCTACGACATCGAGCTGGTCGAAAGCGAAGCGATCGGCACCGTCGGAGTCGGCGAAGCAACCATCCCGGCGATCAAGAAATATAACGAGCTGGTGCAGCTCGACGAAGCCGAGTTCATGCGGCGCACGCAAGCGACCTTCAAACTCGGCATTGAATTCGTCGACTGGTTGCGGCCGGGCCACAGCTACATGCACGGCTTCGGGGTCATCGGCCAGGATTGGGAGTGGCTTCGATGCCATCATTATTGGCTGCGGGCCAATCAGCGCGGCCGGGCGAAGGACTTCGCTCATTATTCGATCAACACTGCAGCGGCGCTCGCCAACAAATTCATGCACGCCCGCGCCGAGATGAAGGAATCGCCCATCGGCCACATCGCCTATGCGTTCCAATTCGATGCGTCGCTATACGCCAAATATCTGCGCTCGCTTGCCGAGCAGCACGGCGTCCGGCGGACCGAAGGCAAAATCGTCGACGTACAGCTCCACACAAACGGCGACCTTGCTTCGGTGACGCTTGAAGGAGGCCATGGAATTGAGGCGGATTTCTTCATTGATTGCTCGGGCTTTCGCGGTCTCCTGATCGAACAGACGCTCAAGACCGGCTATGAGGACTGGTCGCACTGGCTGCCGTGCGATCGGGCGATGGCCGTGCCTTGCTCGCGAACCACGCCGCTGGCACCATATACCCGCTCGACTGCGCGCGAGCCCGGTTGGCAGTGGCGAATTCCGCTTCAGCACCGGACCGGCAATGGGCTGGTCTATTCGAGCAGGCACATCGACGACGAAGCCGCCGAAAAGCTCCTTGTTTCGAACCTTGACGGCGAGCAGCTCGCCAACCCCAACCGTCTCCGCTTCACCAGCGGCAAGCGCCGGAAGATGTGGAACCGCAACTGCGTTGCGCTCGGGCTCGCCGCAGGTTTCCTTGAACCCTTGGAATCGACCAGCATTCATCTCGTCCAGTCGGCAGCGATCAGGCTCGTTCGGCTATTCCCCGATGCGGCGACCGACCAAGCGACGATCGATGAATTCAACCGCCAGTCCGACTTCGAATGGGAGCGCGTGCGCGATTTCATCGTCCTCCATTATTGGGCGAACCGGCGCGAAGGAGCTTTCTGGGAATATTGCCGGACAATGGAATTGCCCGCGACCCTGCAGCGCAAGATCGACCTGTGGCGGTCGAATGGCCGAATCTTCCGCGAGGACGAGGAGCTGTTCAGCGAGGAGAGCTGGATCCAGGTGTTCCTCGGCCAAGGCATCGTCCCACGCGGGTACGATCCTCTGGTCGAAATCAAGAGCGACCCGCAAATCGAGCAATTCCTTGGCAATATCGCAGCAACCATCGATCGCTGCGTCGAGGTCATGCCTAGCCATGACGAATATGTGAGCAAATATTGTCCGGCAGAGCCCGTCGCTTGAAAAGACTGGCTGCAGCGCTGCTGAGCATGCTCATCCTCGGAGGCTGCTCAACGCTCCAGCCCCGGACAGCAGTCGCAGCCGAGATGTGGGTTACGACCGTCGACGAAACCCAGAAGCTGGCACCGGAGCCGGCCGTCCAGCCTGCGGGCGAGGCGGGAGGAGGCGAGGAGGTCTCAATCGACTCTTCGCAACGCTTCCAACGCATGCACGGCTTCGGTGCTGCAATGACCGATGCGTCGGCCGAGCTTCTGAGCCGTCTTGAAGACTCCAGGCGCCGCGCAATCATGGCCGAGCTATTCGGGCGCGCGAACGGCGGCCTGGGCCTGTCGTTCACTCGGCTGACGATCGGCGCATCCGACTTCTCGCGCACGCATTACAGCTATGACGACACGCCCGGGAATGCGCCCGATCCGGAGCTACGCCATTTCTCGATCGCACCGGCGCGGCAATATGTGCTCCCGCGCGTACGCGAGGCGCTCGCGATCAATCCCAGTCTCAAGGTGATGATCAGCCCATGGAGCCCGCCCGCGTGGATGAAGACCACCAGGAGTCTCATCAAAGGCCAGCTCGAGCCCCAATATTATCCGGCATTCGCGAACTATCTTGCCCGCACGGTTCAGGAGTTCGGCCGCGAAGGCGTGCCGGTGTCGATGCTCACCATTCAGAACGAGCCGGACTTCGAGCCCGGCGACTATCCGGGCATGCGCGTGAACCCGCCGCAACGCGCAATCATCATCGGTCGTAATGTCGGTCCGACCTTCAGGTCGTTCGGCCTGAAAACACAAATCCTCGATTATGATCACAATTGGGACAAGCCCGAGCTGCCGCTCGGCGTGCTCGCCGATCCGCTGGCGCGGAGCTACATTTCCGGCGTCGCCTGGCATTGCTACGCGGGCGACGTTCCCGCGCAGACGCGCGTGCACGATGCCTATCCGAACAAGGATGCATGGGAGACCGAATGCTCGGGCGGCGAATGGTCGCCCAAATTTGCCGAGGTGCTGGGCTGGATGACCGACAAGTTGATCATCGGTGCATCCAATAACTGGTCGCGCGGAAGCCTGTTGTGGAATCTGGCGCTCGATCCAAGCCATGGTCCCCATCACGGCGGCTGCAGCGACTGCCGCGGCGTGATTACCATCGATCCGGCGAGCGGCGCGATCAGCCGCAACGTCGAATATTATGTGCTCGGTCATGCCAGCCGTTTCGTGCTGCCAGGGGCGTATCGAGTTGCCGTCAAGCGGCGCGACGGCATCGAAGCCGCAGCCTTCCTCAACCCCGACGGGAGCAAGGTCGCGATCCTTCACCGGACCTCGGGCGAAGCGAACGTGAGCGTCGCGATCGATGGTGAGCTTTATTCCGTGCCGCTCGCCGCCGGTTCGGTTGCGACCCTCCGCTGGCCTGCTCGAAGCGCCGGCCGATGACTGCGTCGGGCGCCGACGATCGCCGCGCCCTTTTTGCTTTTGCGGCGGTTACGTCGCTCTTCTTCGCCTGGGGGTTCATAACCTCGAACAACGACCCGTTGATCGTCGCGCTGCGCACCGCTTTCGGCCTCAACTACACCGAGGGGTTGCTAACCCAGATCGTCTTCTTCCTTGCCTACGGCTTGCTCTCCCTGCCGGCGGCCTGGCTGAGCAGCCGCCTCGGAGCGGTCGACACGATCCTGGGTGCGCTGGGCCTGATGACCATCGGTTGTCTTGCAGTCGCGCTCAGCACAGGGCTGGGAAGCTTTTGGTGGATACTGGCGGCCCTATTCGTGCTCGCTGCCGGTTTCACGACGTTGCAGGTTGCAGCAAACCCGCTGGCAGCCGAGCTGGGGCCTCCGAAACAGAGCCATTTTCGGCTCAATCTCGCGCAGGCGTTCAACTCCCTTGGCGTCGTGCTCGGCGTTCATTTCGGGTCGCTTGTGATGCTCGGCGGACCGGTCCTGCGAACGAGCTTGGGTCACATCCACTATTCGTTTCAGCGCGATGCGGTCCTCCATGCCGTCGAGCGCGCATTCCTGATGATGGCTGGGCTGCTCGGCACCTTGCTCCTGCTTTTCCTGCTCGTCCGCGGAGAAGTCTCCGCGGCTGCACCCAACCATCGCCGGGCGGTCAAAGCAAAGATGTTCGCTGCGCTGAGGTCGGGCTGGGCGCTTTTCGGAGCAGTCGCGATCGGCCTCTATGTCGGTGCGGAAGTGTCGGTCGGAAGCATCATGATCAACTTCCTCAATCAGCCCAGGGTCCTCGGCCTGCCCCTGGAGATCGCCGGCGCGCATCTCGCAAATTTCTACTGGGGCGGCGCGCTCATCGGCAGGATCGTCGGTACGCTGCTGCTGACTCGGATCCGCGCAGCGCGACTCCTCGCCGGTTGCGCTGCAGTCGACGCGATGCTGTGCGCAACAATATTGGTCGGCAGCGGCCCGTCGGCAGGCTATGCGGCGCTGTCGATCGGCTTTTTCAACTCGATCATGTTTCCGACGATCTTCACAATCACGCTCGAACGGTCGGGCGTTTCGCAAAGTTCGACGTCGGGCCTTTTGTGCCTCGCAATCTTCGGTGGTGCGCTGCTTCCAATGGCCGTTGGCACAATCGCGGACCGCTTCGGTCTTGCAACATCATTCGCAGTGCCGCTCGCTGCCTATGCCTTCATCGCCTGCTTCGCCATCGCCGCACGCGACAGGGCTGCCGTGTCCAAGACCATCGCCGAACCGTCGGCGAGCGGGTCGCCGATCCCGTGAACGGAGCGCGTTAGATGATCTCATACTGGTTGCTGCTTGCAGCTCAATCGGCGTTCACCGTGACGAACTCGACCTACAACGGGCCGATGAACCGCCCCGCTGGTGCGCAGCTGGTGTGGAGCGACGAATTCAACGGCAGTGCGCTCGATCCGGGCAAATGGAAGTATGACACGAGCCGCAACAAGCAGGGCTGGTTCAACGGCGAGCTGCAATATTATTCGGCCGGCAGGAGCGAAAACATTCGCGTTGCTGACGGGCACCTTACGCTCGAAGCCCGCAAGGAGACGCTCGATCCGAAGAATTATCCGGATTGGGGCGGACAGCATTATACCTCGGCAAAGATCGTCTCGAAGCAGGCGTGGACCTACGGCTTTTATGAAGTGCGCGCGAAGCTACCCTGCGCGCGCGGCACGTGGCCCGCAATCTGGATGTTGCCGCAGAACATGCAGAAGTGGCCCGATGATGGCGAGATCGACATCATGGAGCAGGTGGGAGCCGAGCCTAACCTGATCTACTCATCCCTCCACACAGCATTGTTCAACCACCTTAAGAAGACCCAGCGCAGCGCCCAGAAGCTGGTGCCTACGAGCTGCAGCGCGTTTCACGTCTATCAGCTCGACTGGCGACCCAATTCGATCACCATCGGAGTCGACGGCCGCGGCATTGCGCGGGTCTTCAATAACCAGCCGGGCGGCAGAGGTGCGTGGCCGTTCGACACGCCCTTCGAGCTGATCCTGAATCTTGCGATCGGCGGCAATTGGGCGGCCGCGAAAGGGATAGACGATGCGGCCATGCCGCAGCGGATGGAGGTCGATTACGTGCGGGTATGGCAGGTGTCAGGGAGAGGGCATTGAAAATTCGAGTGCTAACTTGCGCCTTGATGGCGGTCAGTATTTCTGCCCCGGCCTCAAGCCGGGCTACGGTTGCCGCCCGTTCGCAGTCGGCGAGCTCTCCGTGGCTCGATCCAAAGCTGTCGCCCGAGAAGCGTGCACATGCAGCGGTTGCTGCGATGACGCTGGACGAGAAGCTGCGGCTTATCTTCGGCTTTTCCGACCAGGCCCTTACCGAGCTTGCCAAAGTTCCTGACGATATCGTCGCGCCGGATCTCAAGGCCTATGTAACCACTCACCTCGTCAAGGGGTCGGCGGGCTTCGTCCCCGGCGTTCCGCGCCTCGGCATTCCCGACCAGACCCAGACCGACGCGTCGATTGGAGTGCGCAACAGCTTCATCCCGAGCACTGCCCTGCCGTCCTCACTCGCAACCGCCGCAAGCTTTGATCCTGAAGTGCCCAGAACAGGCGGGGCGATGATCGGTGCGGAAGCCCGCGCGACCCGCCACAACACCATGCTTTCGGGCGGCGTGAATCTTGCCCGCGAACCCCGCAACGGACGCAATTTCGAATATACCGGCGAGGATCCGCTGCTTGCCGGTACGATGGCCGGAGCACTGATTGACGGAATCCAGTCCAATCATATCATCTCGACCATCAAGCATTTTGCAGTGAACGACCAGGAGACACTGCGCACGACGCTGAACGCGATCATCTCGCCCGAGGCGATGCGACAGTCGGACCTGCTCGCCTTCGAGCTGGCGATCGAGAAGGGCAAGCCGGGCTCGGTGATGTGCTCATATAATCTGATCAATGGCCGCTGGGGCTGCGAGAATGATTATCTTCTGAACAGGGTTCTGAAGGGCGACTGGGGCTTCAAAGGCTTCGTCATGAGTGACTGGGGCGCGGTTCATTCGACGGCAGACGCCGCCAATAACGGCCTCGACCAGTTTACCGGCTTTTGTTGCGTCGGCGACAAGCCCTGGTTCGCTCCGCTTCGATTCAAAGCCGCGTTGCAGTCCGGCGAGATACCGCAGCGCCGGCTCGACGATATGGTGGAGCGCATTCTTTGGGCGCTGTTTGCCAAGGGCGCCGTCGACGATCCGGTAAAACCCGCGCCGATCGATTATGCGGCCCATGAGAGAGTTTCGCAGAAAGCGGCGGAGCAGTCGCTGGTGCTGCTGAAGAATGATGATGACCTGCTGCCGTTGCGCGATGTCAAATCGATCGCTGTCATCGGCGGCAATGCAGACAAAGGCGTCATTGCGGGCGGGGGTTCCTCCGATGTCACACCCGTCGGCGGCGCGATCATGATCAACAAGCGTACCTACATGCCTTCAGCGCCTCTTGCAGAGCTGAGGCGCGAGCTGCCCCAGGCGCAGATCAGCTTCGATGCGGGAACCGATCTGGTCTCCGCGGCCGCGTTGGCCGCAAAATCGGAGGTCGCACTGGTGTTCGTGACCCAGTATGACAGCGAGGGCTTCGATGGCACCCTTGAGCTGGAGGGCAATCAGGACGCGCTGGTCGCCGCAGTCGCAAAGGCCAACCCGAAGACCGTTGTCGTAATCGAAAGCGGCGGCGCAGTATTCATGCCGTGGGCGCAGAATGTGCCCGCGATCCTGGAAGCATTCTACCCCGGCATCCGTGGCGGCGCGGCGATAGCGAGTATTTTGACCGGCAAGGTCAACCCTTCAGGTCACTTGCCGATCAGTTTTCCAGCTTCGCTCGACCAGCTTGCTCATCCCGCTCTGGCGGGCAAGGGCCTGCCCAGCGAAACGCCCGCTCAAGTGACCTATGATGAAGGCGCTGCGATTGGCTACAAATGGTATGATGCCAAAGGCTATCGGCCGCTTTTCGCTTTCGGTCATGGCCTCAGCTACACGCGCTACACTCTGTCGGAGCTCGCAGCGAAACGAGTTGGCCGCGCAATTCGGCTGAGCTTCAGAATCAGAAACGCCGGCAAACGCTTGGGCAAGGGCGTTGCGCAAGTCTATGTGGCTCCGTTCGACTGGCGAAAGGCCGGGTGGGAGGCGCCGAAACGGCTTGGCGCCTTCGCCAAGGTCGAGCTGAGGCCGGGAGAGAGCAGGCGCATTGAACTGAAGGTCGATCCGCGCCTGCTCGCGGTCTACCAAGCTCAGGACAATAGCTGGCGCATCAAGCCCGGAGCCTATCGCCTGATGCTTGGCGAGGCCTCGGACGCGCCGATGCGAAAAGTCACGATAAGGCTGCCGAACAGCAGCTGGAGCGCCTCGAGCGCGGCCGGGTCGTCAGCGAAGGTGCGACACTGATCTCGTCGGACGCAGCTGTTCCTACTCGACCTTGACCACCACAATCGATTTGGCAGGCAGATCGAAGCGCAATTTCCCGTCTGCAATCGAGCCGCGATAGGGCGTGGGCCTGACAATGTTCGGCTGCTGGAAACTATTGTGCGAATCCACCGCAGGAGCCGTCAGCACTTCGCCGATCGCCGAGCGGGCGGCGACTCCTGGAATGTTCACGACCATGGTCGTCGGCTCGTTCGGATCGACGTTTGTGAGCGAGAGCCAAAGCCGGCCGGCGCCGTCCCGGGCAGCCACTGCATCAACCCGCGGAACCGCGACATTGCCATTGGAGTAGGTGCCCGGCTCGAAGCTTAGCGGAACCAGCGTCGCATCCTGGAAGGGCACGTACATCCGGTAGACGTGATAGGTCGGGGTCAGGACCATCTTAGCGCCGTCGGTCAGGATCATCGCCTGAAGCACGTTGATCATCTGCGCGATGTTGGCGCCGCGCACGCGGTCGGCATGGCGCATGAAGATGTTGAGGTTGAGCGCTGCGACAACGGCGTCGAGCATGCTGTTCTGCTGCTGGAGGAAGCCCGGATTGCTTCCCGGATTCGGCGCCCACCAATTGCCCCATTCATCGACGAACAAAGCGAGCTTCTTTTCGGGATCATATTTGTCCATGATCGCGCTCTGCTTGGTCACCCAGTCATTCATTTTGAGCGTCGTCGCGATCGTCTTGGCATAATCCGCCTCGCCGAATCCGGTACTGGGCTTGTGCGGGGGCCAGCCTTCCTCGACCGTGTAGCCGTGGAGCGACAGCCCTTCGATGTCCCATGACCAGACCTTGCTCTTCCAGGCCTTCATCACCGCTTCTGTATAGTCGCTGTCGCCGCTGTCCCAGCCGACCGCGATCCGCTTCATCGCATTGTCGCCGGCATGTTCACCGTTCTGCGCCGGATTATAGTTGCGCGTGAAGCGCGCGTAGCGCTTCATCTCCTCGACATAATGGTCGGCGGTCATTGCTCCGCCGCAGCCCCAGCTCTCATTGCCGAGCCCCACATATTTGACCCTGTAGGGCGCTGGATGGCCGTTCGCGGCGCGCTGTTTCGCAAGCGTCGTCGCCTTGTCCGACGTCATATACTCGAACCAGTCGGCAGCCTCTTGAACGGTGCCCGAACCAATATTCTCGGAGATGTAGGCGTCGGAACCGATCTGGCCGAGAAAGTCGAAATATTCATGCGTTCCGAAGCTGTTCGGCTCGATCACTCCGCCCCAGTCGGGATTGAGGGTCGCCGGTCGCCTCGCCTGCGGCCCGATGCCGTTCCGCCAATGATAATTGTCGCCGAAGCAACCGCCAGGCCAGCGCACGTTGGGCACGTGCAGCGCGCGCAGCGCCTGCACCACGTCAGTGCGGATTCCGCGAACGTTCGGGATCTTCGAATTTTGGCCGACCCAGATTCCACCATAGATTCCAGTGCCGAGATGTTCGGCGAACTGGCCGAAAATGTCGCGGCTGATCTTGGGACCGGTCCGGCCCATGTCGACGTTTATCGCCACCGGCGCGGCTGCTTCGAGCGGCGCAGCCGCAACCGCAATTGAAATTAGCGATGCGGTCGCCCGCCGCGCGATTTCAAAGTTCATACTATCCCCTCCAGATCGGCAATCGTTTCGACTTCATCATAGAATGGTTCGACCTCGATTCGCCGGCCCAGCATGAAGGCATCGGCGACGAGGTGGAACGGCGACAGGTCGACGTCGCTGCTTTTTTTCCGGATGAGTTCGGCGAAGCGGCTATAAAGGCCGGCATATTCGACGTCGGCGGAAACCACCGCGCGCTCGCCGTTGAGGTCGAGCCTCGCGCCCCCGGACTGGAGATGCAGGCGGCCATCGTTGGTGTCGACGATGATTTCCCAGGTCTGTTCGCCGGTCTGAAGGAAATCGAAGTCGGCGCGAATGGTGGTCGAGCGTGCGTCGGTCAGGTCGAGGCGGGCGCGGGCCGGCGCCTGACAATTGGACGGATATTCGAGCTCGGCGCCGGTCAAGAACGGCGGCTCGGGCATGATCGCTGTCAGGATTGACAAGGCATTGATGCCCGGATCGAATACGCCCATTCCGCCCGGCTGCCAGATCCAGCTTTGGCCCGGATGCCAGCGGCGCACATCTTCCTTCCAATTGATGAGGACCGAACGGATCTTCCGTTCTTCAAGCCACAAGCGCGCCGGCGCGACCGCGGCCGCCTCGCGCGAATGCCAGCTGGCAAACAAAGTCACGCCGCGCTCGCGCGCCGATTCTTTCAGGCTTTTCGCTTCGGCAAGGGTAGCCGCTGGCGGCTTTTCGAGCATGACGTGAAGGCCGGCCTCGATCGCCTGTCTGGCTATTGCATGTCGGCCCTGGGGCGGAGTGCACAGTGCAACCGCGTCCAGTTCCAGCCCAGATGCAAGAAGTTCGCCGAGGCTTGCAAAATTCGGAACGCGCTCGAGCCGGCCGTGCGTGCTTGCAATCGCGACGAGCTCAAAATCGCTGCTTCGCTCGATTGTCGGCAGGTGCTGGTCACGCGCGATCTTTCCGAGGCCGACGACGCCGAGCCGAATTGGTTTGGTCATTTGAAATGGACGCCCTCAAAAATTGCCGACCTCGACATTGGCCGTGGTCGTATCGGTCGCCTTCCGCCCCGCAATGAGAATATTTCGCACGCCGCCTCTGGAATATTAGCCGAAGGCTGCGCATCGAACTCCGGTCCGCCTGAAGTCGATCCGGCTGAAACCGTGAAAAGGCTTGCCGGTGCGGGTGTGGACCGAGTGATGTCGAACAGCATCAACGCGGAAAAAAGCTCAGCTCCTATCGTCGATTGATCAGCTCCTCGACGATGAGATCTGCGGCCTCCTCGGCGCTCATCTTCGTTGTGTCGACGCGGATTTCGGGGCTTTGCGGCTCTTCATAGGGGCTGTCGATCCCGGTGAAGTTCTTGAGTTCGCCAGCGCGTGCCTTGGCGTACAGGCCCTTGGTGTCGCGCTTCTCGGCTTCGGCCAGCGGAGTATCGATAAAGATTTCGATGAACTCGCCCGGTGGAACCATGCGCCGGACCATGTGCCGCTCGGCGCGGAACGGGGAGATGAAGGCAGTGAGGACAATCAGGCCGGCGTCGGCCATCAGCCTCGCGACCTCGCCCACGCGGCGGATGTTCTCGATGCGGTCGGCATCAGTGAAGCCGAGGTCGCGGTTGAGCCCATGCCGCACATTGTCGCCGTCGAGCAGGAAGGTGTGCTTGCCCCGCGCGACGAGCCGCTTTTCAACCAGGTTGGCAATGGTCGACTTGCCGGCGCCGGAGAGGCCGGTGAACCACAGCACGGCCGGCCGCTGGCCTTTGAGCGCAGCATGCGTCTCGCGGCTGACCTCGAGGTGTTGCCGGTGAATATTGAGGGCGCGCCTCAGGGCAAAATGCAGCGTCCCGCAGGCGACGGTCGCGTTGGTCAGCTTGTCGATCAGGATGAAGCCGCCGAGCACGCGGTTGGGGCTGGAGCCCTCCGTGGCATAGGGCTCGAATGTGATTTCTCGATCAGTCGTAACCGTCGCGACCCCGATCGCATTCAGGACAAGCGTCTTGGCAGCAAGGTGGTCGAGCGTGTTGACGTTGATTTCGTACTTGGGCTCCTGGATGGTCGCAGTCACGGTCTGAGTGGCGATCTTCAGCCAATAGCCGCGGCCGGGCAGGAGCTCATGCTCGTCCATCCACACGATTGCCGCTTCGAACTGGTCGGCAGCTTCCGGAGGATCGACGGCAGCGGCGATTACGTCCCCGCGCGAACAGTCGATCTCGTCCGCGAAGGTCAGCGTGACAGACTGGCCGGCAATCGCTTGATCAAGATCACCGTCGGCCGTGGCGATGCGTGCGATGCGCGTAACCCGGCCCGACGGCAATACCCGCACCTCGTCGCCCGGACGGACTGATCCGGAAGCAATCTGCCCGGCGACGCCGCGGAACTCCTGGTTGGGACGATTGACCCATTGGACCGGCATGCGCAGCGGCTTGACCGCGTCGGCGCCAAGATCGAGCGGCACCGCATCGAGATGCTCGAGCAGGCTGGGCCCGCAGTACCAGGGCGTCGCCTTGCTTCGCTTCACCACATTGTCGCCGTTGAGACCCGCCACCGGGATGGCGAGCCAATGCTCGACCCCGATCCGTTCGGCGAACTGGGCATATTCGCCGCAAATCTCTTCGAACCGGCTCTGGCCATAATCGACCAGGTCCATCTTGGTGACTGCGAGCACGAAGCGGCGGATGCCGACGAGCCTGGCAAGGTACGAATGCCGCCGCGTCTGAGTGAGCAGGCCCTTGCGCGCATCGACCAGCAGCATTGCAAGGTCGGCACTCGAAGCGCCGGTCACCATATTGCGCGTATATTGCTCGTGCCCGGGAGTGTCGGCGACGATGAACTTGCGTTTCGCGCTGGCAAAGAAGCGGTAGGCGACATCGATTGTGATGCCCTGCTCGCGTTCGGCCGAGAGGCCGTCGACGAGAAGTGCGAAATCGAGATTCTCGCCTTGCGTGCCGTGCAGCTTGCTATCGGCTTTGAGCGTTGCGAGTTGATCGGAAGACAGCTGGCCGGTTTCATAGAGCAGCCGCCCGATCAAGGTCGACTTGCCGTCATCGACACTGCCGCAGGTGATGAACCTCAGCAGCTCCTTGCGCTCCTGCTCGGCGAGCCAGGATCTCACATCGGCAGGTCGGCTCAAAAATAGCCCTCCTGCTTCTTCTTCTCCATGCTTGCGCTGCCGGCATCGCGATCGATCGCGCGGCCGTGGCGCTCGCTCGTGGTGCCGGCAACCATTTCGGCGATGATGGCTTCGACGCTGTCGGCGATGCTTTCAATGGCTCCCGACAGCGGATAGCAGCCCAACGTCCGGAACCGCACCATGCGGTTCACCACCTCTTCACCGGGCTCGAGCCGCATCCGCTCGTCATCCGCCATGATGAGAAGACCGTCGCGTTCGACAATTGGTCGCTCGGCCGCGAAGTAGAGCGGGACCACCTCGATGCGTTCCCGCAATATATATTGCCACACGTCGAGCTCGGTCCAGTTGGACAAGGGAAAGACGCGCATGCTCTCGCCCTTGTTCTTCTTGGCATTGTAGAGCGACCAGAGCTCCGGCCTTTGCCGCTTCGGGTCCCAGCGGTGATTCTTGTCACGAAAGCTGAACACCCGCTCCTTCGCGCGGCTTTTCTCTTCATCCCGCCGAGCACCCGCGAATGCGGCGTCGAAGCCATGAGCGTCGAGCGCCTGTTTGAGCCCTTCGGTCTTCCACATGTCGGTATGCAGCGGCCCGTGGTCGAACGGGTTGATGCCTTTATCGAGCGCCTCGGGGTTCCTGTAGACGATCAGCTCGGCTTCGGCAGCCACCCGGCCGCGCTCCGCGTACATCTCCCGAAACTTCCACGTGGTATCGACGTGAAGCAGCGGAAAGGGCAGCGGCCCAGGGAAGAACGCCTTCTTCGCCAGGTGCAGCATCACCGCCGAATCCTTCCCCATCGAATAGAGCATGACCGGCTTTGCCGCCTCTGCGACGGTCTCGCGCAGAATGAATATGCTCTCGGCCTCAAGCCGGTCGAGATAGGTCAGCTGGTGGTGCGATTGTCGGTTGATCATAGGGTCTGAGCGGACCGTTCATAGGACAGCAAAACAGCGCTCGTCGAAGGGGAAATTGCCTGGCAGGGTTCTCGGCGACGATTTGCGCCGAACGATTGCACGATTGGAGGTGCAGCCGATCGCCGGCGCGACCATGCCGCCCAACGCTCCCGACCTGTTTTGCGAACATGCGTTCCAGCTTTGCCGGGCGGCGCGCTACAGGACCTTGGTGATGATCAGCGAGACATTATCGGGTGCTCCGCGGGCAAGCACCATTTCGATCATCCTGTCAGCCGTCTCCGCCAGCGACCCACGCTCGAGCTCAGCGGCGAGCTCATGGTCGCGGACAACGCGAGTGAGCCCGTCGCTCGCGAGCAGGAACTGATCGCCGGACCTAGCATCGCCGCTAACCATCTCGACTTCGGCGCGTTCGTCGACTCCGACCGCCCGAGTGATCAGGTTCGCATTTTCATGGGTATCCGCGTCTTCGGCAGCCAGCATCCCCGCGTCGACGAGATTCTGGACAAGGCTGTGGTCGTGGGAAATGCGGACTATTTCGCCATCGCGAAGGCGATAAGCGCGGCTGTCGCCCATCCAGAAACATCGGTACGAACCATCGGCGATTGCCAAGCCGACCACCGTGGTGCCGATCGTGCCGCGCTGATCGCGACCGAACCGCGCAAGTTCGATTAGCTCGCGATTGACCTGGCCCAGCGCCTCGACCGCATTGGCCGCGGTCTGGTCGAGATCGGCGCTTGCCGGCAGGCAGCGAAGCGCATCGGTGACCATCGCGCTCGCCATCTCGCCTGCCTCGTGACCGCCCATTCCGTCGGCAACGGCCCACAGGCCGCGCTCGCAATCGGCGAAGACAGAATCCTCGTTGATCTTGCGGCGGAGACCGACATGCGTGCGGCTAGTGCATTCGAAGCGCATAGTTTTCCGCTGCTCCTTCGCGGCCCAGACTAGTAATCGCTTAACGTTCATGCGATTTCCAGTTTTCTAACATCGATCGACGGGGCACGACGATGAATAGGGCTTATAGCAACAAAGCATTGCCAGCGGGAACGGTGCTGCGGGAATGGCGCATCGAGGAGGTTCTCGGCGTCGGCGGGTTCGGCATCGTCTACAAGGCGACTGGAATCTACTTCAACGAACTCGTTGCGATAAAAGAATATTTCCCTAGCTCGATCAGCGAGCGCGACTCCGAAGATACGGTAGTCCCGATCGATTCCGAAGCGGAGGAGGTCCACGCCCTCGGCCTCAAGAAGTTCGTTGAAGAGGCCAAGCTCCTCTGGAATCTGTCGACTCCATCGCGTCATCCGAACATCGTCAGTGTCCGGAGTCTCTTCGAAATTCACGGCACTGCCTACATGGTCATGGATTTCGAGGACGGAATTTCGCTCTCGAAGATGATCAAGCAGGGCAGGCGCTTCAACGAGCGCAGTCTGTGGAACATCCTCGCACCGATCGCGCAGGGCCTCGACCGCGCCCATCGCGTCGGCGTGCTCCACCGCGACATCAAACCCCCGAACATCCTCGTCAACGAAGATAACCGGCCGGTCCTGATCGACTTCGGCTCCGCCAGATTCGACACTGCGGAAGCGACCAGCACGAAGGTGACGTTCCACACGCCGCCTTATGCAGCGATCGAGCAATATGTGAAAACCTACCCGCAGGGTCCCTGGACCGATATCTACGCGCTCGGCGTCGTGATGTACGAGTGCGTCACCGGCGAGAAGCCGCCGGAGGTGCTCGAGCGGCTCCACGCCGGCCTCGGTCAGCCGCTCGCCGAGGGGAGGTGGCCCGGCTACAGCAAACGCTTCCTGTCCTCGATCGACACTGCGATGACCGTCAAGCCCGATGAACGTCCGCAGTCGATCAGCGACTGGCTGCCGATGTTCGGCAGGGAGGTTGGCGAAGAGGTAGACGATGGCGACGAAGCCACGCGCTTCTACGCCAAGCAGGTGCAGACGGAGGAGATCAAGCCGGTTCGACCGACGCCGAACCAGGATCTCCAGGTTCCCGTGGAAACCGGCGTTCCGGCCGATCCGAAGGAAGCGAAGTTCAAGCGCGTGGGAGAGGAAACCGGCGCCAATAAGCGGGTCGCCGAAGCGCAGGTGACCGACGGACCTGAAAAAGCTGCGACCAAGCAGGAGTCCTCGAAGGCCGCCCCATCAGCGGGTAAGCCGGCCAAGCCTGTCGATGTGACCGCGAAGAAGAAACTCAGCCCGTTAGTCGTCGGGGGCGCCGGGGTCGCACTGCTTGCGCTGGTCGGCGTGGGGGCTTTGACGCTTCGTGGCGGCAGCTCCAAACCCCCGGCGGCGACAGCAGCGGAGGCGCAACCCACGTTTACTGTGACGGACAATTCGGCAACGACTCAAGCGCTTCCGCAGGCGAATTCAGCGTCCAATGCCCCGGAGAATGGTGCTGCGTCACGAACCGCTGCGGTCCCGTCGGCGAGCGAACAGGCCAATGTGACCGAGGCGCTTCGTAGCGAAAAGGCAAAGACCGCTGCTGCGGAGGCCCAGCTCGCCGCATTGAAGAAGGCTCAGGCAAAGTCCGCCAAGGCGCAAGCGATCGCTGAAGCTCCGCCGCCGCCGCGCAATTCGGAGCGAAAGGGCAGTTCAGGGTCGGCGAAAGCATCTTCGTCAGAAGGGTCCGGCGTTTCCAGCGCGAGAATCGCCGAGTTCAATTCGATCGTCGACAACGGGCGATCAATGGCCAAGCAGGCCATGCGGTCAGGGAACGCGCAAAATGTCCAGCTTGCCAAGAATTACGATCAATATCTCAAGACGCTCAAGGATTCGATGCGAGGGATTCGGTCGGACAAGGAGGCGGACAAGCTGATCAAGCAGGCGAGCCAGACCCGCGCCTATATCCAATATCTGGTGAGGCAACAGTAGCGCCGGCGAAATCAGGCTGCGCTTGAGGGCTGGGGAGCTTCCGCGAGCTCCAGCTCCGCATGGCCCGCCGCCTCGTCCAGTTTGAGTGCTCCGCGCAGCACGCGTCGGTAGATATCCGGATCCCCAAGGGAAACAGTGAATGGAGTCTCCCGGTCGCCGCCGACCAGCGCGCGCATTCGCACCTTGTCCGAAATGTGGTCGACTTCGATGTGGATGATTGGGATCGAATTCTGCAGCGCCAGCTCGACGACGTGCCCGGTTCCGCCGGGACCCCGCGCCTGCTCGCCGTCCCAGATGGCGATGAGCATGTCGGTCGTTCCGACGAGCGACTCGCCCACGAGCACATAGGCTCCCTGAAGGTCCGAGCGCTCGCCCGGCAGGGCGACGATTTCATCTGCAGCCTCGAGCGCCTGTTCGAAGCCGTCGAGTTCTTCGCCGGGTGCAAAATCCTTGCGATACTCGTTCGGCTCGAAAGGCAGCAGGGCACGAACGAAATAGCCGCTTGAGCGAGCGCAGATTGCGGCAATCTGATCAGCGCCGGTCGCGAGTGCAGTGTGAAGATTGAGCTGGGCCTGGGTCGAGCTGCAGAATGCCTCCTCGGTTTGCTGCAGTTTGAGAATCGCTTCGCGCAGCTCGCGGAAGACCGTGTAGACGATCGGCCGCAGTCTCCGGACGACAGGCGCATTAAGCGCTCCTGCCCGATGGCCGGTTACTCCGACGTTGAGGACGATGGGTTTCGGCTCGTGCAAAGCTTTCGTCCCGGAATGTCCAGATCAGGACGTGGCGGCGACGCGTCCCGGCTGCACACCCCCGTTTCCCCTACTCCGGTTGGCCTGTTCGCGGTCAGAGCCGCTGCAGATCGCATGCCGCAGCGAAATCTGCCCGAGGCGCAGGACGGACCCGACCGGAAGGATTGCTGCGCGCATGATGCGAACTTCGTCGATAAAGGTCCCGTTGGTCGAATTCAGGTCAGTCACCAGCAGCTCGTCGTTGGCGAGGCCGATGATGCAATGCTCGCGCGATACGCTCTTGTCCGGAATGACGATGTCGGCGGGGGCGGTGCGTCCAACCTTCACCGAAGATTCGATCAGGATGGGCCCGTCGGCGATATCTCCCTCTTCAACCTCCAGGCAATGAATCTCGTCCGGGTGTTCGACCTCTGCCGTTGGCGCCGCCGACCGCATCCCGGAATTCGCCCGGACGCGATCGGCAAAGATCACCTGGTCGCTGCCGGGTCGCAGCGGCTGGCGTGCGGCCTGGCCATTGGTATCGGCCCTTTTCACCAGAGGTTGTGACCTCGACGCCGGCGCAGCGGGCTGATCGTCCTGATGTGCATCGACGAGCCGCCGCAGGTCCGACACGAACGTCTGCCACCGCGCGTCGCTTGTCTCGCCGGTCCAGTCGGAAAGTTCGGCAGCATGCGTAAGCTCGAAGATGATCGGCCGGTCGCACGGCTCGATGATCGCCGGCGCAAGTTTGTTGCGTCGATCCGCGAGCGTCGCTTCGGCACGCACCCAGCGCGACGCGACCGACGCTTTCGACCAGAGGACAACGACCGCCTTCGCTTCACGCAGGTTGCGTTCGATTACTTCGTCGAACGTCTCGCCGGAGTGAAGCGAGGCGTCCCACCAGACGGTAAATCCCTCCTGGACAAGGCACTCGGCAAAGATCCGCGCGGTGCTCCGGTCCGTCCGGGCATAGGACAGGAAAATATCGGTTCCGGACACGCCCCCACCTTCTCTGCCTGGGACTTCAAGGCTCCACCAGCCGAAGTCATGAAAGCTCGCATAGGTTCACGCGCACGCGAGTCTGCGACTCAACCATGGTTAATTTCCGTTAAGTAGCCGACAAAGTCGAGGTAAAATTACTTGCGGAAGATCCCATCATTGGACAGGGCCGGGTTTCTCCGTCGCGCTCGCCGCTCCGTGGGGGTCACGAAGCATAGGCGGCACGCCAGCTGTGCGGTGCCCGCGCGTCAGTTGGTAAAGGGATCGATTGTTTCGATTGACCCGTCCGGTTTGAAGTGCAGCTCGACCACCTTAATGTCGCGCAGGTGGTTCTTATTGGACAATTGGTCGTCCGCGTAGAACAGCCACCATTTGCCATTCCACTCGACGATCGAATCGTGCGTTGTCCACCCTTGCACCGGAAGCAAATAGTGTCCGCGATAGGTGAATGGGCCATAGGGATTCGTCCCAGTCGCATAGGCCAGGAAATGCGTGTCGCCTGTTGAATAAGTGAAGTAATAGATATTCCCGCGGCGGAACGTCCACGAGGCCTCGAAGAAGCGGCGGTCATGGTCCCCGCCGAGCAGCGGCTTCCCCTTCGCATCAACGATCATCACGTCTCGCGGGGTTTCGGCGAAATGCTTCATGTCTCGCGTCAGGCGCGCGATCTTGGGCATTATTGCGGGCTTGTCGTCCTGATGCAGGTCCGTGTCGGAACCGTTCGGATCATACACGCCATTTTTCCAGCGCTGGAGCTGTCCGCCCCAGATGCCGCCGAAATACATATAGGCTTCACCATTCTTGTCGGTGAACACCGCGGGGTCGATACTGAAGCTCCCTTGGATCGGACGCGGCTCAGCCTTGAACGGGCCCATCGGGCTCCTTGAGGTCGCCACGCCGATGCGGAACGCTCCAAGACCATTCTTGTCGTGGCTTCTGTCGCGGGCCGGGAAATAGAGATAGTAAGTCCCGTTCCGGTAGGCGGCGTCCGGAGCCCAGAGCTGCTTGGACGCCCAGGGCACCTGCTTCAGATCGAGTGCCACGGGGCCAATGGCCACGGGTCCCGGAATGCGGTCCATCCTCAGCACGCGATAGTCGTGCATCGCATATTCGCTTCCGAGATCGTCGTCTGGAATGTTGGTTGGAACGTCGTGCGACGGGTAGATGTAGATCTTGCCGCCGAAGACGTGGGCCGACGGATCCGCGAAGTACATTGAGGTGACCAGCGGCTGGGAGAGATAGTGTCGCCCGTTCGGCGCCACCGGCCCCTGGGCTGGAGCCATCGTCGCCAATCCTGCCAATATGGCCGTACCGAATCTATTCACCGCTCACTCCCCTGCCTTGACCCAGCCGTGCATCCGCATCCAGCTGACGAATTCCCCGAACCAGCCGGTGCTGGTGGTGTCCTTGGGATACATTCCGAAGCCGTGCCCGCCCTGCTCGTAAAGGTGGAATTCGACCGGCCGCTTAGCGGCTCTCCAGCTATCGATCAGGCCGAAGCTTGAACTTCCGAAAATGGGATCGTCAGCAGCCAGCGCGTCGAACAGTGGCGGCGCGTCAGCCGGCACCTTCATCTGACCCAGTGGGCCGTAGATCAACCCGATGAACGCGGGCTTCGTATCGGGCTCACCCAAAGCTGTCGCGAGCGTCAGCATCGCGCCGGCCGAGAAGCCGACCATGCCGATCCGATCGGGATCGACGTGCCATTCAGCGGCGCGTTTGCGGACCAACGCGAAGGCTGCGCGAGAATCGGCAAGCTGCGGCGCGAGGCCAGCAAAGGCCGCCTCCCCGGTGGGTGGTGGTGCCAAGGGTCGTCCTGCGGCCGAGAACATGGCTGCCATCGCGCGCTGAAATGCGCCGAGATCGGCGGGCGTCTGCTTGAGCCTGTACTTCAGCAAGAATGCCGCAACGCCGTGACCGGCAAGAGCCTTGGCCACGTTCGATCCCTCGTTTTCCATGGACAAAGTCATGAAGCCTCCGCCCGGAGCGACGATCACTGCGGTGCCGTTCGCCTTGGCGGGATCCGGGAGGTAGGGAGTGAGCGTTGCGACGGTGACGTTGCGAGCAAAGGCGCTGCCATATTGCTGGTGCCAGGATTCCGGGTTCGTTGCGCCCGGCATCGGTCCCGTTCCGAGCACGATTGCATTCGGTTGCGCAGGCGTTGTCATCGGCGTCATTCGATCGTTTTGAGCATGCACCGGCGCTGCGATCGCAATAACCATGGCGGCCGCGATTGCGACGAGCCGTGCCGCCATGGGTCGAACGCGTTCCTGTTCAGCTGGCAATGTTCGTTTCATTCATCCCTCCCCGAAGAATGGTCGCTGGTCGGAGTTGCCCGACGCGACTGCCCGATTTTCTCTTGTGTCAGTGCTCTTCCTTGGTTTCGGCAATCGCTGCGTTGGCGGCCAAAATGTATGCGGAGGTGGTGCTCACCGTATATTCGTTTTCGAACCACAAGAATGGCCAGTCGGTCTTGAGCTCGGGAAAGTCAGGCTTCACGACCAACACCCCCGGCACCATCCCGCCGGGGACGAAGCTGTAGTCGGCACGATTGTGACCATATGCGATCAGCTTGGAGTTCGCGCCGATGGTGGACACCAGCGATAGGTTGTTCGCCGGATGCCGGCCAAGCATGTAGTCGAGCGCGCTCAGTGTATATTGACGTCCGACGACGTCTGGGAAGGCCTTGTGCAGCAGGTACATGGTTGAGCCGAAGGTCGCGACTGCGTTCGAGCCAGCCCAACCGCCGTCGCTGATCGGCACTCCGAAGGGGTTGCGGACAAGCTGTGTGTCGGCTTCCGCCTTCAGCGCCTTGACCATCGGGACCAGCTGCGCCCGATAGTCCGCACCCATATAAGGGATCGCACGGACAGCTGGAGCCGCGACGAAGAGAAAGCGCCGACCGAGCAGCGGGAGCAGCTGCTGAAGGTGAGTCCGATAAAGGGGGTCGCCGTTGCTTGTGATCAGCAGCTCGACCGTTGCCGCCACGTCGGAAGCCGGAAGGAAACCCCCGCCGCCGCGCCCGTCGGTCTGGTCAAGGTTGGCGCCGACCTTCGGCAGCTGCGACTGCCACATTGCCTTCGCGGCGGCAAGCGCGTCTGCAGCTAGCCTGGGGTCGCTGTCACGCAGCGCGCGGCTTGCTGAGGCGAGAGCGGCGGCGACCTCGAAATCGTTGGCTGGGTAATCCGTCGTGAACGCCCAGCGATCGTCGGGCTTGCCTGATCTATCGCCCGCCACGTCATTGGGCCCGAGGCTCGGATCGTAGATCCTTCCATCAGTCTGCGACCCGGCGTCACCCAGATGCGTATATTGCTGCAGCGTCGGGTCGATGATCCCGACGATCGCGTGACCGAACGCCTTGTATTGGGCGAGCAGTTGCAGCGTTCCGTGACGGATTTGCTGGATCGAATCCTGGACGCCGTCAGGCTTGCGAATTTGCGCTAAATGCGCTGCTTCATCGACGGTGGTTTCGTCCCAGTCCAGCCCGAACAGTTCGCGTGCCCAGACCAGATCGCGGACCACCATGGCGTTTTGCGGAGTCTGGATGTCGTAGTCGCCCGCATCCTGGAAGCCTCCGACGTTCAGGCCCGGAATGTGCTCGCCGGGCTTGTAGGGCGAGTCGAGGTTCGGGCCCATGCGGTAGCCATCGAAGTGGACATGATTTGGGGGCGCCTGCCGTGCGTCGTCGAGGTGCGAGACGCCCTGCCAGATGCGATATTGCTCGCGCACGCGCATGTGGTCCATTTGCTCGACCAGGTAAGTGTCGAGCGAAGGCTGCCAAATTCGGTCATAGGCATTGGACGCAATGGTGAACGGGCTCGTCGTATGGCCCGCGTAGGAGATTGCGTAGACACCCGGCGCCCGCACGCCCGAGAAATCGAACGTTGCGTAATTGTATCGCAGCCACTTGCCCCAGGCCTTGATCCTCGCCGTGAGCACCGGCTTCTCGGCGCCATCGGTGGTGAGCTTGACGAGGCTGGCTTGCGCGGGTCCCTTAAAATTGGGGTCGAGCTCGATCACCGCCACTTTGCTGCGATTGGGGGTGTAGCCGGCCTGGTTGTACGAGACGACCGGCTGCCGCACCCAATTGGGAATGATGTTCGGCCGAATATGCCAGACCACGGCATTTGTCGTGGCGCCGGCGGGAATCAGCGAACGAACGACGAACCAGCCGTTCTGGGCGCGGTTGCGCGCGTCGTAGAGCGAAAGCGGCGTGTCTGAAGAAATCGTCACCCGCGTCAGCGGGTCCTCCGGAGACAGCGTGACCGTATGTCCCCCGTTCGCCAGCGGCAAGGGATCGCCGGAGCCATCCTTTGCCATCGGCCCCTGGGGATCGCGCGGGAAGAGACCAGGCGCGGAGTCCATGACGTAGGTCTTGCCGAAATAAGCGGTCGGCAGAAAATCGAGGTTGAAGCCGGCTTTTCCGACGAGGCTCGGCGGGAGCGGCTTGTCGAGGTTCACCGCGACTCGCAATCCGTCGGCTTCAGCAGTGACCGCAACACGATAGCTGAGACCGACAGCGGGATAAGAGGATGAGACTACGAGCTCATTCGGGTTCGATCCCCGAGTGCGGCTGATGAATGCCGGAACGGGATCCCACTGCTCAGGCGTAGGATTGAGGCGGACTTCGCCGTCTGTGGCGATCCGCTCGCCGTGCAGGATCATTTGAATGCCGGCATTCTTCTCGTCGAAGAAAATCGGGCTGAAATGGTTCTGCTCGACAATTATGCTGAGGCCTCGGCCCTCGAATGTCTCGAGCGGACTCAAGTGCAAGATTGGCGCAGTCGCCGCGGATAGGTGCGCCGCTGGAACGGTCGCTATGATGAGCGCGGCCCAGATCTTTTTTCCCATCGGCTCCCCTCCGAGCGTTAGCGCTAACATAACGGCTCCGCGAGCCCGAGCAAGCGCCTGTTTTCTCCGGCAGGGGCTGACGGATTGAAATCAAGAATGCCGTCAAATTGCGATATTCATGGGTGAATTATCGTGGAGGATGTGTAACCGGACTGAGGCCGACAAGTCTCGGCGAGCAGAATTCCTTGTTAACAGCGATCTTTAAGAGTTCAGCTCATCTTTCGGTTCGAATCCCTTGGCAACGCCGGCTTGATCACATCGCATGCCCTCTAATCAGCAATCGCCGCACCTTCCTGCTGCCAGCGGACCGGGTGATCACCGTCACGACATATCGTTCGAGCCAAGCCGACCTCGCGAGGCCGAGGATCGAATTTTCGCGGCTGAAGAAGCGATGATTGTCGCCGCCAAATGATTCGAGCGTGAAGCCCTCGAAGTCGCCGAAATGGTCGAACAGAAGGCCGCTTATCTTGCCGGAGAACACCCCTGCTCCAACCCCGCCAGGGGACGCCAGACCGTCGCTGTCGCCGAGCCAGTCGTCGCCCGCCGGTTCAAACGGCGGGCCATCCTCACCTGGGCCGACTGGGCTTCCACCATCCGGCTCGGGCTCTCCCTGGCCTCCTGGAAGCGGTATCTTGCCACCCGGAGTCGCGGGTACCGACCATGGGTCTCCTCCGAGTGCCCGCACCTTCTCGGCAATGAGCTCGACGTAGCGCATGAACGCCGCATACCAACGATTCTTCGGCTGGAGCTTATCCGCTCTCCATCGCAAGACCGACAGCAGGCGCAAATTGTGCACCAGCATGTCCCCTTTTTGCAAAACTGGAATGGCCAGCTGGAACCCGCCGATGACCTGCCGCCATGGCCCCGACTGCCGCTGCGCCCTTGCAACCGCCTTCGGGTCGGGATGCTCAATGATGATCGGTTGATCGTCCTGCCGGTCGATGACCCTGAGGTCGGTGATCAGTACCCTGTTTTTCCCGAGGTCGAACACGCCGAGCGGAACCTCTCCTTTGCCCGTCTTGGCTGTGGGTGACTTGCGGCCCTTCGCTTGAGGCAGGGCTGCAACAAGCCGGGCGGCTTCGGCCTTCGAAATCCTCGTTTCCTTGGGCTGGCCCGGATCGACGAAGCGCCAGTGGGTCGTGACCTGCCGCACCTGAAGATCGAACCGCTGCCCCTTGCGGACCCCGAGCGGGAGATGCGCGGAGATAACCCCGGTCCGCCGGCTGAAGCCCTGCGGCAACGGAACGTACCGCGTGCCGCCGCCGGGAACCGCGAGCGTATGGTCATCGATCTCGCGGATCTCGTGCCTCGCGTAGAAACGGTTAGCGAGGTCCAAGACGTCGCTCGCCTTCAGGCCTGGAAGATAGATGCGGACTTCGGTCCCTTCCGGCGGCTCCCGACGCCAGCTGAGAAGCAGCTCGTCGGGTGGACGCACAGCCGAGATCGGATTGGGAGTTGCCTCGATCTCGAACGTATGGAGCGCCATCCGCGAAGCCTCGAGGCCCGGATTGGCGATCGCGCTGAATGCGAGATTACGTTGCGACAGCTTGTCCGAGGTCGACGGATTCGCGCCGTTCGGGATCGGCGTGCCTGCGAACTCGATCTGCGCAATCAGGCACTGGTGCTCGCCCATCAAAAGATCCGAAACGCCGAGCGCTCCGCTGCCGCCTGGCGTGGAGGGCAGATAGGGAATGTCGAGATTGTTATCGAGCAGCGCGCCAAAGAAGGTCGATGATCCTGGCGCGAGGCCGCTCTTCAGATTGTCGGGATCGGTCTGGTTTTCGGGCGGAAGCACCCGCGCCGAAGAAAACATCGGGAAGGACAGCCACTCGTTGCCGCCTGAATCGACGCCGGGAAGGGCAATCGACGGACTTCCGGATGTCCGTCGGTAGCCCTCGATCGGGGTGCCCGGCGGAGACTCGTTATATGTGACGGCCGCCGTCGTCTGTGACGTGAAGATCCGGAAGAAGACCCGGACGTCATCGGCGGATGACCCGGCCGATGGAAGTCTCACGCGGGCGATCGCGAAATTGTACACCGGCAGATTGAAGAAGGGGAACGAGCCGTCGGTGGTCGGGAACGGGCTCAAGGCTGAGCCGTCCTCGTCCATGGTGAGGCTCTCGAATTCGGGAATCGAGATCGACGCTGTGAGAGCGCGGATGAAGTTCAGGGCATCGTCCCTCGTGGCAAAGAAGGGCAAGGTCACGCCGAACAAATTGGCCCCCGCGACCATTGGGAAAACCCTGACGTCCGAGCTTAGCCAATCGGTCGCATTATTGTTCGCAAGGTCGAGCATGAACGGATTGGCCGACTTGGTGAGCTGGATCCATGCTGTGTCGGAAAGCGCGCTCGACAGTGCCGGCGAGTTCAGCGTCGCCGTGACCGGGTAATTGTGGAAGTTGCCCGCAAAACTGAACGCGCTTGGCAGTACCTGAATGTCGTAGGTAAATGTGATGCGCTGCAACCGGTCGGGGAGCGATGGATCGTCGCTCGAGACACCGGATGGCACGACCGCAACGCCGGCAACCGGCGATGGAATGGCGGGCGCCCAACTCGTCAGTTGCGCTACGCTCGGCGACAATGTGGTGATTCCGCCGCCCGGGAATTGGCTCGGAGTAAGACCGTCGACCGTCACAAGAATGGCCCCTGAGAAGTCGGGAGCCGCATTGGCCTCAGCCTGGCTGAAGGTGTTGCGCTCGAGAATCAGATGCAAAGAGCGCTGCGGGCGCGCGAGCCAGTCGACGATGTTGGTATAGACCGTCTTGATCTGGTCGAACCGAGCTGCATTGTCGTTGAACCCGTGGCCCTTCTGGGATTCTGGACCGGTCAGGTTGATCACCGCTCCGACGACGTTGCTGTCACCGGTCAGGTTGATGTCGATGTAATGGTGGAAGGTAGATCCAGTGACGATGCGTCCGACGCCGGCTTCGCGGCCATCGTAGACGCTCAGCGTATTGATCGTCTTGGGCCCAGTGATCTCACTGTTACTACCTACGTACATGTTCGTGTACGCATATTTGGACGCGTAGTGCGTCGTCTGCCCCGTCGCGATCACGGCCGGCATTTCGCGGTTGCCCGCAACCATCGGAAATTCGGTGAAGGTCTCTCCCGAAAAGGTAAGCGACTGCGTGTAGTCGTAGCCGGTCACGACCCCCCAGGTGTCGCCCTCGTGCATGTGATCCGGATAGATAATGATGTCGGCGCCGCCGCTCCGCAGGATCGGATGGGCAGGCGACGTGGTCGGCGTGATTGGTTGGGGTATCGTGTCGGACTGGTTCTCGAACCAGACGAGGTTGGGATCCCCTTGGTAGTTGCTGGTTGGATTTCGCTGGGTTGTATCGGCCCGTGCCGCCGTAATCGACGGGAAGTTGCGCGGGAAACCTGATGGCATCGGCGACGCTGAATCATTGATCCCATACCAGGATCTCATCGCTCTTATGCGGGGGATGTGGCCGCACATTTCGGACCCGATGCTGTCGTGGTCCCCGGTCGCAAAGACCCCGCCGCCTGCCGCCATGAAGCGGCTGATCGCTTTTATTTCATTGTCGCTAATTCCGGGACCACTCGTGCCAGTGGAATTGGGCTGATTGCGGCCTTCATATGCGATCATCAGCAGGACGTCGTAGTCGAGCAGGTTGACGCTCGTGTCGAAGTTGAAGTTCTGGATATCCGCGTCGGGATCGGACTCCCGATGCGCCTTGGTCAGCTGGTACCCCGCCCCGATCAGGGTTTGAGTCAGTGCCGTGAAGGTGAAGTCCTGGAAGCCGCTCGTCGCGTTCGCGTACCGAAACCCGCCATCGATGATCATGAGCACTCGGGTCATGTCCAATCTCCCAAGGCGCGCACCATCGCGCGCGGAAGACGCACTGGAATTGACCGAGCTGTTCTATGAACCAATCCGCCCACCGGAGTGGGGCCGGCGGCCTATACTACTGTTGTTCGAGTCGAACCAGAGCCAAAACTCCGCATCAACTTGAGGCGGCCCTGGGATTCTTAGACCGAATATTTGGCGGCGATCCTTTCAGAAAAGGGGCAGCTAGCTTGGCGATGCCGGTGAGGGCCGATCGCCGCGATGCGCGCGGCATTGCCAGCTTGGGGCAACTTGACACAAGGACCCACTCCAGAAGCTGACATTCCCAGTTCGGCCTCAATCTCTCCGTCAAACTACGTATCGTGAGAACCATAGCCGCTCGTCTAATGGCCACTCATTGACCGAGGGCTGCTTCCTAAGTAGCTGTGTCATGAGGAACAGTTTCGCCCCAAACAGCAACTTCGCTCGCTCAGTCGATTCGATCGGATGGGCCTTATTCTTCATGTGGGTGGGAATGGCCTTGCTCGCCGGCTTCAGTTGGTCCGTGTCGCTGATCGGTACCGCGGCAATCATTCTTGCGGTGCAGGGGACGCTGTTCGTCCGGCGCGAACGCCTGGACGTCTTCATGGCAGCTGTAGGGGTCGTCCTGCTGATCGGCGCCGTCTCCGACATCTATGGATCGGTATGGTCTCTCTTCCCCGCGCTTCTTGTCGTGATCGGGATCGTGATGCTCGTTGACACTGTGCGAGCCCATCGGGGCGAGCAACGCGCAACAAATGGCATTGGCGAAGGAAACCCGATTCAGCACGGCTGAAACGAAGCAACCGCGGCGACCGGGAGCCGCTTCGCTGGAGCTCAGAGTGGAGTGGTGCTGGCTCAGCCCGAATCCGGCAAAGGTAGGATTCGCCAATTGGATAACCATTAGCTAAGTCTTTGAAGACAAAAGTTTATATTCGGAAGTTGGAGGCCCGACCCGGAGGGCCACAATCCTGCATTTGCAATGACTTGCATTGGATAACCATCCGGCGGCGACCGACGTTATCTAAGGGACTTATCGGGTGAATCGGATAACCATCAATGCAACTGTGTTGGCGAGTTTCCATTGCTTCGCTCCACCTCCGACCGGCCTTGGCGGAGGAGCCAATAATACTCGGGGGGCGGTCAAGTCGCTCTTTGCCGGGAAGTCTACTCAATCCTAAATGGTCTCGTCTTGACATTTCTTCGTCCCATGGCGACAAATGACGCTGTAGAAACGACAGGTGACGCATGAGTGAAGCCCCAGGAATTGAACAGGACCCAGTAGTTGGTCGAGCCGTTCGCCTCCTTGGCGGAGCGGCAACCTTTAGAGCCAGCCCGAAGACGCGCCTTGAAGCGCACCGAATGATCCTTTCAGGCTTGCCGGAGAAGGCCTTGGTCCGGCTGTCTGAAAACGTCGCAATAATTCGCAAGCCCGATGACTTTAAGAAGGCCCTTGGAATGAGTTTGCGTACGTTCCAGCGGCGGAAGAAAGAGGCGTCCGCAAAATTGAGTCTGGAGCAGAGCGGACGCGCCTGGAAGTTTGCGGAGATACTTGGAACGGCGACAGAGATATTCGGGTCGCAGGAAGAAGCTGAGCAGTTTCTTGAAAACCCTGCCATCGGCCTCGATCAGAACCGGCCGATCGATCTTCTCGCGACGCCGGCCGGTGTTGAGCTGGTAGAAGCGCATCTCGAGCGGATCAGATTCGGCGTTTACACATGACGCCGCTCCGAGGCGTCACCGGGCCTGACGAAGTTCACGCCTGGCGCCTTGATCACGACGATTTCAAAAAGACCTGGGACAGTGGCGAGGGCGCCTTTCTTTTCGGTGGGCGGTGGAACAGCAAAGGCGTCCGCGCGGTCTATTGTTCGATTGATCCAGCAACGGCGATCCTCGAAGTCGCCGTGCACAAGACGTTCCGGGCGCTCGATACCGTCCCGCATGTTCTGACCGCGGTCAGGATCAAAGATCCCTCAACGATCCACGTGGTCGAGCCAGCCGCCATCCCAAATCCAAGCTGGCTCCATCCGGGCATTGCGAGCGCTGGCCAGCAGGCCTTTGGCGACGAGTTGCTCCGGGAACATTCTTTCGTGCTCATTCCGAGCGCTGTCTCAACCCATAGCTGGAATCTGATCTTCGATTCGACGAGGTCGAGGGGGCAATATTCGCTAAAGCTCCAGGAGAGCTTCGCCCTGGATCCTCGGCTGCATGCGCCCTCCGGATAACAGAGCGGCACGGCAAACGTGCATTTCAAAAATACAAAAAGAGAAAGGCGCCACCATCGGACGCGGCTGTTTCGCTGCTCGAGATCATCGAGCGACATCCGGAGGATGTTGAGATGCTCAAGTCCCTTCCGGTAAGTCAAGTTGAGCAGCCCGCTGCTGCCCGTGAGGGCCCGCCCTCGAAGGTGCTGGCCGAGCCCGAATCCGGCAAAGGTGGGATTCCGATTAGGTCATCGATTGGACAACCATCAGCCAAACCATTGAAAGCAGTGGCTTGTATTTGGGTATTGGAGGCTCGAGCCGGAGGGCCACAATTCCGCATTTTCAATGACTTGCGTTGGATTACCATCCGGCGGCGGCCGATGTCATCTCAGGGACTTACCGGTTGAATTGGATAACCGTGAATGCAATCGTGTTGGCGAGTTTCGATCGGCGTCCCGCGCTCGGGATCAATTTAGGCATCGAGCGCATAGTCCTGCACGAGCACCCGTTCGGGCACATGCCAAGCGCGCGCAATCTTGCGGATCATCGGCAGCGTCAGCGCGCGCTTGCGCCCCAGGATCTCAGTCGCACGCGATTGGCCTACCAAGGCTGCAAAGTCAGCCCGGCTGTGACCATTCATCTTCATTGCGGTCTCGATGGCAGAAACCGGATCGAGAGGCTCGATCGGCCAGCGATCCCGCTCATAGCTCTCGACGAGCGTCACCAGCACATCGAGCTGATCGCCTTCCTCCGTGCCTTCTGCGGCACCCCACAGCGTCTCGATCGCGCGCAGCGCCGCCTCGTGATCCTCATCCGTCTTGATCGGCCGGATGTGCATACGAACACCTCCTTGCATAGCTAGAACAGGCTCACCGTGATTGCGTCGATACGATCATACTCGGCGTGCGTGCCGAGGAATTTGATGAACGCGATCGATCGCCTCCAGTCGAAAGCCACCACCATTCTGTAGTCACCGCCAGCAACCTCAAACCGGACACGCTCACCATTGAGCGCCTTGGCTTTCGAGAAATCTGACACCGCATCCAGCGGACTTTGCCATCCAGCCGCAGCGGCAACTTCGTGCCAATGGCGAAGCGATGGCTCGGTCTCCGGATGCCTTTCCCAGAACGCGACCAGCTTGTTCCGGGCGATGATTCTCATGACGGGCGTCTACCATTTCCCAGGGTGGGAAACAAGCAATATTTCCCACCCTGGGAAATGCCGATGCGTGCTACGACGACCGGTTAACTAGGCATGCAAAGCTCACGAACCGGGGGCCCGCTGCTCCGGCCCTCCCTTGAAGGTATGGGCCGCCCGAATCCGGCAAAGGTGGGATTCCGATTAGGTCATCAATTGGATAACCATCGGCCAAGTCATTGAAAGAAAAAGATTATATTTGGGAATTGGAGGCCCGAGCCGGAATCGAACCGGCGTGCAAGGATTTGCAGTCCTCTGCGTAACCACTCCGCCATCGGGCCTTGGAGAACGAAGCGCTTTGGCGCGACCGTCCGGTACGGGTCAAGCCCCTGCCGCTCGTCGGTTCGTATTTCGATGAATGACGGTTGTTGGGGCCGATGCCTGCCGATATGAGCAACTTGAAATTTAGGTGTATTATAGTAACAGAACACTTATGACCGTGCACAGCCCGATTCCCAATTTCGCCGCAGCCCGCGAAGCAATGGTCGAAAGCCAGTTGCGGCCACAGGGCGTGGCCGATCCCGCAGTCGTCGACGCAATGCGCCAGGTTGAGCGGGAAAGATTCCTGCCCAGCCACACTCGCCCGCTCGCCTACGTCGATCGCGCAGTGGCGATGGGCGAGGGGCGCTTCCTGCCGGCACCGGCCGTGTTGGGTAAGTTATTGACCCACATGTTGCCTGAACGAGGCCAGCGAGCCCTCGTGGTCGGCGCCGGCACGGGCTATTCGGCCGCGGTCCTCGCTGCCATGGGATTGGACACGACTGCCGTGGAAAGCGACCCGGTCCTCTCTGCCGCAGCGCAAGAGCAGGGAATCCGGGTGGTCGAGCACCCCCTCGAACAGGGTAACTCCGAGGGTGGACCTTACGACCAGATCCTGATCGATGGTGCCATCGAATTTATTCCCGATGAACTTGTCGCGCAGCTTGCCGATGGTGGCCGGCTGGGCACCTCGCTGATCGATCGCGGCGTGACCAGGTTGGTGATTGGTCGCAAGACCGGCGGCGTATTCGGCTATTTGTCTATCGGCGATGCGGGAGTTCCGGCGCTTCCGGGCTTCAGCCGTCCGAGATCTTTTACTTTCTAGGGGGCGACGAGTGGTTGTTAGGCTCATTTCGGCATCGCTCGTTGCCGTACTCTTGGCGGGTACGGCATCTGCGGACACGCTTCGCGAGGCGCTGGTCTCCTCCTATCAAACTAACCCAACGCTGACCGCACAGCGTCAAGCGCTTGAGGCAACTGATGCGACCGTCGCCATCGCCAGGGCAGCCGGCCGACCCCAGGTCAGCGCGACGGTCGGGCTCAACCGCACGCTCACTCAAAGTGGCTTACTGATCAATGGCGGCAAGGGCCCGACGGTATCGGCAGGCGTTGATTTGAGTGTCCCGTTCTTCAGCGGCGGGTCGGTCAAGAACTCGGTGCGAGCCGCCAAAACTCGCGTCGAAGCGGGCCGGGCGACCCTCCGCGCGGTTGAGGGCGACGTGTTTACGAACGCAGTCACGGCCTACATGGACGTGATCCGCGACCGCGCAATCGTCGAGCTCAATGAGAATAACGTGAAGGTGCTGGAGACGAACCTGCAGGCAACGCAGGACCGGTTCCAGATCGGCGATTTGACGCGGACCGACGTGGCCCAGTCCGAAGCGCGTCTGCAGCTCGGTCGTTCCCAACTCGCCGAGGCGCAGGGCAGGCTCACCGCCAGCGAGGCGACTTACCGTCAAGTGATCGGCCATGCGCCGGCTCAGCTTGCGCCCCCGCCGCCGCTGCCGCCCTTTCCGGCCAACGCTGATGAGGCAGTGCGCATCGCATTGGCGAACAACCCGGACCTGGTGTCGATCAGCCGGCAGGCGATCGCATCCGGTTACGATGTGAACGTCGCGCGGGCCAGCCGTCTGCCGACGCTGTCGGGTGTGGTCAGTGAGAACTATGTCGGGAACCTCGGGAGGAGCAACAGTCCCTTCGCGAACAGCGGAAACGCGACCTCCGTCGGCCTGAGCGCGCGCGTGCCCGTATTCCAGGGCGGACTACCTGCAGCTCGGATACGGCAAGCGCAGGCGCAGCAGGGCCAGGTGCTCGAGCAGGTTGTCGGAACCGAGCGCGCGGTCGTGCAGACCACCCGTGCGGCCTTTGCCAATTATGAAGCTGCGCAGAAGGCGATTCAGGCCGAGACCGTCGCGGTGCAGGCGAACGAGCTGGCACTCGAAGGCAATCGGGCCGAGCAGAGCGTCGGCACCCGAACGATCATCGAGGTCCTCAATGCCGAGCAGGAGCTGCTGAACTCTCAAGTTGCTCTGGTGACGGCAAAGCGCGATGCTTACGTCGCCGGCTTCCAGCTACTGAACGCAATGGGCCAGGCCGAGGCGCGCGATCTCGGCCTCGACGGCGGGCCGCTTTACGATCCGCTTGGCAATTACCGACGTGTGGCTGGGAATTGGAACGATTGGGCGAGCGACCCGCGCCATCCGACTGTCGGTACGCGGACCGTTGCACCGGAGGAAATGCCTGCGACTCCAATTGTGACTCCGCAGATCGACTCCGCTCGGATCGACACAAGTCCGCCTGTCGTACCGGTCGCTGCTACGCCGCCGAAATAGACGCTAGTCGGCCCATCGTGGCCGAATGGCAGGGTGCCGTTCTGTGTTGTCGCCCCATTGCCATGGACCGCGACGCGTCGATTCCGCTCGTGGTCCCAGGCGATTTTCAACACCTATCCACTGCTTAGCCGCGACTATCCGTCCGCGAATTCTATGCCTCCGGCTCGTCCGGGCGAATCGCGCCTGCCGGAGTTACGGTTCTTTTCGGCAAGCAAGCGGACGGAAGCATGCTGTCCGATCATATGGGATATGAGATCCACTGCCGATTTGCGCCGACTTCCGCGGCTCGGACAGTCGGATTGCGGCAGCTCGAGGGGTGACTCCGAGCTCGCGATAGGCAATATCGCGCTGATGCAATCCCCCGGCCGTGAACCTTCGATGGAGGACATCCTTGCGTCGATCAAGAAAGTGATCG